>NZ_CP058557.1:2400000-3000000 GCF_018141165.1 Alkaliphilus sp. B6464
GAATACCAAACTAAGCCAAATTGAAAAGCAGAGAAGAGAGTTTGTGGCTAATGTTTCTCATGAATTAAAAACTCCCCTAAGTTCTATGAAGCTTTTATCAGAGTCACTGTTGATTCAGCCTAATGTAGAGGTTGAAATATATAAGGATTTTTTGATGGATATAGACTCCGAAATGGATCGTTTAAATAAAATCATAGAAAATTTATTAAATATGGTGGACATGGACGAAGAAAAGTTACATCTTGATTATAAATTAACCTATGTGAATTATTTGCTAGAAAAGGTTGTAAATTCCATTAAGCCTTTAGCGAATGAAAAAAATATAAAAATTATTTTGAACCAATGGGAAAAAATACAGATTTATTTAGATCAAGATAAAATACATCAAGCATTAACTAATATAATTCATAATGCAGTAAAGTATACAGAAGATAGTGGGAAAGTAGAAGTAAGCTTATTTAGAAGAGGACAATATGCTATAATTAAAATAAGTGATAATGGAATAGGTATAGCAGAAGAAAATACCCCCTATATTTTTGAACGGTTTTATCGGGTAGACAGTGCAAGGTCTAGACAGACAGGTGGAAGCGGATTAGGACTAGCTATCTCACATCAAATTATAAGTCTACATCAAGGAACGATAGAGGTAGAGAGTAAGATAAATGAAGGAACAACATTTTACATTAAATTACCTATGGAATATATGCTAGGCGATAAGGATTAATTAGGAGGTTTATATGAAAAAAATTCTGATATATTTACTTCTTATAGTCGTTCTAGTCATTTCATTTAATAGAATTATGTTAAATAAGGATAATAATATTAATGAAGAATTAAAGGTAGAAATAGCACCAATACCTGAAAAGACAGTTGAACTTATAACTCTATATTTTCCTGATGGAGGAAAACAATATTTAACTAGGGAAAATAGAGTTATTGAACATACAGTGGAACAACGAGAAAGAATAATTTTAGAGGAATTGATTAAAGGAACTATTGATAAAGAAAAAATAGCTGTAATTCCTGCAACTACTAAACTGTACTCTGTAGTAACTAAAAATGGTACTGCTTATATTAATTTATCTAATGAATTTAAGTCAGACATGCAATTTGGTGGTAATAATGAGATACTGGCCATATATTCAATAGTAAATTCATTAACTGAGCTTAAAACTATTAAAAGTGTACAAATATCAGTGGATGGACAAAAAGAAGGAGTTTTGCAAAAGTATATGCCTTTGGACTATGCATATAAGCAAAATCTAAGTTTAGTTAATAATCCTATTAGAACTCCTATAGAAATAGTAAAAGATTATTTTAATTTTATAAAAAATGAAGATTATCGGAATGCTTTTGATCTTTTATATAATCCGTCTAACGTAAATATTGATTATTCTATGTACTATCATTTCCAAAAAGAACGAGGAGTTAGAGAATATAATATTTATTCTTATGAAATGACCGGATACAATGAGTTTATAGTAGTTAAATTTGACTATAGTGAAAAAACTTGGACTGGTGATGAGTTTCATTACAAAAATAAAGATTTTAAATTTACAAATCATTATGGAGAGTGGAAAATAGTTATTGAAGATTTACCAAGGTTTTTTAACAATAGTATAAAGTTCAATAATTCTCCGTAAGCTCTAGAGACTGTATAACAAAGTTAGAAAGCTGGATAATTCTATATTGAAGTTGAAATATTAAGTATGATTCTAAGATACAATTTCATAAAATAAGAAAGGGACTTATACATGAGGATTAATAAATATATTAGTGAAACTGGGATTTGTTCTAGAAGAGAAGCTGATCAATGGATTGAAGCAAACAGGGTTACTATAAATGGCATTATCGCACAGCTTGGAACTACAGTTGAGCCAGGGGATGATGTTCGAATTGATGGTAAGCCTATAGGGAATAAAAGAAAACCGGTGTATATTGCATTAAACAAACCAGTAGGTATAACTTGTACTACTGAAAAACATATAAAAGGTAATATAGTTGATTTTGTTAAGCATCCAGAAAGAATATTTCATATTGGAAGATTAGACAAGGATTCCCAGGGGCTAATATTACTAACAAATGATGGTGATATAGTAAATAGAATTTTGCGCGCAGAAAATAATAATGAAAAAGAATATATAGTAACGGTAAACAAATCTATTACACCTTCATTTCTACAAGGAATGTCAAGTGGGGTAAGAATACTTGGTACAAAAACTAAGCCTTGTGAAGTAACTCAAATAAGCGATAAGGTATTTCGGATTATTTTAACTCAAGGACTTAATCGTCAAATCAGGCGAATGTGTCAGAAATTTGGATATGCAGTAACTAAGTTAGAAAGAATACGAATAATGAATATAAAGCTAGATGGCTTAGAGATAGGGCAGTGGCGTAATCTTACCAAAAAAGAATTTAATGGATTAATGAAAAATTTACAATGAAAAGATCACGAATATAGTGGTCTTTTTATTTTGGTACAATTATTTATAATTTGGTTAACCTTAAAATGAAAATAGGTTGACTAATTGTATTAACTTCGGTTATACTTATTTTGTCTAGATGATTAATATATTAAAATAACTTGGCGAAAGGAAGTATAATTATGGAGGAAAAAACAAATATAAATAAAGCGACGAAAATATCTATAAGTGAAATGACAAAAATATCCTTATGTACAGCATTACTTTGTATATCATCATATATTTTACTTCCATTACCATTTACCCCTATAATGATTACTGCACAAACTATAGTAGTCAATTTAATAGCTTTAATTTTAAAGCCTATACATAGTTTTATATCTATTTTAATATTTATATTATTAGGTGCCATCGGGTTACCTGTATTTGCAGGTGGAATTGGTGGGTTAGGGGCATTATTTGGTCCAACGGGTGGCTTTATAATTGGATTTCTATTTGCAGCTATTGCAATAAGTTATCTAAAAGGAAAGAAAATAAATTTAGTCAGATATTTATTAGTAACTATTTTGATAGGTATGCCTATTACTTACTTATTTGGGGCAACATATATGAGTTATGTACTAAATATGGGATATATGAAAACTCTGCAAGTTGCTGTAATTCCTTTTATAGTGGGGGATGTAATTAAGGCTACACTAGCATCAATAATTGCATTAAAATTAAATAATATTTAAGGAATAAGTAAATGTATTAAATTTATTTAATGGAGAACATTGTAGAAAAATGTAAAAACATATTGAAGTTAAAAAATATGTATGTTATAATCTATTGGTGTCAATAATCAGTTATAAATGGGAGTAGATGGGTGCTGGTGTGCCCTCTGGTCTTCAAAATCAGCGCGAGGGGTTAGTAGCCTCTTGGGTGGGTTCGATTCCCACGTACTCCCGCCAAATTTGAAAAAATCAACGGTTACAACGTTTTATGTTGTAGCCGTTTTTATTTTTCAATATTCAACACATTAATGTACATAACAAATTTAAAATAGCTTTAATGGTATTATAGCTAAATATGCTTATACAAGGATACTGATTTTAAAGAAAAAGAAAGAGAGCAGATATTTGTTTAGGGATATACAATATTTTGAAATTAATGTTATAATTAACATATCGTAAGAAAATGATTTGATACATACTTGTAAAATAATATGAAAGAGTAAAAATATATTTGAAAGATGGTGATTTTGTGAGTGAAAATAATTGGAATATAGGCATAAGATTAAAATTTTTTTTCATAACTTTCTCAATGGGATTAATTCTTTATGTCATTTTAGGAGGAATGTTTTTAGGGTTTGATGGGCTTAGTGAGCTTAATATTGATTGGAAATTTATAGTGATAATTTCTCTTCTAAATAGCGTTTTTAGTGTTAGCAAATATAAGAAAATCAAAATTGAAATACCAATAGAAGATAAAGTTAGTTTTACAATACTTTTCAGGGACTGCTTAGAATATACCAGATTAAAAATTATCAATGAGAATAATGATGTTTTCATAGTAAAGCCAAAGCTTAGTTGGGCAGATATATGGCTATGGAAGGAAAAAGTTTCTGTAACTGTAGATGAAAATCAAGCAATATTAACAGGTCCCAGTGTTTATGTAGAGAAAATAAAAATAATGTTAAATACTTTCTCATAGCGTAGTGACGCAATATTTATAGAAAACTTAAATTAATGTCTATAAATTTTGTACAGATTTACTATAATTCTAAAGAAAGGAGTTGAATATTTGATAGCTATATTATTGATAATATTAGCATCGTTAATTTACTCTGCATGTAGAGTGATAATTAATAAAAAGTATAATTTAAATATACCAATTTTACCTGAGAGATATTATGATAACATACCACTAACAATTATTCAGGCACTATTAAGCATATTTAGTATCGCATTAGCAATAGCTTTGCTAGAATTGATTCAATAGTATTTGATGTAAAATATGAAGGCTTTAAATTAATACTTAATATTATTTTGAAAGTATGGAATTATATGGAGGCGCCATCAATAATCTTACCTGCTTTAATTTCGGTTTCGGTATTATATCTACTTAATAAGACATTTAACTACAAAGATAAATTAGTCAACAATTTTGGAACTATTAAATATAAGGTAACTCTACTTAATTATAACACTTATTGTATTTTTTATTATTACATACAAATATGATATAAGTTTTTTGATTAAATAATACGATGATAAGTATATTTATATTTATTTAAATAATGGATTATATAAAATTGATAAGCAAAGTGGCGAGAGAAAACTACTCTATAATGGTGAATTAAAATATTTAAACATAAAGGATGACTTCATTTATTTTGTAAGTAATAGGGAGCTTTATAAGATTTTTAGGGATGAGGTAAATGAAGAGGTCTTTAAATGTCTTGAAGATGTGGAAGAAATTTTTATTGTTGCTGACTGGATTTATTGTTCCGACAGCTGGGCAGAGAATATAGTCAGGTATAATATTAATAATTTTAAGCTAGATAATTCATTTAAAGTCGATACTGTACATTTAAGTATGGCAATAGATAACAATAATATATATTTTAGTGATGAGCAAAGAGGGATGCTCGAAACTTTTTCTTTGTTAACGCCTGCAAATTCAACAAAAACTTAGGTATTTTCAAAGCCTTGGACTAAGCTTTGAAGAAGTCAATGAGCGTATGAACGAATATGACAATGGGATATTAATACAGTCTAATCCTCGGAAATTATTTAGAATTAAAAAAGATGGAACGAGTAATGAAGAAGTAAAGATTAACTTATAAAATAGGGAATCGATATAGTTGAAGAAAATGGATACTAAAAACGAAACCTTGTGGGGAATTAGTATGATTGAGTTACTAGGTATCTCATATTGGCTATGCCATAAATGCTATACCTTTAATAAAACATTTGTCTTGGTATGAATGCTAAAACTATATTATGTGTAAAATGCATCTTAATCATGATAATTTCTTCTCCAACAATATGAATATATTGACTATAAAACTCAGGATTAGGAATTTCATATCTGCAAATTTCTTCTACAGTATTAGTTTTAACCTCATAACTGCTAATGTAACATAATACTAATCTGATTTATCTAACAAGAAAATTATACCATATCTCCTATATTACTATAATAAACTCCTAATTTTTCAATACCGTATTATTCAGTTTTCAAAGAACATTGTTAACTTCATAATTCAACACGATAACTGTATTCTATAATTTCTTTTGAAAAAAGAATTGTATAAAATTGCTAACTTGAGAGCTTTATGCCCTTGGAAGCTAAACAATTGAGCGAGTTTTAGCAACGCTAAAGAGCTTCTTGATAATTTAAAAATCAAGAAGCTCTTTGTCAACATTCTGAACAAAGCATGATTTCTATCATCCTTTGTTTTGTTTATTCTCTAGTAGTATCTCTATCTCTCTCTCTAAAGAGTAGACTAATACAATAAATACCTGCCAGACCAACCAAAGAGTAGATAATTCTACTAAGTAAAGCTTCTTGTCCTCCAAATAATGATGCAACTAAGTCAAATCGAAATAATCCAATTAAACCCCAATTTAATGCACCAATAATAACAAGCAATAAAGCTAGTCTATCCATAATAATACCACTCCTAATTAAAGATTAATTTCTATATTAGTATTGGTTATTTTTTAATAATAATACATTTGTTTGCTTAAATTTTTTAAAAACTCTTAAGAGGTATAAATTTCAAAAAAATGGTTAGAATAATCTCCTAGATAAGCTAGTAAGTTAGGAGGTTTTTTTAATGAGAAGAAAAAAAATGTGGCCACTAATACTTTCAATTTTAACATTAGCCTTGGTTTTTAGTTCAATTGGATTTACAGTTGGATACTATAGATATTCGAGTCAAATATCACAAGAAAAGCTTGAAAGACAAAAGGAACAAGAGCGATTAAATGCGTTAATTAAAGCCCAAGAAGATAGTTTGTATAATATTAATAAAGATAATGAAATGTCAGTTACAAAATATGGGGATACGATTAGTAACGAGACTACATTAGTATATAAAACATTATATACACAATGCCAAAGTGTTATAGAAAAAATGGAGCAGCCTTCTTTAGACTTAATAGGATTAAATGAAAAGGGATTTGAAGAATACTTAAAGCAAAATCATCCAAATTGGGAAATAGAAAGCTTTTCTAAAAAAGACATTATTGTAATTAGGCGAGAAAATAAGATTTGTCCAAATCATTATGTAATTTCTGTAGACAAAGGTTATATAGCTATATATAAGTATGATGAAGATGGAATAAAAAGTTTAGTTGATCAAACAGAGATTCCTATAAACCTCCTGCCAACGGTTGATCAAGAAAAATTACAGAGAGGTATTCTTGTAGAAACTATGGAAGATGTTAATCAGTTATTAGAGGATTATAGTAGTTAATATTTTAAATATCAAAAAAGCAGTTATCTGAAAAATAGATAGCTGCTTTTTAAATTGGCCTTTTGAATGAGAATATGCTAAACTAAAAAATAGCAAATTTAATAGAAACTCTAAATATAAAGCAAAGGGTAGGTGGAGGATTAGAAATGATTATATTAGGAATTGATCCAGGACTTGCAATAATGGGATATGGTATAATACACTATGAGGGGAATCGATTTCGACCTATAGATTATGGAGCTATTACAACACCTAGCACAATGCCTACACCTATGAGACTTAAAAAGATTTATGAGGATTTAAATAAAATTATGATTAAACATAATCCAGATGCTGTAGCAATTGAAGAATTATTTTTTAATACTAATGTTAAAACTGCATTGTTAGTAGGTCATGCGAGAGGTGTAGCAGTGCTATCTGCTGCTAATAACGATAAAGAAATATTTGAATATACTCCTTTGCAGGTTAAGCAGGGAGTAGTTGGTTATGGTAGGGCAGACAAAGGGCAGGTGCAGCAAATGATTAAGACACTGCTAAATCTTCCTAATGTACCTAAGCCCGACGATGTTGCTGATGCTCTAGCAGTAGCGATATGTCATGCTCATTCGGGAAATTTTAAAGATATGTTCAAAATCAAATAGGCTCTGGAGGAATATGTATGTTTGAATATTTAAAGGGAATGGTTGTTGATATTATTTTAGATAAAATAATAATCGAGGTTAATGGGATCGGATATAGAATTAATAGTACTACAAATAGTGTCTCTAAAGTTAAAAGGGGTGATCAGACTATTGTTTATACACATTTAGTAGTTCGGGAAGATGAGTTAAGCTTGTATGGTTTTACTTCTACTGATGAGCTAGCAATGTTTCAGAAACTAACTTCTGTTTCTAAAATAGGTCCAAAAGTTGCTAGTGGAATACTATCTACCTACACTCCAAGTAAATTGGGGGCTTACATATTAAGTAATGATATTGCTTCAATAGCTAAATCACCAGGAGTAGGAAAGAAAACCGCAGAGCGCATTGTGTTAGAATTAAAGGATAAAATCGATAAGACAAATGTAGATTACGATTACACCTTATTTAATGATGATAATAAGGATGACAATGAAGCAGTTCAGGCTCTTATTGCCTTAGGATATACTAAAGTAGAAGGAGAAAAGGCAGTTCAGGCTGTTAAGGATACAAGCTATGCAACAGAGGAAATTATAAAAAATGCACTTAGATGGCTAATGAAATAGATTAAGAGGAGGGAGTGAACATGATATCCGAGTTTGAAGAGAGGATCGTGTCAAATAAAATAAAACCTGAGGATCAAGAAATTGAAGGTGGATTACGTCCTAAGTTTTTAAATGATTATATTGGACAAGACAAAGTAAAAGAAAAATTAAAAATATTTATAGAGGCTGCACAACACAGAAAAGAAGCTTTAGACCATGTTCTACTATATGGGCCTCCTGGTTTAGGTAAGACTACATTATCTAACATTATAGCTAATGAGATGAATGTAAATATTAGGATTACATCTGGTCCAGCAATAGAAAGACCTGGTGATTTGGCTGCTATATTAACAAATCTATCAGAAAATGATGTTTTGTTTATAGATGAAATCCATAGGATTAATAGAACAGTTGAAGAAATACTGTACCCTGCAATGGAGGATTTTGCGCTAGATATTATTATAGGTAAGGGGCCAAGTGCGAGATCTATAAGACTAGATTTATCTAAGTTCACCTTAATAGGAGCTACTACAAGGGCTGGACTGTTAACTTCTCCACTAAGAGATAGATTTGGGGTAATAGCCAAATTGGAATTATATGATATTAAAGAGCTAAAGGAGATTGTAAAACGATCAGCTTATATTTTAAATGTTTATATAGATGATGATGGAGCGGCAGAAATTGCTTCAAGGTCAAGGGGTACTCCTCGTATAGCTAATAGACTTTTAAAAAGGGTTAGAGATTTTGCTCAGGTTAGAGGCGATGGACGTATTACTTTAGATACTGCACAAGATGCATTAGCTCTACTTGAAATTGACTCTTTAGGTTTAGACAACACTGATAAAAAGATGATTGAAGTTATGATTAATAACTTTGGAGGAGGACCAGTAGGCCTAGATACCCTAGCTGCTTCAACAGGAGAAGAAAGAAATACAATAGAAGATGTTTATGAGCCTTACTTATTACAAATAGGATTTATTAATCGTACACCAAGGGGTAGAGTAGTAATGAAAAAGGCATACGAACATTTTAATATCCCTTTTAAAGAATAACAATAGTATGTACTAGAAGAATCTAATAATGGGCTTTGAAATAAGGCTTCTATAGGAGGTCTTATTTTTTTCTGAGTGGATTAGTGTTTATTTTACAAATTCATTACATTAAAAAATATAAAGGGTTTAAGGAGATTTTGTCGAATTATAAAGTTATTCTATTTTACCTGGGAGGATTATTTAATGAGAAGGATAAAAATTATTATAGTTCCAATGCTTATTGCACTAATTGTTCTTATGAATGTGCCTACTACATTTTCTTATGATAAGTCCACGATACCTTACAATATAAAAATTGGGCTCTTTTTCGATAGGACAGCAAAATCAACATTATTATTAGAAAGTCAATCTAGCTTTAGAGTAGGATTTTTTCAGCAGGATGAATTCATTAACTTATTTGATTTAGATGAAAATAAAATTTTATTAAGAAAAGATAAATTCTATATAGGGCAAGGGATTAGCTTTACGGAGTATACAGGAGCTATAAATGAACAAGTTAATATATCAAATATAGAAGGTCCTTACCATATTCAAATTGGACAAAGTTTTACCAGTTACTCAGAAGCTTATAATTTTTTGAATTCACTTAATATAGGGAATGTAAATAGCTACTTATCTTATGAAAAAGAATGGAAGGTTTTTTCAGGTTTATATTTAACTGAATCGAGCGCTAATGAAGAAGCAAACAAAATAAATGCAAACTACGGCTACGATGCTAAAGTAATACAACCATCTACTACTAGGGTCCAAGTTATTAATGAAAAAGGAAATACTATATTTATGTATGATTCAGCAGATGAAATTTATTTTACTGGCAAAGATTATAGAGGTACTACACCTATAGTAAATGTAGAGGGTACTAACTATAGGGGAGCTATTACTGCAAAAAGGTTGTCAAATAGTGATATGACAATAATCAATAAACTACCTTTGGAGGAGTATTTGTATGGAGTTGTGCCAGGAGAAATGCCAGCATCGTGGCCAATAGAAGCTTTAAAAGCCCAAGCTGTGGCAGCAAGAGGATTTGCCCTTACTAATTTTAATAAATACAAACAATTTGATTTTAATTTGTGCTCTACTACAAATTCTCAGGTATACAAGGGTTATACTGGAGAGCATCCTAATACAAATGTGGCAGTAGACGAAACTAGATCTAAGGTTATAACTTATAATGGTACATTGGTAGAGCCTTATTATCATTCTAATAGTGGTGGTCATACTGAAGATAGCGAAAATATTTGGGCAGGTCAACTTTCTTATATTAGAGGAGTAGAGGATAACTTCTCTTTAGATGCGCCAAATAGCACTTGGTCTGTATCATTTACAAAAGACGAAATAAAAAACCGTTTAGCTAACCATAATATATTTATAGGAGATATTTTAGATATGAAGATTACTTCTATTTCTAATAATGGAAGAGTTTTATCTTTAGTTGTATATGGAACAGAAGGACAAGAGATTATGGAAAAACAAAAAAGTAGAACTGTTCTGGAGTTAAAAAGTAGTTGGTTTTCTATTAATTCTAATAATGACACTAACAATGAATCTCAACTGATGGTTATAAATGGAAGTGCATCTAAAGAGGAATCCATTAACTTAACGAGTAAACATGTAATTACGGCTGATGGAATATATGAAATCAGCAATTCGCAGGGACTCTCTATATTTAACGGAAAGGAGTATAGGAGTATAGACGAAGAAGTAATTGAAAATATTTCGGATACTTTTGTACTGCACGGAAAGGGATTTGGACATGGTTTAGGCATGAGCCAGTATGGAGCAAAGAAAATGGCCGAATTGAACTATAAATACGATGAAATACTAACTCATTATTATACGGGTGTAAAGGTGGAATAAAAAATGGAAACAAAAGACTTTGATTTTTACTTACCAGAGGAATTAATTGCACAAACACCTTTGGAAAATAGAGATAATTCAAGATTGATGGTTTTGGATAGGGAGACTGGAAAAATTGAACATAAGCATTTTTATGATATTGTAGAATTTTTAAACCCTGGAGATTGTTTAGTATTAAATGACACTAGAGTATTACCTGCAAGATTAATTGGTGAAAAAGAAGTAACTAGGGGTAAAATAGAATTTCTATTATTAAAAAGAATAGAATTAGACACGTGGGAAGCATTAGTCAAGCCAGGAAAAAAAGCAAAGATTGGTAGTAGATTTGTTTTTGGTGATGGACTACTGCATACAGAAGTTGTAGGTATGGGAGAAGAAGGCTCTAGAATTATAAAGTTTGAATATGATGGTGTATTTGAAGAAATATTAGATAGACTAGGGCAAATGCCATTACCACCATATATTACAGAAGCGCTGGAGGATAAGGAACGATACCAAACAGTATACTCTAAAAATCAGGGTTCTGCAGCTGCACCTACAGCTGGCCTACACTTCACTAAGGAGTTATTGCAAAAAATAGAAAATAAAGGAATAAAAGTTGTATATATTACTTTGCATGTTGGCTTAGGTACATTTCGCCCTGTAAAGGTGGAAAAAATAGAAGAACATAAGATGCACTCGGAATTTTATATTCTAGATGATAAAACTGCTAGTATTATTAATAATGCTAAAAAACAAGGAAATAAAGTAGTTGCTGTGGGCACTACTAGTTGTAGAACTTTAGAGTCAGTAGCATATACATATGGACAAATAAAGCCTAGTAGTGGATGGACGGATATTTTTATTTATCCCGGATATAGTTTTAAAATAGTGGATAATTTAATTACTAATTTTCATTTACCAGAATCAACATTAATTATGTTGGTTAGTGCTTTAGCAGGTCAGGATAGAACCTTAAATGCCTATGAGACCGCAGTAAAAGAAAGATATAGATTTTTTAGTTTTGGAGATGCTATGTTCATAAAATAAGGATGGTGAAGATTTAAAATGGCAATTAAGTATGAGCTAATCAAGACATGTAAACAAAGTGGAGCAAGGTTAGGCAGACTACATACACCACATGGTATAATAGAAACACCTATTTTTATGCCGGTGGGGACACAGGCAACGGTTAAGGCAATGACACCAGAGGAACTGAAAGAGATTAATTCACAAATAATTTTAAGTAATACATATCATTTATATTTAAGGCCAGGACACAAATTAATTGAAAAAGCAGGCGGATTACATAAATTTATGAATTGGGACGGACCGATTTTAACTGATAGTGGAGGATTCCAAGTATTTAGTTTAGGCCCACTCAGAAAAATAAGTGAAGAAGGAGTAGAATTTAGATCTCATTTAGATGGATCGAAGCATTTTATTAGTCCAGAGAAGGCTGTTGAAATACAAAACTCTCTAGGTTCTGATATTATGATGGCGTTTGATGAGTGTGCTCCATATCCAGCTGATTATGAATACGTTAAAAACTCACTTGAAAGAACTACAAGGTGGGCAAAAAGGTGTAAGGATGCTCATAAAAATACTGAAAAGCAAGCTTTATTTGGAATAATTCAAGGAGGTATGTATGAAGATCTAAGAAGGCAAAGTGCTGAGGAGATAATAGGCTTAGATTTTCCAGGATATTCAATAGGCGGACTAAGTGTAGGTGAACCTAAACACTTAATGTATGAGGTACTAGATTACACCACACCATTAATGCCGAAGGACAAACCAAGGTATTTAATGGGTGTAGGAAGTCCAGATGATTTAATAGAAGGTGTAATTAGAGGAGTAGACATGTTTGACTGTGTATTACCTTCAAGAATTGGTAGAAATGGCACTGCAATGACTAGTCGTGGTAAAGTTGTAATTAAAAATGCTAGTCATACGGAAAGTTTTGAGCCCTTGGATCCTGAGTGTGACTGTTACACATGTAAAAATTATTCAAGAGCCTATTTACGTCATTTATTTAAGGCAAACGAAATTTTAGGATTAAGACTGCTTACAAACCATAATTTATATTTCCTTTTAAAATTAATGGAAGAAATAAGACAAGCTATTAGAGAAGATCGACTATTAGATTATAGAAAAGATTTTTTTCAAAAATATGGATATGAATTATAGGTGTTAATTGGTTATAAATATAATAAGTTTTAACACATTAGCATACTAATTTATTAAAAGCTTTTTAGAATTTTTCTACACACAAATTAATTTTATTTGTTTTTAAAGGAAATTTGCTTTATTTGTTGAATTTGTTTATGTAAGATAATAGATTATGACATTGTAAAGGGGGGAATATGCGTATGCCAGCACAGATTGCAAGTTTAGCATTACCATTAGGTGTATTTGTAGTTTTTTATTTTTTATTAATAAGACCACAACAAAAAAAGGATAAAAAAATTAAAGAAATGAGAAACAATCTAAAGGTTGGGGACCAAATAATAACTATCGGTGGTATTCATGGTAAGGTTATCAAAATAAAAGATGATGCTATTACTATTGAAGTTGGATCAGATAAATTAAAGCTAACGATGGCCAAGTGGTCCGTTGGAACAGTAGTTTCACAGGATAAAAGTTTATAAAATAAAAAAGCGGCTATGCTGCTTTTTTTATTTTATAAGAGTGAAATTAGTAATAATTTTTATATTAAGAGTCATATGTATAAATAAGACTAATCTCAGATAGGGTTCTAAAATTGTTAACCATAGAGTTAAATAAAAGAATGCTGGGGGTGTTATGATGAAGGGTGGAAAAAAAACTACAGTAAAGACAGGACCTCTTAATATAAAAATCTATGGACGTGGGCTGATTAGGGGATATATAATATCGCTATTGCTTTTTCTTATAGTAGCAGTGCTAATAACATATACAAGTATAGGAGAAAATATTATTCCGTTAATTACGTCTATTATTATGATAGTTGGTATTGTTTTTGCGGCGATTTATGCTTCTGTAAATTTGAGAAACAAAGGTTGGCTCCATGGTGGAATTATAGGATTAGTTTTTATTTTGATATTAATTGGTTTAAGTAAAATATTTATAGCAGATTATTCAGTTGACAGGATTGCTTTATATAAAATTGGATTAAGTATGGGAGCAGGAATAATAGGGGGCATGCTAGGGGTAAACATTAAATAATAAGCTTTTTTTTCCTTTTTCTTTGTGGTATAATGCAATAGTATTAGGATTTTATAGGAAAGGAGCTTTCATATGAAACATATTAAAACATTGAGCGGCGCAACTCTTGTAAAAAGTGCTGTTAAGGGAGGATGTGGCGAGTGTCAGACTTCTTGCCAATCAGCCTGCAAAACTTCTTGTACAGTAGCTAACCAAGAGTGTGAAAACAGATAATTACATAAAGGTTAAGCAGCAGTGTAAATTCACTGCTGTTTTTTCTTTAAGTGGATAATATTATACGACTTTTTTCTTGAATGTTTCTATTATATTTTATACAATGAGTTTATGCTTATTTTTTATTACTTAAGTGGCTTAATGAAAGGAGCTTTATATAATGATTCATAAATTTTATCAAGATAATACCTATATGGTGATGGATGTTAACAGCGGAGCTGTTCATGTTATTGACAAGTTAGCCTATGATGTTTTAGATTTTTATTCAGATAAAGAAACAGAAGACATTGTAGAATTGCTTAAGAACAAATATTCTAGCGTAGAGATAAGAGAAGCTATTAAAGAGTTAGACTCTATAAAAGAAGAAGGACTTTTATTTGCAGACGATCGTTACTTTAATCATGAAGGCTTTAAGAACAAAAAGCCTATTGTTAAAGCTTTATGTCTACATATAGCTCATGATTGCAATATACGGTGTAAATATTGCTTTGCGTCTCAAGGAGATTTTAAAGGAGATCGAAGCTTAATGAGCGCTGAGATTGGTAAAAAATCTATAGACTTTTTGCTTAAAAATTCTGGAGGTCGTCATAATTTAGAAGTAGACTTCTTTGGTGGCGAGCCATTAATGAACTTTGAAACCGTTAAAGAAATAGTTGATTATGGAAGAGAGCAAGAGAAAAAATATAATAAAAATATTAGGTTTACTATGACCACTAATGGTGTGCTTCTTAATGAAGAAAATATGAAATATATTAATGAAAATATGTACAACGTGGTTCTTAGTATTGATGGGCGCAAAGAAGTTAATGATACTATGAGATATTCTATTAATGGACAAGGTACATATGATATAATAGTACCTAAGTTTTTAAAAATGGTAGAGATGAGAGAACATCGTAACTATTATGTTAGGGGAACTTTTACTAGAGAAAACTTAGATTTTGCAAAAGATGTGTTGCATCTTGCAGATTTAGGATTTAAAAGTACGTCTATGGAACCAGTAGTAGCTGAGCCGCATCATGACTATGCTATTAAAGAAGAAGACTTATCAACTGTATTTGAGCAATATGAAGCTTTAGCTAGAGAATATGTTAAAAGAATTAAAGAAGGAAAAGGATTTGATTTTTTCCACTTTATGATAGACTTAAATCAAGGGCCATGTGTAATTAAACGGGTTTCTGGATGTGGTGCTGGTGCTGAATATTTAGCTATTACTCCTGAAGGAGAGATTTACCCATGCCATCAATTTGTTGGTAATGAAGATTTTAAAATTGGAAATATCATGGAAGAAACTCTGAATACTTCTTTATACAACGAATTTAGTAATGCTCATATTTATAATAAAGATAAATGTGGTAAGTGTTGGGCGAAGTTTTATTGCAGTGGTGGATGTCATGCTAATGCTTATAATTTTAACAAAAATATTTATGAGCCTTATGATATTGGATGCGAAATGGAGAAGAAGAGAATTGAGTGTGCCTTAACAATTCAAGCAAAATTAGCAGAGGAGGATTAATAGTGATTAAGTCAATCAAAGGCAAAAAACCTGCTATCGATAATAGTTGCTTTATTGCAGAAACAGCAAATATAGTTGGAGATGTAACTATAGCAGCAAATTCTAGTATTTGGTACAATGTAGTTATACGAGCAGATGAGAATTATGTAAAGATTGGAGAAAATACCAATATTCAAGACAACTCTGTTATTCATAACAGCATAGAATTTCCTACTATCATTGGTGATAATGTTACTGTAGGTCATAATGCGATTGTTCATGCTTGCACAGTTGGGAATGATTGTCTAATTGGAATGGGTGCTATTATATTAAATGGTGCAGAAATTGGGGATGAAACAATTGTCGGTGCTGGTGCCCTTGTTGCCCAAGGAAAGAAAATACCTTCTGGAGTATTAGCCCTAGGTTCACCTGCAAAGGTAATTAGAGAACTAACAGAACAAGAAAAAGAAGGGTTAAGGGATTCTGCTAGACATTATATAAATACGGCCAATGACCATATGAATAATGAAAAATAATAATACCTAAGGTATTAAATAGATATGTCATCCGGTGGAGTATAAGCTCCATCGGAATTAAATTTTATGCTATTGGAATTTTATGTAATGTTGTATGGTTTTATTGACGATTATTTATCATATGTATATAATTAAACTGATTATGTTATATATAGAGAGGAAGTGGATAATATGAAAGCAAAGAGTGGTATTATATTTATAATTATTATTGCCATTTTGGGATTAGCAATATTTACAGCTTTCAATGGGCTAGAAATTGGCAACTATAAAATAAGGCCCGTAAAGGATTCAGTTCGACAAGGACTTGATTTAAAAGGTGGAGTTTATGTTCTTTATGAAGCCCAAACGGATAAAACTGGTAGAGAATTAGACGAATTAATAGAGCAGGTTATAGAAGTATTTAGTAGACGTGTAGATAGTATGGGACTTACAGAACCATTGATTATTCGAGAAGGTGAAAAGAGAATTCGTGTTGAATTGCCAGGAGCAAAAAATGCTCAAGAAGCTATAGATATGATTGGTAAAACAGCACAGCTGAAATTTGTTACTGCTGATGATGAAGTTGTGGTTACAGGTAGTAATGTAGTTAGAGCTCAAGCAACCTTAGGAGAAGGAAATTCACCACATGTAAGCTTAGAATTTGATAGTGAAGGAGCTAAAAAGTTTGCTGATGCAACTGGTAGATTAGCTGAGCTACAAAATAGTATGGATAAAATAATTTATATTATATTAGACGATGAGGTAATTTCAAGTCCAGTAGTTAACAGCAAAATTCCAGATGGACATGCATCTATTTCTGGTGGATTTACAATAGAAACAGCATCTAATTTAGCTGCTTTAATTAGGGCAGGGGCTTTACCTGTAAACTTAGAAGAAGTACAAACATCAACAATTACTGCTACTTTAGGTGAAAATGCCTTAAACAGAAGCTTACAGGCAGCTAAAGTAGGTATTATACTTGTGTTTCTTTTTATGCTCATTTATTATAGAATACCTGGTTTAGTTGCAAGTATTGCATTGTCCATATATATATTACTTGTAATAGGAACAATGATAACTTTAAAAGCAACATTTACATTGCCTAGTATCGCTGCTTTAATTCTTTCTGTAGGTATGGCAGTAGATGCTAACGTTATTATTTTTGAAAGAATTAAAGAGGAAATTAAAGCTGGTAAAACAGTTAGAGCTGCAATCGACTCAGGATTTAAGAGAGCATTTACATCAATTCTAGACTCTAATATTACTACCCTTATATCAGGAATTGTTTTATATCAATTTGGTACAGGCCCTATTAAAGGATTTGCAGTTATGCTAATAATTGGTATTGCTGCAAGTATGTTTACAGCTGTTGTAGTTACCAAATTCTTATTAAAATTATTTGTAGGAATGAATCTAACTAAAAATAGCAAACTTTACGGAGCGTAAAAAGGGGGGAGACTTATGAATATTGTACAAAGACGAAAAATATGGTTTTCTATTTCTGTAGCAATTATGTTACTAGGTTTAGTTTTAGGACTTGTAAGAGGGCTCAATTTTGGAATTGACTTTACTGGCGGAACCTTATTGGAAATTGAACTTCATAAATATGTAGCTACGGAAGAAATAAGAGAAATTACTGATAAATATGACTCTAGCTCAAGTATAAATATGTTAGGTGAGGAAAAGACAACAGTTCAGATTAGAATGAACGAAGACTTTGATAATGAAAAGCGTACAGAGATTTTTGAAGAATTTAGGGAAAAATATAATTTAACTGAAGAAGACTTTTTAAGAGCAGATCAATTTGGACCATCAGTAGGAAAAGAAATTCAGGGTAAAGCACTACTTTCAATGCTTATCGCTGCTGTTGGAATGTTAATATATATTACAATTAGATTTGAGTTTAGCTTTGCTATTTCAGCTATTATAGCATTAACTCATGACGTTTTAATTGTATTAGCAATGTACTCTATACTTCGAGTACCCGTTAATAGCCCTTTTGTAGCTGCCATTTTAACTATTCTAGGATATTCTATTAATGATACAATTGTTATATTTGATAGAATAAGAGAAAACATTAAATTTATGAAAAAGTCTGACTACACACAGGTAGCTAATGATAGTATTTCACAAACAATCACTCGTTCAATAAATACTTCATTAACAACATTAGTTACTATTTTAGCCCTATATATTTTAGGAGTAGATCAAATTAGGGAATTTGCACTGCCACTAATGATAGGTGTTATAACTGGAACCTATTCCTCTGTATTCATTGCAAGCCCATTATGGGTTATGATTAAACAAAGACAAAGGGCAAAACATATCTAATAAATTTAGTATGTCATAGGAGTGGTAATAATATTAATAAAGTATTGTTACCACTTTATCTATTTTTACTAGATATTTGACGAAAAAAATATAAATTATAAAGAAGGTTTTTATTAGATTTTGTTGAATATGTGCTATGGGCAGCGGTAGCTGCTTTTATTGTGAATACAACAAGGCTCCCGGGACCCATCGGCAATCTTTAATTGCGTTGATGGGTGGGGTTCTTATTATAAAAAAATTTACATGCAGTAGGTGAATTGAATATGATACATAAGAAGTATTGGACATATAACAAGTTGGATAATATAAAGGTTGAAGAATTATCAAACAGTCTTGGAATTACATCAACTATTTCGAGAGTTTTATTAAATAGAGGAATAGCAAATCGTGATGAAGCAAAGAAGTTTTTATATTCAAGTTTAACTCAGCTGCACGATCCATTTCTTCTTAAAGATATGGGTAAGGTTGTCGATCGAATTAAGGAAGCCATAAGAAATAATGAAAAAATATGTATTTATGGTGATTATGATGTTGATGGGATATCAAGTACATCGATTATGATTAAATATTTTAATTCAATCAACCACCCTGTCAGCTATTATATACCTAGTAGAATGGAAGAAGGTTATGGATTAAATAAAGATGCCATTGAGAAAATATTTATTAATGGAACTAGATTAATCATTACAGTGGATTGTGGTATTACATCTGTAGAGGAAGTAAAATTTGCGAATAGTTTGGGAATAGATATGATAATAACCGATCACCATGAATGTCAAAACGTGTTACCTGATGCTTACGGTATTATTAATCCAAAACAAAAGGATTGCTCATATCCTTTTGATAAAATCTGTGGATGTGGATTAGTCTTTAAATTAATTCAGGCATTGACACCGGCGGAGGTTTTTAAAACATCTATATACGATTACTTAGATATTGCTGCAATAGCCACAGTAGCCGATGTAGTTTCTTTAACAGATGAAAACCGGGTTATAGTTAAAAATGGTCTTGAATACATTTCTGAAAGTATAAATCCTGGTATTCAGGCTTTATTGAAGGTTTGTGGGTTTGAAGATAGAAGATTAAATGCAGGAAATATAGCTTTTGGCCTTGCTCCTAGAATTAATGCTGCAGGTAGAATTAGTTCTGCAGATGCTGGTGTCCAACTACTTACAGCTACAGATGTTAATCATGCTAATAAAATTGCACAATTACTAAATGAAGAGAATAGATATAGACAAGAAATTGAAATGAATATTTTAAATGAAGCTATAGATATTATTGAAAGAAATTCTGGGTATGCTAGTGATAATATTTTGATTATTTATAATGAAGGATGGCATCCTGGGGTGATTGGAATTGTTGCATCTCGGATTGTTGAAAAATATTACAAGCCAACGGTAATTTTAGGAGTAGAAGAAGGTATAGCTAAAGGATCAGCTAGGAGCATACCTGGATTTGACCTATTTGATGCTATGAATAAATGTAAGGATTTATTTATAAAATTTGGTGGGCACGAACAAGCTGCAGGATTATCTATTAATGTAGAAAATATAGAAGCATTTAGACAACAAATTAATTTAATTGCAAAACAAACCTTAACAGAAGAAGATTTTATTCCTAAGGTTTTTTATGATGATATACTAAAAATTGAAGACATTAGTGAACAGCTTATAGATGAGATTCAACAATTAGAACCATTTGGAATGGGGAATCCGGCACCAAAGTTTATTTCTCAAAATTTACGTACAGTAGATATAAGAGGAATAGGAATTGATAAAAAACATATAAAATTTAAATTAGAATCTAATGGAAATTACATTGATGGTATTGGTTTTGGACTAGGAGATTTTCAACAATTAATAGAATTAGATGATGAGATTGATATTGTATTTTCTCCAGAATATAATGTATACAATGGAAATCGCAAGCTACAGTTTAATATAAAAGATATTAAGATTAAACATAGCCTAAATTATAGAAAACATCCTGTATTAAAAGAATATTATCAGAATTTTTTAATGAGCAAATATGAAACTGATAAAAGACTTATTGATATTCCGCTAAAAATACTAAAGGGAGAAAAAGATAAGATAGTACGCGAAAAGGTTGAAGGTGCAAGCAAAATAAAACCTATTCTTATACTAGCAAATACACTAAATCATGCCTATAGACTACTATCTCTCCTAGAATATAAAAAAAGCTCCAGCTTAAATAGTATATCAATTGGTTTTAATCAACCTAATACTGACAATTTAGACTATGAAGTTTACGTAGTTATTAACCCTGTTGTTGATAAAATACAGTATAAAAGATATAATAATATTATTCTTTATGATATGTTTTATTCTCTAGGTCAATTGAAAGCTTTTGTAAATCAAAATCATATAGAAAGAACTATTTTTTTATACGAAGATGGAGATGAGGAGTCTAATCTTAGTATTTTGAAAAGTATAATACCAACTAGGGAACAGTTGGTAGCTATATACAAATACCTAAAAGATAACAAATCTAAGAGAATATCCCATTCATTTGAAAAAATATATGATGATATAAAGTGTAGGCATAATTTAATAATAAACGAAGCATTATTTAATAATGCTCTAGCCATATTTGTGGAAGGAAGTTTATTAACTTATAATTTTGAAAATAATGCTTATAACATACATATGTTAGAACCTACTTGTAAGGTGGATTTAAATAAATTAAAATATACTCAGTATCTGGAGACGATAAAGTACCAGTATAATGATTTTAAAAATATATGGCTACAATTGCTATAGGGAGGAAAAATTTAATGGACTTAAAAAGCAAAATAAGAGTAATCGAAGATTTTCCTAAGAAAGGCATAAGTTTTAAAGATATTACTACTCTTTTAAAAGATGGAGAAGCTTATAAATATTTAGTAAGAGAGTTATCAGATCAGCTTAAGAACTTAAATGTTGATGTAATAGTGGGCCCAGAGGCTAGAGGGTTTTTAATTGGAACTCCAGTTGCATACGATTTAGGAGTTGGATTTGTACCTATAAGAAAACCTGGAAAACTGCCAGCTGAAACAATTAGTTATGAATATGAACTTGAATATGGTACAGATTTACTACAAATACATAAAGATGCAATTAAGCCCGGACAAAGGGTAGCTATATTAGATGATTTATTGGCTACTGGTGGAACTGTACTGGCTACGGCCAAACTAATTGAGCAGCTTGGAGGACAAGTAGTTTCAATTAACTTTTTAATTGAGCTTAATTTCCTACAGGGAAGAGATGTATTAAATGGCTACGAAGTACATTCATTAGTTCAATACGAGGATTAAAAAATTAAGTGCTATAGTGAGCACCATTTTATATAGGTGATTATTATAAGGTTTACTTTGAAAAGCTATAATTTTTCTATTGCATATAAGCTACTGAAGAGGGTGATTTTATATTATGTTGGAAAATTTAATAAGTAAAATTGAAGAATATAATCCACAATGTGATGTTGAGCTTATTATTAGAGCTTATAATTTTGCGGAAAATGCACATCAAGGTCAATATAGGAAATCAGGTGAAAGATATTTTATTCATCCTGTAGAAGTAGCTAAAATTTTAATAGAGTTACAAATGGATAGCAGTACAATAGCTGCAGGATTGCTTCATGATGTAATAGAGGATACAAATTATGGATATGAAAAAATCAAGAAGGAGTTTGGTGTAGAGATAGCTGATTTAGTAGAAGGCGTAACCAAGCTAACACGGTTATCATTTAATTCTAAGGAGGAAAGGCAAGCTGAAAACCTTAGAAAAATGGTACTAGCTATGGCAAAAGATATACGGGTTATTTTGATTAAATTAGCCGATCGTCTTCATAATATGAGAACCCTTAGATATCATAATGATGAAAAACGAAAGGAAACAGCTATAGAAACTTTAGAAATTTTTGCACCAATTGCTCACAGGTTAGGTATTTCTAGAATCAAATGGGAATTAGAGGACTTATGTTTAAGATATATTGATCCTGAAGGATATTATGAGCTAGTAGAAAAAGTAGCTAAAAAAAGACGTGACCGTGAAGAATTTATAAGAGATGTAATAGCAAATTTAAAAGATAAATTAGATGAATTTGATATTGAAAATGAAATTACTGGTAGGCCAAAGCACTTTTATAGCATATATAGAAAGATGGAATATCAGGGCAAGTCTTTTGATGAAATATTTGATTTTTTAGCTGTTAGAGTAATAGTAAACAGTGTTAAAGATTGCTATGGAGTTTTAGGAGTTGTTCATACAATATGGAAACCAATACCTGGACGTTTTAAAGATTACATTGCAATGCCTAAGCCTAATATGTATCAGTCTTTGCATACTACGGTAATTGGTCCTCAAGGAGAGCCTTTCGAAATTCAAATTAGAACTATGGAAATGCATCAAATTGCTGAATATGGTATTGCAGCCCACTGGAAATATAAAGAAGGTAAAACAGATACTGTCGAACAACAAACGGATGTAAAATTAGCATGGTTAAGACAAATGCTAGAGTGGGAAAAGGAAGTAAAAGATCCTAAGGAGTTTATGGAATCCTTAAAGATTGACCTATTTACTAACGAGGTATTTGTATTTACACCTAAAGGAGAAGTTATTAATCTTCCAACAGGATCAACACCAATCGATTTTGCATACAAAATTCATTCTGGGGTTGGTAATAAATGTGTAGGCGCCAAAGTAGATGGACGTATAGTTCCCATTGATTACAAATTAAAGAATGGCAATATAGTACAAATTCTAACCTCTTCTAATAGCGTGGGACCTAGCAGAGACTGGTTAAAAATCGTTAAAAGTTCGCAGGCTAAAACCAAAATAAAACAATGGTTTAAAAAAGAACGCAGAGAAGAAAATATTGATAAGGGACAGGAAATAATAGATAAGGAAATAAGACGGCTAGGGCTTAATATACCCCCGGCACAACTACAGAAATTATTGATAAGTATGGCTAGAAAGCTTGGCTTTTCCAATGAAGAAGATCTATATGCTGCAATTGGATACGGTGGTATTGCATTAACTCAGGTAATGCCTAAGATTAAAGAAGCTGCAAGAAAGGAAACTGCTCAAGAACATGTAGTAGAAAAAGAAGTTCAACCTGTACCTAAGGAAAACGATAAGAAGAAAAAAGAAGATGGTCAAGGTGTTAGAGTTAAAGGAATAGATAATATAATGGTTCGCTTTTCAAGATGTTGTAATCCTGTTCCTGGAGATAATATTGTAGGATATATTACAAGGGGACGAGGAGTTTCAATTCATCGTAAAGACTGTCCAAATATAGTTGATAATATAGAAATTATGGATCGTTTTATAGAAGTTGAATGGAATATTGATAAAGCAATCTCCTTCCAAGTGGAAATACAGATTAAAGCAACTGATCGCAAAGGTCTTTTATCTGAATTAACCATTGTTTTATCGGAAGCTAGGATTCCGATAAATGGATTAAATGCTCGAATAACTAAGGAGCGTACGGCTATATTTAATATGGTCTTAGAAATTAATGATATAGAACATTTAGATAAATTAATGCAAAAACTAAAAAACTTAAAAGGCGTTATAGATATATTTAGAGTAACCACTTAGATAGGAGGTAAATATGAGGGCTGTAGTTCAAAGAATATCACAAGGAAAGGTAGTAGTAGAGGATCAAGTTACTGGTGCTATCGATAAAGGTTTGTTAGTTTTTTTAGGAGTAACAAATGAAGATAATATTCAAGATGTAAAATATATGGCTGAAAAAATTGTAAACTTAAGAATATTTGAAGACGATAATGAGAAAATGAATTTATCTGTTATAGATGTAGAAGGTAAAATTCTTGCAGTATCTCAATTTACACTTTTAGGGGACTGTAGAAAAGGAAGACGTCCTAATTTTACAGAGGCAGCTAGACCGGAAATGGCTGATGAACTATATAAATCCTTTATAGAAGAATGCCAAAAACTAGGGATAAATGTTGAAACAGGCGTATTCCAAGCCCATATGATGGTACACCTAATCAATGATGGTCCAGTAACTATACTTATCGATAGTAAAAAAACATTTTAAGGAGGAATTTTATGTTTTTAGAAAGAATTCCAGCAGGAGTATACGCGGTTAATTGCTATGTTGTAGGTGATGATAAAACAGGTAAATCTGCTGTAATAGATCCAGGTGGTGATGTTGATAAAATAATTGAAGTATTAGAAAACAATGAGTTTAAATTAGAATATATTATATTGACCCATGCTCATGGAGACCATATAGGTGGTTTAGAGGAATTACGGGAAAAAACTGGAGCTCCTGTATATATGCATAAAAATGATCTACACATGTTAAAGAATAGTAAAATTAATCATTCTGTTGCAATAGGTGGTGTTAAAGTTGAAACAGAAGCAGACGCTTTCGTAGAAGATGGAGATACATTGGAATTGGGAGAGTTAAAACTTTCTGTTATTCATACGCCGGGACATACTCAAGGTGGAATATGTATACAAGTTGAAAATGTACTATTAAGTGGAGATACATTATTCGCAAACTCTATTGGCAGAAGCGACTTAGAGGGTGGAGATCAAGAACAGCTAATAGACTCTATTAAAAATAAACTTTTTGTACTCAATGAAGATTTAACAGTTTTACCTGGACATGGTCCTGCCACCACTATTAGAATTGAAAAAACTACAAATCCTTATGTAAGGTAAATTGAAAAAAATGATTAAAGTTATATGCATAGGACATAATTATGAATATGAAATAAGAGAATTACTAAAACTATTTTACAAGCAAAGTGAAATAGAAATTAGCTGTGTTAGCTTTGGAGAGTATGTTGAAGAAGATTTTAATAGACAAATTATTTCTAAAGAAACATTATTAACTAGTATGCTAGTTGTTAAAGAAAATAAAGCTATTGCTACTTCTAAGTTAAATGGTGAAGAGAAAATAATAGAAGAACAATTAGATAATAAGACTGAGTTAGAGATAAAGAAAACAATTAAGAGATTAATTAAAAAAAGCCTTTTTAAGCTCCTTCAAAAAAGTAAAAATATTGAGGTGCCTTGGGGTATTTTAACAGGAATTAGGCCTACTAAAATTGTTCATGAGCTATTAGAAAATGGTTTTAGTGAAGAAAATATTATGTATACTTTAATAAATGAATATTGTATAGATACTAGTAAAGCCAAACTATTGTTAGATGTAGCTAAAACAGAGTATAGATATGTATATCCTATTGATGAATCAAAAATTAGTTTATATATAAGCATACCTTTTTGTCCAACTAGATGTCTATACTGCTCGTTTCCTTCTAATCCATTAAATCAATCTGCACATTTAGTAGATAGTTATGTGGATGCCCTGTGCAGGGAGATAGAAGGTGTGGCAAAGCTAATTAAAGAAGTGGGGAAAAAGGTTCAAACAATTTATGTTGGTGGAGGAACACCAACTACTCTTTCGGTTACACAATTTACCCGTATATTCGATACAATTAAAGCTAGTATAGATTTGGACTATCTTGAAGAATTCACAGTAGAGGCTGGAAGGCCAGATACAATTGATTATGATAAGTTAATGTATCTAAAGGGAGCAGATATTACTAGATTAAGTATTAATCCACAAACTATGAACAATTGTACTTTAAAGGAAATAGGAAGAGAACATACCGTTGACGAGCTAGTTAAATCTTACAAAATGGCTTTGGAAATCGGGTTTGAAAATATTAATATGGATATTATAATTGGACTTCCAGGTGAAGATACAAAAATGGTAGAACACACTATGAATGAAATTAAAAAGCTCTCTCCCATTAATTTAACAGTGCATACATTAGCAATTAAAAGAGCTTCTAGATTGAAAGATCAAGAAGAAGAATATAGTCTTGCTGAGCAACAAGAAGTGATGGATATGCTCGAAATTACACAGAATTATGCTGAAGTTATGGGATTAAAACCATATTATATGTATAGACAAAAGCATATGGTAGGTAACCTTGAAAATATAGGATATTCAAACCCAGGTTATGAATGTATATATAACATTCAAATTATGGAGGAAAAGCAGACTATACTTGCATTGGGAGCAGGAGCTGTCTCTAAGATTACATTTCCTAGTGAAAATCGACTAGAAAGGGTACCAAATATTAAAAACTTAGAGCAATATATTGAACGCGTAGATGAAATGATCGAAAGAAAAAGAAAGTTTTTTATTGACAATATTTAGAAAATATCATATAATAGATAGAATCAATAAGGATATTACAATGATTAGGAATAGTAGTCAAATATCATGTTTTAGCGAGTCGGGGATGGTGAAAGCTCGATACAATAGAGTTTGGTGAAGACACCTATGAGTAGATTTTCTGAAATTTAGTAGGAAAATCCGTGAACCTGCGTTAATGGTAAAGTGGGATTTAATCCAACTAGGGTGGTACCGCGGGAAATCAACCTCTCGTCCCTTCAATTTATATTTAGGGATGTAGAGGTTTTTGTGTATTCAAATTTAATTTTAGTTATTTATATAGAATGGAGGTAATTAAATTGCTAACAAAAGGACCAAGGGGTACAAAGGATGTATTACCTAGTGAGGCCTATAAGTGGCATTATGTTGAAGGTGTAGTAAAGGAAGTAGCTAAGCGCTTTGGGTTTGAAGAGATAAGAACCCCTATCTTTGAGCATACAGAGCTTTTTGAACGTGGTGTAGGTGATACTACAGATGTTGTTGAAAAAGAAATGTATACATTTACTGATCGTGGAGACAGAAGCATTACATTAAAGCCAGAAGGTACAGCTCCAGTGGCGAGATCATTTATTGAAAATAAACTTTACGCAGATACTCAACCTACAAAACTATTTTATATTACACCAGTTTTTAGATATGAAAGACCTCAAGCAGGAAGGTTAAGAGAACATCATCAATTTGGTGTTGAGGTTTTTGGCGCAGCTAGCCCTTCTGTAGATGCAGAGGTTATTAACTTAGCTATGGCGGTTTATGAAACCTTCGGAATTAAAAAATTAGAGCTTAGAATAAACAGTATTGGCTGTCCAAAGTGTAGAGCTGAATATCATAAAGTACTTAAGGAATACTTACAAAATAAATTAGATAAGCTATGCACAACTTGCCAAGGAAGATTTGATCGAAATCCTCTTAGAATAATTGACTGTAAATCTGATACATGTCAAGCTGAGCTAACAGAAGTTCCACTTATGCTAGATCATATTTGTGATGAATGTAAGGATCATTTTGATACCTTAAAGAAATATTTAGAAGCATCTGGACTTAATTATATAGTTGATCCAAGAATTGTTCGTGGATTAGATTACTATACCAAAACTGCATTTGAAATTATTACAGATGAAGCAGGTAAAAAAGGAACAATATGTGGCGGTGGAAGATATGACAAACTTGTAGAAGATTGTGGAGGTCCGAGTACGCCAGGTGTAGGCTTTGGAATGGGATTAGAAAGAACTATATTAACATTAGAAAGCCAAGGCATAGAAATTCCTAAACCAGAAGGATTAGATGTATTTATAGTAACAATGGGTGAGGGAGCATCCTATGAAGGATTCAAATTACTAAATCAACTTAGAAAAGCAGGTTTAACTGCAGATAAAGATCACTTAGATCGTAGTGTAAAGGCCCAATTTAAATATGCTAATAAGGTACTTGCAAATTACACAATTGTAATAGGTGATGATGAGCTATCTAAAGGAATAGCAAAGCTAAAAAATATGATTGATGGAGAAGAGACAGAAGTTAATTTAATTGATGTAGCTAATATACTTCAACAAAATTTAAATAGGAGGTAATATATTATGAACTTAAAAAGAACCCATATGTGTGGAACTTTAAATAGAGAAAATATAGGTGATGTAGTAACATTATCAGGATGGGTACAAAAAAGAAGGGATCTAGGAGGTTTAATATTTGTTGATTTAAGAGATAGATCTGGACTTATGCAAATTGTATTTGATAATGAAGTATCTGAGAAGGCTTTTAAAGATGCTGAAAAATTAGGTTCAGAATATGTAATTACTATAAAAGGAAAGATTTATGAAAGACAATCTAAAAATCCAAATATGCCAACGGGTGATATCGAAGTCTTTGCAGAAGAAATAGAAATTTTAAACGAATCCCAAACACCACCTATTTACATTAAAGATGATGATGATGTTTCAGAGAATCTTAGACTTAAATATAGATATTTAGATTTAAGAAAACCTACAATGCAAAGTAATTTAATACTAAGACATAAGGTAGCCCAAGTTGTAAGAAACTTTTTAAGCAATGAAGGATTTTTAGAAATGGAAACTCCTATGCTTACAAAGACAACTCCAGAAGGGGCAAGAGATTATTTGGTACCAAGTAGAGTAAACCCAGGTAAGTTTTTTGCTTTACCTCAGTCTCCACAAATGTTTAAACAACTTTTAATGGTATCAGGCATGGAAAGATATTTTCAAATTGTAAAATGTTTTAGAGATGAGGATTTAAGAGCAGATAGACAACCTGAGTTTACTCAAATAGACTGCGAAATGTCATTTGTTGATGTAGAAGATATAATAGCAATTAATGAGAGATTGTTGCAAATGGTATTTAAAGAAGTAATGAATGTAGATATACAATTACCTATTCCTAGAATGAGCTATAAAGAGGCAATGGATCGTTTTGGATCTGACAAACCAGATATTAGATTTGGCTTTGAACTAGTTGATTTAGGTGAAATAGTGAAAAACTGTGGATTTAAAGTATTTACATCTGCTATTGAAAATGGTGGAGCTGTTAAGGCAATCAACATTAAGGGACATGGAGATCAGTTTAGTAGAAAAGATATTACAAAGTTAGAGGACTATGTAAAGACTTATGGTGCTAAAGGATTAGCTTGGATTAAAGTAACAGATGAAGGAGTTACTTCACCAATAGCTAAGTTCTTTACAGATGAAGAAATGCAAGCAGTATTGAAGGCTACAGATGCAGCAGTAGGAGATTTAATATTATTTGTTGCTGATAAAATGCAAGTAACATATGATGCTCTAGGACATTTAAGGGTTGAAGTTGCTAAAATATTAAACTTAATTAACAAAGATGAATTTAAGTTACTTTGGGTTACAGAATTTCCACTATTTGAATACGATGAAGAAGAAGATCGTTATGCAGCTAAGCATCATCCATTTACTTCTCCTATGGATGAAGATATTGAGCTTATGGTATCAAATCCAGAAATGGCTAGAGCTAAGGCTTATGATATTGTATTAAATGGCTATGAAATTGGTGGAGGAAGTATAAGAATTCACTCATCAGAACTTCAACAAAAAATGTTCAAAGCTTTAGGTTTTAGCGAAGAAGAAGCTTGGGATAAGTTTGGTTTCCTTTTAGAAGCATTTAAATATGGAACACCACCTCATGGAGGTATTGCTTTTGGCTTAGATAGATTGGTAATGATTTTAGCAAAGGAAGATAATATTAGACAGGTAATAGCATTCCCTAAAACTCAAAATGCTACTTGTCCATTAACAAATGCACCAACCTTTGCAGATGATAAGCAGTTAAAAGAATTAAGTATAAAAGTTCAAATTGAAGAATAATATAAAAAATCGCAGATTATTTAATTTGCGATTTTTTTTATATGTTAGTTGACAAGGAGACTAGGGTATACTATAATAAAGTAAATGATAATCGTTATCAATACATGAAAGAGGTGAATGAAAAATGAAAGCTTTATTAGTAGGAGCGGATAGATTAGGTAATATTCCAGATACATTACAAAGCTTTGGTATAAAGGATTTCATACATTGGGATGGACGTAAAAAAGGCATGAGAAAGCTAGAAATTCCAGGGGAAGTTGATATGGTAATAGTGTTTTATGACTTTATAGAACACAATATAACAGAAATAGTTAAGGAAAAAGCAAAACAAAGTCAAATACCTTGTGTGTTTTCTAGAAGGGCCTGTAGTGACTTGGCAAAAAGATTGAATAATTGTAAGAATTGTAACTTGTGTACTGCAAAAGCTAATTAAAAATTTTTAAAATATCAAAAAATATTTGAAATATTACGAAGATTGTGGTATTATTACATCAACACCCTGCTGTGTGCGTATAATCGACTAAGTTTTGAGCCAACACAATGACATTGGGAATTTGGAGTTTATTTATTAAGTAAATGCCCTACAATCTGTAAGGACTTACGCAATAAGTAACAGAATACCCACCTGCGAGAGCAGGTTTCAAAACATTCGACCACGGCATGGCGGGGAAAACCTAAATAATACTAATCGATGAAAAAACATACTAAAAGTAATCAGCTCCTATATAGGAGTTTTTTTGATGTTTAAACCCAGTTGACATAATAAAAAAAATTAGATAATATTAAATTTAGTGGAAAAGTAGAGGAGGTAAGAGATGGCGCTACATTCTTTTTCTAGAACAGAATTGTTAATTGGAACTGATGGACTTGAAAAGCTTAAAAATAGTAAAGTAGCTGTATTTGGTATAGGAGGAGTAGGGACATTTGCTGTAGAAGCCCTAGCAAGAAGTGGTGTAGGTAAATTTGTTTTAGTTGATCACGATGATATATGTTTAACTAATATTAATAGACAAATCCACGCTCTTCGTAGCACTGTAGGTAAAGCAAAAGTAGAAGTTATGAAAGAGCGTATTTTAGATATTAACCCTAAAGCCGAAGTAACTGTATATAGAGAGCTTTATAATAGTGAAAGTGCAGAAAAATTAATAGCTGACGATTATGATTATGTTGTAGATGCAATCGATATGGTTACATCAAAATTAGATTTAATTGAAAGATGTAAAAAAAGAGGTATTTCTATTATTAGCTGTATGGGTGCTGCTAATAAGCTGGACCCTACTAGATTAGAGGTATCTGATATATATAAAACATCTATTTGTCCTTTAGCAAAAGTAATGCGCAAAGAGCTTAGAAAAAGAGGCATTAAAGACTTAAAAGTGATATACTCAAAAGAAGAGCCTATAACACCATTAGAAATAGAAGGTAATAGCTGTAAAACTAATTGCATATGTACTAATAAAGAAACGGCTACATGTACTGCAAGAAGGCAAATTCCTGGTAGTGTGTCTTTCGTACCTTCTGTTGCTGGATTAATTATAGCTTCACAAATAGTTAAAGATATTATTAAATAGAAGATTAAAAATGTGATTAATTAAATTTAATTAGTATAAATATAGAATATAGTTACTTTTAAATTAGAAAGGAGGACGTTTTATGAGACAATGTGGAGTTGTTATGTCTACCGATGGAGATAGAGCTAAGGTAGTAATGCAAAGACAATCTAGCTGTGGCGATTGTAAGGGTTGCAGGCTAGGTAGTGATGATATGAGTATGGAAATAGAGGCTATTAACTCTATTAATGCTAAAATTGGTGATCGTGTTGAAATAGATATGGAGCACCAAAATGTTTTAGCTGCTGCTTTTATTGCATATATGATTCCCTTGATTACTTTAATTGCAGGAGTATTTATTGGAAGTGTACTTTTAGATAAAATCGGATTAGCTCAGTATAAAGAAGTTGGATCAGCTATATTTGGGCTTGTATTGACTGGAATAAGCTTTGCTGTTATTAGATTAAAAGAGAGTTCAATTAGAGCGAATAAAAACTTTGTTCCAATTATTACAGAGATTGCAGATAAATAAAACTAATGTAATTAAATAATTTTAACCAAACTATCAAGAGTTAGGGTAGAGAGTTAGCTCAATGACCCTATACCAACCTGCTTTTACAAGTAAGGTGGTTCTGCTAACAACGATGATGAGGTGAAATATGCGATCGTAATGATGTATGATCCTTCTTAACAATGTTAGGGAGGATTTTTTACTGCATAAAAACTAATTTAAGAGGACGATCAAAATGAAAGATACAGAGATGTAACATTAGAAGAAGCTATTAAACAGATGAATGACGAAGAATTAGAAAGATTAAAAAGATGTTAGAAGTTTATTAAATCTTTGATGGGATTAAACATAGTATCACTTGAAGAATATAGACAAAGATTACAAGAATAAGTTATGCAGTCAGAGGAATATGGGAAAAATTGAAGCCGATATTGGAATATAGTATAGTACTTGTTATAATAGAAAGCAAGAAAGTATTTTATTAGTTTTGTAAACGCAAAGGATTAAAAGAAGAATTAAAGATGCTAATGGGGATTTATATGAATATTTACTTTCAAAGGTAGCTACAGCCGGAACAAATGGACAGTTTAGAACCCCAAGACACATTATTAAAATGATGGTAGAGCTTATGAAGCCTACACCTACTGATATTATTATAGATATAATCTTGCAGAGATTGATACAATTTAATTATCCTAAAAGCTGCTATGTTTAGGGGTGTGCAAACTCAAAAAGGTATGTGCATTAATTTAAATTATTAAAATGAAAGGGCGGATAATGTGAATAAGTACCAAATAGAAATTAAAATCTTGCAGGAATCAGAAACTTTCCTTCCTAAAATCGGTAATATGCCTTTTGACAAAGCTTTACCTATACTTAGAAGAGAAGCCTGGAGACTAGCAGATAAATATGATACAGATGGTGCCAATGTAATAAATATTATGCTTAAAAGATTTGGGGAAATTAAACATGAATAGTGCGAAGAAAGGTTTAGCTTTAGTAATATCAAATGCAAATTATCAAACTCAGCCTAAACTATTGTCCTGTAAAAAGGATGGAATAGATATGGTAAATATGTTACAGTATTTAAATTTTGATGTGTTATCAGCTACTGATACCACAAGGGAAATGCTTTTTAATAGCCTTGGAGAGTTTTTGGAAATTGCAGATCTATATTCTGTTCTTTTGGTCTACTACGCTGGGCATGGTGTTCAGATAGACGGAGAGAACTATTTTGTACCGATTGACTGTGGATACAATGCATCTAAAGCAATATTTATTGGAAATTCCTTAGTTAATGTAAATGTTGTTACAGAGTATATGAATTCTCATCCTGAAAAAACAAACATCATTATTATGGATGCATGTAGAACAGCTCCGAACTTTTCACGTGATTTAATAGGAACTGGATTAGCAGAAATACGAGCAGGGAGTGGTACCATTGTTGCGTTTGCAACATCGCCAAATGAAGCGGCATATGGGGCAGTAGATGAAAATGGAAATGGATATTATACAAAATGCTTATTAAACCATATTGCTCGTCCCAATATTAAAATTGAAGACATGTTCAAAGAAGTTAGAAAAAATGTTATTGAAATGTCTGATAATACGCAGATACCTTGGGAGAGTACATCTCTCAATTCTGATTTTTATTTTAATACAATGACTCAAGATGAAATTTATGAAAAAATATATCAGGGTATGAGAAATCAATACGGAGCAAATATGCTAATTGCTTTAAGTAAAACTTATAATTACTCAATATCTGATATCATGCGAATATATGAAAAACAAAAAAGCGAAAAGCCGGGAGGAATTTATATAAATTCTAAAAAGGATTTTGAGCATTATATTTTAGAAAGAATTCTCGATTTAGGATTTAGATATGAAAATTACCGATGGGTATATGGTAAAAAGCCTGTTTTTATGGGAGAGTTTTTTCATGATCCCTATAAAAATATGAATTCGAATATGGTATAGAATAAAGAGATGTACTGGGGATGGTTGGCGGTGCATAAAGATTGGTACAATTTAATTATACTAAATGTTATTGTGCCTAGGTATGTGCAAAGTCAAAAGGAGGTGTATAGTTATAAAAATAGGAAGAAATGAGCCTTGCCCATGTGGTAGTGGTAAAAAATATAAAAAATGTTGTCTCAATAAAACTGAGGAGCAACGTTTAGCAGATGCTATTATGTATTCTATGAAATCAATAAAAAACGATGCTCGTATTAAAAAATGTCTCCATCCAAAACAAGAGGAATGTGACCAAAAAATAATAAAGGCACATGCAATACAAAATAATCGAATATTAAATAAATTGGGAGAGAATGGCCTCGTTATTACAATGGATGGAACATCAAATATGATTTTTCAAGGGTCACAAAAAAAGGGTCGCAAGATAGCAACTACTTTTACAGGTTTTTGTAAACATCACGATAAATTATTGTTTCAAGAAATTGAGGATAGTGAGTTTATAGCATCTCAAAAACAAATTTTTCTTTTTACTTATAGAACTATGGCATGGCACTATCATAAAAAGCAAGAACAGTTAAATGCACAGACTATACGGTATAAGAGGATGTATGAACAAGGGTATGATATGTCATCATCTGAAGATTTTAGATTATTTGAAAAAGGCCTCAAATTAGGGATTAAGGATAATGAAAATGAAAAGTTAATTTTTGATGAATTACTACTTGATGAAATTTATGATAAAGTAAATTATTGTATTTGGGAATTACCATATGAAGTTGAATTTGCTGTTTCTATGATGCACGAACTTGAGCATGATATTTTAGGACAGGCAATAAATAATCTTGAGACAGATGTTAATCTAAGGAAATTGTATCTAAATATTTTTCCTGCAGATTCAAAATCTTTTTGTATATGGTCCTGGCTTAAAGAAAATGACGATGCATATATAGACTTTTCAAAACAATTTATGAAATTAAATATTAATGATAGAGAAAATTATTTTAATAATAACTTACCTAGATGGACTGATTCAATAATTATTTCACCAAGATTATGGAATAGGTGGGGAGATGGAATCCAGGAAGCACTAATAACTCACGCAAATTTTGATATATTATACAGGGTTATGGAAGAAGAAACATCAGATTATAAATATAGTTATATGGATACACCATGGAATTTCTTTGAGAAAACGATATGATATGAAGAATCCCTCGGTTATTTAGATGGTATGATGGGTCAAAATATATTATTTCAAGAAAATGAGCTTTGTGAAAGGGTGAAAAAATGGTAAGATACAATTCGCATTCCTATCCCAAAATGGGAGAAAGAATTGGTGTTTGGGATAAAGAGTCAAAGTATATAATCAAGATCCCCGCACCTAATGATATTTGTGTGGCTTTTAATAAATATGCTTTAGATTTTTATGATGCTGCTCATAAGATTGCAAGTCTTTTATTGGAAACAAACCATACTGATATTTCAAAGATGGATACCTATTTTTTTCCGCTAGCTTTTTTATATAGACATAGTATTGAATTAAAATTAAAAGCAATCGCTTTTCAAACTATTACGACCGACAACAATCGTGGTAATTTTGTAAAAGAAACATTTCATAACTTAGCAGAACTACTAAGCGCAATAGAAACCATGTCACCTACTTCCCGTCCAGAGGAGGAAGTGCAATGGTTAAAAAATTATTTCTTAGATATTTCAAAGGTTGATAAAGAATCAGACTCATTCCGCTATCCATTTCACGTTATAAGGAATAAATCATTTGATTTTAAACAATTTGCTATTGAACGAATATTTAAGGAACAAACACATATTGATTTGGTTAAGTTTGCCAACAAGTTTGAAGCTTCTTATGAGATACTTGATAAATGGTATAGGAAAAGTCTAGATGGGGCCATGGAATGGAAAGGACTTGCGCCTTTTTTTATTGAGGAAGGTGGTTATTATTACAGTCAATCAGTTGTAGGTTATGGATATTCAAGAGATGATTTCTATCCATATACATTTGCATATTTAGAAACAGCGAGTTACCTACGGCAATATATGAAAGAACAGATAGATTTGGGAAATTATGATAAAGTTAGCGGTTTATTTATACCTATGTGTTATCTTTATCGAAATTGCGTGGAGTTGAACTTGAAGACAATATGGTTCGAAGAAACAGGAGAAGACTTTCAAAAACGTTGTAAAAGTATGATTGCTAAAAAACATAGCATCATTGGAATGTGGAATCTTATAAAACCATATGCCGAGAGCTGTGGTATGGGGAGTGATGATAGAGAATACATTGAAACTTTAGAAAATTATTGTAATCAATTACACAACATAGATTCTGATTCAAGTAAGTTTAGATACCCAGTAAAAAAGGACATGACACCATATTTTAAAAAGAATAGGCGGTTTGATTTTATGCATACTGGCATTTTTCTAGAATCTCTTAATAATGGGCTAGATAGCATTGGTAGTGCACTTAGTGCCATGAATGAATATAAGGCTGAAATGGAATATGAATATCGTTCAGAAATGCAGTTCAACTATGATTATTACTGAATCTGGATTCTAGTGATATAAATTGAAAAATCTGTATTGTTTATGTCACTCTCAATTCTTGAGAGTGACATAAAAGAATGGCTTCCACATAAAAAATTATAATTGAGGAGAGACCATCATCCATATATTATTTTACAGCTATTGTGATTCCGCTATTAAAATTTATTTCAACTTTTTGTTTTTCAAATACCGTTGCATAATCCACTAAGCTATTCCATAAAAGTGGGTCAAATTTAGTAATCAAATTACCTTGATTTTTTAATTCACCCAGAAAGATTTCAAGATTTCTATGCCTAGTGATTTTATCTTTAATCTGTTCAGTTGTAAGTTCTAGATCAGCCTTAGTTGTATCAAACCTTTCTACAAGGCTATCATATCTTCTTTGATATTCTTCTTGATCTAGAGCAGTATAGGCATTTTGATTTATAATATTTTGAATCAAATCAGCTACAACTTCCAGCTCATTTTGTAAAGAGGCTTTTTTTGTTTTCTAGCTCATCGGTGTTAAAGGTCGTTGATTCTAGAATTTCAAAGTTAGCTATTATTTCATCCTTATCTGAAAGCAGTTTATTTGTAGCTTTTATAAATATAAGTTTGATGTTTTCTTCATCAAGGTGGGGTGTTTTGCATTTTTCATCCCCATCAAACTTATGGTTACATTGCTAAACTGTACGGCGGTACTTACTGTTAGAATGCCATACTTTAGAGCCATACCAGCTGCTACATTCTCCGCATTTAATTTTTCCAGAGAAGATATGAGTGCCACTGTGCCTATTGCGGCCTGCTTGCCTTCTCTCTAGTTCCCTTTGCACCATATCAAATACAGCAGGGTCAATAATAGCTTCATGGTTATTTTCAACATAATATTGAGGAATTTCTCATTCATTAACTTTCTTTTTCTTGGAGAGGAAGTCAACAGTATAGCTTTTTTGTAGAAGAGCGTCTCCTTTATATTTCTCATTTGCTAATATGCTCTTAACTGTACCAGCACTCCATTTTTGTTTTTTACCTGGAGTAAGAATACCATCAGCAGTAAGCTGTTTTGCAATCCCATAAGGGGTCATACCTTGAAGAAACATTCCATATATTCTTTTTACAACAACTGCTTCTTTTTCATTTATTACAAGATTTCCATCTTCACCTTTATCGTATCCAAGGAATTTTCCAAAAGGAACAGTAACTTTTCCATCGGCGAAACGCTTCCTTTGTCCCCAAGTAACATTCTCTGAAATGCTACGGCTTTCTTCCTGTGCAAGGGAGGACATTATTGTAATTAATAATTCACCCTTAGAATCTAATGTCCAGATATTTTCTTTTTCAAAATATATCTCAATTCCTTTCTCTTTAAGCTGTCTAACTGTAGTAAGGCTATCTACAGTGTTTCTAGCAAATCTACTTACTGATTTGGTAATGATTAAATCTATCTTTCCATCAAGGGCATCGGCAATCATGCGTCTAAAACCTTCACGGTGTTTAGTATTTGTGGCAGAAATACCTTCATCAGTATAAATGTCTATAAACTCCCAGTCGTCTCGGCTTTTAATGTAGTTGGTATAATAGTCTACCTGTGCTTCATAACTAGTAAGTTGTTCTTCAGTATCTGTTGATACACGAGCATAAGCAGCAGTTCTTCGTTTCCTAATTTCATTAATGGGAGCAGAGGTGAATCTACTAATTGTGGCTGGTATAGTAGTTACATTTCTAGTTGCTGTCGCCCTTGTCATCTTTTAGCCACCTACCTTTGTGCCCAACAGCATGTTTATTACCCGTCTGGTATTCACCCCAAGCTTCACGCCTTTCCTCTGACCAGCAGTCAGTCCTTGCTGTTGATTTCCATTTTTGAGTCAATATCTGTCCATCATGGAAATGAAATATTAGCTCATCTTGTCCTTTAACTACTATCTTTTCTATTTCTTCAAGAAATACCTCTTCGTCAAATTCTTCTAAACCAAGAACTTCAGCACTATACTTTTGAAGCATTTTTTCTGGGACATCTTTAGATTGGCACTCAGATATGCCTTTTTCACTTTTAGTTCTACAAGTCCAAATGTAGTAGACTTCAGAAGAGTCTTTTCTTTGCCTTTTGCCACTACGCCTATAGCTACAGCCACAATTGTCACATTTAATTCTGCTGGTAAAGCAGGTGGTCTTTATAGACCAGTTAGCAAAGACCCCAAGTTCTCTCCGCCTTGCAAGTTCTACTTGCACCTTATCAAAAGTTTCTTGGTCTATAATGGAAGGGTGAGTATTCTCTGCATAATACATTGGCAGCTCTCCACGGTTAATCTTAGTCCTTTTAGTAATATGATTTTCTACATAGGTTTTTTGTAATAGTATATTCCCCGTATATCTTTCTTGTCTTAAAATGGCTCTTATTGATGAAGCAGGAAAGTCTATACCTGTATATGATTTAATTCCCATTTCCTTAAGTTGTTTTTCTGTATGTTCTGCGGAGTAGCCATTAAGAAAGTTCTCATAAATAAGTCTTATAACTTCAGCTTCTTCGGGAACTATATTAAACTGTTTTCCATCCCAATGGTATCCATAAATGTTGAAAGAGTTAGTTATTCCTTTTTGAAACCCCTTACGAATTGCCCACTTTACATTCTCACTAATGGAGCGGCTTTCTTCTTGGGAGAAAGAGGCTAGAAGAGTAAGCATGAGTTCTACGTCATCACTTAAGGAATTAATATTTTCTTTCTCAAATCGGACCTCAATTCCAAGTTCCTTAAAGTATCTTACTGTTTCAAGGAGGTCTACTGTGTTACGAGCAAATCTTGATATAGATTTAGTTAGAATAATATCTATTTTACCTTCCTTGCAGTCATTAATCATTCTTTGAAATTCAGCTCGATTGTCTGTTGTACCTGTGACTCCTTCATCTGCATAAACCCCTGCATATTCCCATTCCTTATTTTTTTGGATGTAGGAGCTATAATAACTTATCTGAGCAGACATGGAGTGAAAGGTACGACCTTTTTCTATTGAAATCCTGGCATAGGCTGCTACCTTTTTTCTTGTAGGTAAAGTAGGTAGCTTTGCTTCAATTTTCTTTATTTTTCTCATTAGATCACTTCCTTTCCCTTACTATACATCACTCAGAAAGCCCATAAAGTCAAGGAATAGAGGCAATTAATGTGCTAAATATTGGGTTGTATTTTTTAAGCATTTCTTTATCAATTATCTTGTACTCTTCATAGGTGATAAGATTCTTATTCAGCATAGCTTTTGCAATAGCCATTGTTATTCCATAAAGTTTCTCATTATTGAATATCTTTTCATCCATGGTTTTCACCTCCAAAGCGGTAGGTGATATAACAGGTATGTGAACAATAACAAGAACTGCAATTTCTATAGTAGATGTTCTAATAAGTAGAGGGTGGGTTAAAAATGCTTTATTTTTAGCTGATAGGACAGCTCTTGTAAAGCAGGCTAAGAAAAACTTTAAAAATTTACTTCCAGAACTATCTTTATGTAATTTATTAGATGGCAAAGATAATCCAGAAAGTAGAATGGTTTTTTCAACTTATCCAACTATGATGAATGCTATAGATGATGTAAAAAGTAAGGACGGTAAAAAGCTTTATACAAGAGGACATTTTGATTTAATTATTATAGATGAAAGCCATAGAAGTATCTATAAAAAATATCAAGCTATATTTAACTATTTTGATGCAGCTCTTCTAGGGCTTACAGCAACTCCTAGAAGTGATATAGATAAAAATACATATGAAATTTTTGAACTAGAAAACAACGTTCCTACTTTTGCTTATGAACTAGATGAAGCAATCGGTGATAGATATTTAGTACCTTATCATACAATAGAAACAACTATGAAGTTTATGGAAAAGGGAGTTAATTACGATGATCTAAGTGAAGAAGAAAAGGAAATCTTTGAAGAAACATTTGAAGATGGAGTAAAGGAAATTAGTAGTTCTGAACTTAATTCATTTTTATTTAATAGTGATACTGTAGACCAAGTTTTAAAAGATTTAATGGATAAGGGATTAAAGGTTGAAGGCGGAGATAAACTGGGTAAAACCATTATTTTTGCAAAAAATAAAAATCATGCAGATTTTATTATAAAAAGATTTAACATTCTATATCCAGAATATAAAGGAGAGTTTGCAAAGCCAGTTTATACAGGTATAAATTATGTAGATAGTACAATAGAACACTTTGAAATTAAAGAAAAGCTTCCACAAATTGCAGTATCTGTAGATATGCTAGATACAGGTATTGATATTCCTGAGGTTTTAAACCTTGTATTCTTTAAAAAGGTTAGATCTAAAACAAAATTTTGGCAGATGATCGGTAGAGGAACTAGGCTTTGTGAGAACTTATTTGGACCAGGTTTAGATAAAGAAGAGTTTAGAATCTTTGATTATTGTCAAAACTTCGAGTATTTTAGAACTGAAAAGAATGGTAAGGAAGCTAAATTAGAAAAGTCTTTAACAGAAAAACTTTTTAATATTAAATTAGGAATTGTTAAAGAACTTCAGAATTTAGACTATCAAATAGATGGGTATGAAAACTATAGGAAAGAACTTAATAAAGACATTTTGGAAGAAATTTTGAGGATTGATGAAAATAAGTTTAATGCTCGAATGAAGTTAAAGTATCTCCATAAGTTTAATAAAGAAAAGGCATTCGAGAATCTAACTGATGGAGATTTGAGGGAGTTGGAAGAACATATTGCCCCGTTAATTTCTTCCTTAGACGAGGATGAAATGGCTAAAAGATTTGACTTTTTAATGTATACCATTGTATATGCTGAGCTTAAAGGCTTAGAATCATCAAGACCTAAAAACAGGGTAATTACAACAGCTGAAAAACTTTCGGAAAAGGGTACAATTGAAAAGGTTAAGAGACAGGAAGAGCTGATTTTAAAAGTTCAAACCCAAGAATTTTGGGAAGAGGCCAATATTTTAGATTATGAAAAAGTAAGGGAAGCCTTTAGAGATTTAATTAGATTTATTGAGGAAGAATCAAAACAAATTTACTACACAAATTTTACAGACGAGATTCTTACAGTTAAAGAAAATCCTGGGGAATATAGTGTAAATAATATGGAAAGCTATAGGAAAAAAGTTAACCAGTATTTAAAGCAAAACCAAGATGATTTTGTTGTGTATAAGCTAAGGAATAACAAGAAACTTGGAATAGATGATATAAAGCATTTAGAAAAAGTATTATGGCAGGACCTTGGCACTAAAGAAGATTATAAAAAAGAGTTTGGAGATGAGCCTTTATTAAAACTGGTTAGTAAAACTGGTTAGTAAAACTGTAGGACTAGATTCAAAGGCTGCTAATGAGGCTTTTTCAGAGTTTTTATCTGATGAAAACTTAAATGTGAATCAAATGGAATTTGTAAGACGAATAGTAAATCATATTATAAAAAATGGAAGTTTAGATAAAAAAGTTTTAAATGAACATCCATTTAATAAATCGGGTAATGTAATTAAACTGTTTGATGGGAAAATTGATACCGCAAAGAAAATTATTAGTATTATTGATAAATTAAATGGTAGGTTAACTATATAGATTTTTTCTGAAGGAGATTAATCATGGCATACCAAAATATCATGAATTTATGAAACCTTTATTATAGTTTATCAAATATCAAGACCATAAAAAAGATGAAGGAAATGCTATTTCTATTTAGATAGTAGCATAATCCTTTATCTTTTTTAAGAATGCATAGTCATTTAACTAGAACGTAGTCTACAAATAAATCTAATTGACCGATATAGTTTATCCACTTGTTGACAATAAAAAAGAGTAAAGGTATCATAAAAGAAATATGTAAAAATTTTCTGATATTCAATAATAATAAAGGGGTGAATTTTATGGCAGAGGAAACGATAGATAAAAAATTACAGCAACAGTTAACTAAAAAGTTTCATAATGCTTGGGAACAACTGAAGGATGGAGAGCTAGAGCAGGTTTTTGAATTTGGTGAAGCCTATAAATATTTTATGGACCGAGGGAAAACTGAAAGAGAATGCGTTGATGAAATCATTAAACAAGCAAAAACTAATGGATTTGTTTCTTTGGATGAAGTAATGGATAGAGGAGTTGTTAAGCCTGGAGATAAGATTTATGCAGAAAATAAAGGTAAGGCCGTTGTCTTATTTGTGATTGGAACTGAAGGAATAGAAAAGGGTATGAGAATAGTAGGAAGTCATCTAGATGCCCCAAGGCTAGATTTAAAGGCTTATCCTCTCTATGAGGATGGTGGACTGGCGCTTTTAAAAACCCACTACTATGGTGGCATAAAAAAATATCAGTGGGTAGCTACACCACTGGCATTACATGGTGTGATGATTAAGAAAAATGGAGAGAAGATTTCAATTGTTATTGGGGAAGATGACAAAGACCCGGTTCTTTATATTTCTGATCTACTTCCGCATTTAGCAAAAGATCAAATGTCTAAAAACATGGGAGAAGGTATTACGGGAGAAGGGCTTAATGTGATTATCGGTAATATTCCCTATCAAGGTGATGATATTGATGAAAAGGTAAAATTAAATATATTAAGACTATTAAATGAAAAGTATGGGATAGACGAGGATGACTTTACAGTGGCTGAGATTGAAATTGTACCAGCTGGAAAGTCTAGAGATGTAGGACTTGATAGAAGCATGATTGCAGCCCATGGACATGACGATCGTGTTTGTTCATTTGCTGCATATCAGGCTGTATTTGAAATTGAAAATCCTAAAAATACAATTGTTGGACTCTTTGTAGACAAAGAAGAAGTTGGGAGCATGGGGAATACAGGAATGGAATCTATGTTCTTTGAAAATACTGTTGCAGAGTTATTAAATTTACAAGGAATAACAAGCTATCTAGGTTTACGTAGGTCTATGAGCAATTCAAAGGTATTATCAGGTGATGTGACAGCTGGATTTGACCCTAACTTTCCTGATGTATTAGATAAGCGCAATGCCTCCTTCATTGGTAAAGGTGTAACCCTTACAAAATACACCGGTGTAAGGGGAAAAGCAGGATCTAATGATGCCAATGCTGAATTTTTAGCTGAAGTTAGAGGAATATTTAATAATAGTGATGTTACATGGCAGGTTGGAGAGCTAGGAAAGGTTGACCAAGGTGGTGGCGGTACCATTGCCTATATATTGGCTAATAAGGGAGCAGAGGTTGTAGATTGTGGCACACCAATGCTAAGCATGCATGCACCTATTGAATTAATCAGTAAGGTGGATCTCTATATGACCTACAAAGCTTATAAGGCTTTTTATCAGGGATAAAATTTAAATTCAAACTCTTATCAGAGCCTATGGGCTAGATATTAGAAAATACAATTAACTTAATAAACTACCAAGTACCAAATAGTATGCTTGGTGGCGGAGATGGAGGTGAGTAAAATAATTACTCACCTCCATCTTTATTATAGAATTAATACTATATGCTGGTAAAACAGGACTATTGTACTATAAGCATAAAAAGTCTATATTAAGCAACTATAAAATATTGAAATTTACAAGTTTATAGGGCTTTTAAATTTACAGAATATTTTAAAAAATGTCGAAATATAGAATGCTGCGTCGAAGCCTTAGCATAGAAATTTGTATAATTATGTATTAAACTTGTCAATATAGTAAGTTATTTAATGAATCTATGCTTACTCATAGCTTAGAAAATAATTACAGAGTGGTGATGCTATGAAAATATTAAACAGGTTAATTGCTGTATCTATCATGTTTACCTGTATTTGATTCTATCTATGAAATGAATTTAGACCCTCAAGACTATTCAAAGTTACGAAGTACTCATTTTGATAGAGCTGGTAAGGATTTATTTTATGAAGCTTAAAAAGATTCAAAACTGAAAGATTTGTTTACATCTGAAGATTTAGATTTATTTAAAGAAGGACTGGTTCCAGAAAGGTTTACGTGGTATCATCATCAAGATCCTGGAAGAATGCAATTGGTTGATTATATTACCCATAGAAAAACAGGGCATACTGGTGGATATCCTATACCTAATATGATAAAAATTGAAGGCAGAGAAGAAAAAATTAATAGCTTTCTTAGTTTCAATGAAGATGATATTAGTTATGTAGTGGAGCATTACAAGGATGTAAAAAAATATATGCCAAGCGGTGTATATCCATTTGCAAGAGATGCAGCAGATAATCTTATATGTTTTGATTTTTTAAATAATAATGTGGTAGTATTTTGGGATTATGAAATTCCATATAATGACAAGCTACTTTCATGTATATTTATAGCAAATTCATTTACGGAATTTATTAATAAAATAGAATAAATAATAAGAGATTTTTCCCAGTAGAAGTCTATAGGGATTTATGTCAATAGAAAGGGTGGGTATTTTTAGAAATACCCACCCTTTCTGCGTTTTGATAGAAAATTTGACTAGCATCCTTTGATATATGAATTTTACATAAACGTCAAAGAAAATCTTTTTAAGGTTATTTGAAAAAATTCTTTAAAAATTAAAGTATAGTATTCAAGTTAAGATATATTCATTTTCTTAAAAGATAAAATTATAGGTTTCAAGTACCATTGAAAATGACCTTTTGACACTTACTGAATTGCTATTAACATTGAGTGTATAGGTATAAATCTGCCTATGCCCCCCCGAAGGGAGAGAATAAATCAAAACTCCCTACACCCATATGTCCCGAAGGGAAAGAACAAAGTAGAAACCCTCAGTGTAAAAAACTAATAGAATTGCACCAAACCCAAGGAACATCAATCTTTACATACGATAGCTAAGGGAATATAATAGAAGAAAAAGGACCAGAAGGAATAACAAGGTATGAATATAACCCACTAAATCAGCAAACAAAGGTAATAACCCATCAAGGACATATACAAGTTAACCGATACGATGCAGAAGGATTAAGAGCAGAAATAGAAGAAAATGAAAGACTAACGAAGTTTATCTTCCGCAAAGAAAATGTTCTAGTAGAGACGGACAAGGAAGACAATGTTATAACAAGACTAATTAGAGGATATGAAGTAGTAGCAAGCGATATATACCAATTCTTTAGATCAAAACAAAATATGGAGCATTATTACATGAATATACGCATTAGATGGAGATGAATGTTATGACAACTTGGAACTGTTACACCAAAGTTGTCAACTACAACATCAAATATTACTTGAAAAATATGGTGGAGATAAAGATTTATCTAAGGTAAGAACCTTCTTTAATAGTAATCATGTAGAACCTAATTCTAAGGACGGATATAGATTAATGAAAGAAGCTGAAAAGCTTCCTACCTACTCGACTATTTGATGTACTTTACGAACTAATCTAATTTAGTTTGATCGCCACAGAATATGTATATAAGGTATTAAATTAATATTAGGAGTGAATTTTGATATGAAAGATTATTTAGATTTTCTTATAACTGGTAACTTAGCTACGGATATACAAAGATATTTCTTAAAATATGATAACTTAGGTACATATGAGCATACAATAGATGTCATTAATGAATTATCTTATATCAAGAAACATTTTGGACATATCCAATCAGGTAGTTTAATAGCTTGTTATTGTCACGATTTAGGAAGAGTTGTTAGGAGCGATGAAATACTTGAATTTTGTTTGCAAAATAACATAATGGTTTCTGATGAAGAGAAAATATTACCTTCAATTTTACATCAAAAAATATCATGTTTTATAGCAGAAAATGTATTTAAAGTGAATGATACAACTATACTAAACGCAGTCAAATATCACACAACACTAAGAAAGAATCCTAGTATGACTGAAATAGAGGTATTTTTAGCTGACAAAATGAGCTGGAAGGAAGAAGAGTATAGAGAGCTAGCACAAAGAATCAAAGAAACTTTAAAGGAAGGAAAAGAAAAGGCTATATACTATTATTTATGTGACTTACACGATAAAAAGGAGAAGCTAAAACTATATCATTCTGATTCAAAAGAAGCATTCCAGTATTTTAACCAAAACCATATTTTATAAATAGTATTAAAGGGTTAAGTTGTTTGAATAGAGTTTAAATTAGTACGCATTTTTTTATGAGATGTAATAACTATAACTAACTATAAAAACTAATAATTTCTTAAGATACTGTATTATTCAGAAATGAATTTTACGGTATTTTTTATGTCACATTTAAAAGTTTATGTACAGGTGAATTTAAAAGGAGGTATGACTCATGTTAGGAATAAAAACATATAAGGATCTACAATTAGAGAAGGAAATAATTAGGGATAGGATAGAACAATTAAAGCAAAATCAAAAGCTTTTAGCCAAGGAACTAAGGGGTCCTGTAGATATAACAGCTATAGATTATTCTAAAGATAAAGGAGTAGGGATAACTCCAAGACCATTAGAAGATGTACTGGCAGAAACAATGCAAATAGACAGCATGATTTTGTTAGAAGAAGAAAGATTAAAAAATATTGTTAGGATTATACAAAAGATTGATGAAACATTACAACAGCTAGAAGGATTGCATTATAAAGTCGCATATATGAGAGAAGTAGAAAAGAAGTCATTATGGTTTCCTGCTTGCACTTCGGACAAAATAGAGGAAAGTTTTCAAGTATTGTATCTTCTCTAATTTTCAACCGCGTCTTATTTTGACAAACTGGGCACATTACCCATTCATCAGTCATAGGGCCACCTCATTTCACTTAAATTAACTGTCTGATAGATAATACTGTAAATGGGAGATACACAAATAGCAGGCATAGTCTTTGCCATATTCCCTCGTTTTCTATAAACGTACCTAAAAATCTTGTTTTATCGGCCATTATAAAGAGGGCAAAACTTCCTACCGCAAGAAAAAAGCATAATAACGCAATTACAGCAAATGTTACATCACGCATCTTAAACAGCATACAAGAAAGAATGAGCGGCGCAAAAAGCAAAACGAAAAAGCCAATTACAGAGCCATAGCCATGAATTTTTTCCGGCATTGTCACTAATTCTTTTGTTATTCCAACAGAAAATAACCCAGACAAAATACATGCACCAATGGCATAAACTGCGAGTGATACTGTTAAACAGATAGTAAGTGTTTTCGATACAGGGGCAAATAGTATATATAGGTTTACTGCACTAAGTAAAAATAAAATCCCAGCTAACACAAGCCAAATATTATAGATAATGTGTAGAGGATAATTCTTATTACCTAATAGGCTCATTACCATTTTACTTGGATTATATCCTGTGTAAAAAGGAGCAAGAAGAAAGGGTAATAGTAAATCGCCTACCGTTGCAATCAACAAAAATATATAAACTTTTGAACAATCCATACTGGCTATAAAAGCTCTATTTATCATCGTTTTTTTTCCCTCCCAAACCATTTAAGATTTTGAGGGCAACTTCTTTCATCACATCTGCTTTACTAATAGCAATACCTTGTTCTTCATCGCCTAAAACAAGCAAAGTATCACCGGGTTTGATATTAAATAATTCTCTTGCTTCCTTTGGAATTACAATTTGTCCTCTCTCGCCAACTTTCACTGTACCAAAAATATATTTACCTTTAGGTAGGCTCACAACAATCACTCCGATCATATAAATATGAAATTCATACTTTTCATATTTATCGTATATTATCTACGCATCAATGTCAAGAAGTATCTTATTACTAAAGTGTTGAGATAGGGTTAAGTGAGAGTAAAATTTATTAATTGACCTTTTAGGTAAATGGCGGTATAATGATATTGACCTAATAGGTAAATATCAAGTGAAATTGTCAAGGGAGTATTAAATATGCCTACAAAATTATTGGATTTAGAGCATCAAAGACGCGACGCTATTTTGAATGCGGCGTTGAAAGAATTTGTGTTAAGAGGATTTGACAATGCTTCAACAAATGTAATTGCGAAGGAAGCGGGGATCTCTAAAGCCCTGATGTTTCATTATGTAAACAATAAACAGGAACTTTTTCTGCTTGTGTATGACTACTTCACCGAACTTCTTAATAAAGAATACTTTATGCGAATGGATTTTACCGAAAAAGATATTTTTGATAAGCTACGTCAATCGTATCTTCTTCAAATTGAATTGATAAAACAGTATCCTTGGATTTTTGAGTTTAACAAACTTTCTATTGCAACTAACTCTGAGGAAATAAACAAAGAACTTGAGGAAAGAGCTAGCAAAAAGCAATCTTCATGCGGTACTGAAATATTTGACATGATAGATGAATCTAAATTTAGAGCAGGGTTGAATATTGAAAAGTGCAAACAATTTATCTATTGGGCTAATGTTGGATTTACTAATGAAATATTGGATGATATTAGAAATTCTGAAGCTTCAAATCTGGATTATGAGCGTATCGTTTCAACACTTGACGAATACTTTGACGAACTTAGGAAAATTTTCTATACGTCAAGCAATGAATGAGGGGATGGGAGCAATGGGATGATTGAAGCGCGTGAGCCGATAATTGTAGAGTTTCCTTTGAGGGGAGAATGGCTCTCTCCTAACACCCCAGGGACAAAAATTCCAAGCCACGGAACAGATCAGTTAGGAACAAGATATGCTTATGATTTTATACAAGTGGATTGGGAAAGAACGGGTTGGCCTGCCTATCGCGTTAGCTTGCCGCAATATCTTCTTTTTGGGGTTCTCTTAAGTGATTATTACTGTTGGGGCCAAGATATATATGCACCTTGCGACGGGATCGTTGTCCAAGCAGAGGATGGTTATAAAGAACGAGCACGAACGAATTTGCTTTCAGATATGTCTAACGCCTATAAAAATGCTCATTATTTCGATCCAGAAAAAGATGACGTACAATCAGTTGCTGGCAACTACATCATTATGGAATGTGGCGACAATGTATATGCTGCCTTGGTCCATCTTCAAACAGGGTCTATTCAGGTTACGGTTGGTCAGAGTGTAAAAAAAGGTGAGGTTATTGGTAGAGTGGGACATTCCGGTAATTCTTTTGCCCCGCATTTGCATTTTCAGCTTATGGATAGCAGCGACATAGCTACTGCAAACGGATTGCCCTGTGCTTTTGAACAATATGAAGTATTCCAAGATGGTGAATGGCAGGAAGTAGTGAATGGTATTCCAACAGATAAAGATAGGATAAGGTTTTATGTTGAGTTAGCAAAATGGTAACAAGTTATAAATTGGTAAAGTCAAGCAACTTCGGGCCAAGTTGGCCCGAAGTCCGCTACAACTCGATTATTGCTTTAGTCTTTGCCTTTGTCTTCTGTAAGAATTTATTGAAAGTACTATTACCAAGGCACCAGCAATTGATACAGATATTAAAAGCGCTTCAGTACCGTGATTAGCAGCTAGGTCAAATCTTCTATCTACAATGGAACGCATTGTGTTATATAGACCAAATCCAGGGACCAATGGAATAATTCCTGGAATTATATACACAGTAATAGGATTTTTATCTATAATTGCGAATATCTCACCTATTATTGCTATTACTAGGGAAGCTACAAAAGTAGCTCCAACAATAGATCCAGATAGGTTTTTAGTAAAGATATAAATAACCCAACTTAATCCACCAACAAATCCAGATTTAATAAATGAAGACTTAGGAACATTAAACAATACTGCAAAGCCTATAGTAGAAAGATAAGCATATATAAAGTTTGTTATATATTCCATCATAATAAACTACCTCCAAGTACAATTTGCCAAAGCTTTAAAATAAAACCCACTCCAACAGCAATTGAAGTAGCAATAATTATTGCCTCTGCTGCTCTAGCAAGACCTGATACAAGATCGCCAGCAATTGAGTCTCGCACTGCATTTGTAATAGCAACTCCAGGAACCATTACCATAATAGCGCCTGTTATTACTATATCTACATCTAAATTTACATTTATTAAAGGACTAATATAAGAAAGTATAATAGCCACTAAAGCTGCTACAGAACCTCCACAAATGTTTGATAAAAATGGTGGAAACTCAGTTTTCGCCAAATCAGATAAAGTATAGCTTACAATACTACCAGCTATAAAAGCACCTAAGAATGCTGGTAGGTTCCCACCGAATAGTAGTGCAAAAAACGCTCCAGATAATCCCCCACCTAGTAGGGCGTCCACATGCTGTGAGAAAGGTTTTAAATTATCAATTGCCTTTAATGTTGCAAATGCTTCATCTAGGGGCATATTGCTTTCAACAAAACGTCTTGAAAAGTTATTTACTTCAGCAACTTTATTTAAATTAATCCCCCTAGACTTTATACGTTTAATATAGGTTACAATTTCATCCTGAGATTCTCCTTTACTATCTACGGATACAAAAATACCTGTAGGAGTAACGTAAGCCTCCACGTATGGAAAATTTCTTGATTTACATAATCTAGTTATTGTATCCTCTACTCTATATGTTTCAGCTCCACTTTTAAGCATTATTTCTCCAGCATATAGAGCCATTATTAATGTTTTTTTGCGATTAACAGAAACCATAACGTCACCTCCAAGAGCATCATTATACCAGATTGTATTTGAAAATGTAAGGGTAATATTGCTAAATAAAAGATTATTAATTATTGCGAAAAAGGACAATATTATAATAGTAAAATATATAAAGTAAATTAAGTATTAGAATATCTTGTAAATTATATGTAAAAAAATTATAATAGGAAGTGTAATTAGGAATATTTCAAAAACGAAAGGAGAAGGACTAATGAATTTTAACATGTTAAAAGTCAGTGATCCAGAAATTTATGAGGTAATTCAAAAAGAAACGGAAAGACAAAGAAACAACATAGAATTAATTGCATCAGAGAACTTTGTTACAGAAGCAGTAATGGAAGCGATGGGAAGTCAGTTAACAAATAAATATGCAGAGGGATATCCAGCAAAAAGATACTATGGTGGTTGTGAGGAAGTAGACGTTGCTGAAGATTTAGCAAGAGATAGACTGAAAAAACTATTTAATGCGGAACATGCTAACGTACAACCTCATTCAGGAGCTAATGCCAATATCGGTGTATATTTTGCTATACTAAAACCTGGTGATACAGTTTTAGGTATGAATCTATCCCATGGTGGACACTTAACTCATGGTAGTCCAGTTAATATTTCTGGTACATATTATAACTTCGTTGATTACGGAGTTGATGAAAAAACTCATTTAATTAATTATGATGAGGTAAGAAGAATTGCTAATGAAATTAAGCCAAAGCTTATTGTAGCTGGTGCTAGTGCGTATCCTAGAAAGATTGATTTCAAGAAATTTAGAGAGATTGCTGATGAAGTAGGAGCATATCTAATGGTAGATATGGCTCATATTGCAGGTTTAGTTGCTGCTGGATTACATGAAAATCCTTGTGAATACGCGGATTTTGTTACTACAACTACACATAAAACTTTAAGAGGCCCAAGAGGTGGAGCTATTTTATGTAAAGAAGAACATGCTAAGATGATTGATAAAGCAATTTTCCCAGGTCTACAAGGTGGTCCACTAATGCATGTTATAGCTGCCAAAGCCGTTGCTTTTAAAGAAGCATTATCTCCAGAGTTTAACGAATATCAACAACAAGTTATTAAAAATGCTAATAAACTTGCAGAAGAATTGATGAAGAGAGGATTTAATCTTGTATCTGGCGGTACAGATAATCATTTACTATTACTTGACTTAAGAAATAAAAACATTACTGGTAAAGATGCTGAAAAGTTATTAGATGAAGTAGGTGTTACAGTTAATAAAAATACTATACCATACGATCCTCAAAGTCCATTTGTAACAAGTGGTGTTCGTATTGGAACCCCTGCTGTTACTACAAGAGGAATGAAAGAAGAAGATATGGCAACTATTGCAGACATTATAGGTACTATTATAGACAATCCAGAAAAAATAGCCGAAGTTTCTCAAATGGTAAAAAATCTTTGCCAAAGATTTAAATTATACGAGTAAACTTAAAAAAATTAATACATAGACTTATTATATAACTAAGCGCAAATATATTTGCATATACTGCAAGGATATTTGCGCTTTTTTAAAAATCATGTTATAAGGATAAAATAAATATACTGCAAGATTGTTGAAAAATGCAGATTGATGTTTTTAATTTAAAATTGGCTCGTATTTTGCATATATTTAAAGTTGACTAATAATTCGAAAAATGGAGGGATCATTTTGGAAAATATCAAAGTAATAATTTGGGGCTTTGGAGCAATGGGAAGTGGTATGGCTAAAATGTTAGTAAATAAAAAAGGTGTAGAAATTGTAGGAGTATGCGATAAAGCTGAACATAGAGTAGGAAAAGATATGTATGAAGTTATTGGTGTTAAAAGTGAAGGGGATAAGCCTGTAATTATTAAAGATAATATTGAAGAAATAGTTAAAAATACAAAAGCCGATGTTGCATTACTTGCAACTGACTCTTTCACAAGAGGTGCTTTCGATAAGATAAAATTTATTCTAGAAAATAAAATTAATGTAATATCTACAGCAGAAGAAATGGCATATCCTGAGGCACAAGAACCAGAGCTTGCCAAAGAACTAGATAGAATTGCTAAGGAAAATGGAGTAACAGTTTTAGGTACTGGTATTAATCCTGGATTTGTATTAGACTTATTGATTTTGGCATTAACGGGAACATGTGAAAATGTTGAACATATTAAAGCAGCTAGAGTCAACGACTTATCTCCATTTGGGCATGCCGTAATGGTAGAGCAAGGTGTTGGTTTAACAGTTAAGGACTTTGAAGAAGGTGTAAAAAACAGCAAAGTAGCTGGGCACGTTGGTTTTCCAGAATCTATTAGAATGGTAGCTGATGGTATTGGCTGGAAAGTAGAAAAAATCGATCAAACAAGAGAAGCTATAGTATCAAATGTTTACCGTGAGACACCTTATGCAAAGGTAGAGCCAGGAAATGTAGCAGGGTGCCGCCAATGTGGATATGCTTATGTTGATGGAGAGATGAAAATTGAAATGGAGCATCCACAACAAATCTTACCTGAAAAAGAAAACCTAGAAACAGGAGATTATATTTGGATTAAAGGTACACCTAATATATCTATGGAAATTAAACCGGAAATCCCTGGTGGTATTGGTACTATATCTATGTGTGTAAATATGATTCCGCATGTAATTAATGCAAGACCTGGACTTAAAACAATGTTAGATTTACCTGTTCCAAGAGCTATAATGGGTGACATGAGAGATCTTATAGAAAGGTAGGAGTTTTTTTATGGTAGTAAAAAAAGGAGCTTGGGTAAGAATACACGATATTGTTCTTATGCCTAATGATAGAGCAACAAACTTACCTGAAGATACAAAAGAAGTACCACTAGAAATGTGGACTAAGGGTTTTCTAATGGAAGATGGAGAAATAGGAAAAACTGTAGAAATTAAAACTATAACAGGTCGTTACGTTAAAGGTACTTTAATAGAAGTAAATCCACACTATGACCATGATTTTGGGAAGTTTGTACCTGAAATTCTGCAAATAGGACTCCAATTAAAAGAAGTACTTTGGGGAGGTGCAGATAATGAGTAAAGATATGAGTTACGAAGCAGTTATGTCTAGACGTAGTGAAATTATGAAAAAATCTGTAGGGATAGATTATGCTACTTTTGAATCTGGTGGAATAGCCTTTGATTATGAGAAAATGATGAAAGAAACAGGATATACCCTTGAAGAGATGCAAGAAATTCAAGGAAGCACTGGAGTAGGTAATACCCCTTTACTAGAACTTAAAAATTTAACAGCCCTTGCTAGAAAATTTGCTCCTAAAGGAAATGGTGCAAGAATTTTTATTAAAGACGAGGCTTCTAATCCTTCAGGTAGCTTTAAAGCTAGAAGAGCAGCTAATGCTGTATATCATGCTAAAAAATTAGGATACAAGGGTGTAATCGCGGCAACCAGCGGTAATTATGGTGCTGCAGTTGCAAGTCAAGCTGCAATGCATGGCTTAAAATGTATTATAGTTCAAGAATGCTATGATAGTACCGGAAAAGGACAACCTGAAATTATTGAAAAAGCAAGAAAATGTGAAGCATATGGAGCAGAAGTAGTACAGCTAACTGTAGGTCCAGAACTTTTTTATACATTCTTAAAGCTACTTGAAGAAACAGGTTATTTTAATGCATCATTATACACTCCTTTTGGAATTGCAGGGGTAGAAACTTTAGGATATGAGCTAGCAATGCAATTTAGACAAAGAGAAGGACGTGACCCTGATGTGGTAGTTTGTACTAATGCTGGGGGCGGAAACTTAACTGGTACTGCAAGAGGATTAATAAAGGCAGGAGCTGAAAAAACACAAGTAGTGGGAGCAAGTGTTAATTTGAAAGGACTTCATATGGCAAGTGATCAGTTATTTAATAAAAAATCTTTTACGACTGGTCATACAGGCTTTGGAATACCTTTTTCAACATGGCCGGATCGTTCTGATGTTCCTCGTTCTGCTGCAAGACCTTTAAGGTATATGGATAGATATGTTCTTGTAAACCAAGGAGAAGTATTTTACATGACAGAAGCATTAGCACAACTAGAGGGGCTCGAAAGAGGACCAGCAGGTAATACTTCTTTAGTCGCTGCATTTAGTCTAGCCCAAGAGCTAAAAGAAGATCAAATTATTGTAGTACAAGAGACTGAATATACAGGAGCTGGAAAACATATTCAGCCACAATTATCATTTGCAAGAGAAAATGGAATAGAGATTTTCTTTGGCAACCCACAGGATGAGGTACAAGGTGAGAATATAATTTTACCATCTCATCCATCACAAATTAAAGCTAATGAAGTTGATTTAAATAAACTAAAAACTTCTTATATTAGAAATTGTATAGATCAAAAGCAAGTTAAAGAAATTAGCGGTGAAGATATTAAATTCATTATGGAAGACTGTAAGGCTTCCAAAGAGTTTGTAGAAAAGACACTTAATAATCTTGGAGTAAATATAAAAGAGTAGTTAAATTTTGGAGGTGCAATAATTAATGAAAAGAGCTGATGATTTTAAGGTGCGTAGTGCACATTTAAAAGATTTAACAGATGAGCAACTAGAGCAAAAATTTTGGCAGTTGGCAGAACAAATAGTAGATCCATTAATCGACCTTGCTACAAAGAACACATCCCCGTCAATTGAAAGATCTGTTTTACTAAGAATGGGATTTTCAAGTATAGAAGCCAAAGCTATTGTTGAAGGAGTTATAGATAGAGGACTAATAGGAAAAGGTGCAGGACATGTTGTATATAAGGTAGCAAAAAATAAAAATATAGATATAAGAGAAGCAGGTCTTGCTTTAGCAGAAGGTAAATACTGGGATGATGCTGTTAATCTTTTTAAAGGGGGGGATAAATAATGGAATTAAAGCCAAATGAAAAATTAGATATTAAAAATATACTTAAAGATTTAGATAAATATACACCTAAAAGACGTGGATGGGTTTGGAGAAAAAAAGAAAAAGATTTACAAATGGGTCCTTTCACATTTAATGATGCATCTACTCCATTAAAAAACAGTATTCCCCTTCCATCAGCAAAATACTTTGGAGATATAGATCCTCAGCCAAATAATGTTATTACCACTGAAATTGCTTCAGGTAGATTTGAAGACGATATAAGAAGAATGAGAATGGCGGCTTGGCATGGTGCAGACCATATAATGGTAATTAGAACTGCAGGACAAAGTCACTTCGATGGGTTAGTTGAAGGAACACCTCAAGGCATTGGTGGTATTCCAATTACTAGAAAACAAGTTAGGGCTCAAAGAAAGGCATTAGATTTTATTGAAGAAGAAGTTGGAAGACCGATTAATTACCATTCATATATTAGTGGTGTAGCAGGACCTGAAATTGCTGTTATGTTTGCAGAAGAAGGGGTAAATGGTGCTCACCAGGACCCTCAATACAACGTGCTTTACAGAAATGTTAACATGATAAGATCTTTTGTTGATGCTGCTGAAGCTAAAAGATTAATGGTTTGGGCTGATATTGCACAAATTGACGGCGCTCACAATGCTAACGCTACAGCAAGAGAAGCTTGGAAGGTTATGCCAGAGTTAATGGTTCAACACGCATTAAACTCTATGTACTCTGCAAAGGTAGGAATGAAAAAAGAAAATATTTGTCTATCTACAGTACCTCCTACTGCACCTCCAGCAAATTGCTTAAAACTAGACCTACCTTATGCTGTTGCATTAAGGGAAGTATTTAAAGATTATAAGATGAGAGCTCAAATGAATACAAAGTATATGGAATCTTCTACAAGAGAAGCTACAGTAACCCATGTACTTAACCTTTTAATTTCAAGACTTACAAGAGCTGAAATTCAATCTACAATCACCCCTGATGAAGGTAGAAATGTTCCGTGGCATATTTACAATATGGAAGCAATAGATACAGCTAAACAAGCATTAGTTGGTATGGATGGATTAATGGAAATGATTGAATTAAAAGATGAAGGCTTCTTACGAGATAAAGTTAGGGAGCTAAAGGAAAGAGCAGTTCTATTTATGGAAGAAGTATTAGAAGTAGGTGGATTCTTTAAAGCTGTTGAAGAAGGCTTCTTTGTAGATTCTGGCCAATATCCAGAGAGAAATGGAGATGGAATAGCTAGAAAGATCGATGGAGGAGTTGGTGCTGGTACAGTATTTGAAAGAGATGAAGATTACTTTGCTCCAGTTACAGCTCACTTTGGATATAATAATGTGGAGCAATACAGTGGGGATAAAGAAAATCCATCTAAATTAATAGGTGGAAGTACCTTAGAAGTACCTGAAAAAATTGTATATATAGATGAGCTGGATGAGACAGACAATGTTAATGTTAGATTAGAAGAAACTAAAGCATTAAGAGAGACAACTGAAATTAAACCAGAAGTAGAGTGGGCAGGGGATGGCTATATTATGATGAACCTATTTATGCCTACTACTAGAAGAGTTGCTGAGTTTGCTGCTATTGAAATGGCTAAAAAAATGGGACTTGAAGATGTAGAAGTTATTCATAAAGAAGTTATGCATCCGGCCGAAGGGACAAGGATAGAACTAAAGGGTAGAGTACCATTTACTATTGATACAGCTTCTTTAGTTATTCCTCCAGAGCCAGAAATTATGTCAGATGAACAAATAAGAGAAGATATAGAAAAGAAACCTATGAAAATAGTTGCAGGGACAGTAGGGGAAGATGAGCACTCTGTAGGACTTAGAGAAATAATAGATATTAAACATGGTGGTATCGAAAAATATGGTATTGAATGTGAATATCTTGGAACTTCTGTACCGATCGAAAAGCTAGTGGATGCTGCTATAGAATTAAATGCAGATGCTATTTTAGCTTCAACTATAATTAGTCATGATGAAATTCACTATAAAAACATGAGACGTATTCATGAACTATGCATAGAAAAAGGAATCCGTGATAGAATAATGATACTTTGTGGAGGTACTCAAGTTACTCCAGAGCTTGCTGTAAAACAAGGTGTAGATGCTGGATTTGGAAGGGGCTCAAAAGGTATTCACGTTGCTACATTCTTGGTAAAGAAAAGAAGTGAGATGGAAAATGAAGATTAATGTATTAGTAGCTGAAATAGGTAGTACTACTACTGTTGTTAATGGATTTGAAAATATAAATACATCCTGCCCAAGGTTTGCTGGGCAGGGTCAAGCTCCAACTTCAGTTTTAGAAGGAGATGTTAATATTGGTCTTCAGGAAGCCATTGAAGACTTAAGAAAAAACCTAAATGTAGATAATATTGAATATGATGAAATGTTAGCTACTAGCAGTGCAGCTGGCGGATTAAAGATGACTGTCCATGGATTAGTTTATGACATGACTGTTCGTGCTGCTAGGGAAGCTGCATTAGGTGCAGGTGCTAATATTCATTTGGTCACCGGAGGAAGGTTAAAAAGGACAGATCTAAAAAAAATAAAAGAAGTTAACCCAAATATTATTCTAATTGCTGGTGGGGTAGACTATGGAGAAAGAGATACAGCTCTTTATAATGCAGAATTAATTGCAGATTTAGATTTGGATGTGCCAGTAATATATGCAGGCAATATAGAAAATCAAGAAGAGATAAAAGAAATTTTCTCAGATAAAAGAAATAAGCTGTATATAGTGGAAAATGTATATCCTAAAATTGATCAATTAAATATTGAACCTACGAGAAGGGTAATACAAGATGTATTTGAGGAGCATATTGTTCATGCGCCTGGAATGCAGAAGGTAAGAAGTATGATAACAGGACCTATAATTCCTACTCCAGGGGCGGTAATGGAAGCATCTATGCTGTTTAAAGAAAATTTAGGAGACTCAATTACTTTTGATGTTGGCGGTGCTACTACAGATTTACACTCCGTAACTGAGGGAAGCGAGGAAATAAACCGTATTTTGCTTAGTCCAGAACCAATTGCCAAAAGAACAGTTGAAGGAGATCTGGGAGTTTACGTAAATATGGACAATATTGTAGAAAAGATTGGAAAAGATAAGCTATCTAATGAATTAGGAATTGATATAGAAAAACTACTAATAGACAAAAAACCTATTCCTAGAACGGCTGATGAAATTAAATTTGTTGAAAGATTAACTTTAGAAGCGGTATTAGTTGCGCTAGAAAGACATGTAGGAAAGCTGAGAAACTTATATGGACCAGGTGGAAAAACCATTGTAGCAGAGGGGAAAGATCTTTCAAATGTAAGGTGTGTTGTAGGAACTGGTGGTGCTTTAACCCGACTACCAAATGGAATAAACATATTAAAAGAGGCTATCAGAAGAAACAGTTCTCAACTATTATTACCCAAAGAAGAGGTTGACATTTTTATAGATAACCATTATATTATGGCCTCCTTAGGTGTGCTTTCAAAACGATATCCAGATGCAGCCCTTTGCTTAATGAAGCAGAGTATGGATATTAAATAGGAGTGATTATATGAATCCAAGGATAGATATATCTTTAAATAAGCTTAAACATAATACGAAAGTAATTTCTGATATGTGTAAAGAAAAAGGGATTCAAATTGCGGCAGTTACAAAGGCATTTTGTGGTGTACCAGAAATTGCCCAAGTATTTATAGATGGTGGTGCAAAATATTTAGCGGATTCACGAATAGAGAATTTAAGAAAGCTAAACAACATACCTGTGGAAAAAATAATGCTTAGACTGCCTATGATTAGTCAAGCAAAAGAAACAGCTGAATACGCAGATATTAGTTTGAACTCTGAGATTGAAACAATTATAGCTTTAAATGATGCTGCTGAAAAACTAAATAAAGTACATAGAATTATTCTAATGGTAGATTTAGGCGATTTAAGGGAAGGTATTTTTGATAATAAAGAGCTTGAGGGCGCATTATTGAAATTAAAAGATCTTAAAAACATTAAAGTTGTAGGTATAGGATCTAACTTAACTTGCTATGGTGGAGTTATCCCTAATGAAACTAATTTAGGAAAACTTGTTGAATATGGGGAAACTATCGAGCGAGTGTTGGATACCACTCTTGAGATTATTAGTGGAGGTAATTCTAGTAGTATTTACCTATTGGAGGAAGATAGAATACCTGAAAAAATTAATAATTTGCGATTAGGAGAATCCTTATTATTAGGTAGAGAAAGTGCCTATGGTAATTTTATTACTAATACGTATAATGATGTTTTTAGATTAGTGGCAGAGATCATAGAGATTAAAAATAAGCCATCTATGCCAATAGGAGAGATAGGTATGGATGCATTTGGAAATACACCTATCTTTGAAGATAAAGGTACAAGAAAAAGAGCTATTTTAGCAATAGGAAGACAAGATATAGGAAGCAATAACATTGAGCCTGTAGATGAAAAAATTGAAGTAATAGGGGCAAGTAGCGATCACTTGATTATTGATATTACTGATTGTAATATCGGGTATAAGGTTGGAGATGAAATAACCTTTAATATTGGGTATGGAGCACTTCTATCCTTAATGACAAGTGAGTATGTTCATAAAAATATAATCTCCTATTAAAATAAAAAACATAAGTATATCTAAATGATATGCTTATGTTTTTTATTTGTTTATTTTTTAATCCTTAAGACTTTAAAATAAGTAGTAGTTTAGAAATATTTCAGGTGCAGTAGTCTCAGACGACTTTTATGTAATAAAAGTAATTATCTTTAAATACTATTGTAGAAAGGGGGGAGAGTATGATAAAAAATATAGAGATTCAAGTAAAAGATGAAACTTATGAAAGGTTGAACAGAGAGTCTATTAACCATGATATGGACTTACAAAGCTATATATCAATGCTTATTGAACAAGATTACCATAACATAAGGCAGAACCACAATTATATCGAAGAAAAAGTAAAAAAACCACTTCAGAAAATACTTACTGATCTAGAAACTTCAAATACTTATAATAAAGAAAACAGTAACTTATTTAACAAAGTACTACTACTTCCTTTGAGAAAATATAATAAAGCTTTATCAAAAGAATTTAGTAGAATAATTGAGTATTATAAGAGTAGAGATTTGTATGATGAGGAAAATTTTTATTTAATTACAGATGGAAAACGCATTTTAGGATATATGGGTCTAAATATTAGTGAAGAAGATGCTCCATATGGTAGATATATATTTATTTATGCTTTAAGCTTATATAGAGAATATCAAAGTATAGGTAATCTTAAATATATTATAAATTTTGTTCAATCAATTGGAAGACAGAGCCAGTGTTATAGTATAGATATTTTGCTTGAAAATTCTAATGTTACCTATAATCAATTAAATGATTTAGGATTTTTACTTTTTACATCTACAGATATAATAAAAATTAAAGTAGAAACTGGTAAAGCTGGAGTTAGTATTTGCAATTTAAAAACAGATGATACGAATATTGAAGATATAGGGAACTTTTTACCTATATGCAGAACAGAACCTTTAAAAGCAATGATTAGCCAATGGATATCAAAAAAAGAAATGATAGAAGTGCATAGAGCTATTTATGAGGATGAAGAAGAAATAGAATTTATATATGTTAAGGAAGATAAAAGTTTTAATAAAACTATGTATAGTTGCTTTACATTACTTGTTAGACCTAAATATTTGTATGATGATAAATATATACATAAAGTTTTATCCGTCTTAGAATTAATTATTTCTGAAAATATAAATAAATATACTAGATCTATAGTTGTGATTCCAAGAACTCTTAATAAAAATGCATCTATTTATAATGAGGATGATGTATTAGATACATTAAATTGGTTAAGAAAAAATAATAGTTAAAACAATAAAGATGAAAAATTAACCGTAAAGGTAGAAATAGGTTAATTTTTCATCTTTTTACTCGAAAATATTTTAAATATTAGCAAGGATTTTTCTATATGATAACTAGTATCATCATTAAAATATAAAGTAGCTGAGCGTGCTCTTTTTGTGCGGTAAGCTGCTCTTGTAATTTAATATTTTCTTCTTGGATTTTAATTATATTATTATTTAGTGTTTCTATCTGAGTACAGTCACTTTTATTTTTTTTATCCTTAAGATCCTTAATTTCTTCTTCAAGGGTAACAATAAGATTGTCATAAGAATGAATTTCTTGTGTTTTCGATTCTATTTTTTTTTCTAATTCATTTATTTTATTTTTATATTCATCAATTTTTGATAATAATTCTTCATTTTCTTTCGAAGTTATCAAGTTAGCTTCTAGAGCCACCTGCTTATTTAAATATGGTTGTTCATCTTTAGATTTAGGTAGAAATGTACTATTAACTTGTTGGTATGTCATCATCAGTCTCACCTCCAAATCCTAAAAACTTTATATTTGGATATAGACTTCCAAAAACAACATCGCATAATATACTTTCTAGATCATTACTGGAATTTGATATATATCGATAACGCTTAAAATTAAGTTTTCTACTATCTTCATGGATAAAAGACTCAGACCAATTTTTCCCCATATCAATAGAATAACAGGAAACTATTTTACCCACCTCTGTCCAAATAGCCCATAAGATTTCTTTATAATAAACTAATGCTGGAAATGAGCAACTTGATTGATTTGATAATGAAATAGGATTCAAGTCCTCTGATTTAATGTCTAATTTATTTGTATCTATGTTTAGATATTGAACAACTAAATGTTCTTCGTCATATTTACTCCAAATAATATGCAAGGTATTATTATTATCTAATAATCCGTCTATATATATTTTTTTATCTTTAGAATGTGAGAGAATTATAGAATTATCCAACTTCCCAGTTGAAATATTTAGTTTAGTTATAAATATTTGGTCAACACCATTCACTACAGACCCATATAATATAAGGATTTCATCATCTTTGCTAAAAATTTTAAAAGGATTAAGATAAGAGTGTGAATATACTGTAGTAATATGGTTAGTTTTATAATTTTTATTATCAAAGCTTAGATGAAGCAAATATGCTTTATTCTTTTCCTTTGTATATAATAAATAATAAAATATATGAATTTGATTATTTACATACTTAATCGTTGGATACAAAATTACTTGCTCTGATACTGGATATTGTGAAATTAAATGATTTTGCCACTGTTTGTTATTATACTGACTGTAATATAAATTACCATTACTATGGAAGCTAATAATATGTATATTATCATTATCATCTATCTCTACATAAAAATTCTCGGTTAATTCTGTAATAACTACATATTTTTCTTTCCACTTACCTTTATTATCAGACACTATATATTCAATATGCTTTTGTTCATTTAAATAAAAATCAAAAATTATTCCAAGTTTATTTTTAATTATAAATTCATAACCTGGCATAAAAGCCATAATATCACTTCCTTTAAAATTTTTATTTCAATAGTATAAAAGATAAAATACCACATACATAAAGACTTTTTCATTAAAATATATGCCAAATTACAATAAAAATTACTGTTTACTAGCACCTAAATTAATCATCCTTCATATTGTACATTAAGTAGGAATTTAAATGTTTTATTTGTTCTTATGAATAATAAGTAAAAGGAGTGAAGATAATGGCAAACAATGAAGATTTAAATATTGGTGTATTACAGATAGATGAACCATGCTGTATTGCCAATACAGGTTGCTTCTTTGACGGTAATCTAGATGATGTAGTTGGCGAATGTATATTTGTAGATAAGGTATATGATTCAGCAACATTTAATTTACAAGGATTACAGGCTGGAAACAGAATACCATTTGGAACATTACCAACATCAAAATGTGGTCCAAAATCTAGAATTATAAGAGTAAGAGCTATAAGAGCTAAAAAATTTTTTAACCCTGATAATATTAATGATCCTAAAAATTTAACTATTACTCCTACAACAACCTTATCAGGTGCTCAGTTTGTTACTGATGAAAAAGGAGATCCTGTTGTTGTTCCAGGTCCTGCTGGATTACTACAGTTTCTAATTTTTGCTGATACCTCTGAGTGTGATGAAATAACTAGAGGTACTCCTGTATTCGGTTCACAGGAAATATTTATTAGAGGTACAATTGCAGTAGAAATAGATGTTGATTTTATTGACAATCAAGGAAATACACAAACTACAACCCTTAGGGGGAGAGTACCGGTAAATCAAACAGTAACTAATTTCTTTGAATTATGTATGCCTTCAGTATTTGATTCAGCGTTCTTACCTCAATTTGCGGAGTTCTGTAACATTGCATTTACTCCTAGATTAGCAACTCAAAGTATATCTAGGGATATTACGTTTAATCCACAAACAGGTGAAGTTCTTGTTAACTTAATTATTGCTTTATGTATTACTTGCGAGAAGAAGATTAAAGTTCCAGTACAATTATGCGTACTAAGTACAGGTTTCTGCGAGCAAAGCGTTAGTCCAAGACAAATTTGCCCAGATTTTCCACCATTATTCCCACCACAAGTAAACGTACCATTTATAGAGCTACGTGAAGGTGAACTACAATAAAAGAAGATATAGTCTGTTGAGAACTCAACAGACTATGATTTTTAAATATTTAACCTTTAATATTGTTCCAATAGGATTTCATGGATTGTTCAAATTTATTATTTCCGTGCTTATAATAAGTTTTATTCTCAATATTTTCAGGCATATATTGTTGTTTTACATAACTATTGGGATAATCATGTGGGTATAGATATACAGCTTTATTTTTTATAGAAGAATTTGAATGACTATCACATAGATGATAAGGTATACTTCCTACATCAAATCTATCTAAATCATCTAATGCAGCATTAATTGCTTTATAGGCAGTATTGGACTTAGGAAGAGATGCAAGCAGTATTGTAGCTTGGGATAATGGTATTCTAGCTTCTGGTAAACCCAGCTGTAGAGCGGCATCAGTGCAAGACTTTACTATAGAAATTGCCTGTGGATAAGCAAGTCCTATATCTTCAGATGCAATAACTAAAAGTCTTCTACAAATAGAAGTCAAATCTCCACTTTTAATTAATCTAGCAAGGGCATGCACACTAGCTTGTTCATCTGATCCCCTTATGCTTTTTTGAAAAAAACTAAGTAGATTATAATGCCCATCTCCATTTCTGTCATAATTAGTAATTTTACTTTGAGAGCATTCCACTGCCTTCTGTATATCTATATGTATCTCTTCAGGATTATAAATAGCATATGTATTTATTATTAGTTCTAATGTATTTAAAGATCTTCTTAGATCTCCGCCGGATACCTCTGCAATATAGTCTATTGCATTATCTTCATATGCAATTTTGATATCTAGTCGTGTTTCTTCTAGAGAAATGGCTCTTTTTAATCCTTCGATTAAATCGTAAGTATTTAATGCTTTAAATTCGATAGTAGTGCATCTACTTAGTAGAGCATTAAATATGGAAAAATTAACATTTTCGGTAGTGCTTCCAATAAGAGTTATATCTCCATTCTCTATATATTCAAGTATAGACTGTTGTTGACGTTTAGTTAAATAATGTAACTCATCAATGTATAGTAAAATGCCATTCATAGTATGTAGTGTGCCAATTTGAGATATTACATGCTTGATATCATCTATATTAGCATTAGTACCATTGATTTTGTAAAATTTTTTGTTGGAACTATTTGCTATTATATTTGCTATTGTAGTTTTACCTGTTCCAGATGGTCCAAAAAAAATCATATTAGGAATTATTTTTGACTGGACTATTCTATTTAATAATTTACCATCACCTATAATGTGATTTTGTCCTACTATTTCATTTAATTCTACAGGTCGTACTCTATCTGCTAAAGGTTTCATGGTCAACCCTCCTAAAATTTTGTAATATAATCTATTATATCATTATAATAGATTCCTTCTTAATTCTTCCCCGCTCATAGGAGATAAGTATCCTAACGGTACATCAAATACAGATATAGCACCGGTCTTGCCTTCTTGCCACAGCTTAAACACTGCTCTAGCATAGGCAACTGAAATTGATGAAGTAAATTCCGGGTTACTGTCGAGAGTAAGGCTAAACTCCATTTTTTGCTTGCTGCCTTCTCCAGTAGTTCCAGTTCGAATAACTAATCCACCATGTGGCATTTTACTATGATTTTCTTTTAATTCTTCTTCGGATATGAAAAATACAGATGTATCATAGCCATAAAAATAATTAGGCATAGTTTTAATTTCATTCTCAATTCTAGCTAAATCTGCATTCTCTTCACAACATACATAGCAGACTCGTTTATGTCCCTTATTAGTCGGTATATCTATATTTTCATAATTCATGACTTTATCTAATGCCTCCCTAATAGGTATAGTATATTGAACCCCATTTTTCACACCTTTTATTCTTTTAATTGCATCAGAATGACCTTGACTTAATCCTTCTCCCCAGAAAGTATAGCTTTTACCATGGGGTAAAATGGAGATACCTAGTAGTTTATTAAGGGAAAACAGTCCTGGGTCCCAACCTACAGATATAAGTCCTAATTTTCCTGATGATTTTGCTGATTGATTTATCTTTTCAAAGTATTCAGGAATTCTTTGATGATTATCAAAACTATCTATCGTGTTGAAGTGAGAAACTATCATAGGTCCTTGCTCATCTAGGTCCTTTGCAGAACCACCACATAGTATCATTACATCAATTTTATCCTTAAAATCTAATACTTGTGATATATGTACTACATTAGGTTTTGAATCTAGCAAATTTGGGTCTCTTCTTGTAAATATAGCAACAAGTTTCATATCAGGATTTTGGGATATTGCCAGTTCTGTCCCACGACCGAGATTTCCATAACCTACTATACCAATTCGAATTTTATTATCCATAAGACCCTCCCATAATAAATTATAATAAGTACTTTAATACTAGAATTATATCACTTTAATAGCTATTTATAATATTTTATGAATAAAAAATGCAGAAAATTGATGATGTTTTAATATATTTAAAAAAATTAGTAAGAGCATTAGAGAAATTACCCTAATGCCCTTTGACATATACAAACTATTTTTTGTTTATAAGTTGTTTTTCACCCATTTCTACTAAATCTCTTACTATTAAACCTGTATGCTTTGAAGCTAGGTGCCTAGGATCGTTTACTCCAAATTCATTTGCAATTTCCATCTTGAATTCTTCTAAAGCATGTCTAGCTTCTGGAACAAGTAGTCTCTTCTTAGACATTAAGATCATCTCCTTTGAATTTAAATACCCCTTTAAATAGTATTCGAAAACAGTGTAAGGTTATCCGTATCTAGAGAATCCAAATCATGTCAGTTAAATTAAAAATAATCCTAAAAATAATACTTTATAAAATAAAACGTCCTTAAAATGAGACGTTCTTTGTATATATAAATAGTAATGCTTCTTTCCGGAAATAAAAATTAACTAATATTATACATATATCATGAGGGTTCATCCATATTAGCCTATACTATTACTAATCTTATTTGGGTATACGATGAGGTATTTTGTTTATTCTGTACAAGGTGTTATTAAGCCTGGCCTTAATTCTAGCGCTTTATGGGAAGGCTTTATTAGCTCTCCTAATGAAACTATATTATTTCATGGGGTTGCAGTGTTTTTAACTGGATTTATTATTTATAGGGGAGTAAAAGGTGGATTAGAAGCAATTGCAAAAATAACAATACCAACTTTATTTATTTCACTTATAATTGCAGTTATATGGGCAATCTCTCAAAAAGGATCTTCTTTGTGAATATAATAATCTAATTGTTAGGGTTGCAGGATATAGTGACTACTTTAATAATTTGGATAAAGCATTACAGGATGAAATTATTGCTAGAACAGAACACTCTAATTTTTAATTAATATTCTAAGTAGACTAGATAAGTATTACGATTATAATAAATATATTATATTTTTCCTCATACGGGTCATGTTGAGACAATAGTGATGATATTAAGGGTGGAGAAATAGAGGGTTGGAAAAGCCTTATTTCAAGCTACTTGAGCGTTTCAATGATTATGATAAATGAAAAATAATATTCATCAAGGAACCCAACGGAAACATATATACAAAGGGTGCCTTGATAGTTTAGACTACAGGCTTGATGTCCGGAAAAATGATTGTTTTGGGAGCTGGTGCAAGTTGTGCAGCCATACCTAATGGTGATAAGAATGGAAAAAAGATATCTGCAATGAGTGGGTTTATTGAAAAATTAGGACTCTCTGATATCTTGTCAGAGGTTGCCATACAAACTGATTTGGATAATCTTGAAGATATTTATATGGAACTAGATAATCGCAGTAAAAAAGATACAGTATTTTGGGTCTGCTCTTGCAACAGAAAATGCTATTACTTTTCCAAATATATAAAATCTGAAGGAGTAACATTTTTTTAAAATGTTATGGAAGAATTTAGAGATAAATTGAATGATAGATGGTTAAGAAATTAAATTGTCGGATAATATGCAAACTGGTTAAATGGATATTATATTTAAACTGTAGAAAAGAAATATTTGGCATGATATACTAATTTTAGAATTTAACGAACAAATTTTATATTATCTTGTGATGGATATTAAAGAGGAGGGTATATGAAATGAAAACTATGCTGAAAATTATGGGAATGCGTAAAAACGGAATTCATGATGATACATTGCATTTGTTTCAGCACATTGTTCAAACATATAAAGGAGAAGAATGCGAAGAAAAATTTATAAAAGCGATGGAAGAACAGCTCACCAAGGAGCAACGCTTCCGGTTATACGAGCAAAATGGAAGTTGTAGAGGTACTGGGTACGATAAAGAACGCAAAGTCTTCGCACTTGAACACGCTGACAAGCCCCTTGCTGAAAGGCTTGAACTATTTTCAAATGCCTTTGGCAGAACGGCTGTTTTGAATGATGATAATACAATCACAGTCACTTTTGCCTGTAACCATGGATACTACAAGCATGCGCCAAAAGGAATGTTTCGATTTCCGGCATCAATTGAAACATATTTTGAAAGATGCGCAGGTGGGCGTTTGTATGAATACCAAAAAGCATTGGGAATAAAACTGAAGATTAAGTCAGTTGATGTGTCTCCCCTTAGCGATAATATTGTAAACCCCGTTGTATTTACTTTTGAGGTAGTGGATTAACAACACACTTACCGAACAAGCATATTAAAGTTTATCCTACCACATAGAGCAAACCAATTTCTTGAAATACTATTTATTAATTGTGATAATCAACTCAACGAAATTAATTGATTCGAGGTGAAAAATCATGTTTCACATCAGATATCCTTGTTAATTTGCAATTAATGCGAAGGCACGAAGTCCTCCCGGCTTATTTGATTCTATAATAAAATCAAAAATTTGGAGGAGATTAAATGCAAATTATAAATATGACTCAAGTAAATAAAACACAGATAATGCAAGCAGCACAAATATCAACTGACAGCCTTCCAATTGGTTGGGGCGGCATACTTGCTCCAGTGTATAACGGAAATGTCTTCGAATTACATCCCTTGGCTGTTCGAAGCAATCATCGAAATCAAGGTATTGGTAGAGCAATCGTGACAGCTCTTGAGGATGAAGCAAGAAATCAAGGTGGCTTGACAATATATTTGGGTGCTGATGATGAAATAGGCGATGGCGAAACATCCTTTGCAAATGTTGATTTATTTGATAATTTACCAGGAAAAACAAACGATTTTACTGCTGGTACTCATCAATCCGGTTTTTACTTAAAGCTCGGATATAAAATTATTGGGGTTATGCCTAATGCAAACGGAATAGGAAAATTGGATATTTATTTTGGAAAAGGACTACGATAAAGAAAAGGGGCTGTCTCAAAATGGTTTTTAAACCATTTTGAGACAGCCCCTTCCTTAATATATTGTTCCATCAAGGGGGATTCAGATCATAATGACATCTTTATTATCCTCTCAAGGCATGTATAATGATAACGCATTGTGGCCAAAACGATAAATAGAGCACTTTGAACACAATATGTTATGGTTTCAGGGGTGAAAATGGGTTAGAATTAGATTGAAAATGTCATCTGTTTAGGGTTGAAAAACAGCTAAAACATAGATGACATAGGGGTGATTTATGGAAGTCGGGGTTTTGAGAGCCTAAAAATGAATTATTACTCCTCTGTGCTTAGTGAAGAAAATCTATTTCTAGAGGAGGTTATTATGATCGGAAAATTTGAAATAAGAGATTAAGATTTAAAATATGAACAATGCTCTTTTAAAACTGAATAATACGGTATTAAAACAGAAATTCCTTATGATAATATAGAAAATATGGTATAATTTTCTTGTCAGGTAAATGGAATTAGTAGATTTATATGTAATAAAATTGATGTAACTAAGGATAATTGAATGAAAACAGCTAATGTACTTTAAAATAAGAAGATTAGTGTAATTGAAATCTTAAAATGGAAAACATTTAAGGGAAAAAATGAAAGATAACTCTACAAATCATATAAGCCCTAAAGAAAAAGAGAAAATTTATCTATGATAGATGTTGAAATTCAATAATTAGGATGAAAGGATGATATTATTGAAGATAAAGTTAGCTGGGGTACCTAGTAATTCTGGAGGATTATACACAGGAACAGAAATGACTCCTAAAATTCTTAGACAAGCAGGTATAATTGAATTATTCGAGAAACAGGGAATTGAAGTTTTAGATCTTGGGGATGTGAATATCCCTAGCTATATGCCAAGACATAATATTCCGCCTATTAGAAATTGGCCGGGACCACGTATTGTATGGGGAGAAATATATAAACAGTCAGAAAATTGGTTTGAGAATGATGACTTAGTTCTGATTTTAGGTGGCGATTGCAGTATTGTAGCAGGTACAATGCAAAGCGTATATAGGAGATATGGGGATAAAACTCACCTAGTTGTAATTGATGCTCATATTGATGTATACAAACCATCGTCAGACCGATGTATAGGCGCTGCAGGTTCTGGGTTATGGTTTCTTTTAGAATCTAATCATTTTTTTAATACGTTGAATGGATTTAGTGGTAGGAACGTTACAATTTTAGGTTATCAACAAGAGATTGAAATTAATAAAGATGTTACTATGCATAGTCTATGGGAAATTAGGGAGAAAGGAATAGAGTCAATAGCAAAAAAAGTACTTGATAGTATTCCTGAGGATAGTAGTATATTAATACACTTGGATTTAGATGCTATTGCAAAAAAAGAAATGTATGCTGTTTACTCACCTAGTGAAGAAGGTCTTTCTATTGAAGAAGTAAAGACCCTTTTAAGAGAAATTCTTGCTGATTCTAGGGTAGTGGGAATAGAGATTACTGAATTTTTTGGTTTATATGATATTGATGGGAGTCAGGCTTTAAAGTTAATTGAGTTAATTGCAGATACAATAAGAAATTAATAGTTCTGCCAAGGGACTAGTGTATTTACACGACATCTTTATTGTCACCTCAAGGCACGTTGAGAGTATAATTCATTCTGATGAGGTATTGTGGTTAAAAGGGAGAATAAGACGATTTAACCATAATATGTTATGGTTTTTGGGTAAAAAACGAGTAAAAAACACATTTTTTGGTCCTGTTTTTTAGGGGTTTTTATAGATGACATTCGGTATTTTTAAAGATGACGCCCTAAAAATGCAGATTACACAGATAGAATCTAAAGGCATCGGGGTGAAAAAATTCTGGTGCCTTTTAGCTTGGCACGACAAATTTTATTATAATAATGAAAAATAGGGTTATTAGTAGCATTCCATAGTGAAAGCTTTAGACAAAGAACAGAATTGATAAGATAAAGCGTGAATAAATTTTGTTGGTCAGATAAACAAGAATTTATCGAGCACTTTTAGGCTAAAGGTTATTTATATAATCCCATATAAAGATAAATCAGAAGTTGTGGAGGAGAAAATAAGAAACAATATAAAACCAACCAAAACGGAAAGTTATATAAGTCCGGAAGAAAAGGTGCTGTTTGATGAAATAGAAAAGGAGCTTTTTCATGAAGTAAGCCCTGGCCTTTTCATAGAAAAGAAGAACTGCCAACCATATATCCGAATGAAGCGTGCTATAAAGCCATCGCTGTTTATGTTTATGGTTTTCAATAATATGCCGAAAAGATAGGGGATGCCACAGACATTAACTATGTAAGGCGCAGTTCCACAAAAGTATGCTCTATGAAAGCATTTTAACAAACAACAAATTTGATATTGCCATTGACCTCATCCAGCGTAGCATAGATGCGGATATTCAAGATTACAATGGCATTACAGCACTCCATTATCTTGCAGGTAATATACACCAACCGAGAGCTTGCCAAGTGTTTCGTCTCATTTTAGAACAAAATCCCAACGTAAACCTTTAGAACAAAATGGGATGCTCTATCCTTTGCCTTTTGGTAGCTTATGTTGGAACAAATTCCATGGATGAAGACTGGTCTTTGGTTAAGAAGTTAGTAGAAATGAGGGCGGATAGAAGTGTTTTGCCAGAAGTTTTTCAAGAAAAATTAGAACTGATTTTAGACATGAAATAAAAATGCAAAATTCCAGTTTATTGGTGAGATTATGAGCATAATGAGAAGCTGAAATTCCAATTAATGAAGCCACAGGAAATGGATATAATCTACAGTTCATAAATGAAGATAATGCGTTGATAAATTGGAACAAGGAAATGGCAAATATGAATTTATTTGACTTAAAGACACTAAATAATATTTGTTCTTATGAAAAATCAGAAGAATAAGGGATGCAAAGCTGTTATATGAATGGATATGTATTAATAAAGATTGTATACTTTCTGTAAATTATAATGAGATTTTGCACAAATATTATAATCTCAAAATACTCAATAATTATAACTAAAAATATTAGCCATTGACATTGAGCCTCTACATATATAGTTCTAAAGCCTTACACCCAAGCCTTATAAATAAGGCTATGCCTGTGTTTGAGGCTACTATATATGCCCCTCAATGTAAATGGTTCACTTCGTCTAATATTTTACATTGTAAAATCTGTACATTTTTTATTAAGCACTCAAAATATAGTAATTGTACATTTTCAAATTATAATTTACATTTGGTACGGATAATGAACATTTAGATATATCAAGGGAACGGCATCGTGTCGATGAATTTCCCGATGACTTACATTTTTCATTCCTCAAAAAGCCAGAAAATGACGAATACATGGATGCACTGATTGGGGGTACTTTAGGAAAGGTGCTTAACGATAACTACCATAATCTGTATGAAGCTATACAAAAAACAGATAAATGCGCCGTAATCCGAGGCGAAGTTCAAAAAGACTCCGATCTACACTACATACGAAATGCGATTGGCTTTGTTCAGGCTCTTGTAGAGAAAGGTGTGATCGTCGTGCTTGATTTACAGACTTTTACGTTGTATACGCCATCAGAATGGACAAGTAAAATATTTGACCCGAAATTTGACCCGTATACTCATGTCGTGATTCTCACTTCTGAAATGGAAGATGGTTCTATTTGGCTTCATACACAAGTAATACCATCAATGGCAGCATTGGAATGTGCACTGCAATTTTTTCACTCTCAAGAAAGACCGTCATGTATTGAATGGGAGGAACTATATTTTTGTAGAGATTATGAGTAGTTACGGGAAAGGAAATGGTAAAGTATGGAACAGTGGCAGGCCCATTATTGTGATGGCAAACATAATTTGGATTGTATAATTGAAAATCATTACGGTGAGAATGACACAGAGCATCCTCTTAAAATGTGCATTGATGGCGTTACTTTCTATGGGATGGATTTTGACGATTGGGAGTTGCCTGAGAATGAAAGTGCCGCCAATATAGACAGGGCGTCACAAAAATTCTTGTTTTTCCAATATGGAAGTAAGGAGAAGGGATATAGGTATATGCTCCAATCTTATAGCTTAAGCATAAAAATACCAACATATAGTTATTCCTTGAAAAATCAGTGCAGAATTTATGCGGAATTGGAGGTTGTTTTTTCAATAGAAAGAAATGCAGAACAAACAGGTTCTTATTATCTTTTGGATGGAGAAAGGGTCCGCTCCGATAAAACTGTTTGTAGATCATTTCGCTTATTAATAGGGTCCGAAATATTTGAAGCAGAAAGCCCATCTACATTTTTTGAAACATCTTTTCTTTCCGTATGCAAACAACTAGGTGGAAAGTATTACCTATGTAATTGCTTTGGATGCTTATATTCTGATTATTCTCCTTACGGACAAAGTAATATGGGAACAATGTTATGCTTTTTTGATGTTGCAGAAAAGTATCTTAAGGTGAATGGAAAATATGGAGAGTATTTAAATGAGAACGAATGTACCATTTGGGATGTAATAGATCAGGGGCGGATTTGTCAGGAAGTTGGACTTTGCGACAAATTTGTTCCACGTGTCAACTGCTTAGGAGGATACCGCGGTTTGATATACGCATAAGCATTCGCTTCTATAGGCGAATTAAAACAAAGCTATATGAATTTGTAGGGGAGTCTATATGAATCAGCGAATGGAAAAAATTTTAGAAAGCATTAAGGAATCTACTAAGAAAATAAATATTTTGCCTGTTGATAAAAATGTTTTGAGTAATAATTTAAATTCTTTTGAAATAAATAAAGAGGGTTTACCGAAATTTGACTTGCCTGAAAGCATAGTTAATAGATACGGAAGTTTCCCCGCCGATTGCACGGAGTTCATTTCTAATATAGATAGTTTAGTAAATCAGGCTGAAACAGTTTGGTTTCTATGTTCTAAAGACTATAAAGAGCAAGACGAAGATTATTTTCGTTGGAATGTCACCAAGGAAGCACCAGTTTTCTACGACATCATTATTGTACTCTCAAGGCGTGTGGAGACGGTGGTGTTGATAGAGAGACAATAGGTTGAAATCAAAGGCTTTATAGGATTTTATGTAAAAATTGAAGTGTGTTCTATGTTCCCCTAGACTTAGGTTTGGGGGGATTTTTAATAGGGCGGTCTATTATGTACGCAAAGTTATACTTTTACACAGAAATAAATAGTATGTCAATACTTCGGTTTAATATGAATTGAAAAAAGCGGAAAAACTCTATTTTTCAATTTTGAATTTGAAAAATGGAATAAGGCCTTTTCTCTTTTTCGTGGGAGGTAAAGTCTTTCTCGAGAGATTTACAATGTTTTGCTAAGTGATATCCGCCTCTATAATGACAAATACATCCGAACTATCAGTTTCAAAATTGTTTTGCAAATAAAAAAGAAAAGTAGTAAAATTAGTTAACCAGGTTATATATTTACTAGGTTATGTAATTCTGTTTTAAGATATTAACTTTTTTGGAAGGTGATTTTATGGATAAGAAAAATAATGAAGGATATATACACGTAGTTGGAGCTAGAGAGAGAAATCTTAAAAATATTGATGTGAAAATCCCAAAGAAAAAAATAACTGTCTTTACCGGGGTTTCAGGCTCAGGGAAATCATCTCTAGTATTTGATACAATAGCTGCAGAATCACAAAGGCAACTAAATGAAACTTATTCAAGTTTTATTCGTCATCGTTTACCTCACTATGGTCAACCGAAGGTGGATGCTATTGAAAATTTATCTGTTGCAATTATTATTGATCAAAAACGTATTGGAGGAAATGCAAGATCGACTGTTGGAACAATCACAGATATATATTCATTGCTAAGGTTATTGTTTTCTCGTATAGGGAAACCATTTGTTGGTTATTCCGATATTTTTTCATTTAATAATCCTTCGGGAATGTGCTCAAAATGTGAGGGGTTAGGAAGAGTTGATATGATAGATATTGAAATGTTGTTGGATAGAAATAAATCTCTTAATGAGGGTGCAATTTTATTTCCAACTTTTGAGCCGGGAGGATGGAGGTTAAAAAGATATATTCATTCGGGATTTTTTGATAATAATAAGAAGATAAAAGATTTTACAGATGACGAACTGGAATTGCTTTTATACAAATCAGATATTAAAGTAACTACCTCTGATCCAGAATGGCCCAAAACTTCACTCTATGAAGGTCTTATTCCGAGAATTGAAAGAAGCTTCCTAAAAAAGGAAGAGGGAGAATCAGTCAAATATAAAAAAGAAATAGATAGGATTGTTGGTAAAGAAACATGTCCTGCCTGTGGTGGTACTCGATTAAATCAAACCGTTTTGCAGTGTAAAATAAACAATAAAAATATAGCAGATTGCAGTGAAATGCAAATTACTGATTTAGTAGATTTTATTCGTGCTATTAAAGACCCAAAAGCTACGACTATGGTCGTGGCTATAACCAATCGATTAGAACATTTAGTTTCAATTGGTTTAGGTTATTTAAGTTTAAATCGTGAAACATCAACTCTTTCAGGTGGTGAATCACAACGAATAAAAATGGTTCGACAGTTAGGAAGTAGTTTAACAGATATTACTTATATTTTCGACGAACCGAGCATTGGATTACATCCTCATGATGTGAATAAGATTAATGCTCTATTAAAACTTTTACGTGATAAGGGGAATACAGTTCTGATAGTCGAGCATGATCCAGATGTAATCAAAATTGCAGACTATATCATTGATATTGGACCGCAAGCTGGAATAAATGGTGGCAAAATCATGTATCAAGGTGTTTTAAATGGTTTGGCGGAATCAGACACAATTACTGGAAAATATCTATGCACTCAAACACAGTTAAAAAAGAATATCAGAAACCCAGTTGAATGGTTATCTCTGAAAGATGCAAATTTGCATAACCTAAAAAATATTAATGTAATCATCCCTAAAGGAGTTATGACGGTGGTAACTGGAGTTGCAGGTTCAGGGAAAAGTACATTAATCAATCATGTGTTACCTAAATTTTATCCTGAAACGATTTTTATTGATCAGAAGCCAATTCAAACCTCAAAGCGCTCTAATATTGCTACTTTTACGGGAATGTTTGATATAATAAGGGGGCTATTTTCAAAAGCAAATAATGTAAAACCTGCTCTATTTAGCTTTAATTCACAAGGAGCCTGTCCAAACTGTAAAGGGTTGGGAGTAACATATACAGATTTAGCATTTATGGATACGATAGTAAATACATGTGAGGTTTGTCAAGGTGATAGATTTATAGATGAAGCATTAAGTTATAAATTACGTGATAAAAATATAAGTGAAGTTTTAAACATGACAGTTGACGAAGCATTAGATTTTTTCTATGAAAAAGAAATATCAACAACATTAAAAAGGCTGGCAGATGTAGGAATAACTTATATTACACTTGGACAGCCATTAAATACTTTATCTGGTGGTGAACTGCAAAGAGTAAAGCTTGCCGATGAGGTTGAGAGTAATGGGAACATCTATGTGTTAGACGAACCGACTACGGGACTTCATATGTCAGACACATCCCAGCTTCTTAAAATTTTGGATCGTCTTGTTGAACAAGGCAGTACCGTAATTGTGATAGAACATAATTTAGATGTTATTAGTCAAGCAGATTGGATCATTGATTTAGGACCTTTTGCGGGACAGAATGGTGGTAAAGTTATGTTTGAGGGATTACCAAAGGATTTAATAAATTGCAATTCCTCTATTACAGGACAATATTTAAAGAAATATATTAAGTAAGGAGAATCTTTATGGCTAAAAAAGAATTAGAGGATTACTATATCCCTTTTCAATGTATGATTATAAGTAATATTAATCGCTTTAATATTGAGGGAATGACAACAGCCCAATATAATGTATTGGATATTTTAGATAAGCAAGGCTCTAAAACTACTAAAGAGTTAGCAGAGATTCGTGGGATTTCACAGGCTGGAATGTCTAAGTTAACAAAAAGGCTTTTGGAGAAAAAATATATTATACAAAAACGGAAGGAAGCTGATCGGCGAGCTTATGATATTCTCATTACTCCTGCTGGTAAGGATTTTCTTATAAGATCAGAAAAATTCAGAAATGAAATCATGGATTTAATTGAAGATACGTTGACAGAAGAAGAACTGTATTGCTTTATAAAACTATGCAAGAAAATTACAGATTCATATGTGGAGAAGTAATTATATGAATTTGATGACTTTAACTATCCTATATACTTTTTGGATTAGCCCATTTCTTTTGTGGTAGCACCCATCAATAATTAAATCTTTTTAATTGGAGAATAGAGGGGTACTGATGCGTAAAAATCTCTGTTTTGCATGCTAGAATTATTTTCTTACTCCAACCCATGTAGAGTGTGTATTTCAAAGGTCATTAAGTGTTGAAAAATTAGAAGCTTAAAGGGTAGCAAACTATAATAAATAATGGCTACCCCGTCAGCTTTGATTTTAATTTCTTCTATTAGTTGAGAGAATGCTTGTAAAAAGTTATTTTAGTAGTATACCTCTTCTAAAAACAAGCCATGAGGTGGAAGTGTTTTACCAGCAATTGATCTGGTTTTGGTTTTTAGTATTTCATCAATATAGGAAATTTCTTTTTCTCTTATACCGATTTCTATCAAACTGCCCATTATAATACGAATCATATTATATAGGAATCCATCTCCAATAAAGCTAAATTTCAACATATTTCCTTCTTTAACAATAGTTATTTCTTCAATGGTCCGAATAGTGGATTTATTGGTCTTTTTAACTGAAGAAAAGCCAATAAAATCATGAGTTCCAACTAGCTTTTTTGATGCCTCCTCCATTAATCCAATGTCTAGAGTTTCAATGAATTGATAACTATATTTTCGTTGAAAAGGTGATGGAATCCAATGATTCCAAATGTAATAAGTATATTTTTTGCTTTTTGCATTATATCTACTATGAAATCTTTCTGGTGCTTCTATTACTTTACTTACTACAATATCCTGTGGTAAATAATGATTAATGTATTTGTGCATTTCTTTTGTTGTCATATTAGATTTAGTTTTAAAGTTAGCTACTTGCCCTCTAGCATGGACACCTGCATCGGTTCGTCCTGACCCAATAATTTCAACGGATGAGGATACCATCTCACTGATAACACTTTCCAATTTTCCTTGAATTGTTTGATCAGAATTCTTTAACCTTTGCCAACCGCTATACTTGCTACCATCATATTCTATTATTAGCTTAATATTTCTCATAAGATCACTCCCTATTTATATATCATAACATGCTAAGGTGGATATACACCATTATATAAACTTTATTCTGTAATAAAAAGTATAATCTTATTTATACATTATTGACATAATATATAAATAAGATTATACTATAATTAGTAATCTACTAATTTACTAAATTACTAATTAGTAAAGGAAATAGGAGGAAAAGTAATGAAAATACCAACTAATTTAAAGCATAAACCAGTCATTGTATCTGATAACTATGAAAATGTTGATGGTAGGTATTCATATAATACAGATGCAAAGGGACTTTCTTTAGGATTAGCTCAATGGAATGATAGAGGTAAGGTAGATATTTCAGCTAAAGTATGGAGACATACAGGAGAAAAATGGTCAAGACAGTCTGAAGAATTACCATTACATCGAGTGCTTGACCTTGCAATTCTTGTTTGTAGAACTAAACTTCATTTTCAGGATGCCTATAGATATGAAAAATTATATGATACAGAGAACCCTGTTATAGATAGAGTAGGATTGCAGGGGGATGCCATGACAGTGGCTGTATGCACTGATAATGAAAAAATTGATGAAGATATTAAACTATTCGGCCAGGCACTCAGTGATGATGGTGAGCTTATTGGAGAACGTTTGCGTACCTTGTCAAGAATATTAAAGGATATGGGGTATTAATCCATGGACAGAAGAAAAGAATTAAAGGAACAATACAAGCAGATGAAATCAGATATGGGTATATTTATTATACGTTCTAACTCCGATCAAAAGTGTTATATCCAAACAACTCAAGATTTGAAAGGAACTATCAATGGCACCAAATTTAAATTGTCAGCTGGTAATCATCCTAACCGAGAGTTACAAAATGAATGGAATAAGTATGGTGAAGGGAACTTCACTATCGAGATACTTGAGAATCTCGAATACGAAAAAGATGAATCTAAAACCGATTATAGGGAAGATTTAGCTTTGCTACGAATGATTTGGGAAGAAAAATTATCACAAAAAAACATCGAGTTTTATAAAAAATAGAGATGTTATATTGTGCAAAAGAATGTAAATGACTGTAGATGGGTTTGTGTAAATTCGCAAACTTACTACAGTTTTTACTTTTTATTGAAGAATAGAATTCTATTGAATTGCCAAGATGACTAGGAATATTTCTATCATGCCTATTGTACATTACGTTATATGATTTAATAAAATAGAGAAGGATTAGAGAATGGAATTTAAAATAGCTTCTTGTGCAATTTAATAAAATTTCAATATCAAAAAATAATTATTGACATGTATAGGTTACAAGTGTAGACTAAAATTAAGACTACACTTGTAACCTATAAGGAGAGATTAATATGGAATCATTAGTTTCAAAGATAACAGATTCAGAAGTTGAAGTAATGCGTGTATTATGGGAAGCTGGCTGTGAACTACCTATTGCAGATATTAGAAAACCGCTTGAAAAATCAAGTGGCTGGGAAAGCTCTACTATTAAAACTCTACTTCGTAGACTTTGTAATAAGGGTGTAGTTCTATCGACTAAAAGAGATGTGTTTTATTATAAGCCTTTAGTTAGTGAGGCAGAATATAATGAATATACCACGCAAAATTTAATTGATCGTTTGTATGATGGAAGTGCAAAAAACCTTGTGGCATCTCTATTAGGAAGAAAAAAGCTGGATGATGCCGATATTGAAGAGTTATGCGCTCTATTTAAAGTTGGTGAGAGTAATGAATGAAACAATTAAGCTAATATTATCATTATCTTTATCAGGTAGTATTCTGGCAGGATTAATATTTGCTATTAAGCCCTTTATAAAGCATAAGTTATCAAAGTCTATACAGTACTACATATGGATAGTAGTGTTATTAAGACTTGTACTTCCGTTTTCATTTGAAAATAGTATTATGAACAAAGTGTTTTATAACAATCAAACTTCTGCTGTAATAAGTTCCCAAGGTGAATATGATGAAGAACCTAGTATAAGTCAAAATATAAGCAATGTATCTAGTTTGTCTAATATTAAAGAAGATGTTGTTAATAGAATTTATGATGGTGATGTTGACCATAGTAGATTTTATAGGGATTCATTTAATAAGTATATCTTTTATATTTGGTTACTTGGCGCTATTTTCATGATTTTATCCAACTTAACTAGTTATGTAAGATTCACAAAAAAAATAAAATTGACTAATAAGTTAACTACTGATGAAGAAAATAGAGTGTTAAATGATTTGTTAGATGGACGACATAATGTGGTGCTGTCGCGTAATGTTTGGGCTCCCACACCAATGCTAATTGGAATCTTAAGACCAGCTATTATAATTCCAGACATTAGCTTTGATGAAAATCAGCTTAAATATATTTTGCTCCATGAGCTTACACATTTTAAACGTTTTGATATTGCAATAAAATGGTTAATAATGCTAGTTACATCATTACACTGGTTTAATCCATTTATGTATTTTATAAAAAAAGAAATTAATCATGCTTGTGAATTAGCTTGTGATGAAACAGTTATTAAAAACCTTAATTCGCTAGAAAAACAAGCTTATGGTGATACATTAATATCTATAGTATCTAAGAAAAAATATTCTGTAGGAATATTGCAGGCTACTATGAGTGAAGATAAGAGTATTCTTAAGGAAAGGTTGATATCGATTATGAAGTATAGCAAAAAGTCAAAAACTATTATAGTCACATCTGTAATACTATTTGTAGGTATTATAAGTAGCTCTATAATATTAGGAGCAGGTGTTGGACCTAGTAAAGAAAAGGTCAGATCAGAACTATATACACAAAATGCACAAAAAAAATCATCATATAATTTAGCTGAGATTTCAAGATATAAGACACCCTATGTAGGAGATAATAGCAAGGTTTATGCTATTGTAAATCATCTGCCTGTGCCCGATAATTATTTCAATCAAAAGTATATTTCTATGAAAACTAGTGAAAAACCTTATAATCTTACTTTATACTACGAATCAGGATCAGATATTGAATATAAAGGAGAGTGGCCAGTTACCAAACCAGATTCTGCTATCGAACTAAATTCTGAGAAAAATGCGTTAGTACTGTTTTCTATGATTGATAATCTTGACGAGGTAACTTTTGCATATCGTATTTCTCAATCTAGCGGAGAACTGGATTTTTCCAAATATGATACTACTTTTACATTCAAAAGAGCTCATTTTGAGGAGAAGTATGGTAATCTTTCTGCATTTGGAAAGGACTTAGATTTATTCAAAGATGTATTGGCAGAAAAAATATCTACAATGTCTGAATAACCAGAAAAGACATTTCTTGATGATAAAGTAAAAAGGACGTGATATATTACGTCCTTTATATTTCCATATTATATGGTACAACTCAAATAATGATATTTGGCTCGAGCTGCATCTATATTCGCTGTAGCTTCTGTAATTAGTAGCTCTTGCTTAAGGCTAGACACTGGCTTATTTTTTATTTTAGTCATGTCTTTTTTAATACTAATATTTATATTAAAATGGCTAAAGTTCATTGAAAAGTTCAGCATTGACATGTTTTCCAACCTCCTTTAATAAAAACTATATTTATTAGGCTTACTAATAGTTTATATTAAAGGGTTATGTCTATATCAATAGGAATTTACGTGTTTTTTATATGAAAAATTATAAGAATCGGGAGTTAACACTATATTAAAAAAATCTATAAAATACTATTTATGTTTCTAATGATACCTATTCTTTTAACTGAACTTTTTACTTTCTTATTAAAGATGCCCTGCTTATTTTCTCGAAGCCATATTTGCTCCTTATTTTGTCCATTACTTCATCAATTTTCTCATGTCTATCATCTTTATCTATATTGAAGAGAGATATTTGCTCTGACGAATAGTTCTCTTCAAATCCTCCAAGACTAATGCCTATTAATCGTACGGCTTTATAAGTATGTATATTCTTTTTAAGTAAATTATAACCAGCGTTGTATATGTCATTTGTAAAGCAAGTAGGAGATACTGTAGTTTGTCTAGTAATAACTTCGAAGTCTGAAAATTTTAATATAATCTGAACAATGCGACCTTTTTTATTATGCTTCCTTGCTGTCATTCCAACATCTTCAGATAATTCCATAAGAATATACTTTAACTTGTCTATATCAACTAGATCTTCAGGAAGGGTTGTAGATCGTCCGATAGACTTTACATCATCTCGAACTTCTAATCTAACGGGTGAAAAATCTAGACCATTAGCATATTGATGAAGCTCAATGCCAGATTTGCCAAGTACTTCTTGAATATAATTTTTATCAAATTTAGCTAGGTCACCTATTGTTTTGATTCCTAAGCTATTAAGCCTATCAGAAGTTTTTCCTCCTACTCTATACATAGCTCTGACTGGAAGTGGCCATAATTTATGTTCAATGTCCCTTTGCCAGAGTTCTGTGATACCTAGTGGTTTTTTCATATTAGAGGCCATTTTAGAAAGAAACTTATTTTCAGATATTCCTATAGAACACCAAAGATTAAGATTTACTTTAATATCTTCCATAATCCTGCTTGCAGCTTCAAAAGGGGTTCCGAATAATCCTTCAGTTCCAGTCATATCAAGCCAAGCTTCATCAATGCTGTTTTTCTCCACAATAGGACTATAGTTAAATAATAGATTCATAACTTCATTTGATTTCTTCTGATAGAAATTATGATCTGGCGGAACCAAAATCATATCAGGGCAGAGTTTTAAAGCCTTATGTAGAATCATGGCAGTTTTCACACCAAACTTCCTAGCTTCATAGTTAGCTGCTAGAACAATTCCTGTGCGTTTTTGTGGGTCTCCTGCTACCGCTGCTGGTTTTCCAAGAAGATTGGGGTTTCTTGTCATCTCACAAGATATAAAAAAAGCATTCATATCAACAAGAAATATAACTTTCTGCACTGTAATCGTTCCTTTCATACTTTTACTTGTTAATTATTAATGGTGATATTTAATAAAGTCGTATACTGTTTAATAAACTTGCCAACTATTGCTGCAATTGTTGATGTGGAATAAAGTTAGAAAATAAAATTTATCGTCACAAAATCAAATTTAAAAACTCTTCACTGTAAAATAATAACATAAGCGATAGTTTATATCAATTCAGATGATTATATAAAAAGTTCATATTAAGATAAACAGCCAAAATTATTTTATAACTTGATAGAGAAAATTAGTCTTAATCAGTAAAAATAACAATGTTAAAAAAATCCACGCCATGTGGATTTTTTTATGAGATTATAATTATAATTCCATTTAGAATATAGAGGAATTTTAGTACCATTGAAGGAAGATGAAAAATTAATTGAATAAATAGATCATGTCTTTATAGACACAGAGCAATACAGTGTCCATAAAGGATAGGTATATATTTTTAGAAAAATATAATAATAAAATCATTGGATTATATTGACAACACATAGATGATCATCTATACTATACATAGATGATCATCTATGTGAATAAAAAAATTATATAAAAATTGGCTATTTAAAAAACTAAAGGCCAATAAAATAAAAAATAGGAGTGATTGTGCATGAAAAAAATGATAATTTTTGAACCAGCTATGTGTTGTTCTACAGGAGTTTGCGGCCCATCTGTTGATAAGGAGCTATTAAGAGTTTCTACTGTAATTAGTAATTTAAAGAATAATGGAGTAATAGTCGAAAGACATAATCTAACTAGTAATCCTTTAATATTTGTTCAAAATCAAGAAATAAATAATATGTTAGATAGAGAAGGCATAGAAATCCTGCCAGTTATAATGGTTGACGGAGTTGTTGTAAAAACTAAAAGCTACCCAAGCAATGAAGAATTTTGTTCTTTATTAGATGTTACAGAAGATTATTTAAAAGCACCAAATAAAAATGAATCTAAAGGATGCTGTGACCCTAATAGTGGATGCTGCTAATAACCTAGGAAAAGAGGGATTTATATGTCATTTAAAAATTTTGATATGGAAGATATAAACTTAACTAAATATTTATTTTTCACAGGAAAAGGTGGAGTTGGTAAAACTTCAACAGCATGCGCTATTGCAGTAGCTTTAGCTGATAAAGGTAAAAAAATAATGCTTATAAGTACTGATCCAGCTTCAAATCTTCAAGATGTATTTAGTACAGAATTAAATAACAAAGGTGTTCCTATAAAGGAAGTACCAAACTTAGTAGTAGCAAATTTTGAACCAGAAAAAGCAGCAGCAGAATATAAGGAAAGTGTAATAGCTCCATACAGAGGAAAGCTTCCAGAAGCAGTACTTACAAATATGGAAGAACAGCTTTCAGGGTCATGTACAGTTGAAATAGCAGCTTTTAATGAATTCTCTGGTTTTATAACTGATGAAAAAGCTGCAAAGGAATACGATCATATTATATTTGATACTGCGCCTACTGGTCATACATTAAGAATGCTTCAACTTCCTTCAGCATGGACTAATTTTATTAGTGAAAACACTCATGGTGCGTCATGTTTAGGACAGCTATCAGGACTTGAGGATAAAAAAGAAGTTTATAAAAATGCAGTAGAAAATCTAGCTGATGGAGAAAAAACTACACTTATATTAATATCTCGCCCTGAAGTAGCAGCTCTGAAAGAAGCTGAAAGAGCTTCTATAGAACTTCAGGATATAGGAGTAAATAATCAACTTTTAGTAGTTAATGGAGTATTAAAACAGCACGATGATGAACTTTCGACATCTATTTATACAAAACAAAAAGCTGCATTAGATAATATGCCAGAAGGGCTTAAAACAATAGAAACTTTTGAAATTCCACTAAGACCATATAATGTAACTGGCATTGAAAATGTTAGAGCCTTTTTCAAGAGTGATAATATTAAACATAGTACTGAGACATTAAATGTTAGTAGCATTCCTAATTTGAATGATGTAATAGAAGATTTGTATAAATCTAATAAGAAAGTTATATTTACTATGGGTAAGGGTGGAGTAGGTAAAACTACCATAGCAGCTACAGTTGCACTAGAACTTGCAAAAAAAGGTAAAAAAGTACATTTAACAACAACTGATCCAGCGGCACACTTAAAGTTTGTCTTAGAGGAAAGCTATGGTATTACTCTAAGTAATATTGACGAGAAAAAAGAGCTAGAAAAGTATAAAGAAGAAGTATTAAGTAAAGCAAGAGAGACAATGAGTGATGATGATTTAGCCTATGTTGAAGAGGATTTAAGATCTCCATGTACTCAAGAAATTGCAGTATTTAGAGCATTTGCTGAAATAGTTGAAAGGTCAGAAAATGAAGTTGTAGTTATTGATACTGCACCTACAGGACATACACTCTTGTTACTAGATTCAACTCAAAGTTATCACAAAGAAATCCAAAGATCTCAAGGAGATATACCAGAGTCTGTTAAGAAGCTATTACCTAAATTAAGAGATGAGAAGCACACTGAAGTTATAATTGTTACACTTGCTGAAGCTACTCCAGTTTATGAAGCTATGAGACTGGAAGAAGACTTAAATAGAGCAGGTATTAATGTTAAGTGGTGGGTTATTAATTCAAGTTTTTATGCAACTAATACAACAAATGATATCTTAAAGGTAAAAGCAAGTAATGAAGTAGAGTGGATTAACAAGGTAAACGAAATATCAAAAGGTAATTTTGCAGTTATAGAATGGATTCCAGAAGAAGTAAAAGGTGAAAATCTAAGTAAGCTCTTAAAATAGAGCTTACTTAGATAAATATTAATATTAAGAAAAATAGAAGGAAAGCCTGGTTTTCGGGCAAGGTTGATAATTATAAAACATACCGAATCTTAAAAAGAATATAAAATTTTCTCATTTAATATAAGTCATCGATGTTATGGCAAGTGATGGCTTATCTCATTAGTTATATATAGGAAGGTGATTACAATAGAAGATAAAGTAGAATTACTAAAAGCCTTAGCTGATAAAAATAGATTGCTTATTTTAGATATGCTTTCATGTGGAGAACTTTGTGCTTGTAATATTATGGATGGTTTAAACTTAACCCAACCAACTATTTCTCATCATATGAAAATCTTACAACAATGCGAACTTGTAAAGGCAAGAAAAGAAGGAAAGTGGGTATTTTATTCAATTAATCAGGAAAAGGTAGATGAATTTCAACAGTTTATTAGGGAGCTAACTTCCTTTAAAGAGGGCTGTATATGTGAAGGATATAATAAAGACTGCACTTAAATTGATTTAAATTAAGGCGAGAGGTGGAATTAATATGAAGAAAAAAGTAGCATTTGTATGTGTCCACAACTCATGCAGATCTCAAATGGCAGAGGCTTGGGCAAAAAAATTAGGAAGTCATGTACTAGAAGTATATTCAGCTGGAACAGAAAACTATCACGAAGTAAAGCCTGGAGCTGTTAAGGTAATGGAAGAAGCAGGTATTGATATGAGTGAGCATTATCCTAAGCTTTTAACTGATATTCTAGAAGAAGCAGATATACTTATTACAATGGGTTGTAATGTAGTTTGTCCATTTGTACCATGTAGTCATACTGAGGATTGGGGGCTTGAAGATCCATCAGGCGGTCCTATTGAAGGATTTAGAAATACGAGAGATCTAATTAAAACTAAAGTAGAAGACCTTATTAAAAGAGTAGAAAATAAGGAACTGTAGATTATTAATACAGTTCCTAATAATAAGGAACAATGCAATTATAAATTTTATTGAACAGGGGGTTGTGTAATGACTAATAAAAGCATTGAACAAAAAGGAAAGGGCTTAGGGTTTTTTGAAACTTATTTAACAGTATGGGTAGCAGCTTGCATTGTAATTGGGGTAGTAATAGGACAGTTTTTACCAATAGTTCCTCAAGTATTAAATAAGTTTACCTATTATGAAATCTCTATTCCAATTGCAATTTTAATCTGGTTAATGATTTACCCAATGATGCTAAAAATTGATTTTACTAGTATTGTAGAAGCTACAAAAAAACCAAAGGGACTAATTGTAACTTGCGCTACAAACTGGTTAATTAAGCCTTTTACTATGTATGCAATAGCAGCATTTTTCTTAAAAGTAGTATTTAGTGCTTTAATTCCTGAAGCTCTAGCAAATGAATATTTAGCAGGTGCAGTAATACTAGGAGCAGCTCCTTGTACAGCAATGGTATTTGTATGGGGACATTTAACTAAAGGAGATCCTGCATATACTCTAGTACAAGTAGCAGTAAATGATCTTATTCTTTTATTTGCGTTTACTCCTATTGTAGCTATTTTACTAGGAGTAACAGATGTAGTTGTACCCTATGGAACCTTATTTTTATCTGTAATTCTATTTATTGTTATTCCATTAGCTGGTGGATACTTCTCTAGAAAATACATTGTAAAAAATAAGGGAATAGAATATTTTGAAAATGTATTTTTGAAGAAGTTTGATAATGTAACTATTATAGGACTATTATTAACACTAATTATTATATTTACCTTCCAAGGCGATGTTATTTTAAGTAATCCTCTACACATTGCATTAATTGCTGTGCCCCTAACGATTCAAACTTTCTTTATATTTATTGTTGCCTATGGATGGGCAAAAGCTTGGAAATTGCCTCATAGTATAGCAGCACCTGCTGGAATGATAGGAGCAAGTAACTTTTTTGAACTTGCAGTAGCAGTAGCAATATCACTATTTGGATTGAATTCTGGCGCAACCTTAGCTACAGTAGTTGGAGTATTAGTAGAAGTGCCAGTAATGCTTGCATTGGTTAAGATAGCTAATAGTACAAGGCATTGGTTTCCAGAAGTGGGTAAGGGAAACTAATATAAAATAGGAACAAATAAAAATGGGCTGACTTAGGTGGTTTTATATGACTTGAGTCAGCTTTTTATTTTAAATTTTTCCTGAAGAAAACAAAAAAGACAAAAATGGAAAGTCCCTTAAAGATGAGAGAAAATCAAGAAATAAATAGTTTAATACTTAATTGACTACATCTATAAAAGGTGTAGTTTTTGCTTTTGCGAAATGATATTAAAAATAGATAGTTTTAAATAAATATCTTCCCAACTTTATAAAAAAGCAATTTAAAATATAAGTAGCAAGTAACTGTGTTGTAAGTAAAAAGTTCTGTGCGACTATTTTTTACGACAACAATAGCACATTAATGGATCATATATATGTTCTGCTTGTTTTAAGTCTATATTAGCAATATAATTATTATTAATAGGATGCTTCCAATAATTATAAAGTATGAAAGAGGTGTCGATATGAGTCGTATTGCTGCAAAAATAAAAGAGGCAAGAATTAAAGCAAAAATTACAGAAAAAGAATTAGCAAAGAAGTGTGGTTTAACAGCAAGTTATATTATTCAAATAGAATCAGGCAAAAAAGTGGTTAATGAAAAAGTAGCTGAAAATATTTTAGAAGCATTAGGAGAGAAATTGGAGTTTATGTATCAAGAAGATAAAAAGGAAGAAAAGCCGGTTAATTCTATTGAAAAAAAACGTAAAAATAATAATAAAGATGAGTTTTATACTGTGGAGCCTACAGATCAGTGGTCTGATGCTTTGTCCAATATTATTAAGAAATTTCCTATACATGAAATAAATAATAATAAAATAGTAGGCTATAAAGAATTGCCTGTTTTAGGGAAAAAAATAGATGGCCATAGCTGGGATAAAGTACTGTTTATTAAATCACCAGATAATAAGATGGAAGTATTCCGTATAAAAAAAGATGATGTTATTACAATTCATTTGACAAGTGAAATACAAAATAATTGCATTTATTTATTTGAAATTAACAATAAAAAGATGATTAGGCAACTGCGAAAAGAATCAAATAATAAAATAATCATTTCTACTGGAGTTAAAGGAGAGGATCCAGATACTACAGAGTTAAGCAGAATTAAAGTAATTGGAAAATGTGTAAAGGTAGAGTTTGAGTTAGTATAGAAAATGATGATTAAACATAGTAGATTGTTATAACCAATACCACTAATTAAGATAATAATTTTTTATTTTAGTAGGTTTGCTGTTGACAAGAAAAATGTAATATGATATATAAAGATTAAGAGTTAGCACTCGGTGATTGAGAGTGCTAATAAAATATAATGTTATACTACTTTTTTATTATAGTCAAAATTTTATTTGTAGTTTTTATTGAGAGAGGAGAGATTTATTTGGAAACAAAACAGTTTAGGGCTGAATCCAAAAGGTTATTAGACTTAATGATTAACTCAATCTACACTCATAGGGAAATATTTTTGAGAGAACTAATTTCCAATGCTAGTGATGCTATTGATAAAATATACTATAGAGCATTAACTGATGATACCTTAGAATTTGATAAAGATGATTATTACATAAAGATTATTTTAGATGAAAGAAACAGAGTATTAAAAATCATCGATACTGGTATAGGGATGACAAAAGAAGAATTAGAAGATAATTTGGGAACTATTGCAAAGAGCGGATCTCTAGCATTTAAAAAGGAAAATGAATTAAAAGATGGATATGATATAATCGGACAGTTTGGAGTTGGTTTCTATTCAGCATTTATGGTAGCTGAAACAGTTACCGTAATTAGCAAAGCTCTTGATAGTGAAGGAGCATACAAATGGGAGTCACAAGGAATAGATGGATATACTATTGAACCATGGGAAAAAGATACAGTTGGAACAGAAATTATTCTAAAAATAAAAGAGAATACAGAAGATGAAAAATATGATGAGTATTTAGAAGAATATAGATTAAAGGATATAATCAAAAAGTACTCAGACTTTATAAGATATCCAATTAAAATGGATGTTACTATAAAGAAATTCAAAGAGGGTAGCGAAAATGAATACGAAGACTATTTAGAAGAGCAAACAATTAATAGTATGGTACCAATTTGGAGAAAAAACAAAAACGAACTTACTGAAGAAGATTATGATAATTTCTATTCTGAAAAACGCTATGGATTTGATAAGCCTGTAAAACATATCCATATAAGTGCTGATGGTGCTGTAAGGTATAATGCAATTTTATTTATTCCTGAAAGAATACCTTTTGATTACTACACAAAGGAATATGAGAAGGGATTAGAGTTATATTCTAATGGTGTACTTATTATGAATAAGTGCTCGGACTTACTTCCAGATTATTTTAGCTTTGTAAAAGGAATGGTAGATTCGGAGGATTTATCTTTAAATATTTCTAGAGAAATGTTACAACACGATAGACAGCTTAAATTAATTTCAAAAAACATTAAAAATAAAATAAAAAATGAATTGTTAGCTTTATTAAAGGATGATAGAGATAAATATGAAGAGTTCTATAAGTCTTTCGGCAGACAATTAAAATATGGAGTATACAGTGACTTTGGAAGCAATAAGGACATGCTACAGGACCTATTAATGTTCTATTCATCAAAAGCAAAGAAACTTGTAACTTTAAATGAGTATATTTCGGGAATGGCTGACGATCAGAAATATATTTATTATGCTACAGGTGAATCTAATGAAAGAATAGAGAAATTGCCTCAAACTGAGTTGGTAACAGAAAAAGGATTTGAAATTCTTTATCTGACAGAGGAAATTGATGAATTTGTATTAAAAGTTCTAATGGCTTATAAGGAAAAAGAGTTTAAATCTGTATCTGCTGGCGACTTAGGTATTGAAGATCAAGAGAATGAAAATGCTTCAGGTACTGAAGATACAGCCAATAAGGAATTATTTGAAAAAATGAAAACTATATTATCTGATAAGGTAAAGGATGTAAGAATATCGAAGAGATTAAAATCTCACCCAGTATGTTTGACTAATGATGGAGAAATTTCAATAGAGATGGAAAAAATATTAAATACAATGCCAAACAATCAAAATATTAAAGCAGATAAGATATTGGAAATTAATATAAATCACAATGTATTTGAAGCACTAAAGGACTCCTACGAAAAAGATCAAGAAAAATTTAGTTTATTTACTAGTTTACTTTATAATCAAGCTCTACTTATCGAAGGACTACAAATTAATGATCCAGTAGAGTTTACTAATGATATTTGCAAATTAATGATTTAGCAAAAAGCCACATTCAAGAGAATTGCCCTTGAATGTGGCTTTTAAAATAAAAAAGACGATACGGTTAAATAACTGTATCATCCAAACAAAAAAATACATACATTATATTAACTAAGTGTATAGGAGGAAACACTATGGAGCGTAGATATATGAAAGATAAATATTATATTGCTGTGTTCGAATCAAGAAACCACGCCATACAATTATATCAGTATTTAAGTAGACAACATTATAGCCAATATGAGTTAGTATCGACGCCATGTAAAATAAAGGCGGGTTGTAGTTACTCTATTAAGTTTACAGATTTAAAGGATTATGAGTTTTTGAAGAATCTAGCCGATAAATCCGCTAGGAACATATTGAATATGTATGAAATTAGTCGACAAAATGGAAAAAGAATCTTAAGTAAGTTAGATTTAAAAGAAATATAGTATATAGATTAAATCTATTTAAAAAAGTTTACAAAACGTTGAAACATGCTATTATTAGTAGGAAGATTATTTAGTTTATCTTGTAATATTAACATATGTTTTTTATAATCTACTATTTTTTCTTCTAATAAATTTAAATCTATTTCACAATCAGCAATATTTTTCACAAACTCTTGTTTTTTCCCTTCTATTTCAGAGAGCTGCTTTTCTAAAGTTTTATAATTAGATAGTAGCTCTTTTATTATTTCAGTAGATTGATCATTTTCATTTTTTATTGTATAAAAATCATTTGTGGGCGATGAATTTAAAACTGGATTTTTTGGCTCATATTCTTCGGTTTCTTTTATAGTACTTATAATAGGATCTTGAGGTTTTAAAACTTCAGGTTCTATATATGTCTCATTCTCTGTGCTATTAAATAAATCTATACCAACAATCTCAATTGTATCTGTAATATTTCCATAAAGGTGTTTAATAAAAAAGTTTTCATCTATTTCAGGGCTATTAGAGTATCTAATAATCCTAGAGTCTTCTACTTTATATAGATTATTACCTACTGACCCCCAAGAATGTCCGAAGTCTTTTGATATAATTTCAATAATTTGGTTATTTTGTTTGCAGTAAATTTTCAATATATCTGACTCTTGAATTAATATAGGAGAATGGTTATTTGAATTTTTATTAGACAAGATTTGTGTATTAGACCACTTTGATCTAGAGTCAATTACATTAGTCTTTTTTTTGTATTTTAATATAAAGTTATTTTGCTGTATAGTACACCAAACCAAATGAAGATTATCATTTTTGTCTATGAATATATAAGGATGAGAATGGTCTTCCTGTGAATTGGTTATTAACTCACTAATACTCCATTTTTTAGTAGATAGATTAAATCTATTATAGTATAGTTGATGATTATTTTTATAATATACTTTGTATACTAAATGAAGATTTTTCAAGCTATCTATAGAAACTTGAAGAGGACTAGGATATTTTCCGTGGATGTAATTTCCAACTACAAGTCTATCTATACCGGTTTCATTCCAATATATATGTTCAACATAAGATAACATAGGGGTAAGTAAATTTGTTTTTGTGTAGATAATGTGTGTATAATTACCATTAACATATAACATTAAATATCTATATATATTGGACTTGATATCGAACTTTGAAATCGTTTTATAATTCCACTTATCATTTTGATTTATATAGTATAATAAATCTCCTTCTTTAGTGACACAAATAAGATGAATTTTTTCGCGTCTATCAATTGTTACTGAAAAATCTACAATTGAGCTGACTAATAGATTATTTTCTAAGAGAGTATTGTTGTTAGCATATATACTATAATGCAATGACTTATCATTACTTAAGAAAAAATGGTAGGTTAAATTTTTATTAGTTCTAACTAAATATTGTTGATCAGCAGTCAGTTGCATATAACTCACATCCTTTTTAAAAAAAATTTTTTTTAAATAATCACAAATATTAACTTACTCCATATTATGATATTACAAGTAAAATTATTAATATATTGAGATTTAAAATAAAATGAGGGGGGAAAACCTATGCCGTTAAATCTTGATTCTAACTTATTACAACAAAGTCCATGCGATCCATACTTTCCAGAATTTGTTACTGCATGTGTAATAGTTGACAAAGTATACTTCCAATGTCAACAAAGAGAGTGCATTGAAAATGTGCGAGTTAGACTGCCACATGATTGCGCATCTAAATTTGAATTTTTAGATGTTGTATTTAACCCAGGAGAAATTATAAATGGAACACTAATAATTACAGATATACCAAGTAGACCAAATTTTAGAAGAGTAAGATTTAAAGTAAAAGTTACTTTTACAGCAAGAATTCGAAATACAACAACAGGAGCTATTGAAAATATTGCTGGTGAATTACCACCAATCCAAAAAGATATAGTTTTATTCATTCCTGACGCAAGAGATGAATTCACGTTTAAGATTGTAGTTGAAACTCTATCACAATCATTAACTGAGCCTATATTTGATGATGGTGTCTTAATATTTACTATCGGAGTATTTATGATTATTAAAGTAGTTGGTAAAGTACAATTACTTATTCCAGAGTTTGGATTCTGTCCTGCACCACCTGAGTGTGAAGAATTCTTACCAACAGATATATGCGATGAATTCGAAATGGAAGACTTCCCACCTTTCTTCCCACCACAGTTGGAAGATATACCTCTTGGATTTATGTAAATAACAATAAAAAGCTACCGTAATGGTAGCTTTTTATTAAAAATATAGTATTTAAATTAATTATTTTCTAATAAACATTTGAGTGTAATGTCCATTATGAATACCAACCCCAATATGAGTATAAGTAGGATTTAAAATGTTTTCTTTATGACCTTGTGATCTCATAAGTGCATTGTGGGCGGCTTCAACACTACTATTTTTTGCTATGTTTTCAGCTGCACCACGATATTTAATTCCAAATTTAGTCATCATGTCAAATGGAGATCCATATGTTGGGGAATCATGAGAAAAATACTTGTTATCACTCATATCTTGAGATTTTAATCTAGCAACATATGATAGATCAACGTCTATTTGTAATGGTTGTAACCCAGCATCTTGTCTTGCTTTGTTTACATATTCAATCATCTGAATTTCTGATGCAGTTAATGAATGCTTTCCATTAGAAGTAGATCCTGTGTCAGATCCAGTATTAGTATCAGTATCTGGTTGTGGTTCCTGTGGTTTAGGCTTAACATTTTCTTCTGGTTTTTCTACTGGCTTAGTTGTGTTGTCTGACGGTACTTCTGCAGGTTTATTAGTATTAGTTCCAGGTTTAGGATACTTTCCTATGGATACAATATCACAATCTTTTGTTGTTTGATCTGGTTTACTTACAACCTTAAAGTATCCGTTGTTTTGTCGTATAGTTGCACTATTTGAATAAGTAGTTCCTGCAACATTAGATAAATTAATGTATTTTGTGTAAGCACTAGATGTCACAGGCATAGAAACTAATAGACCCGCCATAACTGTAGGTAATACTAACCTCTTACAATTTTTAAGTTTCATTATATTTCCTCCCTTTAATTTAGGCTTGTCATCATAATACAGTAACAAAGTTAAGATTTCAACACAATTCGACAATTTTTTTATGGTAATTTATTGAACATAAGTTAAATCTAGTAAGTTAATAAAGTGATTCAGAAGCTTTATCTATACTGAAATTACAGTTATGAGGAGAATATATATGAAAGTATTAGCTTATATAAGAAATGACTATAAAAGTAATATAGGGGGAGATTCAATTCAATTTACTAAAACTGTAGAATATTTAAAAAGAAAAGGTATTGATGTTGTAATTTCCAGTAATCAACACGAAGATTTAAGGCCCTATGACTTAGTCCATATTTTTAATACTATTCGTATTGGAGATACATATCGGTATTATAAACGGAGTAAAGATTTTAAAAAGAAGATTGTTTTGTCTCCTATATATTGGAACTATGGTATATATTTATATAAAAACTTTAATAAAGCAAAGTTTATAAATCGTTGGAATATGGATAATGTATTAAGAAAAGAAGTTATGCAAAATGTAGATCTGATTTTACCAAGTTCAAAGATTGAGTTAGATATTATAAAGAAAGATTTCAATACTAGAAGACCGTGTAAAATTGTATACAATGGTGTAGATGCTTGTTTTTCTGAAGGAAAATCCGAAAAATTTTTAGATAGATATAAGATTAATAATGAAGATTTTGTTTTATCTGTTGGTAGAATCTGCCCGCATAAAAATCAACTAACACTTGCAAAAATATGTCAAAGTATAGATATACCTTTTGTAATGATAGGTCCAGTAAATGATATAGAATACTTTAACAAGTGTAAATATGCAAATCCATTTTTAATACATATAAATGGATTAAATCATGAAGAGTTAGCTTCAGCCTATAGAGCAGCTAAGGTCCACTGCCTTGTTAGCTGGTATGAAACTCCGGGTCTGGTTAATTTAGAAGCTGGAATTGCTGGATGTAATATACTTACAACACCAGAAGGAAGTACCAAGGAGTACTTTAAAGATTATGTAGAGTATTCATCATGGGATGATGATCGCAATATATTAGAAAAAATAGTGGCATTATTAAGTAAGAATAAAGATTATAATTTAAAAAATCATATTGTAAATAATTTTCTGTGGGAGGATATAGCTGATTCTATAATAGATGCCTATAGAACTTTATTAAATTAGAAAATATAATACCCTTTTAAAGATTACACCCAACAAAGCTATTAGAAAGTATTACTAAGTAGTAAGTATTTTACATATAATTATCCAATAAATAAAGAAAATTAAACTGATGAGGTGAAGTTAATGAAGATTTGTATATTAGGTGGATCTGGACAGTTAGGGTATGAACTAAGTAAAGATTTAGAAAAACTTGATTTTGATATTGTATCTTTAAGAAGAAAAGATTTAGATATAACTAATTTAGATTCTTGTTATGAGATTTTAAATAGCATTAGACCTGAATTTGTTATACATGCTGCCGCTTATACGGATATAGATGGATGTGAAAAGACACCAGATTTAGCTTATAGTGTTAATACTAGTGGTACAGAAAATATTACAAAAGCAGTTGAAAAAATAGGCGCAAAATTAGTATATGTCAGTACAGATCATGTTTTTGACGGAGTTAAGGGATCACCTTACGATGAGTATGATACACCAAATCCTATTAATGTTTATGGTATGTCTAAATATAATGGCGAGTTGATTGTGAAAAAAAATTTAGAAAAATATTTTATAGTAAGAACATCATCTATATTTGGGCATAGAAGTAAAAATCTTATAAAAGCAATTACAAATTTAACAAACACTAATACAATTTTAAATATTATAAGTGATCAAAAAAGAAGTCCTACTTATTCAGCAGACTTTTCCACAGCATTGATTCAGCTTTTAAACAACGAAGATTATGGAATATATCATTTAGTGAACAAGGGAAGCTGCTCTTGGTACGAATTTGTTCAATATATATTCAAAATAAAAGAAATGGAAGTAAAAGTTGTTCCTATAGATTCTAGAGATCTGCAGTTGATTGCTAAAAGACCCGAAAATGTTAGTTTAAATAATAGTTCATATATTAGATTAAAATCATGGGAAGAAGCGGTAGAAGAATATCTGACTTTTACGTAGTTGCATGTGAATTTTGATGTTAGCAATATAATTTATTGAGCATATAATAAATAAGGTATTTACTTAAATGTGTTTAAAGGGGGTTTAATAGTGAAGGTTTATGCAAAAAAACCAATCCGTATTGAATATTATCCAAAAACAAAAGAAAATATAGATAGTAATGAAAATGTAGATAGCATTGAATACATACAAGTAGACGAGGTTTTAATTAAATCTTTAGATGAGGAAATTACAGTAGAACCTATAGTGGAAGAGGAAAAGCTTATATATCAAGAGGATAATTTAATGAGAAATGAGGAAATTATAGAATAAGAATTAGAAATTTAAATAAAATAGTAGAATGATAAGAGAGGCAAAGTCTCTCTTTAATTCTGCAATTAAGTTAAATAGAACATTATATAATCACTAAAAAATTTAATAAAAATTACCAATGAATGTTGACAAAAATAGTAGGGTATAATATAATTATTGAAGAATTCCAATCATTTCACTTGGAATTAGAGGAGGGGCGAAATGAAACTTTCTACTAAGGGGAGATATGGCTTAAAGGCAATGTTTGATTTAGCAATACATTATGGAGATGGACCAATTTCTCTTAAGAGTGTTGCAGAAAGACAGTTAATTTCAGATCATTACTTGGAGCAATTAATTGCAAGTCTTAGAAAATCAGGATTAGTTAAAAGTGTTAGAGGTGCTCAAGGTGGATATATGTTAGCTGATAGCCCATCTAAAATAACAGTTGGTGATATTATTAGAGTCTTAGAGGGCCCTCTTGGTCCGTCGGATTGTGTCCTAGAGGATGAACCATCAGCATGCGATAGAGCTGATTGTTGTGTAACTAGAATAGTATGGGAAAAAATACGATTAAGTATTAGTGAGGTTATTGATTCTATTACACTTCAAGATATGTTAGATGATTATGAGAGAATAGGAAATAAAGATAATTATATGTATTATATATAATTGTATGCTAAAAAATTTAAATAAATAATTTCAATTAATATGTCAATATACGCTATGAGGAGAGGGTTACATGAACAAACGAGTTTACTTTGATTACGCTGCAACTACACCCATGAAAAAAGAGGTATTAGAAGAAATGCTTCCATTTTTCAATATTGAATTTGGTAATCCATCAAGCATACATTCCTTTGGTAGACAAGGAAAAAGTGTACTGGATACTGCAAGAGATAAGGTAGCAAAAACATTAAATGCAAAATCTGATGAGATTTTCTTTACAGGTGGCGGATCTGAAGCTGACAACTGGGCTATTAAAGGAGTTGCATTTGCAAACAAAGCTAAAGGAAATCATATTATAACTACTAAAATCGAACACCATGCAGTGCTGCATACATGCGAATATTTAGAAAAAGAAGGTTTTGAAGTAACTTACTTAGATGTAGATCAATATGGATTAGTTGATGTAGATGATGTAAAAAATGCTATTAAAGATAATACTATTTTAATTACTATTATATATGCTAATAATGAGATTGGAACAATACAACCTATAAAAGAAATTGCTCAGGTAGCTAAAGAAAAAGGAGTTATTTTTCATACAGATGCTGTACAAGCCTATGGTAACGAAATTATAGATGTTGTTGACCTCGGCGTTGATCTAATGTCTATTTCTGCTCATAAAGTTTATGGACCAAAGGGTGTAGGAGCACTATATATAAAAAGGGGTACAAAAATTCATCAGCTTATTCATGGTGGAGCCCAAGAAAAAAGAAGAAGGGCAGGCACTGAAAATATACCTGGAATAGTAGGCTTTGGGAAAGCATCAGAAATGGCCTATGAAAATATAGAAGACCATATTAATAAGTTAATTAGATTAAGAGATAAAATGATTAATGAGCTTATGGAGAAAATACCGTATACACGATTAAATGGGCATCCTACAAAAAGGTTACCTGGAAATGTAAATCTCTCTTTTGAGTTTATAGAAGGTGAGTCACTTTTATTAAGTCTGGATATGGTAGGAATTTCTGGATCAAGTGGATCAGCTTGTACATCGGGCTCATTAGATCCATCTCATGTGCTAATGGGAATTGGTCTATCCCATGAAGTAGCCCATGGATCTTTAAGGTTAACAATAGGTGACTTCACTACAGAAGAAGACGTAGACTATGTTATTGAAAAATTACCACCAATTGTTGATAGATTAAGACAAATGTCACCTTTGTATGAAAAGGTAAAGGGAGGAAACAAATAATGTATAGTGAAAAAGTAATGGATCATTTTATGAACCCTAGAAATGTTGGGGAGATAGAAAATGCTGAGGCAGTAGGCCAAGTTGGGAATGCAAAATGTGGAGATATTATGAAAATGTATTTAAAGATTGACAATGATGTTATTACAGATGTGAAATTTAAAACCTTTGGATGTGGATCTGCTATTGCAACATCAAGTATGGCAACTGAAATGATTAAAGGTAAAACGGTAAAAGAAGCATTAAAATTAACTAATAAGGCTGTTGCAGAAGCTCTTGATGGACTTCCTCCCGTAAAAATGCATTGCTCTGTATTGGCAGAACAAGCAGTAAAAGCAGCTATATATAACTATGCAAAGGAAAGAAATTTAGTTTATGAAGAATTAGATGGATTTAATCCAGATGAAGATCATGACCACCATGACCATGGAGAAGAAGAATAATTTTGGATTTGGAAACTTTAATTGATCATTCATATTTTATCTAAAAAATGCAGGTATTGCCTGCATTTTTTTATTTTTTTAGGCAAAAATAGTAAATAGAGAAGAAAAGAGGGATACAATGATTAAGGAAACCGATTTTATTAGATTACCTATTTTAAAAGAGGATCATGAGCCCTTAAGCTATGAAATAAAAGATATAATCTATTGTTTTAAGGATTTTCGTATATTGGGGCTTTATTTACAACAAATAAATTCAATAAAATATACAAAAATTCTTCCTTACACAAAAATAAAAAACATTACAGAAGAAGGCATTTTAATATACTCAATAAATGATATTGTAGATGTAGATGAAATAGCAGAAATAAAAGATGCAATTAATAATAAATCGGTAATTGGATATGAGATATATTCAAATACTGGCGGGATAATTGGAGTAGTAAAGGATGCATTATTACAAATAAGAAGTGGAAAAGTTTTAGGATTTATTATGAGTGAAGGGTTATTTGATGACCTAGTAAACGGATATTCATTTTTACCTTTAGTTGAAGGAATTAACTTTTATGAGTATAAAATAATGTTAAATAATGAGGAACAATTAAAAATTTTACCTCAGCAAGGTGGATTGAAAAAAATGCTTGGTATAGATCGATAAAACTAACAAAACATATAAATAATAATATAGAAAAGGAGTGAAATATATGCATAGAAATATGACAAGAGGACTTATTGCAATAGGAATTGCTGGCGCGGCAGTAGGTATGTATGCAGCATCAAATATGAAACCTAGAGAAAGAAAACGAATGATGAAAAATGGTAGAAGAGCTCTAGGTGCTTTAGGTATTATGAAAGGACTGGATATGTTTTAGCGAATGCATTAAATATTAGTAAAGCCTCTACCCTTATGATAGAGGCTTTACTAAATTAAAAGTATTCCATTAATTTCTTATTGGGTGAGAAAGTATAAATTTTAAAGTAGCCCATAAATCTATGAGCTAAAATCAGAAAATTTTTTTATAAAACGTGATTATATATTTATCAAATATTACATATTAAACATAAAGGGGTGAAAAAATGGAAAACAGCAAAGCAATACAGGTCATTTCTAAAAGTTTTAAAAATTTAGCCGAAAATAATGGATTTACAAATATTTTGCAATTTTTTATGCAGCTTTTAATTATTGTGCTATTATTTTTTATCATTTATTTTCTTGTACATATTGGTAATCAACATATAGATTCTAAAAAAAGAATTAATATTGGAAAACGTCAAATTGTTTATTTTATACTATCATTTATATTGATCATTGCAATTGTTGTAATATTTCAGTCTGGAAGTTTAATGTATGAAATATTATCACCATTTTTGTTTGCAATTGTATTGGCGTATACTTTAAATCCACTCGTTAGTTATATAGAGAAAAAAGGTATAAAAAGATTTTGGTCAGTATTTATTGTTTATTTTGTAATAGCTACAATTATTTTTATATTCTCTATTACTTTAGTACCTAAAATGACTTTTGAAGTTAAAAAATTATTAGAGGCATTACCGAAGCTAGGAAATGAAAGCTATGGATATATATATAATAAATATATAAAATATAACAATAGTATAGAAAATTTACCAGAAGAATTTAACGCAGTAAAAGAAGCGTTAAAATTTAATGGAAATAGACTTGAAGATTTTATATTAAAAATTATATCTTCTGTAACAAATTTAACGCTTAAATTTCTTTCAAAGATAGCAAATATAGTGTTGACTCCAATATTGGCATTTTACTTTTTAAAAGATGCAGATAAGTTTAAAAACATGCTAATTTTAAGTATACCTAGATTTTTGAGAAAAGGAGTAATTGATGTTGCCAAAGACATTGACGAAGTTCTTGGTGGATTTATAAGGGGACAGTTGATTGTTGCAGGAATAGTAGGACTTTTAACCACTATATCTCTTTTAATTTTGAAAGTAGACTTTGCAGTGTTAGTAGGTATGATTGCGGGAATAGCAGATATAATTCCTTATTTTGGGCCGATAGTTGGGATAATACCTGCACTAGTTTTTGCATCCTTAGGAGGAGTAAATAAGGTAATATGGGTAGTAGTTGCATTTATAATTATACAGCAAGTTGAAAGTGCTATTATATCACCAAAAATTATTTCTGATAAAGTTGGTATTCATCCTATTATTGTTATTCTATCTCTAATTATTGCAGGAAAATTTTTTGGTTTATTTGGACTTTTAATTGCAGTGCCTATAGCTGGAGTAATTAAAGTGGTTGGAAAGCATTTTATAAATTATATTGCAAAGTTTTGATATGCTCATTGGTACTTTGATTATGCTTAAATTTAAAGGTGATATTTTTATCTTATGATTAACAATTTTTAGTTAATTATGTTATAATTAGTTAAATTTAAAATAGTTGATAATAATATATTATTATCATTAAATTTAAATATATTAATTGATAGGAGAATGATACCATGAACAATCAAGAGCAGAAACAAGAAAAAGAAACTTCAAGTTTAGTGCTAGAGAAACTATTGCAATCTAGATCAATCATAATTTCTGGAGAGATCAATCAAGCTTTAGCAGAGAAAATAACTACACAGCTCTTAATTCTACAAGAAATGGGAGATCAACCAATAAAATTATTTATCAACAGTCAGGGTGGTCATGTAGAAGCTGGCGATACAATTCATGATATTATTAAGTTTATTAAACCACGTGTTATTGTAATTGGTACTGGTTGGGTTGCAAGTGCTGCTATCACAATTTACCTTGCAGCTGAAAAACAAGATCGTTATTCTTTACCAAACACAAGGTATATGATACATCAGCCATTAGGTGGTTTAAATGGCCAAGCTGCAGATATTGCTATTGAAGCAAAAGAGATATTGAGAGTACGTAAGAGGATTAATAACATAATCAGTGAAGCCACTGGCCAACCATTGGAAAAAATAGAAAAAGACACAGATAGAAATTATTGGTTAAATGCTTATGAAGCAATTGATTATGGCATAGTAAATCAAGTTATTTCAAAATATGAGGAACTAACGAATCTATAATTTATTAGTATACTGCCGATGAGAACTTGGTAGGAATGTATATAGTAATTAGTATTATCAGATACTTTCTGGATTGTCAATTGTATTTAAGCTGATAAATTGTTCTATATTGTAATAAACTCTGTCAAAGTTGTAAAACATAGTAATGTATATTCCAAATTATATTGCAAAGTTTTAGTTATATATTGACAAAATATAGTATGTTATATATAATTCATATAAAATATATTGTTAAAAGTGATGAAGAGAAGTAGTAATATGGATTAACTCTTACAGAGAGGAGGTTCTAGGCTGAAAAACCTCTAGATAGACCATTTGAAGCAGTCTCTGAACAATAATCTTGAAACTAAGTAGAGATTATCGGCAAAGCCGTTATACTTTATTTCCTAGAGTGATCGTTATTTTTAGCGATAATTAGGGTGGTACCGCGAGAATACTCTCGTCCCTACAGTTTTATTATGTATGGATGAGAGTTTTTATTTTTATATTTTTTAAACTACAGGAAAAATTATGAAGGAGGATTATTTTTATGAAGAAATTAGGCGTGAATGAAATTAGAAAAGAATTTCTAGAGTTTTTTAAAACTAAAGGTCATATAATACAACCTAGTTTTCCTTTAGTACCTCAAAAGGATAAGAGTTTATTGTTAATAAACTCTGGAATGGCACCATTAAAACATTATTTTGCAGGGATAGAAGAGCCACCAGGAAAAAGAATGGCTACGTGTCAAAAATGTATTCGTACAGGTGATATTGAAAATGTAGGAAAAACAGCAAGACATGCTACTTTTTTTGAAATGTTAGGTAACTTTTCATTTGGTGACTATTTCAAAAAAGAGTCTATTCAGTGGGGATGGGAGTTTGTAACAAAGAATCTAGAGTTACCAGTTGATAAGCTTTGGGCTACTGTATATTTAGAAGATGATGAGGCTTTTGAAATCTGGAGTAAGCAAGTTGGTTTGCCAGAAGATAGGATTGTTAGGTTAGGTAAGGCTGACAACTTTTGGGAGATCGGTATAGGACCATGCGGACCATGTTCAGAAATTTATTTTGATCGTGGACAAAAGTACGGCTGTGGAAGTAAAGACTGCAAACCAGGCTGCGAATGTGACAGATATGTTGAATTTTGGAATCATGTATTTACACAATTTGATAGAGATGAAGATGGAAATTATAATCCTCTTCCAAACCCCAATATAGATACAGGTATGGGACTAGAGAGAATGGCTTGTATTATGCAAGGTGTAGACTCTATTTTTGATATAGACACAATGCAATATATATTAAATGGAGTATGTGAAATTACTAATGCACAGTATAATAAGGATGAAAAAACTGATGTGTCCATTAGAATTATAACTGATCATGTACGCTCTATATCTTTAATGATTGGTGATGGAATACTGCCAAGTAACGAAGGCAGGGGTTATGTTTTAAGAAGATTATTAAGAAGAGCTGCACGTCATGGAAAATTATTAGGAGTAAATAGAGCATTCTTGTACGAGTTAGTAGATAGAGTGGTTAAGAACTATGGTGAAACCTATACCGAGCTAATTGAAAAGAAGGATTATATTAAAAAGGTAATACAAGTTGAAGAAGAGCGATTTATGGAAACTATAGATCAAGGTATGGAGATTTTAAACCAATATATAGAAGAATTATTAGGTGCAAGTGAAAATGTATTAAGTGGAACAAACGCATTTAAGTTATATGATACTTATGGATTCCCATTTGATTTAACTAAAGAAATATTAGATGAAAAAGGACTATCTGTAGATGAAAAGAATTTTGAAAGTGAAATGGAAAAACAAAGGCAAAGGGCTCGGGAGGCAAGGCTAGGTATTGATACTGAGGCTTGGAAAGACGATGTTTTTGCAGGACTAAACAAAGATATCAGTACAGTTTTTAAAGGATATAATAATTTAGAACTAGAAGGAAAAGTACTAGCTATTATAAATAATGGTGAAGTTGTTGAACAAAGTACTATAGGAGATGAAGCTACTGTCATACTAGATGAAACTGTTTTCTATGGTGAAGGTGGAGGACAGGTAGGCGATATTGGTGCTTTATACAATGAAACAACAAAATTAACTGTATTAGATACTAAAAAGGGACCACATAATCAAATTCATCATATTGTCAAAATAGAAGATGGATTACTTCATGTTGGTGATACTATTAAAGCTAAAGTAGATGTTACTACTAGAATGAATACTGCTCGTAACCATACTGCTACTCATTTATTGCACAAAGCTTTAAAAGATGTAGTAGGTGAGCATGTTAATCAGGCAGGGTCTCTTGTGACTCCTGAAAGGCTAAGATTTGACTTTACTCATTTCGAAGGATTAACAAAGGAGCAAGTAGCTAAAATTGAAGAAAATGTTAATAAACAAATATTAGGTGGACTAAATGTAAACATCTTTGAAACATCTATAGATGAAGCTAGAAAGATAGGTGCTCAAGCTTTATTTGGTGAAAAGTATGGTGATATAGTTAGAGTAGTTAAGGTTGGAGATTATAGCACTGAACTTTGTGGAGGAACCCATGTAAATAATAGTGGTGAAATAGGAATTTTAATTATATTAAGTGAGACAGGGGTTGCTGCTGGTGTAAGAAGAATTGAGGCTATTACAGGTATTGAAGCATATAAATATGTACAAAAAAATCAAGAAACAATACAAAAAATAGCAGAAACATTAAAGACGCAAACACAAAATGTAATTGGGCGTGTAGATGAATTAGTACAAGAAGTAAAGGAAAAAGATAAAGAAATAGATAAGCTTAAAAGTCAGTTAGCAAGCAATTCCACTGGGGATTTTTTAAATAATGCAGAAAGTATTAATGGAGTAAACATAATTGTTGAGTCTATAGATAATCAAGATATGGACGATTTAAGAAAAATTGGAGATGCATTAAAAGAAAAGATTGGAACAGGAGTAATTGTTTTAGCGTCTGACAACAATGATAAGGCTAATTTTGTCGCTATGGCTACAAAAGATGCAGTTTCAAAAGGAGTACATTCTGGTAATTTAGTTAAGGAAGCTGCTAAAATTGCTGGTGGAGGTGGCGGTGGAAGACCAGACATGGCACAAGCAGGTGGAAAAAATCCTGAAAAAATAGAAGAAGCTTTAGCTATTGTAAAGGATCTATTAAAAATTCAATTAAATGGGTAATTTAATAAGTAAGAGCATGGATATCCATGCTCCTACTTATTTCAATAATTTCATATGATATTCCTTAGTATATAAGGGTATAATATGGTAAAATAATATTAATCTAATACGAGAGGGGAATAACTATGTCAGAAAAACTTAATTTTACTATGAAGTTTGACCTAGATAAAGAAAAGGAAACAAAGGCAAAGGATATAATTCTAACTGTATATAAAGCCTTAGAAGAAAAGGGGTACAACCCTACAAATCAATTTGTTGGATATATTTTATCCGGAGATCCTACTTATATTACAAGCTACAATAATGCTAGAAGCTTAATAAGACAAATAGAAAGAGATGAATTATTAGAAGAGCTATTGAAGACATATTTAGATAAAAAGTAGGTGATTTGAAATTGAATATAAGAGTAATTCGATTTGTTGCAGCATTACTTTTAGTAGTGACAATAGTAATAGGAATATCTTATGGAGCAGAAAATAACATACATGACTATGATAATGTTAAGGTAGTAATGGTTATAATTAATCGAATTGATTTTAGTGATTTAGAGAAAATGCCTTATGTAAGACAATTAATAGACAAAAGTTCTATTGCCCTAATGAACACTAAGGCTTCTGGATCAAATAATGAATTTAAGTCGTATGCTACTATAGGATGGGGGATACGATCAGAGGCTTCACATAATACCTCTTTATTTTATAATCTAGATAAAGATACTGAATCAATCTATGAGAGGCGTACTGGGAATGAGGTATCTGAAAAAGGTATTATTAATTTAGATATTAGTAAATTAATTATCCAAAATCAAAGAAGTGAGTATGGTTCCACACCCGGCTCGTTGGGACAAGTATTAAGAGAACATGGATATAAGACTTCGCTAATAGGCAATAGCGATACTGATGATACTGAAATTAGATCTGCGGGTTTAATAGCTATGGACTTCAATGGATTTATCGACTCTGGAAACGTAAGTAGCGATCTAATAAAAGAAGATATAACAAGACCCTTTGGTATTAAAACTAATTTTGGGTTGTTACTAGAAGAATTTGAAAAAGCATATTTAGATTCAAATTTAATAGTAATTGAAACTGGAGATACTACAAGGCTAGAAAGATATAAAGAAAATCTATATCCTGAAGCCTATGAAAACCATAAAACAAATATATTAAATGAAATAGATGAGTTTATTTCTAACATCGTTGAAAACTTTAATGAAGAAAATACTAAACTTATGATTGTTACTCCATATCCGTCTAATGCAGCGGCAAGTAAGGGAGAAAGATTAACTCCTGTTGTTATCCATGAGGGAGGAAATGATGGACATATTCTATATTCACCAACTACAAGAAGAGATGGAATTATAGGCAATGTAGATATTGGACCAACAATTTTATCTTATTTTAATTTAAGCTCGGATAAAATGACGGGGAGAGCATTAATATCATATCAACATGAGGATAACTTAAATTATATTAATAATTTAAACAAAAGAGTAGTTAATACATCTACACAAAGGTATAGGGTTTTATATAGCTTTGCTATATATGAAATAATTACTTCACTTTTATCTTTAATATTAATAATGTTTAGAAACAGTATATCAACTAGATGGTATAAGTATATGTCTCTAGCATTGGTTGGAAATATGGTTGCACCTTTCACTCTATTACTAATACCTTTATTTGGGGTAACAAATATTACAATCACATATTTATTACTTTTAGGTATTACAATAGGTATAGTATTTTTAATTTACTTATTAGCTAATGGCAATCCATTAAATTTAATTTTATATTCTATGGTTCTGTTAGTTGGTGGTCTATTGATTGATACTATCGCTGGACAAAATTTAATCAAAAATTCTCTATTAGGTTATGATCCTATAATAGGTGCAAGATATTATGGAATAGGTAATGAATACATGGGTATACTTATTGGGGCTGTTTTAGTATTAACTACTGTTTTATCGGAAAAATATTCAATTAATAAATACATGCTTATAATAATTTATGGATTTGTTACTATTATTATAGGATTTCCTAGACTTGGAGCAAATGTAGGTGGTACAATTACAGCAGTATTTGCTTTTGTGTTTGTATTTATTAGACTACTGGACCAAAAAATTAATATTAAGAAACTAATTTATATTGCTTTGGCTGTAATAGGGGCAGTAGGTATAATGGCTATAATTGACTTGTTTATCCTAGAAAGTCAGTCTCATTTAGCAGGAGCAATAAAACAAATTATTTCAAGTGGACCTATTGTAATATATCAAATTATAGTTAGAAAAATCTCTATGAATTTAAGAATTATGGGTGTAACCATTTGGAGTAAGGTACTTTTAAGCGCAATTGTTGTTTTAGGTATACTTTTTTATAAACCTATTGGATTTATAAAACAAATATCATTGAAGTATCCTAAAATAGCTATAGGCTGGAGTGGGATAATCGTTGCTTGTATTATTGGCTTTGCGGTTAATGATTCTGGTGTAGTAGCAGCAGCTACAAGCGTAATATTTTTAACATCAACAATACTGTATTTAATAATTGATGATTTAGGTCATTAAAGCCGGCGTAGCCGGCTAGAATTTTTTACTAGTACTGGAGTGGTTATTATAGAAAAAAGAAAATTAGGAAATACAAATATTGGAGTTTCGAGACTTTGCTTCGGAAGCTTAACTATGGGTCCACTGCAGACAAATCAAAGTCCAAAACAAGGTGGAGATTTATTATTATATGGGTTTGAAAATGGAATTAATTTTATTGATGCAGCAGAGCTATATGAAACTTACAAACATATAGGACATGCCTTAAAGTATTGGGATAGAAGTAAGGTTATAGTAGCTACAAAATCTTATGCTTATTCTAAGGAAACAGCTGAAAGCAGCTTAAAGAAAGCACTAGATGAAATGGATACAGATTATGTAGATTTCTTTATGCTACATGAACAGGAAAGTGAACATACTATACGCGGACACTATGAAGCTATTGAGTACTTTTTAAAGATGAAAGAAAAAGGATATGTTAGAGGTGTTGGATTATCTACTCATACGGTCGAGGCAGTAAGAGGAAGCCTAAAATATAAAGAGATAGAAGTAATACACCCTATTGTAAATATTAATGGGTTAGGCATACAGGATGGTACCATTGATGACATGCTTTTAGCACTTAAAGATGCCCATGATTTAGGAAAAGGAATATATGGTATGAAACCCCTAGGGGGAGGTAATTTGTTGAGAAATTTTCAGCAATGCTTTGATTTTGTGTTAGATCTTCCCGTGCTTGATTCTATTGCTGTTGGAATGCAAAGCAAGGAAGAAATAGATGTTAATGTATCCATATTCGAGGGAAGGGAAATAAATAAATTATCATTAGATAAAATTAAAAGCAAAGAAAGAAAGTTGAGCATTTCTAATTGGTGTGAAAGATGTGGTAAATGTGTAGAGGCTTGTAGTCATAATGCTTTGCAAATAATTGATGATAAGGTTGTAGTGGATCATAACAAGTGTGTACTATGTAGCTATTGTTCTAAATATTGTCCCGAATTTTGTATAAAAGTTATCTAATTAGGAGGTAGAAAATGCCGAGAATAATGGGTTTAGATGTAGGAGATAAAACTATAGGAGTAGCTTTGAGCGATCTGCTAGGATGGACTGCACAAGGATTAGAAACTATACGTAGAATTGGAATAAAAAAAGATCTTCAAAGACTTGAGGAGATTATTAAAGAATATGAGGTAAATAAAATTGTTGTAGGCTTACCTAAAAACATGAATGGAACTATTGGACCTCAAGGAGAAAAGGTATTAGAATTTAATGAACGATTAGGAAAAAGATTTAATAATATAGAAATTGTTCCATGGGATGAACGCTTAACTACCGTAGCAGCTGAAAGATCACTAATAGAGGCAGATGTTAGTAGAAAAAAACGAAAAGAAGTAATAGATAAAATTGCTGCTATTTATATTTTACAGGGATACTTAGATAGTTTAAGTAAATAATAAAATAAAAATAGTATTTTTTTATATGGATTTAGTATATAATACAACTATGGTAGTGATAGCCATAGGAAAGGAGAATATATCAATGGAAGAAAGAGACGATATAATAACACTAGTAGATGAAGATGGAAAAGAGCAAGATTTTGAAGTGATAATGACCCTTGAGGTAGAAGATAATGAATATGCGATTTTAGCACCTGTAGGATCAGATGATGAAGAAGACGCTTATGTTTTTAAAATCGTATATGATAATGAAGAAGAATTCTCGCTTGTTGCTATCGAAGATGATGAAGAATATGAAAATGTAGTAGCTACATATGAAACATTAATGGATGAAGAAATGTAAATAAAAAAGAGATGAACTTTAAAGGGTCCATCTCTTTTTATATAATGGATAGTAAAGAATATGTTTTCCTAATATAAACTTTACTTTAAACACATTTCAGCCATGCTTATCTGACTTAAAAAGATTTTGGTAGAAAATCTTTGTTATATTTATTACTTCAAATGAACATAATAATGTACAGTTAGTAGGATCAAAAGATATTAAACGATTGACAAACTTGGAATCCTTTACTATAATATTACTTGAAAAGCATTATTATTTGAGAAATGAAGGTGGGAAAATGGACAACCTGATTGATTCATTAAAAGAAAGACTAAAGGAGAAAGGTTATAAATTAACTCCTCAGCGAAGAGCTACATTAGATACTATTATTGAAAATCAAGGGAAACATTTAAATACCGAGGAGATTTATGATCTTGTAAAAGAGAAGTGTCCTGAAATAGGACTTGCAACTGTGTATCGAACTTTACAACTATTAGATGAGATGTCAGTTCTTTCAAAGCTAAATTTAGACGATGGATGTATTCGTTATGAACTAAATACTCATGAAGATGACCATCAACATCATCATTTAATTTGTCAAAGCTGTAATGATGTAATAGAAGTGGAGCTAGATCTATTAGAGCATTTAGAAGAAGAAATAGAAAAAAAATATCATTTTACTATTAGGGATCATACTGTTAAATTTTTTGGTATCTGTTCTAAATGCCAGTAGTCTTGCAGAACTTCTGCAAGACTTTTCTACATATATACTAGATATTTTTTTATTGTTTAAGAAGGCATAATTTTTTAATTATTGATGAATTTTAAAGAAGTAGACGATTAGTAGCATTTTAAGTATTTTAAAGTTTAAAATAGATTTCATGTGGATATAAAATATTGCGATAGTATGAGACGAATTTTTTAAATATAATTTTATGTTATTTAGGAAAATATATATATAAGATAAACAAATTTTAGTTATTTTAATTAAATATGATAAAATCTATATTTATTTGAGGAAATTGGATATATATTTAATAATATATAGTATGATATATCCTTATTAAATAATATAGTTTCTATATAAATGGAATATGTGGTAAAATATATTAGACGAAATGAGTCCGGGTAATTAGTACTACTGTATTAATAATAAAAACAACAAACGGAGAAACGATATGACAAAAGGAGAGATAATAGTGGCTAGAAAAGCAACAAAAATTAAAATTATTCCACTAGGAGGGCTAAGTGAAATTGGAAGAAATATGACCGCATTTGAATATAAAGATGAGATCTTGATTATTGATTGTGGACTAAGTTTTCCAGAGGACGATATGTTAGGGATTGACATTGTTATTCCAGATATAACATATTTAATGAAGAATAAGGATAAGGTTAAAGGAATAGTATTGACCCATGGACATGAAGACCATATTGGAGCATTACCTTATATTCTTAAAAAATTAAATGTTCCAGTATATGGTACAAGGCTTACATTAGGGTTAGTAGAAATTAAAATTAAAGAACATAAGCTTAATAACGTACATTTACAAAGAGTAGATGCTGGTCAAACCGTCAAACTCGGAGAATTCGAAGTAGAGTTTATTCGTACTAGTCATAGTATACCAGACTCCTGTGCTATAGCTATACATACCTCTTTAGGTGTAATTTTCCACACAGGGGATTTTAAAGTAGATTACACACCTATTGATGGTCAACTAATTGACTTACATCGTATAGCAGAACTAGGTAAAAAAGGCGTGTTAGTAATGATGGCTGATAGTACAAATGTGGAGAGACCAGGATCTACACTGTCGGAACGTAGTGTAGGATCAACATTTGAAAATATTTTTAGAAATACTAGAAAGCGAATTATTGTTGCTACTTTTGCATCGAATGTACATAGAGTACAGCAGGTGTTAGATTCAGCATATAAATACAATAGAAGGGTAGTAATCTCTGGTAGAAGCATGGTAAATGTAATATCAGTAGCTCAGGAACTAGGGGCTTTAAATGTGCCAGAAGGATTAATTATTGATATAAACGAAATGGATCAATATGACGATAACAGAATTGTTATTTTAACAACTGGAAGTCAGGGCGAACCTATGGCTGCTTTATCAAGGATGGCAAGTTCTGAACATAGAAAATTAGATATTCAGCCTGGAGATTTAGTTGTTTTTTCGTCTAGTCCAATTCCAGGAAATGAAAAATCAGTTACTCGTGTAATCAATCAGTTATTTGAAAAGGGTGCCGAAGTTATTTATGAAAGTTTAGATGAAGTCCACGTTTCAGGTCATGCTTGTCAAGAAGAGTTAAAGTTAATGCATAGATTAGCTATGCCACAATATTTTATACCAGTTCATGGAGAATATAGACATTTAAGACAACATGGAAAGTTGGCTGAAAGCCTAGGTATGCCTAAAGAGAATATATTTATTGGCCAAAATGGTACTGTTTTTGAATTTGGTAAGGACTATGGGAAAATAAGTGGTAGCATACAGTCAGGTAGAGTATTAGTAGATGGATTGGGTGTAGGGGATGTAGGTAATATTGTTCTTAGAGATCGTAAACATTTAGCAGAAGACGGATTAATGGTAGTAGTAGTTACAATTGCTAGAGAAAATGGTAAGGTTGCAGCAGGACCAGATATTATTTCAAGAGGTTTCGTTTACGTAAGAGAATCTGAAGATCTAATGGATGAAGCTAGAAAAGTTGTTCGAAGTGTGTTAGATAGTTGTGAACAGCAAAATATTAGGGAATGGTCATCGCTAAAAAGTGCTATAAGAGATAGCCTAAAGGATTTTCTATATGAAAAAACTAAGCGTAGACCAATGATTCTACCAGTAATAATGGAAGTTTAAGACTAAACCGCCTTGGTAATTTTACTCCAGGGCGGTTTTTATTATTTATTCCGGTGAGAAGTTAAATATTAGGTATGATAATATTAATAATAGAACTGGGGGGATAGTATGAACATATTTTTATATTTAATAATCTTAGGATTAGGTGCATACATAGGCAACAAAAAGCTACTAAAAGATTCTATAATGAAAAAACTAGATTATATTCAAAGTCTTTCACTTTTATTACTTTTATTTATTATGGGTGTCAGTATAGGTATGGATAAAGATGTAATTACCTCTTTTGCTGCAATTGGCATGCAGGCTATAGTTTTAGCAGTATTTTCAGTGGCATTTAGTATTTTAGGTGTTAAGATTATATCCAAAAAGGTACTTACCTTGGAAGAAAAGAGGGGAAAAAGTGACTGTTAAAATATTATTAGCTGTTGGTTTTGGCATATTATTCGGATTGTTTATTTTTCCTGTAAATATGGCTACGTATATGAGTACATTTATTAGTATAGGACTTTGTATACTGTTGTTTTTTGTTGGTATAGATATAGGAAGACAAGAAAATATAGCTAAAAAAGTAAAGGAATTAGGCTTGAAAGTTCTTTTAGTTCCTTTAATGGTTGCATTAGGTAGTATTATGGGTTCTATGTTAGGTGGAGCTATACTAGGTATGCCAATTAACCAGGCAGGAGCAATTGGAGCAGGGTTTGGTTGGTATAGTTTATCGGCTATTGAATTAGCAAAACATAGTGCTCAGCTTGGAACATTGGCATTTATCACAAATGTTTGTAGAGAAATTATTGCAATAATTATAATTCCTATAATTGCTAAGTATATAGGTAAATTAGAAAGTATTGCACCAGCAGGGGCTACAGCGATGGATACCACATTACCTATTATTTCAAAGGCTACAGATGGAAACGTAGCTGTTATTTCATTTATTACAGGTGTATCATTGTCGTTATTAGTACCAATTTTAGTACCATTTTTTATGATTTTACAATAAATTTATTTAAAGACTTATTTTCGATAAAAAATAACATGATAATGATATTATTGTTGAAATTTCACTATTTCCACGGAAATTAATATTTCAAATAGAATATTTTAAATTTAGAGATATAATACAAGGCTTCGGCTGACTAATAATAAGGGATATGTGAAAAACTATTAGCAATGGACAATAATTCTTGTAAAAGTATACACACAATAATATAATATTAAGTGATTATTAGATATGTTATTTTTAATTTTATATATCTTGATTCTTCTATCTTAATTAAAAGCATGAAAAGGATAAATTGATACGTGGTATAACCCACGTATTAATTTATGATAAAGGAGTTGTTTACCTTGAGCAATATAACATTACCATTTGTAGAGGAATATATTAGAGGAATTTTACCGAGCAATGAAGGACTTTTTCGAGAGATGGAGCTATATGCTGATGAAAACCATGTACCTATAGTTCATAAAGAAGTAGGTGTTTTATTGCAAGTAATTACAAAATCTATTAGGGCAACAAAAGTATTAGAAGTGGGGACCGCTATTGCCTATTCCACTCTACTATTTTGCGAGGCTATGGGAGATAATGGGCACATAACTACAATTGAAAGAAATGCAAAGAGGATTTGCTTAGCTAGAGAAAATATTAAAAAAGCAAATAAAACCAATAATATTCATCTGCTAGAGGGCGATGCAACGGAAATTTTAAAAAGTTTAGAAGGCAAGTATGATTTAATTTTTTTAGATGGAGCAAAAGGACACTATAAGGATTTTTTAAATGATTGTATTAATCTATTAAATCCTGGTGGTTTGTTGATTTCAGATAATATTTTATATAAGGGCATGGTTGCAACAGATGAGTTAGTAGTGCGTAGACAACGAACAATTGTAAATAGAATGCGAGAATATTTACAATACATATGCAATCATCCACAATTAGATACTAGCATTATACCTATAGGAGATGGACTAGCTATTAGTTATAAAAAGTAGAAATAGTAGGAGGAATGAAAATGAAGAAGGTAGAATTATTAGCACCCGCAGGGGATTTAGAGAGATTAAAAGTTGCAATTATGTATGGAGCAGATGCAGTATATTTAGGGGGACAAATATTTGGTCTAAGAGCTGCCGCTAAAAATTTTAGCTATGAAGATTTAACAGAAGGAGTACGCTTTGCACATGAAAGGGGAGTAAAGGTATATGTTACAGCTAATATTATTCCTCATAACGAAGATTTAGAAGGATTCCCGGAGTATTTGGAACAAATCTATAAAATAGGAGTAGATGCCGTAATTGTTTCAGATCCAGGTACATTTTCCATAGTAAAAGAAACGGTTCCTAACATGGAAGTTCATATAAGTACACAAGCAAATAATACAAATCACATGACTGCAAAATTTTGGGCAAGTCTTGGAGCTAGTAGAGTTGTATTAGCTCGTGAGCTTAACTTTAAAGAGATTAAAGAAATTAGAGATAATATACCAGAAGATCTTGAACTTGAAGCATTCGTTCATGGTGCTATGTGTATGTCATACTCTGGTAGATGCCTGCTTAGCAATTATATGGCAAATCGTGATGCTAATAGAGGCGAATGTGCTCAGCCATGCAGATGGAAATACAATTTAGTTGAAGAAAAAAGACCAGGAGAATATATACAAGTAATCGAAGATGAAAAGGGAACATACTTTATGAACTCTAAAGACCTATGTATGATTGAATACATTCCAGAAATAATTGAATCAGGTATAACAAGCTTGAAGATTGAAGGTCGAATGAAAACTACCTACTATGTAGCTATGGTTGTTAAGGCATATAGAGCGGCAATAGATAGCTATTATGATAATCCTAATAACTGGCAGTTTAATCCTAAGTGGATGGAGGAGCTAAAAAAAGCAAGCCATAGAGACTTTACAACAGGATTTTATTTGAATAAACCAGGACACACTGAGCACCATTATGATAATACATCATATGTAAGAGACTATAGTTTTATTGGTATTGTTAAAGATTATGATGAAACAAATAAAATTGCAACAATAGAGCAGAGAAATCGATTCTTCCTAGGTGATCAAATTGAAATTACTGGGCCTAAAGAAGATGTAGCTATGACTATTGCAGAAATGTGGGATGAAGATATGAATCCAATTGATGTAGCACCTCATCCACAACAGATTATAAAAATTAGAGTAGAACTACCTGTAGCAGAAAACTATATTTTACGAAAAGAAATAAAGGCTGGGGAGAATGAGTAAATGAGTAGTAGACCTATTTTGATTGGTATTATTGGTGGAACTGGTTCTGGAAAAAGCACAGTTGCTAGGGCTATTTTTCAAAGTTTACCAGAAAAAAATATAGCAATTATTCAACAAGATTCATATTATAAAGATCAAAGTCATTTAACTTTCGAAGAAAGAACAAAAACAAATTATGACCATCCACTAGCTTTTGATGCCACCTTATTGAAACAACACTTAAGTGAGTTATTAAATAATAACTCTATTCAAAAGCCTATTTATGACTTTGAACAGCATACAAGAAAAAAAGAAACAGAAACAATATATCCTAAGGATATAATTATTTTAGAGGGTATTATGATCTTGGATGACTCAGAGTTAAGGAAGATGCTGGATATTAAAATCTTTGTAGATACAGATGCAGATGTTCGTATTATTAGAAGGATATTGCGAGATATGAGAGAACGTGGGAGAACGTTAGAATCTGTAATAGATCAATATTTAACAACTGTAAGGCCAGCGCATTTGCAATTTGTTGAACCTAATAAAAAATATGCAGATGTAATTATTCCAGAGGGTGGATACAATCAAGTAGCTATTGATATAATGGTAGCTAAAATTAAATCAATTATTGAAAATAAACAAAAACTAAATTCAAATAGAGTTAAGAATAGCTAGGTATTAAATAAAATATAGTATAAGTATAACCCCCTATACGATTGGTGATAATATTTAAAAAAGTATAGGGGGGATTTCTATGTCAAGAATAAAGCGTAAAAGAAATGAATGCAGCATGGTTAACATAAAAAGATTATTGTTTATCAGAGCCATATCCTTTTGTATTTTTATAGGACTAATTGTGCGTTTATTTTATATACAGGTGATAAAATATGATTTTTATAATGCAGAAGTAATTAAACAAAGACAGATTAGTATTCCAGTTGATAGTGGTAGGGGATTAATACTCGATAGAAACTTTATTCCTTTAACTGATAGAATAGAGCAAAAGGTAGCCATTATTTTTCCTCAACATTTTGTTGCAAACACAAGTAACATTTTATTTTTACAGGAGATTACAGGTAAAGAATATGAAGAACTATTTAATAAAGTAAAAAATTCTAAATATACTTTAGAGTTCTCAGTAAAAGATGATCTAAACTGGAATGATAGAAGATTTATAAATACTAAGGGATTATTTATTGTTAGTAAAAGAATGCGCCACGATAGTAATGGATTTTTAAATCATGTAATTGGATATATAAACCAGGTAGATCTTAGAGGTATGTCAGGTATTGAAGGAGCGATGGATGGGGTGCTCAGTGGAAATACAGGTAAGTCTTTAATAGCAACATTAGATGGGCGAAAAAAATTTCTGCCTGGAGAAGGATATGCGGTAGCTAGTACCAATAATAAAAGCCAAAATCTTAGGTTAACCATCGATTATCACATACAGAGAATAGCTGAAGAAGTTATAGACGAAAGTAGTATGCCAGGTTCAGTTATAGTTTCAGACATACAAACTGGTGAAATACTAGGTATGGTAAGTAGGCCTAATTTTGATCCTAGCAACATATCATATCATCTTAAAAGCAAAGGCGATGAATTATATAATAAGGCTATTCAAATGGCATTTCCACCAGGATCTATATTTAAAATAGTAGTAGCTATAGAAGCATTAAGGCAGAATCCTCTATATGCAGATGAAATATTTGAATGTTTAGGTTATGAGGCTGTAGGGGAAATAGAGATTAAATGTTCATCCTATGAAAAAGGAGGACATGGACAAATAACAATGGATAGAGCATTTGCTGAGTCTTGTAACTGTGTATTTATTCAGTTGGCTCAAAAAATAGGGACAGGAAATATTATTAATATGGCAGAACAGTTGGGTTTTAATAACATAGTAGATATAGGTTTAATGGAAGAAAATTCAGGGAATCTTCCTAGTGGAAATGATTTGTTAGGACCAGCCTATGGAAATATAGCTATTGGCCAGGGACAAATATTAGCAACTCCACTTCAAGTCAATCAATTAACTCAGTTGATAGCAAATAATGGATTAAAGAAATTCTTATATATTATGGAAGATATTGTTGATAATGACTATGTTACTTTAAAAAAATCAAATATAGCAAAGGAGCAGCAAGTACTAGATTCAGAATTAGCTAAAAAGCTAAAGCTATGGATGAAAAAAGTAACGCTAGAAGGGAGTGGCCGTCAGGTTGAGGGGTTGTCTAACATTACTGCTGGTAAAACAGGATCGGCAGAATCGGTAGAAAATGGAGAAGAAGTAGTTCATGCTTGGTTTACAGGATACTATCCAACAAATAGCCCTAAGTATGCGGTTACTATTTTTATACAAAATGGAAGATCTGGAGGTGGTGTTGCAGTTCCGATTTTCAGAAAAATAGTAGAAAAAATGATGAATTTAGGGTATAAATAGCAAATATGAACAAAATTCTCCCTACCAAGATTTCAAAGTTGATTTTATTGAAACTCTCTATGGCATAAACCCTCTATCTAAAGAATAGAGGGTTTATGCCATCCTTATTATAAATAATATAAATATAATATAGCTTATACAATTATATAAGTACATGCACATATATAGACTTCAGAACATATTATTTAAAGTGACATACTATTTAGGTTTTTAAGGGAGGAGATGATCTACATGTGGCCGATATTACTAAGTTTATTTCCCGTTACACTAAAGCCAATATTATTTTTAGTATCTTACGTTTCTAGCAGTACATCTTTTCCACAGCCATTAACACCAGAAGAAGAAGCAATGTATTTAGAACAATACGAGCAAGGTAATGAAGAAGCTAGAAATATATTAGTGGAAAGGAATTTACGGCTTGTGGCCCATATTGTAAAGAAGTATTCTAATATTGGCCGAGATATGGATGATTTAATTTCTATAGGTACTATTGGATTAATTAAAGGAATTACTACCTTTGATAGATCAAAGGGAACAAGACTTGCAACTTATGCTGCAAGGTGTATTGAAAATGCTATACACTCCTAACGGAAACATTATTCTGTTTCCCATGGTGGAACTTGCTTTTTTTCTGAAATACTACCGAACATAATTATTTCTGCATTTTTACCATTCCAGATTATTTTATCAACTATAATTTTAAGGAATGCTCTTTTATCTTCTATATCCATTAAGTCAACACTATGATTAAAATTCGAGAGTATACCTTTCATAACATCAAGACTATTTTCTTTAGCTTGATTTTTTTCTTGTACTTCTTTAAGTCTTAGAAGTCTATCTTTAATTTGGGTAGTTTCTTTATCTAATCCTTCAATCTGATCAATAATATATTTTGCAGCTGTACTGTTTTGATTTTGTGATAGGGAACTAACTAGATTGCCTATAGATTGCCCATTATTTTTAATATTAGATTCTAGCATGGATATTTCATTTTCAATAGCATTTTGGGCTGTCTGAAGGCTAATTTTATCATTTTCAATACTATCCTGTACATCTGAATTTGACATAGCTAAATTTTTAATTCTATCAATAATCAAGTGATCAAGTTCATTACCTTTTATATTTTTAATATTACAACGAGTTCTTTTACTTTTTTCCTTCATTTCGCACATATAATAAAAGATTTGTTCACCATCTTTATTTTTTCTTCCCATTTTAGGACGCATATAACTTCCACAGTTGCAATAAAGAACTCCAGATAGTAAACTATTAGTATTTTTAACTCTCCTATATCCCTTAGATTTATTCTTATACAATAGATTTTGTGCTTTAATCCAGGTAGTACTTTCAATGATTCCTTTATGTGCTCCAATGGCTACTATCCACTCTGACACGTCTCTAAACCTAATAGAACTTTTACTATCTTGGTTAGTTTTATTATACGCCATTATTCCATGTTTGCCGGTAAATTCACTTTCGTGAGAGTAAACTTCATATCCATTATCTATTATGTAATCATACATAGCCTTATCTGCTACTGCATAAACAGGATTAGCAAGAATAGATCTGATAGAGTACCTGGTAAAATCAACGTCATTTTTACTTTTAATATTATTCATAATTAGGTATTGTTCAACTTTTGTTAAAGATTTAAATTCTAAATATTTATCGAATATCAATCTAACTATTTCTAATTCATTATCAACAGTAGATAGTTTAAACATTTTTCTCTCCTTTCCGGAAGGGTCCGTATAAATAATTTGTTTAGAAGAATATCCTGTAGGAGTTATTCCACCAAGCCATCTTCCGGTCTTAGCTAGTTGAAGCATATTATCCCTTATACGTTCAGCAGCAGTTTCACGTTCTAATTGTGCAAACACAGAAGATATATATAGCATAGCTTTACCCATAGGTGTAGAAGTATCAAATTGTTCTTTAATAGACACAAAACCTACTCCATTACTTTCTAATGTTTCAAAGGTGTTAGAAAAGTCCATAACACTCCTACTAATACGGTCCAGTCTGTAGCAAATAAGAATATCAAACTTTTTCTTTTTAGCATCTTTCATAAGTAGCTGAAATTGAGGTCTATCAGTATTTCCTCCAGAAAAACCTTCATCTTCATAAATATAAAAATCATCATCTTTTATACCAAAGTGAGTAGTAGCATAGTTTTTACATAGCTGTATCTGATTTTCTATACTATCACCTTTACCAGTAAATTTTGATTTTCTTGAATAAATTGCTACTTTCATTAAATTCACCCCTTAGATATATTATAAAGTATTTTATAAAAACAAAAAGCCCTTTAATGGGCTTCTCATATAAAAAACATATAATAAAGATTTATTCAAACAGTTTTGACATATCAGCTAAATTACCAGTTATAGCGTTAGTAAAATCGTCACTAGGATTTATTATCCAGTTGTTATTTTCTTTAACTAAATCTATTTTAACTGTTTTCTTTACCATAGGCATATCATCACTATTCACTTTATCCAAAAGCATTGTATTCATTAAATCATCTATATTATCTTCGGATTTATCTTCCTTAAATGCAGCTGCAAAGGCTAAAGGTAATGCTTCTTGAATTAGTTCAGTCATAATTTTACCTAAGTTAGGGCCATTTATTTCAGTTTCTACTGTAGCAGTATCTCCATTTACTTCTGAACTTAATATCTTATAATTCAGTTTACTATATGCCTTTAAAAATGCTTCCTCATTCATTTTATTTTCATTATTGAATACCTCTTTTACTTGGTCTTCGGAATCAGACTTTATATATTTATTCATTCCTTCTATATTGCCAGATTTTAATGCATCTAAATATCCACTAACACTAGCTTTTGGGTCTGATTTTGCACAAGCAGTCATACTAAAAACTAACGCAATAATAAGTAATGCAGATAAAAATTTCTTCATAAAAAAATACATTCCTTTCGATTTAAAATGTTCTGCTAAATTTTAGTATATTAATACTAGCTACATTATATATGGACTCTATTGAAAAAAACATCAAACTTTGTCGAAAGAAAAAATGTTTATATTATAAATGAAGAAGGCCATAAGGTCTTAAATGAAATGAAGAAAGATACTAAACAGAATCTAACTAAGCTATATTGATTTCTTTAAAATTAGTATTAATATACTTGGTACATTTTCATTTGAAATTTTCAGAGTTAATTATAGCTTAATTTTTGAATAGGACAAAATGCATAAAACATAAGATTTATTATTAAGGGGGGTGGCAAAATGGCGAAGGAGCCTGCTATAAGCATAACAGTAAAAGGACTAGAGACAAAAGAAGATAGAGAGTATTTTAGTAAAAAGTGTGCTGAATTTTGGATGGAGATTATATCTAAAAAAATTAGTGAGTTGCCAATAAGCCACGAAAACAAAGTAGAATTTGCTAAAGAGGTAGTTGAAGAAATACATAAAAAATCAAAGAAGATTTAAGTTACCATGAGAAGAAGGTTCAACCAACCTACAGACAAGGTAAAATTTACATGTTAAGGTGTAAGAAAAGCTAGATAGTTCTCCCATTAGAGACTGTGAAAAAATTCTATTAGGTGTGGAACATACTAGGGCTTTTATGTTGGATAATATTATTTATTTTATATACATATAAACCAAATTTACAGTAAGATTGCATAAAAAGTAATCAAAAAGACATCAAAAAGTAACTGAAATGTAAATTAAGCTTAGTATAATGACATTATAGAGATTGATAGCTTAGAAAGAAAATGTTTCATCCCCTTTATTTAACCTCACCGGGACTTACTCGGTGGGGATTTTTTTATTACTCAAAACTAGATAAAATTATGAAATACGCAATAAATTGTTTAGCAATGGCTATTATCAAAAAAACAATTATTATAGTATATACTTGCAAACAGTATTAAAAGGAAAGACTCTATAGTGTTTTTTTATAGAGTCTTTTTCCTTAAGAGAGTTTTAAAACTGCTCTGTACAATTATTTAGGAATTGTTTAACTATACCTTTTGCCATCACATCAGCCATTTGTAAAGCTTGTTTTTCAATCTTGTCGTATACTGTAATGCTATCTTCATACCTTTTTGTAAGCATATAAACAGCTTCAGATTTAGTCAGTGCCAAGTGTTCATATAGCATTGTTCTCCAGTCTTCCTCAGACCAATATGGGTTGATACTACCAAGGAAAGCGGCAATTTCATCTGCGTTTGCATACCATCTTTTTTCAGTCTCAGCTACTGCTTCTGTATTACCTGCCTTAGCTTCTTTGACAAGTTGCGCAGCGATGACAAGATGACTTGTAAGTAAATCGGCAAATTGGGAGGCGATTTTATCTCCATAAAAAGGCTTTAGAGCTGACTCAAAGTCTTTAGGATTTCTGAGAAGACGATTAATCACAAAGTCTACATCTGGTAAATCAAAAACAATACTAACAATGGCCAGCCTGGTCCAAACAACGTGTTGTACCCAAAGCATACGCAATTGCATAAATGGTAGTATGGTATCTTTGAGCTAATATCCATAATGTGTCATATGGCTGAATTGTATAAGGAAATGTTTTTGTTGGATATTGGCACATATTTAATCACCACTTTCGTAATTTCTATATATTACTGTATGATTATGTAAATAAAAAAATGCTATTCTAACTACCTTTATATTTGAAAAGGTGATAAATTTGGAAAACTAACTAAAGAGTAATTAATAGAATTGGTATTAAGGTTACATAAGTCACTGGCCATTAAATTACATCAATGTAGTACTAAGTAAAAAAAGAAAAAGAAAATGAGTACTAAATTAATCATCATTAGGGTTGAGCCTTTCTAAAACATCAGATTTGAAGAATAATCCATTATTAGAGAAAACCTTAATTAGAATCAATTTATCTCGTTTAACTAGACCATCTATATTTTGATTTCAAAAAATTTTAAATAAAATTCACCAAAATACAATTATAGAATATTATGTACTAGGCAAAAGGACAATGAGATTGTAGACATCATAAAAGACTGATAGGAGGAAATAAAATTGGATAATAGAGAAGTTTTCATAAATAAAAGAGATGTAGAGTGTCATAATAATAAATTTGAAAATGCTGTGGTACACAAAAAACCTGAAAGTAAGACATCTTGCGTTGAAGTTAAAGCTGAAACTCTAGGAGATTGTGAAAATAATCCAGTAAGATTAAACCCAATTACAGCAGGTGTTGTAGCGAAAATACCAGTAGTTTTAGCTGAGTTAACAGTTCGGTTCAATGTTAATGCAAAAATTGATCTGCCTGAGCCGGCTATTGAAATTAAAAGGATTAAGAAAAAGGTAAAAATAGTTCAATGTATGCTTATACAAGATACCGACATTTTATTTATTAAAGGATTTGTTCGTAAAAACATTGAATTTGCTACAAAAGAATGCTCACATCATCACGGAATGTGTGGAGATATTCGCCATTGCACAGTAGATGTTCCATTTGAATGTACAACTGTTGTTAAATTTAATGGTACACGTCCAGCACCTCTTATTACTAATACATCAAATGAGTTTGAATTTTTTACATCAAAAGAATTATCAAATGATTTTGCTGAAAAAGATAGACTATTATCAGGAGATCTATCAGAATTTAATCAAATCAGCACAGAGTTTTTCAATGAACTAACATTTTGTGAATTAATAAGTGCTAAAATTGTTGAATTTGATGAGTTTTTACATCGTGAACGTCCGAAACATACAGATCTACCTGTAGGAGAAAAACTATTCACAAAAATTGAAGAAAAAATGGTTATAGCTATTACACTTAAAATTTTACAAAACAGACAGGTTGCAATTGGTCGAACTAGTAGAGAGTGCCTGACAGAGCAAGAATAATATTTTACTAATAGGGTATGTAAAACTACATGCCCTATTCTATTATTATATAGAAAAGAACACTAGATAAAAATATATTGTACTTCCATACTATGTTGCGTATAAAAATGTGTGAATGATTTGTTGAAAATATATTAAAAAACAAAAAATAAAACTTTTTCCTATTATGATCCATATAATACTTATAATAAAAACGAATTAAGGTATAATTTTATTTTACCACCAACGGTTGATAAATTTGATATACTTTTTAATATATCCATAGTTTGAGTATAGTAATATGTTTCCGTAATGTGAGTATAGCAAATGAAATATTGATGACCATTAGATCGAACAAGAAAATTAAAACTGAAGTATCGCTACAAGATCCTATTGGAGTAGATAAAGAGGGCAATGAAATATCGTTAATTGATATATTAGGAACCGACCCAGATGAAGTAGTAGATGAGGTAGAACTAAAAATGCAAATTAAAAAGCTATATTCTAAGATGGCTAGTGTATTAAAGTCAAGAGAACGGGTAGTGATAGAACTCAGATATGGAATATGCAATGGTGGGTCTAAAACGCAACGTGAAATTGCCAAGATGCTAGGTATTTCAAGATCCTATGTTTCTAGAATTGAAAAAAGAGCAATAAAAAAGTTAAACAAAGCATTGAATGGAAATAATTAAAGGTCAAAGATGGCCTTTAATTTTTGTTTTTAACATAAAATATAGAACAATTTATATGTGATTTCATAACAAATATATATTATAATAACAACTACTAACTTAAGAACAGAAAAAGATTTATTTGTGAAAATTTTATCTAAAATATATCAGAATACATTCTTAATAGTTATATTTTAGAGTTAGATATGGAAGAATTATATAATAAGTCATTAGAAAAATTAAAAATTGTAGATGATTTTTCTGATAGTAGCATATATTATGCTTTCAAATATGAATATATCATATAATTTTACAATTTTAAATATAAACAGAAAGAGCACTTACCTATGCAAGTGCTTTTGTTATGGGATGAATTAAATTATAAAGGCAAATTGTATCAAATAACGGATTTCAAGCAGGCATATGGTATAGGGGAGATCTAGCTGGGATAATAGGCCTGCATAGTATGGACTCTACAAACAAATCAACGAGTATAGGTTACTGGCTAGGTGAAGGGCACCAAGGTAAAGGGATAATGACAAAAGTAACTAAGGCATTGGTAGAGTATATATTTACAGAATTAAATCTAAATAGAGTAGAGATCAGATGTGCTGAAAATAATTACAAGAGTAGAGCTATTCCTGAAAGATTAGGATTTACTAAAGAGGGGACTTTAAGAGAAACAGAATGGCTTTATGACCATTATGTAAATCATATTGTTTATGGTATGGTAGCTAGTCAGTGGAAAGGTCATAAAAGATAGAAAATATAATGGGAGGAGGGACTTGCCCCTAGGTCCGCAGAAAAATTAAATAAAGCCTTAAATGAAAGAAAAATCTATACAAAGCTCATAGCTCTGTATAGATTTTTTAATAAAAATATGGCAGCCAAGTTATTGTTGATTTATTATCAGATAGAAAATATAATTATCTTTCAAGCTAAGCTATATTAGAAGTATATGAATAAGAATTTTCGTGATTATAGCATAATAAAATGCGAGGTGATAAATATGGGTGCTAAAAAAGTAACAGCATTAGTATTAGCAGGTGGCAATAGTACTAGAATGGGACAAAATAAAGCTCTTCTTAAGATAGGCTCTAAGTCACTAATAGAAATAGTAGTTGAAAAGCTTCAAAACCTATTTGATGAGATCATTGTAGTTACAAATAGCCCTGAAAACTACCCTATGTTAAAAAATATCCGATTTGAGAAGGATTGTATTGTGACACCGGTTAAAAATTCTCTAGTAGGGATATATACTGGTTTATTGAAATCATCTAATGATCATGTTTTTGTTGTTGCCTGCGATATGCCATTTTTGAATATGGATTTGGTACAACATATGTTAAGTGAATTAGGCAATGAAGATGTACTTGTTCCTTTTCTAGAAGGACATTATGAACCACTTCATGCAATATATAATAAAAGATGTTTGTATAACATAAAACATATGATAGATATAGGAAATTATAAGATTATTAACTTATACGATGATGTCAAAACAATTAAAGTAAATGAAAAGAAAATAAGAAGGCTAGATCCTCAGCTGAAAAGTTTTATGAATATAAACACTAAAGATATTTTTGGTAGTTTAGGCAAATAATTTTTTTTGAAAGAAGTACTTGTACAACGATTATAGTGATGGTATAATTGCAATAGTTAATTAATTAACAATTGTTATTTGTTAACTAATTATATAGATAAACAAGTTCGAAATTTAAATTATTTATAATAAGATCTACCATCAGCAAGAGATTTGGATTTATTAGAATTCATATGATTAGAGTAATCGATAATAAAATCTTTAATCTTATCAATAGAAGGTCTTGCTTTATATTCATATAAAAAAGATTTAAGCTTATTCCACACATTTTCTTGAGGATTTAACATAGATCCCAAATTATAAATATCTTCTTATCTTTGTTTACGTCTAGTATATTTTTTGAAAACTCAATAATTTCAACAGAAGTAGTTCTTTCATCAGAACAATATATATTCACAACAGAATCATAATTTTTACTAATTTCAGTGGCTCCAATGATATTAACGCCCTTTCGGGCACCATTCCTTTCTATTATAGGGGGTTGCCCGATAGGGTTCCAACTACGGTAGTTATTGGATTCTACTCTGATTTTAATTTCATCTTGAACATATAATACCTCATAATCACGGCACGAAGTAAAGATTTTAAAAATTTCTTTTGATGTTTCTCTTCAATAGCAATTAGTTCGTCTATTGTGAATCCGTGTAGCGTTGTTACTTCTAATAGTTTTCGTCCCATTTTGATATCTCCTTTTTATAATTTAGATTTACCTTAGTTTTTGGAAATATCAAAATGAAATACATTTATTATTTTTTAATTATTCGGTTGTTTATCTATAATAATAGGAATTATTATTTACGCTACACTCTGAATATAGAGAACAATTTAAAATGTTTAGAATAGATCTTATTATTTATTAAAAAGTATTGTTTGTCGTAAATAAAACATACTGGTAAAATTTAACTTACTTTTTAAATTTGTGAAAGTCCAAACAAAGGAGTTGATAAAAGTGGAGAACAAGCTCGATGATTTAGTATATACTATAGCCGACAGAGCATATGGGTATACTTTCTTAAAAAATTTATTTTGTGTAGAGCCTGAAAAAGCTTATTTACAAGGTCTCTTAAAAGAAGGTCATATTAGCGATTTTCCCTATTCTGGATATAATGAGAAGATTAAGGAAGGCTTGGATGGACTAAAAAAATCCCTGGAAGATATTGATTTAGATAATGAGAATGTAATTAGCAAATTAAGATGGGATTATACTAGGATGTTCATAGGTCCAGATAGTTTACCAGCACCACCTTGGGAATCTTCTTATGTAAATAAAGATAAACTTCTATTTCAAGAAGAAACTCTACAAGTTAGAAGGTCATATCTAAAGTACAATTTTGTTGGAAGTAATTATCCTCATGAAGCAGATGATCATATAGCTTTAGAATTAGACTTCATGTCTAAATTATCCGTTAAAGCCATAGAGTCAATAGAGGCAAATAAGGAAGTAGAAAATATTTTAGAGATATTAGTAGATCAAAAAAACTTTTTAGAGGAACATTTAGAAAAATGGATCTTTGAATTTGCAAAGAAAATAAAAGAAAGTGCAGAGACCGATTATTTTATATTTATATCAGACATTTTAATGGGATTTATAAAAGAAGACCATAAATCACTAGAGGAGAATATCTCTACCATAAGAAAACTTAAATTATATTGGGAGGGGAAAGAATGAAAGTTTTATCAAAAGATTCATTAAAAACTAAATTTAAAAGAAGGACTTTTTTAAAACTTACTGCTATTACATCCTTGGGATTAGGCCTATTAGGCTGTAAAAATGAATTGGAAGAAGTTAGTAAAGAAACTTCTACAGAAATAATAGAAAAAGAAGGAGAATGGATAACAGCTGCTTGTTGGCATAATTGTGGAGGTAGATGTTTAAATAAGGCATATGTAGTTGATGGAGTGGTATTAAAGCAAAAAACAGATGATATAAATGAGGACACTCCAGATTTTCCACAACAAAGAGCTTGTGCAAGAGGTAGATCTCAAAGAAAACAAGTTTTCTCAGCAGATAGAATTAAATACCCTATGAAGAGAAAAAACTGGGAACCAGGTGGTGGAAAGAAAGAATTAAGAGGTATGGATGAGTGGGAGAGAATCTCTTGGGATGAAGCATTGGATATAGTAGCTGGAGAAATAAAGAGAATCAAAGAAACTCATGGTCCAGATTCAATACTTTCTTGGGGTAGTGAAATTGAAAGAACGCTTAATCTTTATGGAGGAACTGTTACTGCATGGGGAAGTACTTCATGGGGAACTTGGTTTCATACAGGACCAGATATGGGTGTAGGTGATGGTTGGTCTGTTAGACCAATCAATGATAGATTTGACATGAGAAATAGTGACTTAATAGTTATGTGGGGAGCAAATCCAGCTTGGAGTAGTGGAAATAATGGAATTTATAATTATATTCAAGCCAAAAATGCTGGAGCTAAATTTATTTTTATAGATCCTTTTTACAATGATAGTGCTAGAGTTTTGGCAGATCAATGGATACCAATTAGACCAGCAACAGATCATGCCTTTGCCTTGGCAGTTGCGTATACTCTACTAGATGAAGACAGAAAAGACAATCCACTAATTGACTGGAACTTCTTAAAAAAATATACTGTTGGCTTTGACAAAGAAACTATGCCAGAAGGCAAAGAAAACGAAGAAAACTTTAAAGATTATGTTTTAGGTAAATACGATGGAACTCCTAAGACTCCTGAGTGGGCTTATGAAATTTGTGGTGTTAAGCCAGAGGTAATTAGAGAATTTGCTCGTGAATATGCTACTGCTGAAAAGGCAGCTTTAATAACTGGGTGGGCACCAGCAAGAGTGAATAATTATGATTCTTGGCCACAAGCTTTTATGACTTTAGGATTTATGACAGGAAACTTTGGAGCACCAGGAAAGATGACAGGAATTAGTTGTCACTTTGTAGCAGGAAATGGTGGACCAGAGTTAATTACCATAGGACCTAGTGGATTGCCAAGCATTCCTAATCCATCAAAGGTAACAATTAACAATAGTGAGATTTGGGAGGCAATACTAACTAAGAAATATGTAGCAAGAAAAGATGAAATTAATGATTGTAATATAGAAATGATTTATCATGGAGGAGCGTCAAGACTTAACCAACTGTGTGGAGCAACTAAAGGAATTGAAGCCCATAGAGCTGTAGAATTTGTTGTATCTAATCATTATACTCTAAATACTAATGCTAAGTATTCAGATATAGTACTTCCTATTACTACTCAATGGGAAAGATACGGATATTACAAACAAAACCAAGAGGCTATATTCTACGCAAGACAAGTAGTAGAACCACTATATGAAGCTAAAGATGATATGTGGATAGCCTGTGAAATAGCTAAAAGATTAGGAATTGATCCAAAAGAGGAAATAGAACCAATTCCATTAAAGCAACAAATATTTAACCAGACAGCTGGAGCTAAGGTTATGAAAGAAGATGGCAAGACATGGGAAAATTTAGTGGAAATCACTAAAAAAGACATTGATGCTTTAGGAGTAGAAGGAGAGCCACAAGAAGGAAGAATACCTTATAAAAAATTTGAAGAAGATGGAGCATATCAAGTTAAGAGAACTCCAGGAGACAATTTCACTTATATACATTTAAAAGATTTCATAGATGACCCAGTGAATAATGCTTTAGATACAGATACTGGCAAGCTTGAAATATACTGTGAAAGAATTGCAAATAGAGTAAGAGATGTTGGATTTACAGAAATGAGTCCAATACCAAAATACACTAGACCTATAGAAGGGTATGAGGATACTTACTCAAATTGGGAAAATAAAGTTAAGGGCGAATACCCACTACAGCTTTACACTATTCATCATCAGAGAAGATCCCACTCAGTATTTGATAATGTTGGTTGGCTAAGGGAAGCGTTCCCACACGAGTTAATAATGAACCCAGAGGATGGAAATACATTAGGCCTTAAAGAAGGAGATATTGTAAAAGTAGAAAGTAAACACGGAGCAGTAATTAGACCTGTAATATTTACAGAAAGAATGAAACCAGGTGTTATTACGCTAGGGCAAGGTGCTTGGATTGAAATGGATGAAAAATTAGGAGTAGATATCGGTGGTAATACCAATATTCTAAACGGTGGAATTCCAACGGGACAAGGTCATATGGGATGGAATTCATGTAATGTTAAGGTTGAAAAAGTAGATTATGATCTATTAAAAGACCATGAATGGCCAACAAGAGAAGTCTTATAGAAGGAGGATTAAATCATGGGTCAAAAAGGATTTTACTACAATAAAAATAATTGCATAGGCTGTAAAGTATGTCAAGTAGCCTGTAAGGATATTAATAGTCTAGAGGTAGGAACAGACTTTAGATGTGTCGAATATATAGAAAATGGAAAATATCCAAATCCAAAATTCTATTATATTTCTATATCTTGTAATCACTGCGAAAGTCCTGCTTGTGTACCAGTATGCCCAGTACATGCTTTAGTTAAGGATGAAGAAACAGGATTAGTTTTACACGATGAAAAAACTTGCATAGGATGCAGAGCTTGTGAAAATGCCTGTCCATATGGATCAATTAAATATATAGAAGCAAAAGGAAAAATAGGAAAATGCAATGGATGTTATCAACTTGTTAAAAAAGGCGAAGAACCATCCTGCGTAGCAGGCTGTTTAACTAGAACTTTGCATTTTGGAGATATAGATAAACTTGAAAAAGAATACAAAAATGCTAAGCCCTTTGAAAATATGGGTGGCACAAATCCATCATTTTTAATAGAGGAATAAAAAAACAAGTTAATAGATTGGGTGAAACCAATCTATTAACTTATTTTCATATTATAGAGTATTTTTAATAGATAGCTTAGATAGTATTTTAGCAGAAGATATTATATCAGATATCAATATGCCTCCTTTCGATAAGTCACCCCTAGACGGATTTGCAGTTCGGTTGGAAGACATTAAAGGTACATCAAAGGAAAATCCAATTGATGCATTAGGTTGGGCAGATTTAGTAATTACCACTGGTGGAGTATCAGTTGGTGATTGTGATTTGGTTAAAGAAGCTTTTCAACAAGCTGGTGCTGAAATGTTATTCTGGAGAGTTAGAATGAAGCCGGGTACACCTATTGCAGTTGCTAAATTTAAAAATAAATTAATATTTGGATTATCGTGAAATCCTGCCGCAGCTTACATTACCTTTGAGCAATTTGTAAGACCAGTAATTTTAAAAATGAGGGAAGACAAAAGTTTAACTTAATGAAGGTCAAAGCCATACTAGAGTCTGACTTTAAAAAGATAAGTGGACAAAATAGATTTGTTAGGGCAAATACTTATTATAAAGACGGTTCGTATTATACTCACTTACCATATAAACATAGTTCTGGAGTATTATCAAGTTTATCTGGAACTAACTCACTTTTTTATATACCAAGTAATACAGGTCCTTATTTAGCAGGTCAGAATATAGAAGTTCAATTATTAGATCATAATGGTTTAAAGATTCAATTTGTAGAATCTAAATAGGAAATTATGTATTGAATATTTGAAATATTTATGATATATTATATAGTAGCATATATAAGGTGGTGAAAATAGGTATGACAACTTTAGTTAACAATATTTTAGATAAATTAGACCATACTAGAACAATGGCGGGATTTAACAATTTAGGCCAAGGGATAGGTGCGTCTAAATTTAATATTGAGTTAACTAAAGGAAAGTAATTATTTTACCGCTAATATAATAACATTGATAAAACAATGAGCCTAGGTAAAAATTTACTTACCTAGGTTTTTAAATTATATTGATATGGATTGATTTAAGTACAACACTATAATAAATTTACTATAATGTTGTATTGATATCATATCTGAAAAATATATATTACATCTTTAATCATTTAAAACCTAGGTAAAACTTTCTTACCTAGGTTTATTTTTTGAAGGGAGAATAAAAAATGATTGAAGTATCTTTGAATGGTGTTCAAAAATATTATGGAGCAAATCAAGTGTTAAATGACATAACTTTTCAGATTCTAAAGGGGGATCGAGCTGGAATAGTTGGTAGAAATGGAACTGGAAAAACTACTGTATTTAAAATCATCTCAGATATAGAAAAATGTGATAGTGGAACCTTTTCTATTAGAAAGGATGCTAAGGTAGGGTGCTTAGAGCAGATTCCTAATTATCCTAGTGAATATAAAGTTATAGATGTATTAAATATAGCATTTCAAAATGAATTAAATATTCAATCCTCAATAAGAAAGCTAGAAGAAAAAATGTCTTCTGTAAAAGGAGAAGAGTTAAATGCCATAATGAAAAGGTATGGAGAGCTTCAGGATTCCTTTGAAAGACAAGGTGGATATGATATCGATGAAAAACTAAGTAAGATATGTGATGGTCTAGGAATAGATGAAAAATTTAAAAATATGTACTTTAAGGATTTAAGTGGTGGGGAAAAAACCTCCGTACTTTTAGGGAAGGTTTTACTTGAAGAACCAGATATTTTGCTTTTAGATGAGCCTACGAACCATCTGGATATGGATTCCACTGAATGGCTAGAATCCTTTTTATTGGAGTATAAAGGCACTGTGATTATTATATCTCATGATAGATATTTTTTAGATAGAGTATCTAACAAGATAATAGAGATAGAAAGGGGAAAATCTAGTACCTATTTAGGAAACTATTCAGCCTATATGGAAGAAAAACAAGAAATATATTTAGAAGAACTGAAGCATTATGAAAATCAACAAAAGAAAATAAAATCAATGGAGGAATCCATAAAAAGGCTAAAGGATTGGGCGAATAGAGGGGATAATGCAAAGCTTTATAAAAAAGCATTTAGTATGGAGAAAAGAATAGAAAAAATGGATAAAGTAGATAGACCTATAGTTGATAATAATAAAATGAAATTAGACCTTACTAGCCAAGGAAGATCAGGTCAAGACGTTATATCTATTGAAGGATTATATAAAAAAATAGATGAAAAAATTTTATTTGAAGATTTAAGCTTACATCTTAAATATGAAGAAAAGGTAGCTTTAATAGGAGCCAACGGAAGTGGCAAATCAACCTTAATAAAAACAATATTAGGTGAAAGTCCTTTAGATAAAGGAAAAATTACAGTTGGATCTAATGTAAAAATAGGATATCTGCAGCAGGAAGTATATTTTAATGATGAAGAAAAGACTATTATAGAAGCCTTTAAAGAAAAACATGTATGTACAGAAGGAGAAGCTAGGGGAATATTAGCTAGGTTTTTATTTTACAGTGAAGATGTTTTTAAGAAGGTTAAGAATCTATCCGGTGGTGAAAGAAGTAGGCTCCGCCTTTGTCAGTTAATGCACGAGGATATTAATACCTTAATATTAGATGAGCCAACTAATCATTTAGATATTATGGGACGTGAGATGCTTGAGGAAGCACTGTTGGAGTTCCAAGGAACAATGATTTTTATATCTCATGATAGATATTTTATTAATAGACTAGCAAGTAAAGTTTTAGAACTTTCCAATAAAAGTTTAATAATATATTTAGGAGACTATGATTATTATAAAGAGAAAAAACTAATAAAAAAGCAAGATGATTTATTAAAGTCCAAAACTAAGGAGAAAGATAAGAAACCAGATAATAGGTATAAAGGAAGTACTAAAAATGCATCTGAAAAGTCAAATGAAAAAAAGCTAAAAGTAGTAGAGGAAGAAATTAATAGATATGAAAATTTAATTTCTGAAAAGGAAGAAGAAATAAATTTAAATGGAGCGGACTTTAATAAATTAAACGATTTATATAATGAAAAAAGCAGCCTTGAAAATCATTTAAATCAGCTTCTAGATGAATGGATTTGTTTATCCACTATACAAAGATAATCCAGAAAAAATAAAATTAGAGGTATACAAAAGGATATTTATTTTAAAGAAGCAGAAAGGTTTATTATGATGATAAAAAATGAATTTAAAGATTAATGGTCCTTTCAATCTGCTATAACAAAGTATAGCTAAATAAATGGTAAAATAAATAAAAAATATAATTGTAATATAGGATGGTAGTTATGAGAATTGAAATTGATGGTAATGAGATAGAATGTGATGTTCAATATGGAAAACGTAAGAAATTATTAATTCAAATAGATTCAATAGGACTTATAACAGTTAAGGCACCTAAAAATACAAGTGAGGAAATAATAAAAAATGCTATTATAAATAATTGGAAACAGATAAAAGAAAGATTAGATGAGATTATAAAACTTAAAGAAAAGCCTATGGTAAAGTCCTATGGTGGTCAAGGAAAATTTATGTATCTAGGAAAAGAATACTTTCTTCACGAACTAATAGGTACTAGTGAATTATCGGAAGATGAGTTAAAAACTAAACTAAAGAAATTCTATATATTAAGCTGCAAAAAAATTATAGACCAGAGAATAAAGATATATCAAGAGCAGTTAAAAGTAAAACCAAAAGTTATTGAAATAGTAGAATCTAAAAATCATTGGGGAAGCTGCAATTCAAACAAAAAAATAACCTTTAACTATAGATTAGCAATGGCTCCAGTTGAAGTTATAGATTATGTAGTAGTGCATGAATTATGCCATATTCTACATATGAATCATGATAGATCATTTTGGAGACGTGTTGGAAGTATACTTCCAGATTATAAGGAAAGACAAAAGTACTTAGAAAGATATGGATATGATATGACACTTTAAAGATTAAGCAGATGATACGCAAACAATAAGCATTAAATCTTCAATTGCATAGTTAACATAATTTTGTTATACTATGATATGTAAATTTAAAAAAACAAGGTAAATAGCCTTGGACTGGTTCGAGATCCTCCCAGGATAAAAAACTAAGGAATGAATTGCAGACCGTAAAGCACAAAGTATATTTGTGTCTTATTTGCGTTGTATCCTTTAGGATATGACGTTTTTTTGTTTTTTGAAAAACTGCATGTCTTTTCTTAGATTAAGTAGGGATAATAACTACTAAAGCTATTATAAGAAAAGGAGATTAAAAATGGAAGAAAAAAGAAAGGTTATAATTGACTGTGACCCTGGAATTGATGATTCATTAGCTATAATGCTTGCACTTTCTTCACGGGAGCTTGAAGTTTTAGGAATAACAATAGTATATGGCAATGTTCCAACTAAGTTAGGAGCAGAAAATGCATTAAAGGTATTAAAGTTTATGGATAGATTAGATATTCCTGTATATCTAGGGCAGGATAAGCCTCTTTCTAGGGAGTATATAAGTGCACAGGATACTCATGGTATGGATGGACTTGGAGAAACAAATTATCCTTTAGTTAAGGACATAAGACCAAAGGATGGTGCAGTAGATTTTATTATAGAAACACTTAATAAAAATAAAGATGTTTCAATCATTGCCCTAGGGCCTTTAGGAAATATAGCAAGAGCCATTGAAAAAGATAAGAATGTTTTTAATAATCTAGATGAATTTGTAACTATGGGAGGAAGTTTTAAAAGTCATGGAAACTGCTCACCAGTAGCAGAGTATAACTATTGGTGCGATCCTCATGCAGCAAAATTTGTTTATGAAAATCTAGGAAAAACAATTCATATGGTTGGACTTGATGTAACAAGAAGTATTGTTCTTTCGCCAAATATAGTAGAGTATATTCAAAACCTTGACCAAAAGAAAGGTAAATTTATAAAAGATATAACTAGATTTTACTTTGATTTTCACTGGGAATATGAAAAAGTCATTGGCTGCGTTGTAAATGATCCTTTAGCTGTAGCATACTTTATAAATCGAAAGTTATGTAGTGGCTTTAGTACTTTTACTACAGTTGAAACAGAAGGCATTAGTATTGGACAGACTGTAGTAGATTCTATGAACTTTTGGAAGAGGGAAAGCAATAGCTATGTATTAACAGAAGTTGACCATATTAAGTTTATGAATATGTTTTTAAGCCGCATATTTTGCGTTAATGAAGATGAAATTAAGCCGGTTTTAGATCAAATAATGAAATAGGGGGAAAAATCATGAAAAAGATTAAAACTTTAGAGTTATGTATAATTGCGCTAGGAATTGCTACAAATTTTATAGGAGGGGCTACTGCTTTAGCTTTAAAACTGCCTATATATTTAGATACAATTGGAACGATTATGATAGGTGCACTACTTGGCCCAATTTATGGAATGATAGCTGGACTTTTAAGCGGACTTATTAGCGGTATAACAACCGATATATACGCATTATATTTTTCACCAGTACAAATAATAACAGGTCTTATGGCAGGACTATTATTTAGAACAAACCTTATTAGGAAATGGAAAATGCCAATAGGAGCATTATTAGTTACAATTCCAGGTACTATTGTAAGCTCAGTTATTGCAGCAATTATATTTGGAGGAGTTACATCATCTGGATCATCTATAATTGTTCAGGTTTTAAATAAACTAGGATTAAATATGGCACTGAGTATATTTATGGTACAAGTAGTAACAGATTATTTAGATAGATTCATAGGCATAATTTTAACATATGCAGTACTTGCAGGTCTGCCAAGTAGCATTAAAAATCTTGTAAGGAGAAAAGAGGCAAATGGAGAGATATAACAAAATTACTAAGAAAAAGCCTAGAGAAATCGTTTTACTAAAAGCATTTCCTTGTGCTTGGGGAAAGTGCAGCTTTTGTGATTATATAGAGGACAACTCGAAGAACTTAGAGGAAATGATAAAGCTTAACAAAGAAGTTTTGTCAAAGGTAAGTGGAGAATTTAAAGTTTTAGAAGTAATTAACTCTGGAAGCTGCTTTGAACTTCCTAAGGAAACCTTAAGCTTAATTCGAGATATTGTTAAGAAAAAAAATATTAAAAGACTAATGCTTGAAAGCCATTGGATTTATCGTAATAAGCTAGAAGAAATGAAGGATTTTATGGGAGTTCCTATTACCTTTAAAATTGGAGTTGAAACCTTTGATAATGATTTCCGTGAGGAAATATTAAACAAACACGCAGACTTTAAAACGCCAGGGGAAGTTAGTAAATACTTTGATTCTCCTTGTTTAATGGTTGGAATTAAAGGACAAACAAAAGAAATGATAGATAATGATATAAGTATATTAAAAAAATACTTTAAGTGCGGAACTATAAATATATATACTAATAACACTACGAATATAAAAAAAGATGAGAAATTAGTTAACTGGTTTATGGAAAAATATAAGTATTTAGAAGATGACCCTTCAGTTGAAGTTTTATATGTAAATACAGACTTTGGAGTTGGGGATTAAAAGTTTAAGGTGATGTTTTAAAGAAAATATTTAAGTCTGCACAGTGAATTAAATTGTAACTAAGTGGTAAGATAATAATGTTTAATTATAAACTTATCACGAAAGAAGGTAATAATATGAATAATAACTCAGAGACAATAGATTCACTTAATCGGCTTTTACAAGGAGAGTATATGGCGGTTGAAAGTTTTAATAATTTTATATCAAAGGTAGAAGATGAGAATGCAAAGAACTCTTTAAAGGAAGTTCAGAAACAACATAGAGAAAATATTAATACATTGGCATCTTATATTCAAGATATAGGTGGACAACCACACGAAAATCTTGGTATGAAGGGAAAAGTGGCTGAAATTAAGGTTAATATGGACCTAGGTTTGAAGTATGATACTAATGACGTTATTGAAAAAGCTATAGAAGGCGAAACCCAAGGAGTAAATATGGCTGAAAAGGTTTTAAGAGGTAATTTAGATGATAAATCAAGAAACATTGCAGGTAAAATACTACAAAATGACAGGAGATCTATTGAAACACTAAAAGGTTTGATTAAATAAATTAAGAAATAAATATATATGCTTTAATATTAGCAATATATTTATTTCTTAATTTTTTTATAGTCTTTTTTATTTATTTCTAATTTATGATAAAAATATATAAATATGTAAAATAAGAAGGGATTTTGCATATTTATATGGAATATTTACGAAATACAAATTAAAATGAGAATATTTAAACTATAAGATAGATGTATTGAGATAAATGCTATTGGAGGATCATCCATTGAAACTATTTGAAATTATACCAGATAAGTTTCTTAGTATTTTAGCATCTAAAGATAAAGAAGTATATAGCGATTGTTTGTTTATACTATTTAACCAATATAGAGGAAATACATCCTTTGGTATAGATAGAGAAATTGTAGTACATGTTTTTACAGACTACTTTGAGGAACTAGGAGAAGTAGATTTATTTGAAGATGAGGATGCTAGCATTAAATCATCTCGTGACGAGGCTAATTTTATTATTAGAAAACTGAAGGATTGTGGTTGGATTGACATTGAAACCACAACTAGTTATAGGGAAATTATTAACCTTACAGACTATACTATAAGCATTCTTGGGACCTTGGAAAAGATAGTTAAAAACGAAAGCTTAGAGTACCAAGGATATGTCTATACAATTTACTCTATTTTGTTTGGAAGTGAAAATAATCAGTATAATGTAATACTATATCAAGTCTTTGAAAATACAATGAAGCTGATGAATGGTCTTAAAACTCTAAACTCCAATATTAAAAAATATATCGGAAAAATAACAGAACAAAAAACGTCAGAAGAGATTATGAAGCATCACTTTCAAGACTATGCACAGGATGTAATTGACAAAGGATATCATAGATTAAAGACTTCAGATAATGTTAGTAAATTTAGACCTAAGATTCTTGAAAGACTTGAGGAGATTAAAAGAGATAAAGATTACCTTCAAAGGGCCAGTCAGCAGGAAGTAGATATAGAAAGAGCAGATAACTTAGATGTTGCAAAGGAAAAAATTATGGGTCAATTAAATGAAATAATCTATGTATTTGAAAACATGGATGAGATTATTAGTGAAATTGATAGAAAGAATACCCAATACATTAGGGCTTCTTTAACTAGAGTGAAGTATCTACTTAATAGCTCAAATGATATTGAAGGCCAAATTAATGAAATACTTAAATATACAGTAGAGAAAATTGAAGAAAATGAAGTTGACTTAAGAATAGATACATTAGAGGAGATTAATAGTATATTTGGATTTTATCCTCAGAGATTTATAGATCATAAATCCTTATATATAGCAACTGAGGGTAAGAAAAGCTTTGAACCACAAAAACTTAATGAAGATGATACAATTTCAGAAGAAGAAAGAGAAAGACGCATTAAGGAAATTCAAGAAAAGAAGAAAATCCTAAGTAGAGGAAATAAGATGAGTATAATAGAGCGTTATAATTATCTAAATAGTAAGCAAAAAGATGAATTTGCAAGAATTACAAACAAACTATTATATACTGGTTTTTTAACTAAGAAGAAAGAAGATAATAAGAAGGATTATTATTTCGTTGAAAATCACAAGGATATATTTATAAATTATTTCAAAATATCAGGCTGGGAGTTAGAAATAGACGATGCATATGGGGTTATTCATCTTGTTAACCAATATGATCAAAATCGTCATCATTTTAAGCTTTATGAAAGCATTATTTTATTGATATTAAGACTTTTATATTATGAAAAAATGCAGGAGTTATCTTTAGCTGAAAATGTAATTGTAAATATGGATGATATACATCGAAAATTTTTAGCTCTTAAGCTTAGGGATAAGCCAATAGATAAAATAACTTTAAGAAGCGCCATAAGCTTATTTAAGAAATTCAACTTAATCGATTTAATTGATTCAGATATTAATTTAGGAGATTCTAGAATGATTATTTACCCTACTATTTTATTAGCTGTTAGAGTAGAAGATATTCGAAAGGTATATGAGAAGTTAGATACATATAGAAGTGGGGAGGTGGTAGATGATGAAGAAGCTAACGAAGATGAAAATGATTAATTGGCACTATCTTACTAACGTAACTGTTGATATTCATGATGACTGTCTGATAACAGGGGATAGAAGATAAGCTATTTTTAAATGGCAATGTGCCAAAAAATATAAATCAGTTTAAGGTATCTATTAAGTCCACGAAATATAAAATACTACTGACTCAAACTGCTACTAGGGAAGCTATTAATCATCATCTAGGCTCTATTGGATATAGATTTTTTGACTTGTTAACGAAAGCTTTAGCTTTTAAGCCTATTGAAAATGTTAAGGACTTTGTTTATTCATATATTTTAGATGAAAAGGAAGTTAATATTGATTATTTAAAGGAAAATGTCCGTACATACATGGACTTTGAAAAAATTCTTGAGTCAATTAAGAAAAAACTAGGATGTTTAGAGGAGATTCAAAAACAATACGAAGAAGTATTGCGTGTTGATGAGAATATTAAAATCCATGATTATATTATTTTATTGTCTCAAAGGGATATGAATCATGAAAGGTTAAAATCAAAAAACATTTTACTAAATAAGCATGAGGAAGAACTACAGAGGGAAAAGAAGACAGAAATTCAATATTTAGATCAGGTAGATCAGCTAAAGAAAAAAGAAAGTGAGATTCGAAATAGTATATTAACTAACGATACATATCAGTTAATGAATAGTTTACAGCAAACTATCAAAGACCTTGAGCTCATAAAACGAGAGTTATGTAATGAGGAAGACAAGTTTAATAAGGAATGCAGTTAGAACTTAACAAAATAAAAAAGCTTTACGATTTAGATATTGAACTAAAAGGACTGAAAGAATTTGTAGGGCTTAGTAATAGCCTACTGTACCTAATAATTGACTGATTAGCATGGAAGTGCTATATGATATTGATAAATCTTATCGAATAAAATATTAATATGTAAATAATTATTTTATTATATTATGTCGAATTCTACCAAAATCATGGTAAAGCTGATAAAATAGGATTTGAAAAGGTAGATGATAAAGTATAGTGCCTATTACTAATCAATAAAATTTATAAAGGAGCTGACGTAATATGAAGAAAATATTTATAGCATTAATAATGATTAGCGTTTTGGTGAGTTTTTCAGCATGTAAAAATGCTAAAACATCTAATGAAATGCAGGGCAACGATACGAATGTAGAGAAAACCAATAAAAATGAGCAAAATATAGACAAGGATTCATTAAAGGATACCCATAAAGATGATAGTAATGATGTATCTAATCAAGATGATAAAAAAAGCCAGTTGTTAAAATCAGCATATGAGGGGAAAATAGATGGTGTTGAATTTGGTATAGGAGATGTAGGTACTGATATAATAAAGAAATTGGGAGAACCAGATCAAGAAGACTATATTTTAGGAGGATTATATTTTCAGTATGGAGAGATTACATTCCTTACTAATGGCTTTGATGAAAGTGGAGAAGTAGTAAGTATATTATTTTCTGATGGAACTACTGAAGTGTTTGGTATAAATCTAGGTATGACTGTAAAAGAAATTGAGGAAGTCCTAGGCATGCCAGATAGAACTTTATCATTAAAAGATAATGAAGAAAATGAACTTTATGAAGGTAATTGTGCGACTGTTTATGATTTAGGAAAATATAAGCTAGCATTTATTCATGAAGGTCAAGATATTCCGACCAAGTGGTTTGAATTATCATTAAAGAAATAGACAGTATATATTATAACGTAGAGCACTAAACTTTTTCATAGTTTTAATATTCTTTGAATAAGCTTACATATTGTAATAATAACTAGCTGATGTATTAAAGATATATTCTAATGCATTAGCTAGTTATTTTATTTAACCCAAACACTCCCTAGATATTAGTAACTCCAAGATTAAGACATTAGACAACTTTGGGGAACCGAATACATGAGCTATAACATGAGGTTTCAATGTACAAAATGGTTTGAATTAATTTCAAATTATTTAATCAAATATCAATGTTTTGATAGCTATACATTACAAGAATAAAGCGAACTTATACAAGCAAAAATCATACATTATTATTAAGAATAGTATGTTGGGGGGGAAGCAACATGACATGTAGAAATTGCGAGAATATGATTTGTTCGCATGCACTGCGTGAAGGAAAATGCAAAATATGTGGTAAAACAATTCTAACACCACATTCTCCATGCTGGCAGTATTGTGAAGAGTGCGCTAATGAAAGACACTTATGCAAACAATGTGGATGTGAAGATCATAGCAATACAAAAAAATCTATAAAGTGTGAATATGTATAATATAATGCAAGAAAAATTAGATGAAATTACTAAGCAGGTTATTTTTATTAATAACCTGCAGAAAATTATAGGACAACCTAAGAAAAATACATGGGTGTTGTAGAACGTAGAATGGGGTAAAATGGGAAGAAAATCAACAAGCCGTATTATAAAAGAAATGACCAGTTGGAATAAAAATTGAAATTAGAGCAAATGAAGAGGCATAGATGAAAAAAAGGAGCTTTATATAACTCCTTTAACTCTATTAATTGTTTTTATTGTTATCTATTAGTTGCTGCTCACCCATTTCAACTAGTTTTCTTACGATATATCCAGTATGATTTGAAGCTAGAGATCGGGGATCATCTACACCAAATTCTTGAGCAACTTCAATTTTAAATTGTTCTAAAGCTTGGCGTGCTTCAGGCATAACGAGTTTATTATTAGCCAATGTTCTCCACTCCTTTTAATAATTTAGTACAAGCTCTGTAGTAAATAGGATGTGTAAAAGATAAAATAAATATGCTAAGTATAAATTACGGTTAGATACTGTTATTAAGAAATTATAAAGATCGAAATCATATAAAAGAGAAAGAAAATATTTTATAAATAATTCAGTAGTAGGGATAGATAAGAGAAAAATTACTATGATATTATGATGATGTAAATTATTTAGACTAGAGACAAAAGAAATGCCATATTGGTCGAAAATAAAAAAATATAGAAATAACTTAACATGGTATAGATTTATATAAATAACAATTTGGAATGTGCAAGGAGGAGGCAATTGAAAAACTTAGATATGGCAAGTAAGTGAGTACTATTTAAAAAAAGAAGTGCAGATGGTAAATAAACAATATAAAGATCAGCGATATGTTTCGTCTTCAAGCTGTTAAGTAGGTGGGTCGGATGCTTAGATGCAGAAAATGCAAAAGAAAAGTTAAGCATACAACACTGATAGTAATTGGAGATGGAACTTACTGCAGTAGATGCTTATTTAGAATAAAAAGCACTGGTGAAGTAGAAAGATATTACACAAGTGTAAGAGGTCGGGTATTTGTAAGTTTCAAATATATTGAAGGACTTGAAGTTAGGAGTATTTACCATATGAAATCATCGTAGGAGTGAATTTGCACAAATGATGCCTTCAATATTGTGCCGCAGATTTGGGATACTGCATGGAAAAATGGCACAATGGATTGTATGACAGAACTTTTTATGAAAGCGGACTATCGCCCAGCTGGATTTCTTGGAATAAGTGCTGGGGGTAGATGGGGAAATTCGGAGGAAATGGATTATTACCTTGCCGTGACAACATATGTTGATGTTCCTGAATGTAAAAGAGTTGAACCATTTGATGGTATGGACATGTTTGAGTTTCCACAGGCTACATGGGTAATATTTGAAGCAAATGGAGAATTACCAGATGCTGTTCAGCAGGTTTATAAAAAGTTTTATGCAGAATGGCTGCCTAATTCTGGTTATGAGCTGGATAATCTGCCTGTTATTGAAAGTTATATGCAAAATAACAGGCAGGAAGTATGGATTGCCATAGTTAAATCCAGTAACAGTTAAAATATAAAAATTATAGGTAAAAGGATTAAGGTATAGTTTTATTACTCAAGCAACAATCTGTGTTTATGGAATAAAGCATGCTGGGAGGATAATATATTTATCAAAAAATAACAATCAGCTTCCGAAACTATGTATTTTAGCTATGAAGTTTCCATATGAATCAATATACAGAAAATGAGTGTAATGTATAGTTTTATTTATTACAGATCATAAAGAATATTAGTAGTAAGAATAAGATTTCAAACTATTTATACTCTTCTACTATAAACTATAAAATGCGAATATTTTATTCTAATACCGTATTATTCAGAAATGAATTTTACGGTATTTTTGCGTCGCAATACAAAAATTATGTAAAATAAAAAAGGGGACATAGACGAATATATAAAAAACATGTAATATAAACATTCCCATGCAATATTCGATATGTTGGAAGATGAGGACAAATATTGCAGGGGAATTGTTTTTGGTATGAAAGAATTGTAATAAGTTGCGCTACAAGGATATTGTCTACTACTGATATGGATGATGATCTTTTATTTAGCATAATTGTCTTTTAAGCTTTTTAAGCTGTTGCTCCATATCTGCTATCTGATTTTTAAGTTCTTCTTTAGATTCTAAACTCGTTTGCTGGGCAGCCTTAGTAAGTAAACTAGCTCCAATTTGTGTAAAAACATTTCCTAGTACATTAAGTTCATCAGTGCTCAAATTTTGTGACAATAAAACAGAAAGGAAAGAAACTATAAGTACTAATGTATCTGGATTTATATTTGAAAAATCTGACATGTATACCACCTCATAAGTATTATATGCATTTTAAGAGGAAATGGCACAACGCAATTGTTGGATGTATGCACAATATTAGTGTATTTCGACATTGCAATAGACGCGTGCAAAAATTGAGTGGTAATACGTATCACAAGAATATTATAAAGAAGAAATTAATTTCTATCTATAAATAAAGTACCATCACTTTGAACTTCGGCGTAAAAAACATCTTCTATATTAGCAATATTATTTTGTTTAAGTTTAGTTGTAGGCCATTCTTCATTTAAATTTAATTCTTTTAAATTATGTTTTATTATTTTTCCATCAACAATTATCTCAAATGGAATGTAATTTAAAGTGTTAACAGGAATATTCATATCTTCCTAAGTTATTTGTTGTTGTTGAGGTTTTTTCATTACACTTAACTTACCATCTGGTTCTAATATTGCATATTCAACTTCTGTAATTGAAAATATGCTGTGTTCTCTAAGCATCATTGATAAATCATCCACTTCAAAATAAAATCAAGTGAAAGAGAGATGTGGTCTTCTGTCAACAAAACGGACAATAAAAACTTGATATATTCTTGAATCGGCTAACCAATAGATCTATCCTCAAAATCATATGGTGAAGACATTTCACAATGACTGTGAATTCTCTGAGTATTGTAAAATGCTTCGATATATTCAAAAATAAGTTCATGAGCATGACTAATATGCCTTATGACGAACCTGTTGAGCCACTCTCTCTTTATTAGAGCATGAAAAGACTCAATGACAGCATTGTCCCAAGGGGTTCCCTTTTGTGAATAGTTTCTAATAAATTTGCCTGCTGGTGTTGCCTCAATGTACGCTTTTGATACATATTGCACACCTCTGTCGCTGTGAATAATTATCGGAGCATCTGTTTTTCTAGATGTTTTTGCCTTGTTGATGGCTCTTAGTACTCCTTCCGCCCCAAGAGTATCTGAAAGTGCCAACCTATGACTTTTCGTGAGAATAGATCCATTACTGTTGTTAAGTAAACGAATCCGCTTACTGTCCATACATAGGTAATATCTGTTTGAATTCATTGTAAATCTCTACAATTTCTTGTTTAACTTGTTTTTTTCTAATTTTTTGATTTGAATCTTTTCGTTTCAAATAATCATAGTATCCGGAGGATGAAACGACTAGTAGTTTAAGCACACTGCTAACTGAAATTCGGCGCTTCTTAGATGACTTTTCTACTTCTGTGTAGATCGCTTCAGTTAATCTTTGTTCAGTATGCCTATGGCCTTTTTAATATTTCAAGTGCATCTTCTTTATCTCTTAGTTCCTTTTTTAGCCTTGCAATTTCTTTTTCTGCATCTGATGAATAATTGCCAGAGCCTCTATGATTTACTACACCATCATTTTTCTTGGCATTTTGAATCCAGTTATTAAGACCTGTAGTACTGATTTTCAGATCCTCTGCTGCTTCTTTTATTGATTTACCAGATGAATAATAATAATTAACTGCATCTTGTTTAAATTCTGCGCTGTATTGTTTTTTTGTTCCCATAAATAATCTCTCCTTGTCTGATAAATTTATTATATCAGATTCAAGGACATACCACGTTTATGTTCTACGTTTTTTATTCTATCACCAATGGTTAAATGAATATAGGGGAAATTATGTTACTTATTCTATATCAAAAGATCTAGGACTAGGGGAAGGTATGGAGAGGCGATGATAACTAATTATTAGAAATGAATATTGTTACTAATATATTTTGGAGTATTAGCAGTAGAAGAGAAAAAATATAAATATTATAATTACGTACTGAATAAGTTCGTTAAGATAAAGTAAACGTATACGTTTAAAAAACGAATTAAATTTAGAATATAATGATATATTAAAGTAAATAATAAATCTCAATTAAAGAATCTAGCATAGTACCGATGCTTAAGACTTCAGGACTACTTAAACTAAAATTTGAATGGCTTATTAATTGAAATATACATTTCTTAAAAATTTCTATTTGGTTAATTAATAATATTAAAAATTCTTTCTTCACAAAAACAACTCCTTTTAAATAAAGTCATAGAGAATATTATAGTATACTTGATATAAAAAATTTGTCGAAATTTGCGTATTTATTGCGGTAATTGAATTATTTTTATCAATCTTATAGAGGATATTAAGATTTCATGAAGAATTAAAAAATATATAATTTTATTAGTGGAGGGGTATTATGGGCTTATTAGGTGGAATAATGGGAAATGCATCTGAGGTAAATATTAAAGATGTAAACAAGGAATATGCTAATATTTTAGCTGAAAATGAGACTATAGAAAAGTCGTATAAGTTAATAAGAGATATGTTTATATTCACTAATAAGAGATTGATATTGGTGGATAAGCAAGGAGTGACAGGTAAGAAAATCGAATATCATTCAATTCCATATAAGAGTATAACTCATTTTAGCATTGAAACAGCAGGACATTTTGATTTAGATGCTGAGTTGAAGATATGGATTTCTGGAACATCGGCACCAATTGAGAAACAATTTAATAAGAGTCTTAACATATATGAGCTGCAGTCTGTATTAGCTACTTATATATTAAGATAGTCAAATTAATTATAGAGCCATCGGCTCTTTTTTCATTCAATAAAACAAACAAATAGCAACCAAATATATTTTTAGACAACTAAAAAGCCATGGGGTTGGAGTAAAATATACCCCTGGACATTTTTTATTGTTAAAAAAATATAGTCAATAATGAACACAATGATAGATAAAGAAGTATAGTGACATTATAGGATATTATAAAGTAAGGTCAATGAATCCTGATAGGCATATTATACTATGTGTGTATGCTTCTACTTTAATTAATAAATTATAAATATTAGATTAGTAAAAGGGGGACTACTATGAAAACAACATTTTGTGATAGATGTACAAAGGAATTCATAATAGAGATTCAAGTACAGAAATTAGAGAACAATATCGAGAAATTTTATTTCACTTGTCCTCACTGTGACACACAATACACAAGCTATTATAGCAGTATACTAATTAAGAGAAAACAAGAGAAAATGAGGATACTACAAGATAAATATAACAATATAAGAAGCAGGGATATTAAACAAGCGCAGAAACTAATTAAACAGATAGAAAAGCTTAAAAAGGAAATAGATAAAGATATTAAAGCTTTAAAAAGAAAATTTGATAATTAGCATCTAAATAGGTGCTTTTATTTCGCCATTTTTAGTATTGTTAGGGAATGAAGAAAGAATTCCTCAGTTGTAGCCGGCCAGCATAAGGGGCAAGTAAGAAATAAGAAAGGAGAATAAAAAGTGAAAAGCCAGTAGTAGAAGAAAGCTATAGAACAGCAGTAGAGATATATCTAGCAACAGGTGAGATTTCAGTGTAAAGTAATAATATACGAAAGGTGGGATTTTATAAGTGATTAAATATTTACAGAAGCAAAACAAGGAACGGTTAGATAAATTTAATTTACCTAGTTTTACAGGCAAAACAAAGGTCATGGTTATGGAAAAAGATATACCATATGATTTAGGTTTCCTAGGTATTAAGGAAGTAGTTAAAGTAGGTAGCTATGCTATGCATGCTTCATGGACAGCACAGGTGATTAAGCTTATTAATCCTGAAGCAGAGATATACGCATCAAAAATAGATTTCCCCCAAGTTGTAGACTACTGCATAAAAAATGATATAAAAATAATTAATGCTTCATTTACATGCATGAATAATTCTAGTAGACGAGAAGCCTTAAAAAAATTCTATGATTGGGGAGGTATTTTTGTAGCTGCAAGTGGAAACGAATCGAATAGAGATGTACAATTTCCAGCTAACTCAGAGCATACAATTGCAGTTGCAGGAACAAATGTAGAATCTTCCGTATCACAAGAGTTAGATGTATATACCGAAGGAAATATCTATGTTAGAAATAAAGATGAAGGATTTTTCCACTATTATAATGGTACATCAAGTTGTGCACCTGTAATTGCAGGATGTATCTCACTAATACTAAGTGAGTATCCTAGCTGGAATTGTGAGGATATTAGGAAGTTCTTAAAGCAGAATTCTAAGTCATATGACGAATTCGCTGGTGTTTTTAGTTTTCCAGATAGCTTTGAGATAGAAATAGATAATCCAAAGAATGAAGATGATAATATGTCAGAAGAAATAAAATTCAAAGATATCAAAGGACATTGGGCAGAAAAGGAAATAAAAGAAGGTACTGAAAAGGGAATCCTAAAAGGTTATCCAGACGGTACATTTAAACCAGACAAGCCCTTAACACGTGCAGAGTATATCGTAGCCGAACTTAGAAAGATTATAAAGAGAAAAGAGTAGTTTGTTCTGGCTGTAAGAAAAAGGGGGAAAACAAATGAATATAGAGAATATAAAAAACAAACTAGAATCAAAAGAATATGATTTCTTAAGGAATAATGAACATCTTGGAGATAGGATTATATTACTAACAACGGGAGGTTCATATGCATATGGTACTAACATAGAAACAAGTGATTTAGATATTAGAGGAATTGCAATTGAAGGGGAAAAAGAAGTTTTAGGATTATCCAATTTTGAACAATTTGAGGATGTTTCTACTGATACTACAATTTATGGACTTAAAAAAGTAATTGGATTATTATTAAATTGTAACCCCAATACTGTTGAAATGCTAGGTACAAAAGATGAACATGTATTTATATTGTCAGAAGAAGGAAGGCTTATAAGGGAGAATATAGATTTATTTTTATCGAAAAGAGCAATACACAGCTTTGGTGGATATGCAACTGCTCGTGCGACTTGTAAGTAACTACTTCCAATTCGTCAGTCCTTCCAAATAAGGAAGGTATCATAGTTATCATGATATTCCCACTCGAAACTGCTTACCGAGTAATTGGTATGTTGGGTTGCATGAGAGAAACGCCTAATTGTGTAGTAATTCCAATGAAACATGGGCAAGGGAAAGAATAATATGGTTAACGATAAGTGAATATCTATAAGCATCATAAGCGTAGATAGAGGAAATGGAATTGATACCTCTAATGAGAGTTAAGAAAAAGAACATGGGCTGGTTCTTGTGTGATAACCAATGTTGAGAAATCAACAAGCTCTCTGGTGTATTGGATAAACCTAACCTATTCGTATCTGACAGTAGTTAAACAAGGTAAGTCCTATAAGGTCATAAGAAATTATGTAGGTCAACCGTAAGGAAGATACAATCCCTTAGAGGATAAAGGATTTCTAAAAAAGCTAACGCCAGTATGTCGAAAGACAAAGGGAATGGAAATAACCTACTGGATAGTATCATTTGATACAACTCGAAAGAGTGCTGACTTTAGAATGGTTCACACCATTAATAAAACGGAAAGAAGATAATCTATAAAGGAGGAGTAAGTGATGAATACTTCGGTGAAAAACTTAAATAAAATCAGCAGAAAGTCCACGACTTCTCTAATATCGGATATATCGCAAGTCGAATGGACTAAGATAGAAAGATATGTGGAGAAGCTTCAACAACGGATATTTAATGCTGAAAGTCAAAGAAATCATAGAAAAGTAAGGGAGCTACAAAGACTTCTTATGAGAAGTAAATCTGCTCTATTACTATCTATAAAACAGGTAACTCAAATTAATAAAGGCAAAAGAACAGCAGGAGTAGATGGATACAAAGCTTTAACACCAAAAGATAGAACTAATCTATATAATAAAATGGTAGTTCAAGACATAAATTTACACAATCCAAAACCTGCTAAACGTATCTATATTGAAAAGAAAAATGGTAAATTAAGACCATTAGGTATTCCAGTAATTAAAGATAGAGTGTACCAAAACATTATCAAAATGGCATTAGAGCCACAATGGGAATGTAGATTTGAACCAACATCATATGGGTTCAGACCAAAAAGAAGTACACATGATGCCATTGAAGCAATCTTTAATAAATTAGCACCTAAAAAGAAGCAATGGATATTTGAAGGAGATTTCAAAGGTTGCTTTGACAACTTAAATCACGATTATATCATTGAACAATTAGGTAACTTCCCTGCAAAAGACTTAGTTATTAAATGGTTAAAAGCAGGTTATATAGATAATAAAGTATTCAATACTACGGAACAAGGAACACCTCAAGGTGGTATAATATCTCCCTTACTTGCAAATATAGCTTTACATGGCTTAGAAAAAGCAGTAGGAGTAAAATACTATGAATATAAAAGAAAAGGTATTAAAGAAATAGAAAACAGAGGTAGTATTAGTGTAGTAAGATATGCAGATGACTGTGCGCCACGAAGGCGTGTCCAAGTAGCGTAGCTACTTGAAGACAGCTATGCTGTGCAGATGATGGCGGTAGGCCCGCCGAAATCGCCATACAGGTGGAGGTTTCAAACTACCTTAAGGTGCTGTGGTCAAAAGCCATGGTATTGAGCGTTAAGGAAAAGGCAGTATCTAAACTGTCAAGTGCGTATTAAGGAGATGAACGAGCAAGTGAACCACTTACGAAAATGTCGAAAGCGTAGAGATTCCATCAAAACCAGGGGGTTGTCGTTAATCTGGGATAAGTCTAGGGGAAACCTGTTTACTGCCTAGATGGTGGGCGGCATAAAGGTGGCATGAACTTAATACAGGCGTCTGTACGGAACGTGGGAACCCACGGACTGATGTCAAGGGAGTATATCAAGCGGAAGAACCGCAAGATAAGAGTACCAATGCAGTCATGGGGGCAGATTGGGTTGTAGTAGTGAGGAAGTTTCTGTAATGGGAATGGAGTGAAGAACCCGAGTTATTCAGTTTCAAGAATAAGTCAACTTTGAAAGGAGGAGGAGCTTATGCAAGAAACAAAGCCATATAATATTTCAAAATGGAAAGTGAAAGAAGCCTACGAAAAGGTGAAAGCAAACAAGGGAACATACGGAGTCGATGAACAATCAATTGAAGATTTTGAGAAGAATCTAAATAATAATCTATACAAAATCTGGAATAGGATGTCATCAGGGAGTTACTTCCCCAAACCTGTAAGGGCAGTAGCAATACCTAAGAAAAATGGAGGGACTCGTATCTTAGGAATACCAACAGTAGAAGATAGGGTTGCACAAATGGTGGCTAAAATGTACTTTGAACCCTGTGTAGAACCAATATTCTATGAGGATTCCTATGGATATAGACCGAATAAATCAGCGATACAAGCATTGGAGATCACAAGAGAAAGATGTTGGAGAAAAGATTGGGTGTTAGAATTTGATATTAAAGGTCTTTTCGATAATATACGGCATGATTACCTAATAGAAATGGTAAGTCGGCATACAGAAGAAGCATGGATAATTATGTATATTAAACGCTGGCTGGTTGTACCATTTCAAATGGAGGATGGAACAGTCATCGAAAGAACTTCTGGTACACCACAAGGTGGGGTAATCAGTCCAGTACTCTCAAACTTGTTTCTACACTATGTATTTGATGACTTTATGACAAAACAGTTTCCAACAATACCTTGGGCAAGATACGCAGATGATGGAATAGCACATTGCGTATCTTTAAAGCAGGCGAAGTATCTTCAACGAAGATTAGAAGAGCGATTTCTGATGTTTGGACTTGGATTGAACTTAGAAAAGACAAGAACCGTGTATTGTAAAGATGAAGACCGAAAGGGGAATCATGAATATACATCTTTTGACTTTTTAGGGTATACATTCAGACCAAGACATGCAAAGAATAAGTATGGAAAATTCTTTACAAACTTTCTTCCAGCTATTGGCGAGAAAGCAAAGAAATCTATACGGAAAGAAGTCCGAAGTTGGAAATTGCAACTGAAACCTGACAAAGATTTATGGGATATAGCAAATATGTTCAATAGTAAGATACAGGGTTGGATTAATTATTACACGCATTTCTACAAATCAGAGATATACGATGTATTAAGGTATATCAATGGATGTCTTGTTAACTGGGTTCGTAGAAAATATAAGAAGCGAGGGTCAAGGCGACGTGCTGAGTATTGGCTTGGTATAATAGCAAGGCGTGATAAGAATCTGTTTGCACACTGGAGGTTTGGAATATTACCATCGGCTGGATAATGGGAGCCGTATGAGCTGAGAGGTTCACGTACGGTTCTGAGAGGGACTTAAGGGGAGGTTCCTTAGGTCTACTCACTGAATAGCACATTGCGTATCTTTAAAGCAGGCGAAGTATCTTCAACGAAGATTAGAAGAGCGATTTCTGATGTTTGGACTTGGATTGAACTTAGAAAAGACAAGAACCGTGTATTGTAAAGATGAAGACCGAAAGGGGAATCATGAATATACATCTTTTGACTTTTTAGGGTATACATTCAGACCAAGACATGCAAAGAATAAGTATGGAAAATTCTTTACAAACTTTCTTCCAGCTATTGGCGAGAAAGCAAAGAAATCTATACGGAAAGAAGTCCGAAGTTGGAAATTGCAACTGAAACCTGACAAAGATTTATGGGATATAGCAAATATGTTCAATAGTAAGATACAGGGTTGGATTAATTATTACACGCATTTCTACAAATCAGAGATATACGATGTATTAAGGTATATCAATGGATGTCTTGTTAACTGGGTTCGTAGAAAATATAAGAAGCGAGGGTCAAGGCGACGTGCTGAGTATTGGCTTGGTATAATAGCAAGGCGTGATAAGAATCTGTTTGCACACTGGAGGTTTGGAATATTACCATCGGCTGGATAATGGGAGCCGTATGAGCTGAGAGGTTCACGTACGGTTCTGAGAGGGACTTAAGGGGAGGTTCCTTAGGTCTACTCACTTTGTTATCATATGTGAAAAAGAAGAAGAAGCTAAGAGTATGTACGATAAATTAACGCCTTACTTAAATAAAAGAGGATTAGAATTAGCCGATGATAAAACAAGGATAGTTCATATCACAGAAGGTTTCGATTTCTTAGGATTTAATGTTAGAAGTTACAATGACCATAATAAAACAAAATTATTAATTAAACCATCTAAGGAGAGCATAAAGAAATTCAAAGCTAAAATATATGATGTGTTTGAACATAATAAGGGTAAAAATGCTAACTATCTAATAAATAAGTTAAATCCACTAATAAGAGGTACTGCTAACTACTGGAAATCTACTTGTTCAAGCGAGATTTTCTCTTCAATGGATAACTATATATTTGGAAAGATAGTGAAGTTTTTAAAAAGACTACACCCTACAAAAAGTTGGAAATGGAAGTGTGAAAGATACTTTAAACCGGATAAAACTGGTCAAAGTAAAAATAAATGGATATTAACCGACCCAGATAAAGGTATACAATTATACCAAATGGGATGGACTTCTATAATAAGACACACTTTAATAAAGATGAATAATTCGCCATATGATGCTAACCTCAAAGAATATTTCCATAAAAGGAATATTAAAGAGTTTAATAGACAAAATGTTGATATAAAACAGAAAATGGCAAAATTCCAGAACTATAAATGTTATCTATGTGGTAACTCATTAGTTGACGATAAGGAAGGAACTGAAATTCATCATAAAAAGCCAATATCTAAGGGTGGAAAGAATACAATAAAGAATATGGTATTAACTCACATATCTTGCCATACTGAATTTCATAGAACGTATCCAATCAAAGGAGAAATCCCAGATACGAAAGAAATTCTAAAATATAAAAAAGCCTTGAATAATAAAAGAGTATAGACTTTTAGAAAAAAGTGGGCTTGAGCCGTATGTGGTGAAAGTCACAAGTACGGTTCTTAGGGGGGAAGGAAGTAGTAATACTTCTGCCCTACCCGACAATTGAGAAGGCTCCAAAATGCTTTAGCAAGAGATAATTATCCACAATCTATCCACTACGAGATTTCAAAAATATCTATTCTGAGATGGGGAATGTAATTAAAGACTATAGTAAGCTTAACCATAGAAATAGAAAGAAAGATGATTTACATTTAAACAAACATGCAATGCATTTAGTAAGATTATTAGCTATGGGAACAGAATTGCTAGAAGGGAAAGGTATAAATACCTATAGGGAGAATGATCGTGAACTCTTATTAGAAATTAGGGATGGTAAGTATCAGAATGAAGATGGTTCGTTTAAAGAAGAATTCTTTGAATTAGTAAATCAATATGAGGTAAAATTGAAGTATGCTGCTGATAATTCACCATTACCATTTAAGCCCAACTTTAATAAAGTCGAGGAATTATTGATTGAAATCAACAGAAGGAGACTTTTAAAATGAAAATTCAAATGCCACAAGAAGTACATAGGATATTAGGTATATTAAGTTTTTATGGTTATGATGGATATATTGTTGGCGGATGTGTGAGGGACAGCATTCTAAATAAGATACCTAATGACTGGGATATATGCACTAACTGCACTCCAGAAAAAATGTTAGAGGTATTTAGTTGTTTTAAAGTCATACCTACTGGACTAAAGCATGGAACTCTCACTGTAGTTATTAATGAAGAAAATTACGAAGTAACCACATATAGGATTGATGGAGAATATACAGATGGTAGACATCCAGAAGAAGTTGAGTTTACAAATAACTTAAAAGAAGATCTAAAAAGAAGGGATTTTACAATTAATGCAATGGCCTACAATAATAAAGAAGGATTAATTGATTACTATGGTGGAATTGCAGATATCTTTAACGAAAAAATAAGATGCGTAGGTGATCCTTCTGAAAGATTTAGTGAAGATTATTTACGTATGCTAAGAGCAATAAGGTTTTCTGCACAGCTGGGGTATAGTTTAGATGTAGAGACATTAAAGGAAATAAAAAAGCTATCTAAAAATGTTATAGATATTAGTGAAGAAAGAATTAGAGAAGAATTGAATAAAATCCTAATGACAGATATGCCAGCAAGAGGTTTAAAGCTGCTGAGTAGTGCTGATCTGTTGAAATATATCATACCAGAGTTAGAAATATGCGTTGGATTTCAGCAGCACAACCCAAACCATGACAAAGATGTTTTTAGTCATATTTTAAGTGTAGTTGACAATACTGAGAAAGATCTAATATTAAGGTTGGCGGCATTATTTCACGATATAGGAAAGCCAGAAACATTCAGTCTAGGCGAAGATGGTGTAGGTCATTTCTATAAACATCATTTAAAAAGTTCAGACATTGCAGAGGAAGTAATGAAGAGACTAAAGTATGATAATAAATCCATTGAACAAGTTATAATTTTGGTTAGGGAGCACATGTCTAGATATAAGAACTTAAGAGTTAAGAACACTAAAAAATTTATTAATAGAGTGGGAATTGACAATATTGAAAGGCTATTTAAACTTCAGATTGCAGACATAAATGGTTCAACTAAAAAGGACGGTGTAAGTAATATATTTGAGTTAAAGAATGAAGTTGAACGAATTTTAAATGAGAAACAACCATTATCTATAAAAGATTTAGAAATTAATGGGCATGATTTAATTCAATTAGGGATACCACAGGGAAAGCAGGTTGGTACGGTTCTAAATGAGTTAATGGAAATAATATTAGAGAACTCAGAACTAAATAGAAGAGATATTCTTACAGAAATCGTGATTCAGAAGTGGATTTAAATAACATAGAAATAGATGATTTTATAGAAAAATATATTGAATTGAATGTAAATATACAAAAAATTTAACAATTGATATTAAGAAGATTGGAACTTTGTTATGTCCTTTTCTTACTCCTATTAGTTACAGTTTAGAGGTTGTGTTAAAATAAGCTAAGGTGGTTTTATTAACAGGAGGAATTAGTAATGAATAGTAGCGTAAAACCACTTAATTCCATAATTGATAGACATGCTAAAGCTTTAATATTAGGATCAGTGCCTGGAAAAGAATCATTAGAGAAACAACATTTAACTTCAAGCAGCCCGGCAAACACCATTTCAATTGAAAGAAAAACCATGGAATGGAAGATCATTAAAGAATATTTAACAAGAGTTGAAATTGCAAATAGTTCTAGGGCAGATTATTTTGTGTCTATTCATATTAATAGCGCTAATAATCCTAAAGCCACAAAGTCAAAAAGGGATTAGACTAGGTGAGAGACTCTCTCCTAGTCTTTGTCTTTTTTATTCTATTAGTGTTTTTCGTCAATTCCTATTTCATGATTAAGGATTTCTTGGATTCTGATTACAATCTTATCTAAATCGAGGTTAGCTTCTTTTTTTATACTTTTTTTAAGCATTGGTCCAATTTGTTGAATATCATCTAGTATATCTTGCAAAAGTTCTAATGCAGCTGTTGCTTCTATAATTTCTTTAGGAGTTTCAACTATGTTAGCTAAAATTGATGTTTCTGTACGAGAAGCAATCAAAGGACTATCGATTTCTTCAATATAAACATAAGTTCTTTTCCCAGGACCTCGATCATTCTCAATAGGTTCAAGCGCAATAATCTTATCGGACCTAATAAACTTACCATACCCTAAGGGGACGATAATATTTTTCCTTACTTCCATTAAACGTCATCCTTTCTATCTAAAGACATAAATATATTTTGTACGTTATAACTGCTAATATACTAAGATGATGAATATGAATACTTGAAAGTTAATAAATGGATATATGGTAATATTGAGAATATAACTTTTTTATTTTTAAAGTAAAAATATAGAACAGTTTATATGTAATTTCATAGTATATATTACAACTACTAATAGTTTTGGAACGGAAAGAAAAAAAGTGTGTACTTTGCAGTACTTAAAATTAAAAAAGGTAGGTGTAATATATGAGCGAAATTATTGAAAATTGTGGAGAGTGTGGTGAAAGTTTAGTCCAAAATATTGAAAAAAGTGGAGTTTGCGATGAAAATTTAGTAGGAAATATTGAAAATAATAGGGGTTGCGATGGAGGTATTGGCGGTATTGGCGGTATTTTTGGAAAGAATAGAAATAGTTTGCTTTTCTTTTTCTTGCTATTAGTTATCATTTTCTGCAACTGTGGTATTTTTAGAGAATCAGGAGAAAGTATGCTGTTCTTCTTCTTATTACTTGTTGTACTATTTTGCAGACGTGGACTTTTCGGATGTTAAAAAGATATATAAAACAGAGCAATGGGGTAGCTTAGGCTATCCTGCTTTTTATTCTGCACAAATAAAAAAATTGGTTGAGACTATATACATTGTGTGCTCTAGAAAAAAATTATATTAATAGTTTGATCTATACAAAGATTCTTAACATAGAGTCGAACTAGAGATATACCTTTTAAAAAAATTTTATAGTAACACTTTTGCCAGTACGCAATATACTTGTATTGGGAAAGAAGCAAAGCAGTGAGCGACTTTTCTAATATAAAAAAAGGAAGGCGAAAATAATGGATTATAATCAAGAAATTAATACACAAAGGTGCAACAATCCTTGCAATGATCCAATTAGTGTAGGTGCAACATGTGTAGCTCAGATAGACGGAAGGTTCTTCTTGCTTATAGAAATTGAAATAGAAGTTATGGGTATCGAGAGGCAAGAAGTGATTATAATAGAGATAACAGCAGCTCAAGCAGCGGCGTTAATAGCGGCAGGAGTTATGCGTTGTCAAATAGTTACCACAATTCCTCCAAGAGGAAACCTTATTTGTGCATTTGTAGTAGGTCAAAATGTATTCTTAGTATTTAATGTTGAAAATGCAACTGATCGTCTAGTTCTAGTCAGAGTACCTTTATGCACAATTATTTAATCAAAACTTATTAGATAATTATATGATTTGTAGAGTTTTAGAGTATTAGGGTAGAGCTTAGGCTGTACCCTCTTTTTATATCCATTTAACCTCATTTTACCTTTTACTCTTTACACCGAACATATATTCTGGTAATATAATATCAAGAACACATGTTTGGAGTGATAATATGGTAAATCAATCATTAAAATACTCTTTAGTTAATCACAAAGTAATAACCATTATGTATATGAAGGGTTTAGAAATAACTCAAAGAAGAATTCAGGTATTAAAGATGGATAATGAAATTATAAAAACGCTAGATATAGATAAAGGGCAACTTAGAACCTTTAAGATAGAGAACATACTATCAGCAATGGATACAAAGTTGATTGATAGTAATGAAGAAATAAGGGGTAATTATCATGCTAACTAAAATAGATAAAGAAATTCTAAAGGCAATAAATTCTTATGTGAATGCCAATGGCATAAGCCCTACGGTAAGGAATATCTGTGACCTGGTTGAATTGAAATCTTGACGCTGTTTGGAAAGTGGGAAGTGATTTCTCTCGACTCTACTGACTGAGAGTCCGACTCAAAATTAAATTCTTTTTATTCAGGCTCTTGCGACGAGTCATGCGCCGGATGGCTGTATTGAGTTATTAAACTAATTAGTTGACAACATATAGGTGATAACGAAATATCATTAATTGATATATTAGTAACTGATCCAGATGAAGTAGTAGATGAACTAGAATTGAAAATGCAAATTAAAAAGCTATATTCTAAGATGGCCAGTGTATTGAAGTCAAGAGAGAGGATAGTGATAGAACTCAGATATGGAATATGCAATGGTGGATCTAAAATACAACGTGAAATTGCTAAGATGTTAGGTATTTCAAGATCCTATGTTTCTAGAATTGAAAAAGAGCAATAAAAAAATTAAATAAAGCATTGAATGGAAATAATTAAAGGTCAGAATAAAGGCCTTTAATTATTTTATTATTATCATAATTAATGTTATCATAAATGATAAAGCTAACAACTATTATATAAAATATAAAAGAATTCTTACGACAAAAGACGAACCTATACATATGGTAAGAAATAGGATATATTCTATTCGAAAGAAATAAAAATTATTAATATATAACAATTTAAAAAATCAAATAGGGGGTATATATTGTATTAATATTTATATATAATAGACAACTCGAAAAGGAGGGAGAGGGATAGCAGCATGAGTATTAAAGAAAGAACTATGTGGGTTGGAATGCTAATTATAATTGGTGAAAAAATTACTTGGAAGGTCATAGATTCTTATTTGTATTAAGCAATAATCTATTTAATAGAATAATCCGATAATATATACATAGGATATGGTATAAATAATAGGTGAAACTATATTTTAAAATTAATGGGAGTTTATTACTATTTTATTCTGCCTGTTATAATGATATCTTAATTATTATAGGGATATATTAGAAGTTTATAAATTTTTAAAGGAAGTGAAAATAAGATGGGAAAATTAAGTAGAAGATTGAAGACATGTAAACGATGCAAGACACCTATTCATGAAAATTCACTTCGGGAGTATTGTTCTAGATGTTATGGAGTTGTAGAAGAGGTTTTCGATAAAATTAGAGAATATTTAAGAGAATATCCGGGAGCTACTGCCTATGAAATGGAACAAAGATTGGGAATTCCTATCCATGTAATTAACAACTTTATTAAGGATGGGAGACTAGTTGAAATTCCTAATGAGCATTTAAATATTCAATGTTTGCGATGTAACTGCCTATTATTATCTGCATATCATAAGTATTGTCCTATTTGTGAAACAGAAATGAAGAATGGTATTCAAAAAGCTAAGGAAGAATTATCGGGTACACTTGCCAGTTCAAAAGAAACAGGAAAAATGCACTTGAATTATTATTTAAGAAAAAAATAGAAGTATAAATTAAACTACAATTTAGATAGAGTAGAGATTATATCTAAGTTGTAGTTTAATTTATTAATCAATTTTAGTTCTCATAACATATTAATTTATATATATAGGATATAATACTTAATATAATAAATGCTTTGGTTTAGTGGGAATATATGCTAAACTAATATCTGAATATGTTAATGAGGTGATATACGGACATGGTAAATTTATTGACTCCTGATTTATATGTAGAATCGGTTTTAAAGTTAAATTTAGAAAAACTTAAGCAAAAAAATATTAAAGGGCTAATAATAGATATTGATAATACATTAGTATCTTGGGAAATTAAATATGCTAGTGAAAAAACGAAAGAATGGTTATTAAACCTTGAAAAGGAAGGTTTTAAAGTGTGCTTAGTTTCTAACAACACAGAAGACCGGGTTGTTACTTTCAATGAAGAATTAAAGTTACCTGCAATACATAGGGCATCAAAACCAAGAGTAGGTGCTTTTAAAAGGGCTATGGAGGTTATGGGTACAAAAATAGAAAATACTGCTGTAATTGGAGATCAAATTTTCACAGATGTATTAGGTGGAAATCGTATGAGATTATTTACAGTGTTAGTAGTACCTATAGAAGGTAAAGAATTTTGGTGGACAACCTTTGTAAGAAAGATTGAAAGACATGTATTGAGGGTGGTTTTAAAGGATCATAGGGGGGATAAATAGATGATTACAATCAGCGGTAAAACAAAAACTGTTGCTCTTATTGGAGATCCTGTAGAGCACAGTTTTTCTCCATTTATACACAACTATGGATTTCAAACTCATAAATTAAATATGATATATGTTAATCATATAGTAAAAAAGCATTATTTAAAAGAGGCAATTGAGGGTATTAGAGCCTTAGAATATGTAGGTGTAAATGTAACATACCCTCATAAAATAGAAGTAATAAATTATTTAGATGAGGTATCTAAAGAAGCAAGGCTTATTGGAGCTGTAAATACAATAAAAAATGAAAATGGAAAATTGATTGGTTACAATACTGATGGGTCAGGATTTATTTATGGACTGGCTCAAGATGGAATAGAAATAAAAAATAAGACTATTTGTCTATTTGGTGCTGGTGGGTCGGCAAAAAGTATAGCTATTTCTCTTTGTTTAAAAGCCGATTGCGAGGTTATTATTTGTAATAGAAATATTGAGAAGGCAGAAGAGATTCTTTATATAGTTAACAATAATAATAAAAATTTTTTAGGAAAAGTAACACAAGTTGTTACTCCTAATGATCTTAAATTAGAAAATGTAGATATATTGGTAAATTGTACACCTGTAGGAATGGGTAAGTTAAAAGGATTGGTTCCATTTGAAGATAAATTAAAACTTCATAAAAATATGATAGTATATGATTTAATATATAATCCATATGAAACCCCACTTTTGAAAGTGGCCAGAAGCCAAGGCTTAACTACTTATAATGGATTAAATATGCTGGTCGGCCAAGCAATTCTAGCTTTTGAAATATGGACAGGAAAAATATTGAATTTTGATGAAATAAAAAGAATCATTCAAAAACTTTAAATATAATATAATTCAAATATAATTATATTGCAGGAATTTTTAAAATTAGATAGAATAAATATAATTAGTGCAAAAGCCCTATTGCAATTATGAAATAACACAATCAAATAACATGAACAGAAGAAATACAGATATAGATGGACGCTTATGCTGTATGGATGTAGTGGCGTAACCGGCTAACTTTATATTTATTTAATATATAGTTAGTTTTTTTATACAATATTTTTCAAATGAGGGGTTCTATATGAGTGGGAAAACTAAACGTTTAGGGGATTTATTAATAGAAGCCGGACTAATTGAGCAGGAGCAGCTTGAAAAAGCATTAGAGCTCCAGAAGGTTACTTTTAAAAAACTTGGTGAGCTCCTAATTGATGAAGGTTTTGTTAAAGAAAGTCAAATTATTGAGGTGCTAGAATTTCAATTAGGGATTCCTCACTTAGATTTGGAGAAGTATTTTATTAATCCAGAGATGCCTAGACTAATTAGCGAAAAATTAGCAAGACGACATATGTTAATTCCTGTAAAAAAAGAGCGAGGTAATTTAATAGTAGCTATGTCAGACCCTTTAAATATTTTTGCTGTAGACGATATTAAAATAGCTACTGGATTAGAAGTTATACCTGCCATCTCAACAAGACAAAACATTGAAAATGCTATTAATAGATATTATGGTAGCGAAAGTGCAGAAAATGCGATAGAGGAGTTTAAAAGAGAATATAAAATGCCAGATTTAGATGATCTAGAAGCACAGGACACCCTAGATATTAGCAATGCACCAATGGTTAGGCTGGTTAACTCCTTTATTAAGCAAGCTGTTAGACTAAATGCTAGTGATATCCACTTAGAACCTTATGAGAAAACATTAAGACTTCGTTTTAGAATAGATGGAGACTTGCAAGAAATCATGTCTATTGCTAAATCAGCCCATCAGGCAATAATATCAAGAATAAAAATACTTGGTAGGATGGATATTGCAGAAAAAAGGATTCCGCAAGATGGTAGAGTTGAAATGGTAATTGATGGTAGAGATATTGATATGCGTATTTCGATATTGCCAACAGTGTACGGGGAGAAGGCTGTAATACGTCTATTAGATAGAAGCAGTGTTGTTATTTCTAAGGAGCAACTTGGATTTACACAAGATAATTTTAAAATATTTGATGAAATTATTAAAAGTCCACATGGTATTATTTTGGTTACAGGCCCAACTGGTAGTGGGAAAACAACAACTTTATATGCTGCTTTAAAAGAATTAAATAATGTGGCTCGTAATATTATTACAATAGAAGATCCGGTTGAGTATAGGTTGGAAGGGGTTAATCAAGTGCAGGTCAGCAATAAAGCAGGATTAACCTTTGCTAGTGGACTTAAGGCAATTTTAAGACAAGATCCTGATATTGTTATGGTCGGAGAAATTAGAGATGGAGAGACAGCTCATATTGCAGTGAGGGCTGCCATCACAGGTCATCTTGTACTAAGCACAATGCATACTAATGATACAGCCTCAACTGTGACAAGATTTACTGACATGGGTATTGAATCATACCTTGTTTCTTCCTCGGTTATTGGGGTCGTAGCGCAAAGATTAATAAAAAAAATATGTCCTTATTGTAGAGAATCTTATCATTCAACATCAGTGGATAAAAAAATACTAGATATAGAAGAAAATGTATTACTACATAGGGGAAAGGGATGTAATGTTTGTAATTACACAGGCTACAAAGGAAGACAGGCGGTTCAAGAAATTATGCGTGTCGATGAAGCAATACGAGCATTAATTGATGAAAGATCAAGTATAGATAAGATTAGAAAGAAGGCATTAGAAAATGGGATGACTTCTTTAAAAGAAAATTGCAAACAGCTTATATTCCAGGGTATAACAACTGTTGAAGAACTTGCTCGTATAGCCTATGGTTTAGAATAGGAGAAATACTATGGATATTATTAACCTACTAAAAATAGCAATTGATTTAAAGGCTTCAGACTTACACATTACTGTAGCTGTACCTCCGATAGTTAGAGTGAATGGGAAACTACAAAAGATAGATAATCAACCAATAACTCCTGAAATATCTGCTAAATTAATAAAGGATGTACTGACACAAGAGGAACTGAATAAATTAGATGCTAAGGGAGAGCTGGATCTATCCTTCGCCTATTCTGGGTTAGGTAGATTTAGAGTAAATGCTTTTAAACAAAGAGGGAGTTACAGTATGGCATTGAGGGTAGTGGCTCTTAATATACCAACCATAGAAGAGTTAGGCTTACCTATAATAACTAAGGAGTTAGCAAGAAAGCAGAGGGGACTAATATTAGTTACAGGACCAACGGGTAGTGGAAAATCTACCACTTTAGCCGCTATGGTTGATCTTATCAATGATGAAAGAAACTGCCATATACTAACATTAGAAGATCCAATAGAATACTTACATAAACATAAAAAAAGTATAGTTAATCAGAGGGAAATTGGAAATGATTCAATTAGTTTTGCTAATGCCCTGCGTTCAGCCTTAAGACAGGATCCGGACGTAATTTTAGTTGGGGAGATGCGGGACTTAGAAACAATCAGTACAGCTATTACGGCAGCTGAAACAGGACATCTAGTTTTGTCTACACTTCACACTTTAGGAGCTGCAAAAACTGTTGATAGAATTATAGATGTATTTCCACCTCATCAGCAACAACAGATTAAGATTCAGTTATCTTCTGTTTTAGAAGGGGTAATATCACAACAATTAATTCCTAGAGCAGATGGAACAGGACGTATAGGAGCTTACGAAGTGATGGCAACTACACCAGCTATAAGGAATTTAATTCGTGAGGGTAAGAGTCATCAAATCCAGACCTCAATACAAACTGGGGTTAAATTTGGTATGCGAGCTATGGATCAATCTATTACAGAGTTATATAAAAAAGGGTTAGTATCAAAAGAATGGGCATTTGCTAGTGCAGTAGATCAAGATTTTATTACAAGATCCATAGGACTTTAAGTGTACTATCAATATATAACTTTAATTTAAGGGAGTGGCAATATGCCCCTATATGAATACAAAGCAATAACGGATAAAGGTGAGAGTCTAAGTGGTACATATGAAGCCGTTAACGAAAATGAAGTAATAGCGATGCTAAGACAAAGTAGACATTATCCGGTAAAAGTTAAAGAAACTGTTGAGAAAAACAGTATATTAGATAGTTCTATATTTAAAAGTGTAAAGACTAAAGATTTAGCTATTCTTTGTAGACAGTTTTACACGATGCTAAATGCTGGTATACCTATAATAAACTGTCTAGAAGTTTTAAAAGTTCAAACAGAAAATAAAAAGCTAAAAAATACACTAGACGATGTATATGATGATATCCAAAAAGGTGCTGCCTTTTCTACTTCCTTAAAAAATCATAAAAAGGTTTTTCCAGATCTTCTTATAAATATGATTGAAGCTGGAGAGTTAAGTGGTAATTTAGATGCAATTTTAGAAAGAATGTCGATTCATTATGAGAAGGAAAATAAAATTACTAATAAAATTAAAGGTGCTATGGCATACCCATTGATGCTATCTACAGTATCAATTTTAGTAGTAATATTTTTATTAGTATTTGTTATGCCAACTTTTTTAAGTATGTTTGAAAGAACAACACTACCAGCTCCTACAAGGGCATTACTTTTTGTTAGTTACTCATTAACTAGCTATTGGTATGTGTATACTATTGCACTTATATTATTTATTTTAGGATTTAGCCAACTGTATGAGAGTGAAAGAGGAAAACTATTTTTTGACAGACTAAAGTTTAAAATACCAGTGGTTAAAGGCGCTACACAAAAAGTAGTAACGTCACGTTTTACTAGAACCCTATCAACTTTGTTATCCAGTGGTATCCCTTTAATTCAAGCCTTAGAAAGCACCGCTAAAGTATCCGGTAATAAGGTAGTGGAATTAGGAATGAGGCAAGTGATTGATGAAATTTCTATGGGAGCTACATTGACTAATTCTATTGAAAAGATGGGTGTATTTCCACCAATGGTTATTTCTATGATTCAAATCGGCGAGGACTCTGGACAATTAGATGACATATTGGATAAAACAGCTAACTTCTATGATGAAGAAACGGAAAGTGCATTGCGAAAAATGACAACGTTGATTGAGCCTTTAATGATTATTGTTATGGCTATTATTATAGGCCTAATTGTAATAGCAATGATTTTACCTATGTTTGATATGATAAATACAATATCTTTCTAAGGATAAAATCATTATTAATAAGAGAAGACTTTTTAGGGAGTGATGCTAGAAAAGATATAGCGAATCTAATAATGAGAGATTTAAACCATAAAATTATAAAGGGGGAGAAAAGGATGATTAGAATGTTTAGTAAAAGGATGAAAAATCAGAAAGGATTTACACTAGTTGAACTAATAGTTGTTATCGCCATTTTAGGTATTTTAGGGGCTATAGCGGTTCCGAAGTTTGGTGGATTTAAAGAAACAGCAGCAGAAAAAGCTGACGAGGCTACTATGGATGTAATTAGAAATGCTGTGATGATTGCCCTTGCTAATGGAGATATAGAAGTAACAGGAGAAGCAGACGGCACTATTACTATAAATACTACAGAAGATCCGATAACATTTAAAGAAGTCAATATTACCACTGCTAATGGTAATAAACTTGAAGATATTATGACAGATTTACTTGGTACTAAATTAAAAGCACAAGTAACTAGTAAAACTGGGTTTACTGTTACTATCACGAAAATAGGGGATGTAGAAGTAGAGTCTAATCCTTTGTAAGTCAGATATTATATACTAATATATCAAGATATTAATGCATTTTTTAATGGTTAAATTATCAGCTGTCAACCTATAAAGTTATTAAAACTATAATTAATACAGGGCATTTTTCTAATGAAATTTGCCCTCTTGCTATATTAATTTAATCATCAAGGAGAATACCTATGCATCTAAACAATCAAAATGGTTCCTCACTTTCTCTCATATTAGTTATAATGCTTGTTCTAACTATTTTAGGTTCAACGCTTTTATTTTTAAATACTTCTGAAGTCCGTCAAGTATCTAGGGAAGAAAAGAAAGTGCAAGCCTACTATATTGCAAAGTCAGGAGCAGAAGCTATTGCAGAATATATTATTGATGGTTCAAATAACTTAGATGAAGATGAGTTTGAGAGTTTGGTTCTAGATTTAATTAGATCAGAAAAATCGAATCCTGTCAGCTTCGGAAATGGTATTGTAGAAATAGATATTTCTGGAGAAATATCAGAGCTCAATATTGTATCTATAGGAAAAATAGATAGTGTTACTAATGCTATAACAATAACATTAAAAAAAGTAGGAACAAATTATTATAAAATTTTTTCAGAGTATAAAAATTAGTGGAGAGATAAAAAATGAAAGAATTAAGTAACCAAAAAGGATTTACATTAGTAGAACTTATAATTACCCTAGCAGTTATAGGTTTAGTTATTGTTATATTGTCTGCTCTTTATGTGAATAGTTATAAACTAATTGTTTATTCAGGAGAAAAGGTTCAGGTTATATGTGATTTACAAAAACAAGTGGAAGACATCATAGGTGATCAAAGTTATGATGTGGGTGAAAGCAAAACACTACACATAAGCTTTCCAAATATATCAAGGACTATTTCAATTGATGGCAAAGAAGTAAAATTTGAAAAAGAATATGGGAATAAAAAAATTGCCTTATTTTATTTTATACCATATAAATGATAACTATATTTTTATTTTTACAAAAGGGGATTTAGTATGGCAAATAATAAAATGGAATATAGTAGGCTATATAATTTAAACTTAATAAAAAACAATAAAGGGTACACATTTATTGAATTATTGCTGGTTTTAGCATTGCTAGGAATTTTTATGCTGATAATTAATTCTTTGAACATACTAGGGCTTAAAACTTTCAATTTTGCGTCATACCAAGGAAATCTACAACAAAATCTTCGACTAGCTACTAATTTTATAACAAAAGAAACTCGATTTGCTTCAGATGTTCAAATACTTAATTTAAGCTTACCAGCGCTTATAACTGAAATGGAAAAAACAGATAATGAATACCATTATATTTATTTAGAAAACAATGTCTTAAAATATAGATATAAGGATAAATCTAATTATGTTGCAGATGAAATAAAAGAACTGTATTTTAACAAAAGTACTAAAAATATTTTGAAATTTGATATGCTAGGTGAGAATAGTGCTCCTAATTATAAATTAGGAACGGAAGTTGTAATTTTGAATATGCCTCGAAATAAAGAAATTTTAAATTCAGATGGTGTTGCAATTCGATACAAAAAAGTGATTCCTGATTTTCCTATAGATGAGGACCCTAGTAAATGGGATCAATGTGTAATTTTTACAAATACTATTAAACTTACAAATGGTAGTGCAAGTGTTATCGGAGAGAATGCATCTATTATTATTAATGGAGAAAATAACAACACTGTAAGCCTAGGAGGCAATACCAATATTTCTGTAAAGGAACTTTATATCAAAGGTAACTTAGTTATGGAAGGAAGTGCAAGTATTGGAAGTACTGCTATGGGAGGAACAACTTATATAGATGGAAACATAACACTGGATGGAAACCCTATAGTCTATGATCAGCTATATTATACTAAAAATTTAAATACACAACACTGGATTGATATTCCAGCTATTAAAACAGATGAAATCAAATTTCCAGATGTAAGTATGCCAAAGTTTAAAGATAAAGAATGGTATATAGAAAAAGGTTACTCAAACAATACTACCCATCAAAATGGTATGAGATATTATGGTAGCACATATTTATTTCCTACTTGGAACAGTTATTCTGATGTTGTTATAGTTAGTAGTGGAGACATAATTCTATCAGGAAATGTTTCGGTAAGTGGAATACTTTTTGCTCCAAATGGTAAGGTCATTACTGGAGGATCTGCCAATTTCTCAGGAATAATAATAGCTGAAGAAGTTGTTCTAGGAAGTTCAGCTCCCATAATTTTTAAATCTTTTAATACAGAAGATTTACCTTTTTAACTAGATACCAGTTTAAATTTAGATTTAAACTAAGTTTGTACTTATAGAGCATAATAAGTAGTGCTATAATATGAAGGTTTTAAAAATATAAATGGTATAGGGGGAGAGTATATGCTTATTGTAACTTTATTGTTAGGCACTATAATAGGATCCTTTCTAAATGTTTGTATTTATAGAATACCATTAAAAAAGTCTATAGTATTTCCATCTTCTCATTGCTCGAAGTGTAATACTAGTTTAAGGGCCTTGGACCTAGTCCCTGTATTTAGTTTTTTATTTATAAAGGGCAAGTGTAGATACTGTGGTGAAAAAATATCTTATCAATATCCTTTAATTGAAATGCTTAACGGGTTACTTTATTTAGGCGTATATTTGAAATTTGGACTTACTCTAGAGTTTTTAGCATACTCAATTTTATGTAGCATATTGATTGTTGTAGGTATTATAGATTATTATCACCAAATTATTCCTGATACTATAAATATATTCGGATTCGTTTGTGGGTTTATTTTTCACGCTATTAATTTTAGTAGTTTTTTAAATTTCCTTCAATATTTGTTTGGATTTTTAGTTGGAGGAGGATTTTTGTTACTAATCGCTGTTGCTACTAAAGGAGCAATGGGTGGAGGAGATATAAAACTTATGGCCATGCTAGGATTTTGGTTAGGATGGAAATTTACTCTGCTTAACTTATTTCTATCATTTATACTTGGAGGTTTTATTTCAATTATACTTATTTTACTTAAGTTTAAGGATATAAAGGATATGATTCCCTTTGGACCATTTATTGTATTGGCAACTATAATAACGCTATTTTATGGGAATGGTATAATCAGTTATTATATTATGACATTTGTTGCTCATTAAAAGAAAATGAGGTGAGAAAGTGTAATGTTTAATAAAAATGTAATATCAATCGATATTGGAGCATATACAACAAAATTAGTTGTAGGTAGTTACAGAGGTAACAAGGTGGATATCTTACATATAGACTCTTTAAATACTCCTTCAAATTCTATAAATGATGGACAAGTTATAGATTTAAATAAAGTAAAATCTGCGATTAAGGAATGTATCAATAATATGAAGATAAAACCTAAAAAAGTAATATTTACTTTAGATAGCACTGCTATTATAACTAGAGAATTATCTCTGCCATGTGTTAAAAATGAAGAATTAGAACAAATATTGCTCTTTGAAGTACAACAACACTTTCCTACCGATCTAAGTGAGTATGTAATACAGTCTAAAAAGCTAGAAGACTTTGAGGAAGATGGAGTTAAAAAATCTAAGATTGTGGTTGCTGCACTTCCTAAAGTAATTGTTAAAACCTATTTAGAATTAGCGAATGCTTTAGAATTAGAACCAATTGCTTTAGATGTACACTTTAATGGGATAGCAAAGCTTTTTGAAAATAATTTTAATATCAACAGTCAACCCAAAAATCAAGATCAGACTATTGCAATAATTGATCTAGGTTATGATAATATTAATGTTAATATTATTGATAAAAATATTTCAAGATTTAATAGGCTACTAACAATAGGTGGAAAAGAAATTGATTTAAATATAGCCAATAACTTTAATTTTTCTTTAGAAGAAGCACAAAGAATAAAATTAGAGCAGAGCACATTTAAAGATGATAGTACTTCATCTTTATACATTGCAATAGAAGAAGTTATCAGTGGCTGCATAGATAATTGGTTAGATGAAATACAAAGAATTTTCAAGTTTTATACTAGTAGAAGTCCAGAAAACAAAATTAGTAAAATATACCTATATGGTGGGCATGCTAATTTAAAAAATATTACTAAATACTTTGAGTTATTTTTTGATATTCCTACAGAAAGCATAGATGATATAAGCTATATATATATTAAAAATAATGATATCAAAAATATTTCAATAACTACATTTCTTAATGCAATAGGTGCAATAATTAGAAAGTAAGCAGGTGTAAATATGAGAGATTTCAACTTTTTTGAGCCATATTTAACAAAACAAAATCGGCTGTTAAAGAGTCAATTAGTTATATATATTCCTATTTTTATTGTTATTCTTGCTTTGGTTATTACACCAATAGTTAACCAATTAATTATAAAAAGAATGAAAGATCAAACTATGCTTATAAGTGCTATAGTAAATTCTGAAGAGCTCCAAGAAGAAATGAAAAAAATTAGCAATGAGAAAAAACAAATACAAGAACTCGAGGATTACTATAAAACTTTAGAGTCTATAGATAGTGAAATGGTAAAAATTGATATAATAAATGATCTATTTTTACAAACAATTACCGATAGAGTACCTGAAGAGATGTTTTTTCAAAATATTAATATTAGTCAAAGCTCCATACAAATTACTGGCATTGCAAAAAACAATGCGTCTATAGCAGAGTTTGAACATAATCTAAGAGAACTTACTTATTTTGAGAATATATTTGTTTCTAATATTTCTACAAATACTGGAGGTTATGTATTTACAATCTCTTTTCAAATAAAAGGTGGGATTGACGATGAAACTAACTAAAAGAGAAAAAAATATGCTCGTAGTTCTAGTAGGTGTACTATTGATTTATGGGTATATAAATTTCATTATTAATCCTCAAATTTTTAAAATCAAGGATCTGAAAAGTAGAATTAAAGACTATGAATCGATAATTGCTGAAGACAATCACGCTACAGATGCATTAAGCGATTTGAAGAACATATATGAAAAACATTTAAAAAATGTAGAAGGTTATTCTAAAGGTTACTTTACATCTTTGGAACAATCTACTCTTATACTTTTATTAGATAGTTTTATCAATAATACGGAATTAGAAATAGCAGGTGTTGGATTTTCAGATTACAGGATTGAGCAATTAGGAAGTACTGAATTAAATGCAATATCTGCGTCAATACCATTTAGTGGGTACTATGAGTCTTTATTAGATTTTTTAAGGCAGATAAGAAAAAATAATAAAAAGATATTGATTAAAGATATTAATATTTTAAATAATGGTGGAGGCCAAGTATCAGGAAATGTAGTACTAGACTTTTACAGTATTCCTTCTTTAGGTGTAAAAAAATTAAGCAGTAGTATAATTGAGAAAAACTCATATTCAAAGCAAAATCCATTTGATCCTTTTGAAGGTTATATTAATGAATTATTTGATTACTTAGGCAATGATGAGATTAATGCTCAACTAAATTATAATCAAGATCAAGATATGTTTAACCATCAAGATAATATAGCTATAGAAGATATTAAGAAAACTCTTTTAGAAGGTTTCGAAAGTTTGGATATGTTCTTTGTAGGTAATCCAAGGGAAATTGAAGGAAATATTAGTAGAGATACCAATAAAAAACAGGGCAATTATTCTATTAAGCTGGAATATGATTTTTTAATGCAAAGAGGAAATAATATTGCAAATGTTGTTTTTGATAATATAAAACCATCAATATCTATACAGCCAGAGTATATTTCTATTTCAGTTTATTCTTACGAAAAAAATGACCATAAAATGGGTTTTGTTCTAAAGGATGCATTAGGAAAGGAATATAATATTTTATTAGCAGATAAAATTGATTGGATATATTGGAGTACTTTAGAAGCTAAGCTGCCGGAAGAAGTAACTTATCCTGCTCAAATACAACGTATATATGTACAAAGTAATAATCCTGAAAGTAAGATCAATGGAGTATTCTTATTAGATAATATGGAAGTTGCTTATAGAAATACATTGCATCACAGTTATGAAAATGATAATTATATTAATTCTAATTCTAATTAATACATTGAATATTACGTAAAAAGGATGATACAACTTTTAAAAAATATAAGTAAAGGTTTTTATGATGATTATAGTAAAGGATTTATTATGAAGCATAACGACATTAAGAATCCTAATCAAATTAAAATTGGGCAAAAGTTACTAGTATCTAAAATTTAATGTTAATAGAAGACTGACTACTTATGATAAGTATAAAGGGGGATTCCTTTGAAAAAAACTAAAGTGATATTAATTGTTTTAGTTATGATTTTAATTCAATCCATAACTACTTCAATAGATGTCCAAGCTATAACTTTAGAAGATAGGGCGTACAATGAAGGGAAAGTTGTTGGAAGATCCAGTGGGCAGATATATGGACAGAAGGACTATATTAATGGAAAAAAGAATAATTGGCAAAAAGCACATGCTGAAGAAGAAAAAATAGTTATAGATGATTATAATTTAAAGCAAGAAACTGCAATATACCGATTTAATTTTCTTAGGGGATTTAGGGAAGAATTTAAATTGGGTTATGAAAATGGTTATAAAAATTTTAATGGTAATGCAAAGAAAGCTACATATGATATAGGATTAGAACATGGTAGGATATTTGGAATTATAGATGGTGAAATTTATGGTAAGAAGGATTATTATGAAGGCAAAATTAATGATTGGCGAAATCAAATACCATCAGAAGCATCTATTAGAAGAGAACACTCATTAAATAATGATGCAGATAAATATGCAGAAGGTTTCTTATTAGGCTATAAAATTGCCTTTGAAGAATCCTACACTAATACCTATAGAGAAACAAATATAGATAATAGTAAAGCTCCAAAGGAAAATGGAATTTTACACGGAACAGAAATGGGGTTTAAGCTTGGTAGTACACTTGGCCAAATAGATTTTGCAGATAAAAAAAGTAACAATTGGGAAAAGGCACTACCATCTAACTTAGATATTATGATTAAATATAATCTTAATAGAGAAGTTCAGGAATATAGGGAGGGTTTTTTAGTAGGATTTAAAGATGGATTTCGTGATGGATATATAGAATATTTTCAGCAACAAAACATAAACCTAGGAAAAGAAAATATTAATTACAAATCTATATCAATGCTTGGAGGAGATCTTACTAGTACTGATGGAATTATGAAACTGAAAATAGAACCAGGTACAATTTATGAAGAAAAATACCTATCTATACAGAAAGGCGATTTTCCAATCTTATATAATACTAATTCATATATTCCTGTTACAAATACTTACTTCATTAGAATAGAAAATCAATTCAAAACTATTGGTTTACATAATCCTATTATGTTAACCTTTAAATATTATGGATCCGAACGAGGTGGAATATATCAATTAGTTGACGATAAATGGAGATACTTATATAGTAATATAAAAGATGGAGAAATTTCTACAAAGCTAGATTCTAGGTTCTACATTGGAGGAGTATATGCAGTAATTATAGATGACAGCTATACCGAGTTAAAAGATGTTCATAGTAATTGGGCTGGTCAGGAAATATATACATTTATAAGAAGAGATTATATAACTGGGTATAGTGATAAAACATTTAGGCCTGAGGCGAGTATAACTAGGGCAGAATTTATTACTTTATTAGGTAGAGTAATGGAATGGGATAATGATGTGAATCATGATCAGATAAAGAAGTTTAGCGATTATAATACATTTGGATATTATGGAGATGTTATAGCTAAGGCAACATCTTTGAAGCTAATCAATGGTTATGCTGATAACACATTCAAACCAACTAAACCAATTAATTACAAAGAAATTGAATTCATTTTACAGAGGATACCAAATAATAATAAATTTAAATGGAGTGAAATTGAAGATAAGATGATGTACGAAAGGTATACTCGTTCAAAGAGTATATTGAGTAAAGAAAATAACATTACAAAGGCAGAGGTAGTATATATGCTATATCATCTGCAAAATGAAGGTAAAATATAATAGTATTAATTTCTATGAAACAACTAGACTATAGTAATTGCTCTAGTTGTTTTTATAATATGTAGAAAAGTATATACTTATAAAATTTTAGGTAAGTCATAATTTTTGTAGTGTGTTTCAATAAAATCAGCCATTAAATCTTATAAAGGAAAATTTTGTTTTCTTTTTCATATTTTTTAAAAAATTAAGAAGGAAAGGTAAATTTTGTATAGAATACATATGAATATTAAGAAAATTCTGCACTAAATTACATTTATTGATCTAAGTTTACAAGAGAGGTGAAAAAATGACAGATAATGAAAAAGGATTCACATTATTAGAAGTATTAGTTGGTTTATCATTATTTGGCATATTAGGCTTAATTACTATCAGTATACCTAATAGATTATATGATAGAACAGTATTAACATCTGCTGCTATGGAGGTGAAAAGCGCACTCCATTTATCTCAACAACTAAGTCTAGATGAATCAAGAGAATATTGTGTAGAATTTATAGGAGATACATTTAGGGTAAGGGAGTATGTAGTTAGAGGAAGAGTTGTACTTTCAAGAAAGTTTGACAAAAATATTTCTGTATATAAGGCATCACAAAGTAGAATTTCATATAATAGACATGGTGAAACCCAATATGGAAAATTTATATTAGTAAATAAGAAAGGGAAAAAAATTGATATTGATACCTTAATCGGCACTGGGAAAATACGAATATCGGATATATATTAATAGGAGATGATAGTATGTGAAAAAATAAAGGACTAACCCTTGTTGAAGTCTTATTAGCATTATTCATTCTATCAATAGTAATATTAGTATTTAATTCATTCTACTATTTGATTCATAGGTTAATATTTATAGATACAGTAAATCAACAAATGGGCGAAATAGCTAAGACTAAGATGGAAGAACTTAAATCCAATCGTATCTATATAGAAGGGGAAGAATATTCTATTTTAGAATTGCAGAATGAACTTATTAGCTTTAAAGAAAAAGGTTATAAAATTGATATTTCTATTATATCTTTACATGATAATGCAAATATTTGCTATATAAATTTGAAGATAGCTAATGAAACAGGCGATGCTTTCTATAACTTGATTCGATATATTAATTTCTATAAAAGTACTTTCCAAAATATTTATGAAGAGCTTACTATAGATTCAAGTCAATTTAGTTATTAGAATTACAACTGAATTCAATGTTTATTGCAAGTTCAATAGAGAGGGTGAATCATAATTCATACTAATGCTAAAAAACAAGAAAATGGGTATATTTTAATTGAATTAATAGTATCTATTTCGCTTATTTCTATAATTTTAATCAGCATTTCTATGTTATTTTATTTCACTTTTAATACCTATAAAACCCATACTGAATTTTTAGAGGCGAAAAATGATGCACAAATTGTTTTGAAATATATAGAAAAAAGGTTGATGGAATGTAATCAAAAATCTATTATATATTATGGAGAAGAAAAGATATTTCAAGGTAGGGACTATAATAATAAAATAGCCTGGATAGATCTGAGTGGTAAAGTATCAAGAAAACAGAATACATTAATAAATTTTTATAAGGATAAAAATGAAATCCGAGTAAATAAAAATAATGAAAACAATGTGTTGAGTAATAATATAAAAAATGTTATTGTAAATGAACTAGTAGAGGGGAAATTAGTAGAAATTGAAGTTATAACAAGTAAATCTAAATACTCTAGTAAAATAAAATTTAAATTAGAGTACACTAAAATTTAGTATGAGGTCTTTGTTAAATAATCAAAATGGTATAATATATGTAAGCATTATTTTTATTGCTTTGATTATTTTTGTAATTTTAACCTCACTCGTATATATAATGAGCACTAATATTGAAGTTATTAATTCTAATAATGATAGTTACAGAGCTAATTATATTTCAGAATCCATCTTAGAATTAAAGATAATGCAAATAATGGAATTATCAGATAGAGTTATAATAGAGTATTTATTAGATTTGCAGAAATATAAGAAAGAATACATCAAAGATATAAATAACAATCCATCTGTTAAATATGATCCTCCAAAGTTTTCTATTTATGTTGAGCAAAAAATTATTCCCAACATAAAAAAATTAGGTAGTAATGAAAATAATCCCTTCGAGGAATATGAAGATGATCATTACTACAAAATAGATATTGAGTATGACTCTGGAGAAAAAGTTATTAATATTACATCTACAGGAATATACAATAGAGCTAGAAGGTTCATTAAAGCTAAATTAGAATTACCTAAGATTATTGAAAATGGGTTTGATGAATATAATCTTCCGAAAGTTAGTATTTTGCCTGTGAGTATAGTAGAATATTATCAAACTATTGGTTTATAGAATGGAATTTTTAGATTTAGAGGGGGATGAAATTGAAAGTACACAACTATATGGAGGACGTTGTAGACCTAGTGTTTCAACGTATATTAATGGAGGATAAATACAGAAGTCAATGTGTTTGCGAGCAGTGTATAAATGATATTAAAGCCATTGCATTAAATAATCTTAAACCTAGGTATATAGCCACAGAAAAAGGCTCTGTTTTATCTAAGGCTAATATGTTTACAGTGCAATCAGAGATTGATGTTACTAAAGCGTTAGTAGAGGCTATGAAGAAAGTAAGCAAACTACCTAAGCATAGGGTGATAGAGTAGTGGGAAATAATAATATTGTTCTAGTAGGATTTATGGCTACAGGTAAAACTACGATAGGTAAGATGTTAGCACAGACATTAGATCTTGATTTTATTGACATGGATCAATTAATAGAAGAAATAGAAGGGGCAACTGTTAACAATATCTTCACTTTAAATGGAGAGGCTTATTTTAGAGAAAAAGAACATGAAGCATTGGACTTATTTAAAAAATTAGAAAACAAAGTAATATCTACTGGAGGAGGTATTATAATTTCAGCAGATAATCGTAGAAAGTTAAGGGATATCGGTAAGGTTGTTTACTTAGAATCTAGTCCTCAATGGATTTTAACTAATTTAAATAGAAGTGAGACTATTAGACCTTTATTAAATGAAACAAATCCTATTGACAAAATAGTAGAACTCCTTGACGAAAGAAGAAAGTACTATGAAGAGGTAGCTGAGTTTAAAGTGGTAGTAGATGGAAAATCACTTAGTGAAATAGTTAATAATATTATTTCTATAATTCCGCCTGCTCAGTAACATAAAATCTATTCAAAGATAAAAAAGTATGATATTATAATATAGGAATTTATTAGTAAGGAAGTGTATTACAAAGCTGGGAAAGTAATTTAAAATAAAAGTTTGCTTTGATAGGGGGAATTCTTTATGAGTAAAAGAATTAATAATCTAAGGACACTTCTAAAAGACAAAGGGCTAGATGGGATATTATTATATAAACCTGAAAATAGAAGATATGCATCAGGTTTTACAGGTAGTACTGGCTATGCATTAATTACTAAAAATGATGCTAAATTTATTACAGACTTTAGATATTTGGATCAGGCTTCTACTCAATGTAATGGATATGAGATAGTAGAAATTAATAATCAAAAAACAATTACAGATGTTTTAAATAGACTTGATCTAGGAAAGCTTGGAATTGAAGAGGACTTTATGACCTATGGACAATATAGTGATTTTTCAAACAGACTAGTCAAAACTGAATTAATTCCTTTAGAGGGTGCTCTTGTAGATTTAAGATCTGTAAAAACCTTAGATGAAGTTGAATACATAGAAAAAGCTGCTTCTATAGCAGATGAAGCTTTTAATCATATACTAAACTTTGTAAAACTAGGAATGACTGAATTAGATATTGCTTTAGAATTAGAATTTTTTATGAAAAAAAGAGGAGCTAATAAACTGAGTTTTGAATCTATTGTTGCATCAGGCAAAAGATCTTCTCTACCTCATGGTGTTGCTACTAGTAAAATCCTTGAAGCTGGAGACCTGATTACATTGGATTTTGGTTGTGTATATAATGGATATTGTTCTGACATGACTAGAACTTTTGTTTTAGGAAAAGCTAATAATAAACAAAAAGAAATTTATAATATCGTATTAGAAGCACAAAGAACATCATTAGAGGCAGTAAAGCCAGGTATAACTGGTGAGGAATTAGATGGTATTGCAAGAAAAATAATTAGTGACAAAGGGTATGGTCAGTATTTTGGACATGGCTTAGGCCATGGAGTTGGACTTGAAGTCCATGAACTACCTCATATAAATGTACGGGGTAAAGTACCAATGGAGCCAGGTATGATAATAACTATTGAACCGGGCATATATATTTCTGACTTTGGTGGTGTAAGAATTGAAGATTTAGTTTTAGTTACAGGTGATGGTTATAAAGTTCTATCAAAATCTACAAAAGACCTTATAGAACTTGAAATATAATATACAATTGACAAATTAATATGGAGGGATACTATGATTTCAGCAAGTGATTTTAGAAAAGGCGTAACTTTTGAGATGAATGGGGAACCTTATGTGGTTTTAGATTTTCAACACGTAAAGCCAGGTAAAGGAGCTGCCTTTGTTAGAACAAAATATAAAAATTTAAAAAATGGTGGTACTAGAGAAGAAGCATTTAACCCAAGTGATAAATTCCCAAGGGCTCATATAGAAACAAAAGAAATGCAATACTTATATAATGATGGTGAATTATATTACTTTATGGATAATGAAACTTTTGAGCAAAGCCCATTAACATATGAAGAAGTTGAAGATGCAATTAAATTTTTAAAAGAAAATGCAAATGCTACTATTAAGTTTTACCATGGAAAGCCATTCCAAGTAGATCCTCCAAACTTTGTTGAGCTACAAATAGTTGAAACAGAACCTGGAGTAAAGGGAGATACTGCAAGTAACGTAACAAAATCTGCCACAGTTGAAACTGGAGCTGTAATCCATGTGCCTTTATTTGTTAATGAAGGAGATACTGTTAGAATCGATACTCGAACTGGAGAGTATATGTCAAGAATATAGGGAAATAATACAAATGTTAAAATAAAAAAGGAGGTAACAAATATGGAATTTTTATACGAAAAAGTAGCTTATTTAAAAGGATTAGCTGATGGTCTTAACATCGAAGAAACAACTAAGGAAGGAAGACTTTTAGTTAGTATTATTGATGTTTTAGAAGATTTTGCTGATTCAATTGTAGAATTAAACGAGGATGCAGATGAAATGGCTGAATATATAGAAGCTATGGATGAAGACTTAACAAATATTGAAGAGGATTTATATGAAGATGATGAGGACGAAGACGATGATGACATCGATTTTGTTGAAGTAGAATGCCCTAATTGTCATGAAGAAGTATATATAGATGAGGACCTATTATATGAAGATGATATTGATGTGGTATGTCCAAGATGCAATGAAAAAGTAGAATTCGAAGAGGTAGACGGTTGCTGCTGTAACCATGATTTTGATGATTTTGACGATGAAGAATAGAAAATAATACTAAGTACTATAAAATCCAAGGATTAATCCTTGGATTTTATTTTTTTGTAAAATAAGCATAATTAGTCAAGTATGCAAATATTAATTATATATAAAAAGGAGGGACATGTTGTGGAAAAACGTATGAACTTAATAAACCAAAGTAAAGGTGAAGCATCTGTTGTTTCAAATCTAGAGTTTTATCTATGCCCAGATGTTAGAAAAATTATAAAAAAAATACCTGATGATTTTAAATTAATTTTAGAAGAAATACGATTAAGGGTTAACAAGCCTTTAATGGTATTTGGAGGACAGAAAGACTATTTTGTTGATTTGAATGGAAATCTTACATTAACTCCTAATAATAGTTATTACATAAATAGAGAAAACATTGAAAAAACATTACAGTTTGCCTCTGATTACTCTATATATTCAGTTGAAGATGAGCTGAAGAACGGATATATAACTATACAGGGTGGACATAGAATTGGAATAGTAGGGAAAGTATTAATGGATAGTAAAGGCATAAGAACGCTGAAAAATTTTAGTGGTTTAAATATTAGAATATCTAGAGAGAAGTTAGGTGTGGCAGCTACTGTATTGCCTCATATCATTACTTCTAATGGAGAATTTTTAAATACATTAATTGTTTCGCCACCGCAATGTGGAAAGACGACATTACTAAGAGATATTATCCGCATGATAAGTCAAGGGGTACCACATATGAATTTTAGAGGTATAAAGGTTGGTGTAGTTGATGAAAGATCAGAAATAGGGGCTTGCTTTCAAGGCGTCCCACAAAATGATTTAGGACCTAGAACAGATATACTAGACTCTTGTCCAAAGGCTGAAGGGATGATGATGTTAATTAGAGCTATGTCCCCACAAGTAATTGCTACAGACGAAATTGGTAGGGAAGAGGATAGTATATCTATAGAAGAGGCTATGATGGCGGGAATAAAGTTAATTACTACAGTACACGGAAGATCATTGGAAAATATATTAAATAAAAAGATTGTTGGTAAATTAGTTAAGGATGGAGTATTTGAAAGGATAGTATTTTTATCAAATAGCAATGGAGTAGGTACTGTAGATAGTATTGTTGACGGATTTAATCTAACCTATCTATACCAAAATACAAAGCAGAATAGGTTGTGTATTTAGCATGTTACTAAAGGTGGTATATTCTATTGTTATTGTCTGCTGTAGTTCATTACTAGGCTTTATTTTTGCCAATACATATATAGAAAGAACAAAGCTTCTTAATAGTCTTTTATCTACAATACAAATGCTAGAAACAGAAATAGTATATGGTGCAACACCAATACCTATTCTTTTAGAAAAGGTAGGAAATAAAAGCAGAAAAGAAATAGGGAGTATTTTTTTTACCGCCGCTGATTTATTAAGTAAAAAGCAAGGGCAAACATTTGAAGAAATCTGGCATATCTCAGTAAGTAAGGAGACGGAAGGTACTTGCTTTAATAAGGATGATATAGAAATATTATTATCTCTTGGTAAAAATCTAGGAATATCTAATTGTGAGGATCAGACGAAGCATATTCGCCTAGTACAAGAAGATTTAAAAAGGCACTATGAGCTTTCGATATTGGAGCAAGGTAGAAATGTTAAATTATTTAAAAATTTAGGGTTCTTATTAGGATTATCAATAATAATAATACTATATTAAAACAGCTCAAAGCTAGGGGGTTAAATTATGATTATGAATGTTGACGTCATATTTAAAATAGCTGCAATTGGAATAGTAATTACTGTACTTAATCAAGTATTAATTAAAGCTGGTAGAGAAGAACAGGCTACTTTTATAACTTTAGTTGGTGTTGTTGTAGTGCTTACTATGGTTATTAACTTAGTAACAAATCTATTTGATACAGTTAGAACAATGTTTCAGTTATATTAAGGATGTGATGAAATGGAGATCTTTCAAATAGTTGCTATTGGTTTGGTCGCTACTATATTATCTGTATTAATAAAAAATGAAAAGCCAGAAATTGGATTGTATATTAGCCTCGTAGCAGGTGTAATTATATTTTTATTTATAGCGACTAGGCTTCAATCGGTTATTGAAATACTTAGTCAGTTAGCAAATAAAATAAATATTGATTCTATTTATTTATCTACAATTTTAAAAATAGTTGGTATAGCATACATAGCAGAGTTTGGGGCCCAAATTTGCAAGGATGCAGGTGAAGGAGTAATGGCATCTAAAATTGAATTTGCAGGAAAGATTCTTATTATGGTAATGGCAGTACCGATTCTAGTCTCTTTAATGGATTTGATTATCAATATGGTACCTTAGGATGTGAAAAAATGAAAAAAATTAAAAATATCTTAGTTTTAACTATGATATTACTTATTGCTTTTGCTGGGGTGTCTTGGGCTAATGAAGATGCTGTTACCCCGGAAAGTATAATTGCCGATCAACTAGACAAGCTTAACATTAATGATTTACAGCAAATAATTGATTCTATGAATGATGATTTAGAAGAATATATCCCTAAAATTGAAATAAAGCCTGTTATAACTAAAATACTTAAGGGAGAAGGTATTATATCGTTGCAAGATATAATAAATGGAACTATAAAATATTTTTTTAAGGAGGTTGTAGCTAACTGGAAAATATTAGGACAGATAATAGTTTTATCCGCTATATATGCTATATTAAGTAATCTGCAGAGTGCATTTGAAAATGATGCTGTAGGGAAATTAGCATATACTGTATGTTATTTAGTTATTATTACGATTACTATTAAAAGTTTTATGATAGCTATCAACTTAGGTAAAGAAACTATCGATACAATGGTTACGTTTATGCAGGCACTACTACCAATTTTACTTGCAATATTAATTGCAATGGGAGGACTAAAAACTTCGGCTTTTTTTCATCCAGTTTTACTAGGATCAATTGGTTTTATAGGAACAATAATAAAATCTGTAGTATTACCATTAATACTATTTTCTGCAGTTTTAGCGATAGTCAACAATCTTTCGTCTAAAGTGCAAGTAACAAAACTGGCTAGCTTATTAAAGCAATCGGCAGTAGTTATATTAGGTTTTGTTTTAACCGCGTTTATTGGAATAATATCTATACAGGGAATAACGGCATCAACTGTAGATGGTATTACAATAAGGACGGCTAAATTTGCAGTAGATAAGTTTATACCTATTGTAGGAGGATTTTTATCTGATGCTATGGACACAGTAATTGGATATTCACTGCTACTTAAAAATAGTATTGGTGTAATAGGTTTGATTGCGATTTTTATTATTTGCTTAATCCCTATGGTTAAAATCATTGCATTGATAACTATATATAAAATATGCTCTGCTATTGTAGAGCCAATTTCACAAAGCCAGCTGGCAGATTGTTTAAATCATATGAGTAACTCATTAGTCCTAATATTTGCAACAGTATCTTCAGTAGCAATTATGTTTTTTATCACGATAACTATTATAGTTGGCGCAGGTAATATTACAGTAATGATGAGGTAGGTGATATAGTGGAACTTCTGAGAGAGTGGATTATTACAATAATATCAGTCATTATATTTGTAGCATTTGTAGAAATATTGATACCTAATTCAAATCATAAAAGGTATATAAATGTGGTGGTTGGATTCTTGCTTATGATAGTTATATTAAATCCAATAACAAATCTTATAGGTGGTGAAATTGATTTTCAGGAGGGAGTTATTAAGACATCTAATCAATTAGAGTTAGCAACAGCTAAAAATCGAATAAATAACATTCAAACTAGTAATAACGAAGCTGTTGTTAAATTATACAAAAATGAAATTAGCAAGCAACTCAAAAGTCGTATTGAAGAAAACACAGAATATATTGTTAAAGAGATACTAGTCGAAATCGAAGATGACAGTAAAAGTTCCAACTTTGGTTTAATTGATAGTTTTAGCATTACATTAAAGGAAACTAATAAATACAAAGAGCCTCCAAAGACGAAAATTGAGCCAGTACAAATAAATGTATCTTTAGGAAGAAAAAATAATAATACTGTAGAGGCTCATAGCATATTGATTAATAATGAGAGTGATCTACTAAAGGACGATATTAGTAATTTTTACAATGTATCAAAGGATAACATAAATATTTATGTACTTAAGAGTAATTAACTAAGTTAGGGGGAAGGACTATGAGGATAAAGGAAATTAAGGATCTATTAAAGGAATTAATATCAAAGAAACATGTAGCTAATATTATTGTAATTCTTGCAGTAGCCATAATTGCTTTAATATTTTCAAGTGATTTTCTAGTTAAAGATTCAAGTGCGAAAAACAATATTAAAGAAACTGTAGGAGACACATTTGTTAAACAAGAAGAAGTATTTAAAACAGAGGAAGAAATAGTAGAGGTGAGATTAAAGAAGATACTTGAGAGGATAAAAGGTTCTGGTGAGGTAGAGGTTATGGTTACATTTGAAATGGGTTCAGAAATTATTCCAGCATCTAATACTGTTGAAACTAAAGATACTACAGAAGAGAAGGATTCTAATGGTGGCATTAGGACCGTTACATCTCAAAATCTTACAGAAAATATTGTTACTACAAATGATAACACTGGGAATAAACCTCTAGTAATAAAAGAAATTAAACCTCGGGTAAAGGGTGTAATTGTTGTAGCCGAAGGAGCTGACGATATAGAAGTAAAAATGCAGTTATATGATGCGGTAAAAACTGTGCTGCAAGTCTCGGGGGATCGAGTTCAGGTTTATACTAGAAACTAAATAATAGTAATAAACATTGATTATAAATAAATTAATTCATAAAATATTTTTAGGGGGTAATTTATATGAAATTTTCAGTTAAAGCAAGAAAAAACTTTGTTATCTTCTCATTAGTGCTAATGTTAGGTGTCATAAGTTATGTTAATTATAGCTTAAATCAGCAAGCGCTTCTTGAAACTTCTAGCGAACTTGAGAAATATGAATTAGCAATGATGGAAGAACATGGTATATTAGATGACTTGTTAGATGAAGAAGCTGTGTTTAAAGAAAATGAAGAAGTGGAAGTTGCAGAGGAAGCTCCTCCTGTTGGAGATGAATTAGCAGTGGAAGATAAAGAAGAAATAGAGAAGATAGAGAAGAAAGAAATTACAAATGCAGTAATTGTTGACAGTGCAGATACTAATGAGCTAACAGAATTAGCGCAAGCTACCGATATCGAAATCTCTGAAACAGTGACAAGTAAAAAATTGATGAAAAGTAACACTTATTTTATTGAGAGTAAATTAGAAAGAGATAAGAAAAGAAGTGAAATGATTAGTAATCTAAATGATATTATAAATGGACAAAATACTAGTGAGGAGATAAGAGATCAAGCTGTAAGTATGAAGCTAAGTACAATTACAAGTACCGAGAAAGAAGTATTTATAGAAAATATGATTATGGCAAAGGGCTTTAATGATGTGATTGTATATTTAAGTGATCAGTCAATTAATATTGTTGTAAGTAGTGACAACTTAACAGAAAAGGATGTTGCCAAAATAGTTGATATAGTAAACAGAGAAACCGACATTGCAATGGATAATATTATTATTATGAGTAAGAAATAGAACTGTTTGTCAATGAAGGCTAGATTTGGTATAATGAATTTATCTTTGATGTATTGCTAATGCTCCTCTTTCAATCAACTGGAGGGCGAGCACTACATCCTCGAAATAACAATCGTCCGATGTTACGGCATCGGTTTATAAAATTGACATTCAGGGGGTGAAAGAATGGATACAATTGAAAATCTAGAGTATGGCGAAGTTAAGATTGTAGATGATGTTGTAGCAACAATTGCTGGATTGGCCGCTACTGAAGTTAAAGGAGTAGCTGGAATGAGTGGAGGATTTGTAGGAGATATTGCAGAAATTCTAGGAAAGAAAAGTCTTTCTAAAGGTGTAAAAGTAGAGGTAAAAGAGAAGGTCGCTAACATTGATCTATATATTATTGTTGAATATGGAACAAAAATTCCTGATGTAGCTTGGGAAATTCAAGAAAATGTAAAAAAAACTATAGAAACAATGACTGGCATAGAAGTTAATGAAGTAAATATACACGTACAAGGAGTAAATTTTACTAATGAAAGTGTAGAGCAAGAAGGACAATTACAACAGTCAAAATAACTATAAGCTAAACTAACCCTCTAAAAATAGAGGGTTAGTTTAGCTTACAATAGTGTTACTATACGGTAAAATGAAAATTAAAATTTAATTTTGTCTCCAAGGAGTTTAAAATTGCTAGTTACATAGAACAATATATAATATATAATAATGCCATATACTACGTAATATAATAGGAGGAAAAAAATGAGCAGAAAATTAGCTAGAGAACTTAGCATGAAAGTATTATTTGAGATGCATATAAATAATGACTTTGACTTGAAAAAGGCAGAGCATCATATTTTTGAGGGGAGTATTGAGGAAAAACAAAAGGATTATATATACGATGTATTAAATGAAGTTATTGTTAATCTAACTGATATAGATAGAGTTATAGAGGAGTATTCTAAGGGGTGGAAACTGAATCGTATTGCTAACGTTGATTTAGCAATCTTAAGATTAGCTTTTGCGGAAATCCTCTATATAGAGGATATTCCATACAGAGTATCTATTAATGAAGCTGTCGAATTAGCAAAATTATATGGTTCTGATGAAACACCATCTTTTATTAATGGTATTTTAGGTAAATATGTAGAAAAAGCAGGACTAAAAGAAGATGAGTAATGAAGCTATATTAGGCTTAGATACTTCTAATTATACTACTTCGATGACATTAATGACATTAGATGGTCAGGTAATATATGATGCTAGAAAATTACTACCTGTGGATAAAGGTAAAAAGGGTTTAAGACAATCGGATGCACTTTTTCATCATATTAAACATATACCTATTTTAGCTGATGAGATAACAAAAAGTAGCAAGACTTTTAGCATCGTTGCAATTAGTGCATCAACAAGACCTAGGCCGGTTGAGGATTCGTACATGCCAGTCTTTTTAGCATCAAAATCTTATGGTGAAACTATGAGCAAGCTATGGCATATTCCTTTTTTTGAATTTAGTCATCAAGAGGGACACATTGCGGCTGGATTATGGTCCGAACAATTAGATTTTAAGGAGGATTTTATAGCTCTTCATATATCAGGAGGTACCACAGAAATATTAAAGGTTAAACCACTTGATGTAGGGTATGAAATTAAAATAATTGGTGGAAGTAGCGATATAAGTGCAGGGCAGTTAATAGATCGGATTGGAACTAAGATGGGACTACCTTTTCCATCAGGATCTCACCTAGAAAAGATAAGTAAAAATATTAAAAGTGTAGATTTTAATGCGCCTTTTTCTGTAGCAAATAATACAGTTAGCTTTTCTGGTCCTGAAACGTATTTTTCAAGACTTATAAATGATGGTACTATAAAATATGATGAAATTTCCTATGCTACATTTGACTGTATAGCTAAGTCTCTTGTTTTATTAATTAAAGGGGTAATAAAACAATATAACCTTAAAAAAGTATTAATCGTAGGCGGCGTAGCCTCTAATGGTCAAATTCGTTCACATTTATCGGACAAACTTTCAAAGGAAAATATTAATATTTATTTTGCTAATTCTAAATATTGTACAGATAATGCTGTAGGAGTAGCGGCTCTTGGATTATTTCAATATTTAAAGCAAAATTATACAATTTAGAGGAGGTATATTTATAAGATGCAAATTAAAGCCCTCTCTATCTCTGAAGTTAATCAATATATTAAAAGAATTTTAGTTAGCGATCCGATTTTAGGTCATATTCATGTAAAAGGTGAAGTTTCAAACTATAAATTTCATAGTAGCGGCCATATGTATTTTACTTTAAAAGACCAAAATAGCAGAATTAATTGTGTTATGTTTAAATCTAATTGTGAAAAATTGAAGTTTCTTCCAAATGAGGGAATGAGCCTAATTTGCAAGGGATATGTATCTATATATGAAAGAGATGGACAGTATCAATTATATGTTACTGATATGGAACCTCTAGGTCTTGGTTCACTTCACCTGGCCTATCAACAATTGAAAGACAGATTAGATAAGGAAGGTATTTTTGATATTAAATATAAAAAACAACTTCCTTATATCCCTAGAAAAATTGCAATTATTACATCCCCCACTGGGGCGGCTATTAGAGATATTATTTCAGTCATATTCCGAAGATTCCCAAAGGTAGAGCTATATGTTTTTCCTGTTTTAGTACAGGGAGAAGCAGCATCAACATCTATTGCTAATGCTATAGACTTATGTAATAGATTTTCAGACATTGATATTGCTATTATTGGACGTGGTGGCGGTTCTATGGAAGAACTATGGGCATTTAATGAAGAAAAGGTAGCTAGAGCTATATTTAATAGTCATGTTCCTATAGTGTCAGCTGTTGGTCATGAAACAGATTTTACAATTGCAGATTTTGTTGCTGATTTAAGAGCACCTACTCCGTCTGCAGCTGCAGAGCTAGTTGTACCAGATATACTTAATATAAAAGACTATATGAACTCAGCTAAAAAAAGATTACTTTATTTTATGAACATTAAAATTAAGGAGTTAGAACAAAGATTATATTTAATTGAAAATAACTATTTCTTTAAGTATCCTTTAAATCAAATATATGATAAGCAACAATATATAGATGAATTATTACAGAGGCTCAATAAATATTTAAGGACTAAAATAGAATTTAATGAGAGACATTTAATGTACTTAGGTGAACGACTAAATGGACTAAGTCCTCTATCAGTATTTTCAAGGGGGTACTCAATAGTAAGGGATGAAAAAAATCAAATAATTAAATCTGTAGATCAAGTTAGAATGGATAGAATATTAAGTATTGATTTAATAGATGGTGAAATTAGCTGTAGAGTCATTAAATGTATAAAGGAGGAAAAGGCCTTTGTCAAATCTTAATTTTGAAGAAGCGCTAACTAAATTAGAGGAAGCTGTTAATAAGTTAGAGAAAGAGCAATTATCTTTAGATGATTCCTTAAAAATATTTGAGGAAGGAATAAATTTATATCGTTTATGTAGCAAAGAGCTTAATGAAGTTGAGAAAAAGATAAATACAATCGTAGAAGAAAATGGTGAGTTTAAAGAAGTGCCATTTGAATACGAGGAGGGTGAGTAAATGATTTTCAAGGATCAATTAAATAACTATATTGAGTTAATTAATGCCCAACTTTCTAGTTATCTTGACTATGAAAAGGGACATAACAATAAATTAATAGAATCTATGAAGTATAGTTTATTGGCAGGCGGTAAAAGATTAAGACCAATTCTTGCATTAGCTTCCTATGATTTGTTTGGAGAGGATATTCAAGAGGTTATGCCGTATGCATGTGCATTAGAAATGATACATACCTATTCTTTAATTCATGATGATTTGCCAGCTATGGATAATGATGACTATAGAAGGGGTAAATTAACTAATCATAAAATATATGGAGAAGGAATTGCAATCCTTGCTGGTGATGGTTTGCTAAACTACTCTTTTGAGATTATGTTAGATAATGCTCTAAAGCATAAAGATATGTATTCACATATTAGAAGTATTAAAGAAATTGCTAATAGTGCTGGAATTAATGGAATGATTGGTGGACAAATAGTTGACCTCGAAAGTGAAAATAAAGCTGTAAAACAAGAAACTCTTAACTACATACATATGAATAAAACTGCTGCACTGATTATTGCTCCTTTAAAAGTAGGAGCTATTATTGGCGGTGCTAGAGAGGAAGATATTAAATGTATGGAAGAAATAGGCTCAAATTTGGGACTAGCATTTCAAATCACGGATGACATACTAGATGTTATAGGCGATGAAAGCAAGCTAGGAAAAAGTATTGGGAGTGATATGGAAAAACACAAGTCTACATACGCATCTTTGTTTGGTATAGAATCTTCTATTGAGCGTGTAAAAGAGCTAACTGATAATGTAAACTCTCTACTTAAACCATATAGTGACAAGTCGAATTTTCTTTTAGAGCTGAGTAATTATCTAATGAAAAGAGAGTTCTAATTTAAGGAGGAACATCAGTGAATTTTGTTAAATTAATTGGTGAAAATAAGATTTTGTGGGTGGCGTTTTTATCTTGGTTTATAGCGCAGGCAATAAAGGTAGTTCATACATTTATTAAAAGCAGACGAATCGATTTTACCAGGTTTGTGGGTTCTGGAGGGATGCCAAGTTCTCATGCTTCATTCGTAATGGGACTTACAACAGCTGTAGGACTGACACATGGATGGGATTCCGCCTATTTTGCTATTTGCTTATGTTTTTCACTTGTAATTATGTATGATGCCGCAGGTGTAAGAAGAGCAGTAGGCAAACAGGCAATTATATTAAATAAAATGATTGAAGATATGCATCATAAAAAGGAGAAAAGATTGACTGAAAAGAGACTAAAGGAGTTAATTGGTCATACACCAGTAGAAGTGTTTGCAGGTGCTATTTTAGGTATATTATTGGCTAATTTAATGATTTGATTACAATAAGTTTCTATGCTATAATGTTCTATGATTAATTTGTAGTGATGCAGTATTCTAGTCAATTAAATTAACCTCGAAGGCGGGGCTAAAAATCCGTTGAAGGGCATATCGATGAAGTTCCTAGTTTCGGCCGCTGACGCCCAGTTGGGGGTCGGTTCTGGGAGTAAGAGGTGGGGGCGATCCGCAATGGCATGCGGGCGTTGACCCTTGCCTCGTGGAGACCGACTTCAGTTATGTGAAGAGGGGGAACCTGCAATTTTGTATGAAAGTGCGATTGAGCAGTGTAGCCTGCCTTGAGTGATATAGGCAGATAAGTAGATCAGTTTCCAGAAGCCAGGGCCCGGTGAAAGGATCCATCGCTACTTGAAACCTATGTTGCAAAAGAGGCTAAGGGTTAATTTAATTGTTGAGGAAAACTCCTAGACTGTTCATATTGAGGTATATTAAGGATTACAGTGCGGACTAAGTGGCAATCCAGTCTTACTATTGGTGACAAAGTAGATATCGGTTTAAAGGGAAACCGCTGCAATGGTGACAGGCAGTACTGATTTGGGAAATCCAACTGGACCTAAGCCGTAAAATTTACTTACTATACTATCACTGCTTATGGAGCTGGTAGCATATGCTATCAGCTTTATATTTATATAATGTAATGTTATATATAAAACATGGAGGGATAATTTTGTTCAAATGGAATAAAAACGCCAAAGTATCTAGTGGTGAATTAACAAATCTATGGAAAAAATATAATTTTAGATGGGTTATTACGATTACTATTTGGACATTTTTTCTAGCAATGGGAATTAGTGTTTTCTCTGAAGCAGTTTTAAGTAATGCTGAAGTTTATTTTGCTTTTATTATACTTTTAATTATTATTTCTATTGGAGTATTTACCGATATTATAGGAATTTCGGTAACATCTGCATCTGAAAAACCTTTTCATGCTATGGCAGCAAATAAGGTAGAAGGAGCAAAGTTTGCTATTAAGCTTTTAAAGAATGCAGGTCCAGTATCAAATTTTTGCAATGATGTTATTGGGGATATTTGTGGTATTTTAAGTGGTGTAGCAGGAGCAAGTATCATTATAAACTTGAAAACTCTACCTTTATCTATGTCTCGACCTTTATTAACTACTATTTTAAGTGGTCTAGTCGCAGCCCTCACTGTTGGTGGTAAGGCTATTGGAAAAGGTATTGCTATAAATAATGCTCATATTATTGTTTTTAATACAGCTCGATTTTTAAATTTTATACACAAAAAAACCGGAATAGATATAATTCCTTCACCAAAAATAAAAGATAAAAGATAGGAAGGAGAGATTATAGAATGTATCAATATTTGTCTAAGGTTGATTCTACTGATGATTTAAAAAGACTAAATAGTAGAGAGATACAAATACTGGCCGATGAAATTAGAAGTTTTTTGATAGATTCGGTTTCTAAAACAGGGGGACATTTAGCGTCTAACTTAGGTGTAGTAGAATTAACCTTGGCTTTACACACTGTATTTAATAGTCCCGATGATAAGATTATATGGGATGTTGGACATCAAGCATATGTTCATAAAATATTGACTGGAAGAAGAGAACAATTTTCTACCCTAAGACAATATAAAGGGTTGAGTGGTTTCCCAAAGCGATATGAAAGTGAACACGATCATTTTGATACAGGTCATAGTAGTACATCTATATCTGCGGCTATGGGGCTGGCTACTGCACGGGACTTAAATAACGATAATCATCATGTTATAGCAGTTATTGGTGATGGAGCAATGACAGGTGGTTTGGCTTTTGAGGCATTAAATCATATAGGTCAGAGTGAAAAAGATATTATCGTTGTTTTAAATGACAACGAGATGTCTATATCTCCAAATGTAGGTGGACTATCTAATTATTTAAATAAAATAAGAACTGCACCGATTTATTCCAGAGTTAAGGATGATGTAGAAAACATAATTAGTAATATTCCAGCAATAGGCAAAACAGTTATGAAAACTGCAGAAAAGGCAAAGGATAGTATAAAATACTTTTTTGTACCTGGAGTACTATTTGAGGAGTTAGGTTTCACCTATATAGGCCCTATTGATGGACATAATTATAATGCACTATATGAAGTAATGAATCGTACTAAAAACATTAAAGGACCAGTTTTATTGCATGTAATAACTAAAAAAGGTAAAGGATATTCTTTAGCTGAGAAGTCACCAGATAAATTCCATGGAGTAAATCCTTTTAAAGTAGAAACAGGAAAACCAGTTTACAATAAATCCACTTTATCTTATTCTGAGATTGCAGGGAAAACTTTGGTAGAATGTGCAGACAAGGATGAGAAAATCGTTGCTATTACTGCCGCTATGCCATCGGGAACTGGACTTAGTGATTTTGCTAATAAATATCCAAATAGGTTTTTTGATGTTGGAATTGCCGAGCAACATGCAGCTACGTTTGCGGCTGGAATGGCTGCTGGAGGATATAAGCCAGTTTTTGCTGTTTATTCGACTTTCCTTCAAAGAGCGTATGATCAAGTGATTCATGATGCTTGTATTCAAAACTTGCCTGTTACTTATTTGATTGATCGTGCTGGTTTAGTAGGGAATGATGGAGAAACACATCATGGGTCTTTGGATGTATCCTTCTTATCTTGTATTCCAAACTTAACTTTTTTAGCACCTAAAGATGGTCTGGAGTTGAGAGAGATGGTTAAATTTGCCATGGATCATAATGGGCCTATAGCGATTCGCTATCCTAGGGGAGCGGTTGAATTAGAAAATGAAGAATTGCTTAATCCTATACAAGTTGGTAAGGGAGAAGTTATTTATGAGAAAGGCTACGATGCTTTAATAATCGCCTTAGGAACTGTTAATCAAATGGCATTAGATATATGTAGAGAACTAGAAGCAAATAATATTTTTGCTACTTTAGTTAATCCTAGATTTATTAAGCCAATTGATAAGGAACTTATTACTAACCTAGCGAAAAAACATAAGCGAATTTATACTATTGAGGATAATGCAAAGATCGGAGGATTTGGAAGTCAAGTTCAAGCCTTGCTAAATGACTATAAAATATTAAAAGAGGTCAAAGTATTTGCCTTGCCTGATGAATTTATTGAACATGGTGATGTTGATATTTTATATAATAAATTGGGATTAAACTGTAATAGTATAATTAAGGAAATTAAAAGTGACTTTAACTATGATGCTCTTAGTAATGTTGCAATAACAAAATAATTAGGAGAAATGCTATGGATGATAAAGAAAGATTAGATGTTCTATTAGTTGAAAGAGGTTTTTTTGAAAGTAGAGAAAAAGCAAAAGGAGCTATAATGGCCGGGCTTGTTTTTATTGATAATCAGAAAGTTGATAAACCAGGTACAAAGGTTAGTAAAAGTGGAGATGTATTACTAAAAGGAAGCTCAATTCCTTATGTTAGTAGAGGTGGGCTGAAGTTAGAAAAAGCAATGAAGGAATTTAATATAGACTTAAACAACAAGACTTGTTTAGATATTGGTGCTTCAACAGGTGGATTTACTGATTGTATGCTTCAAAATGGGGCTTTAAAGGTATATTCTATTGATGTAGGTTATGGTCAACTAGACTGGAAATTAAGACAGGATCCACGGGTTGTTCCTATGGAAAGAACAAATATTAGGTATGTTACTTTGGATAATTTGGGGGATATGGCAGATTTTGCATCTATAGATGTTTCTTTTATTTCTTTAAGATTAGTATTACCTGTACTAAAACAACTTCTTAAAATAGATGGTGAAATAGTTGCTCTTGTTAAACCACAATTTGAGGCAGGTAGAGAAAATGTTGGTAAAAAAGGAGTGGTAAGAGATATATCGGTTCATAAGAGTGTAGCATTGAATGTTATTAAATTTGCTATGGAACTTGGACTTCAAATAATTGATTTTGCATATTCTCCTATTAAAGGTCCAGAAGGAAACATAGAATACTTATTATATATGAAAAATGTAGAATCTTGCAATATGTCTATAGATATGGATTATATAGAAAATATAATAGACCAATCACATCAGTGTTTATAATAAATGAATACATATAGAATAAAACTTGTTCATATTAGAGTATGCACTAATACTAAATGTTTTTTATTTAATTATTTATATTATTGAAGGATTGTTTCGTTTTACAGAGAATATTAAATATACAAATTATTAATTCGTTTTAAATTAATAATTTAGTGATATTAGTACTTATTTTAAGGAGGAATCCTATGAAGTATACAAGACATGCAAAGATGTTAGAGATAATAGAAAGTAAGGAAATTGAAACACAAGAAGAGTTATCAGAGGAGTTAAGAAAACTGGGCTTAAATGTAACTCAAGCCACGGTGTCTAGGGATATTAAAGAGCTTAGGTTAATTAAAGTTTTAACAAAAAACGGAAAATACAAATATGCAACATTGCAAAGTCAAGAAAATGTTTTATCAGATCGTCTAGTAAAGATATTTAAAAATTCTATTGTATCGATTGATTATGCTGGTAATATTATAGTAATGAAAACTTTAACTGGATCTGCACAAGCTGCAGCTGCAGCTATAGATGCAGTTAACTTAGATGATGCTGTGGGGACAATTGCGGGGGATGATACTATCTTTATAGTAATTAGAGATGCAAGCAAGATGGAAGAAAATATAGAGCATTTTAGAAAACTGATGAAATAGGGTGGGGGTTCTGTATGCTTCTAGAGTTAGAGATTAGGAATTTTGCATTAATAGATGAGTTGAATATTGCTTTTCATAAAGGACTTAATATTTTAACAGGAGAGACAGGCGCTGGAAAGTCAATTATAATTGATGCTGTTAATATGGCAATTGGAGAAAGAGCTGATAGAAGCTTTGTTCGTTCTGGATCAGATAAATGTATGGTGCAAGCAATATTTTCAGCAAATGACTTAGATGATTTTGATGATATATTAGAGCAATATGGTATTGAGATTGATAGTGAAAATATATTAGTTGTTACTAGAGATATACATTCAAACGGAAGAAGCACTTGTAGAATAAATGGAATCATTGTAACTCAAGCAGTTTTAAAAATGATTACTCAAAGATTAATCGATATTCATGGGCAACATGAGCATCAATCACTTTTAAATTCAAGTTTTCATATAGATATGTTAGATTCATATGGTGGTAAAGAAATTTTAGACCTAGTTGATTCTGTATCAAAGAAATATAATGAACTTCAGACTTTAGAAAGAGAACTAAGTTCTATTTGCTTTGATGAAATGGAAAGAGAGAGAAAAATTGATTTGATGAAATTTCAAATAGAGGAAATTGAATCAGCCAACTTAATAACTGATGAAGAAGAAGAATTAGGAAAACAAAGAAATATTCTATCAAATAGTGAAAAAATTTATCAGACTCTTTCAAATGCCTATGAAACTATTTGTGGTGAGAATTTAGATACATCAGTTTTAGATAAGCTATCTAATATCGTACATTCTATGTACGGCATTGTTTCATTGGAGGAAAAATTTTTAGATTTTAACAATATTTTAGAAGAAGCAAAATATAAATTAGAAGATGTAGCAAGAGATATAAGAGATTATAAAGATCAAATTGACTTTGAACCTAAGGTTCTTGAACATATTGAAATGAGGTTAGATTTGATTAATAGTTTAAAACGGAAATATGGAAGTTCTATACAGGAAATGTTACAATATAAAGCAAGGCTTGAAGCTGATTTGTGGGAATTTGAAAATAATGAAGAAGAAATTAGAAGAATAAAAAAAGAAATAGATTCTAAATCTAAAGAACTGAAAAATTTATCTATAGAATTAAGTTTACTCCGGAGAGCTATTGCTTCTGATTTTGAAAAAAAGATAACGGGTATATTACTTACATTAAATATGGGTAAAGTCCAATTTAAGGTATCTTTTGATAATAAAGAAAATGATTATTCAGACATTAAGTTTACTTCTAAGGGAATTGATCAAATAGAATTTACAATATCTACAAATTTAGGTGAGCCATTAAAACCACTTTCTAAAATTGCATCTGGCGGAGAAATGTCAAGAATTATGTTAGCCTTTAAAACTATATTAGCCGATGTTGATAATATACCTACATTAATATTTGATGAAATTGATACTGGTATAAGTGGACGTACGTCTCAAATTATTGGCGAAAGGCTCTATGATATATCTAATCATCATCAAATTATTTGTATAACTCATTTACCACAAATAGCTTCCATGGCTAATCATCATTATTTAATCGAAAAAGTAGAAAAAGAGAATAATATGAAGACAATGGTAAAAAAATTAAACAGAGAAAAACAAATTAAAGAATTGGGACGATTATTAGGCGGAGAACTAACAGATATTACAATTAAACATGCAGAAGAAATGATTGATCAAGCTCATTTAAGAAAAAGCAATTAAGCTTTTCTAAAATGAGTTTTTTGATTATATAACCATAAAAGGATTATAATTACAACTTTAATATATTTTATATATTATAAAGCTGCCTCCAAAAAGCCAATCTAATCATAGTAGACAAAATTATGTTTTGCTAGATTAAGATGGCGGGAGAGTGACACAAATGAAGAACTATAGAAAACTTAAACCAATTTCGGCAATAAGTTTATCTATTTTTTTTATATTTTTTGTATGCACATTGGCATTTGGAATTGTTAGGAGTATACCTTCAGAGTATAATATACCAGTAGGTGATGAATATTCATTACAAACTCGGTTTCCTTTAAGTTTTTCCATGAATTCTGATGACATAAACAGTATATTAGAAATAAATCAGGCAAAGGATATTAGCAGTACATTATTAACTAAGAAAAGTATTTTTCAGCTTAAAACTCTTAAAAAAGGTACTGCTGATCTTCAGTTAAAGATACTGGGACTAATACCATATAAAACAGTAAAAGTTAATGTTGTATCTAAAATCCAAGTTGTTCCTGGAGGGGAATCTGTAGGTGTTAAATTAAATACAGATGGTGTATTGGTTGTTGGAGTAAGTGAGATTACAGATGATAATGGTAGAAGCTATAACTTAGCGTCTAATTCGGGAATAAAAATAGGAGATACATTAGTTGCAATTAATGATATAAAGATAAATAATGCATCACATGTTAGTGAAATTGTAAAAGCAAGTAAAGGAAAAGAACTTAATCTTACAATGAAAAGAGATAAAAGAGAGTTTAAGGCTAATATTTCTCCTGTCAAGGCAGAGCAGGATGGACAATATAAACTTGGATTATGGGTAAGAGATAAGACAGCTGGTGTTGGAACATTAAGTTTTTTTCATCCTATTAGTGGAAAATTTGGAGCATTGGGACATGCGATTACAGACGTAGACACAGGAGCATTGTTGTCGGTAAAAGATGGAGAGATTATAAAATCTAGGGTTGTATCTATTGAACAAGGTAAGAGAGGAAAACCTGGAGAAATAAGGGGAGTATTTTATGAGACTAGTAATCCAGTAGGAAAAATAGAAAAGAATACCCAGTTAGGTGTATATGGAGAACTGTTTGCAGATATAGCAGGGATTAATAATAAAAATACAATGCCTATTGCATATCAACATGAAATACAAGAGGGACCTGCATATATATTAACTACATTAGATAATAATAAAATAGAAAAATTTGATATAGAGATAACAAAAATAAATTTTCAAACAAAGCCAGAGGGGAAAAGTATGGTGATTAAAGTAACTGACAAAACATTATTAGAAAAAACAGGGGGAATTGTTCAAGGCATGAGTGGAAGTCCAATTATTCAAAATGGAAAAGTGATAGGAGCTGTTACTCATGTTTTGGTTAATGACCCCGCAAAAGGATATGGAATATTTATAGAATGGATGATTTCGGAATCGGGAATAAACGATAAAAATTGATAAAATAATTTAAAAAAAGTATAAATTTAAAGAAAAACTTAGAAAAATGTATTAATATTTTTAAAAAGAATTAGTTCATACTAGAAGGAAATAAACTCCATATGTCGAATATGTTAAAAGTCGCATATTTATAGATAAAATATATGTAGATTAAGGTTCAAGGGGGAGAATTTTGATGAATAATAAAAAGGTTAGAGTTTTAATTGCTGATGATAATAAAGATTTTTGTGATATTTTAAGTGAGTATTTGGAAAAGGAGGATGATATTGAAATAGTAGGGGTTGCTAATAATGGTAAGGAAGCTATAGAACTAATACCACAAAAACTACCTGATTTAGTTATACTAGATATTATAATGCCACATCTAGATGGATTAGGCGTACTTGAGAAAGTTAATGTAATGAATTTAAGTAAGTTTCCTAAGTTTATAATATTGTCAGCAGTTGGACAAGATAAAATTACACAAAGAGCAATTAACTTAGGAGCAGATTACTATGTTATTAAACCTTTTGATTTTGAAATATTTATTGAAAGAATTAGACAAATGACGGGAGAAGTTAATCCTTCTAAAAATAATTTGGAACAGAAACGGCAAAATGTACAAAATCGCCCATCCTTAGTTACAAATAATCGTAGTTTAGAGGCAGAAATTACTAATATAATTCACGAGATTGGAGTTCCTGCACATATTAAAGGATATCTTTATTTGAGAGAAGCTATTACAATGGTAGTTGAAAATATAGAACTATTAAGTGCTGTTACAAAGGAACTGTATCCATCGATAGCCAAGAAGTTCAATACAACATCAAGTAGAGTTGAAAGAGCAATAAGACATGCTATAGAAGTAGCATGGAGTCGTGGAAAGGTAGATACAATAAACAATCTGTTCGGATATACTGTTCATAATGATAAAGGGAAACCAACTAACTCAGAGTTTATCGCCATGGTTGCAGATAAATTAAGATTAGAACAACAAGTAGGTTAAAGGAAGTGATTTTAAGGATTGCATTGCTTGGTAATTAATTACAATCACTTTCTAAAAACCTATAAATTCTCTTTTAGACCTATAAACATTCAAATAACAAACCTATAAACACCTCATATTTATTGGATTACGAAACCAATACTAATGGAGGTGTTTATTTTTATGAGAATAACAGATTGATGGGAAATCTCTAGTAAAGTTAATTGATACAGCTTTAGGAGAAGATAAATTTTCCCATATAAACAAGGAAACTAATCCTATTTTAATGATTGAAAACTTTTTGAATAAGTAGACTTATTGAAAGTTATAAATAACTAAATCTATAAAAGAGTAGCTTTCTTATGAAATGCTACTCTTTTATAGATAAAATTAAATTAAAAAATTTATAAAAATAGGTAATTACTATAACTTTCAACAACTAACTTCTCACCAGAATTGGTAATTCTAAACCTTTTTTAGTATTATGGTTAACATACTTTTTGGTTTGCTGAATTAACTGCTTAGAGGTTAGTTTATCTAGATTATTTAAATCCTTGAAAGAATGAACAAACAGATCCATTGAACTTTTTGAAGAAGTTGGAAAAGTGGCTCTGGTCGGTAAAGCCTGTCTGTAAAGCCACATCTATTGGCAAAACACCTTGTTCCAGCATTTTCTTTGATTTGTAAATTCGTATCGTTTCCAAGTAGCTATAAGGAGAAATTCCCTTTTGCTTGGTAAAAGAGCGAAGCAGATAGTATTTGCTTAATCCCGTCAGTTTGCATAGGTCATCTAGTGCAATGTTTTCCATGTAGTGATTTTCTAAAAATTCACAGATTACTCTTGCTTCCGTGCTTTGTTCCGCATTCCCAGTAGGTACTGTCTGTTCCGTATATTCTTCAATCAACTGTTCCAAAAGGAAAAAGAAGATTTCTTCTTTTCTAAAATCTGTTTCCTCATCCATAATTATCTGATGTAATTCCCGCAGTACAGCAGCCAATTCACTACGAAAAACTACTTGGGGCGTAAAATAGGGTAGATACTCTTTCCCTGTTATTTCAAAGATTGCTTTGCTCATAGTTTCTGGTTGTATATTGATACAACGATAATCCAGAGTTTTACCGTCGATTTGTTCGCAAGCATGATTATCACGCGGATTAAATAGTAATAAATCTCCCAGCTCTATGGTATATTCCTTGTTCTTGCAAGATAAAAGCCGCTGTCCTTTTTCAATAAAACCAATTACATAATACTCGTGAAAATGATTGGGGAACTTCTGCATAATTCCCTGAAAATGATAGGCTTCCACTTTCAATTCGGTATCATATTTTACTGTTCGTATCTCTCGTTTCATAAACTTGTCCTCCTTTCTTGATTATCTGATATTTAGTGTACCATAAAAGGCAATAGCATTCTTGTATGATATTGCCCTATTGATTTGTTAATCAAATATATATAGAAAGTATCTCTAAAGCGCTAATCTGCAAGCATGGCAAGTTTTTAGACCTATAAACTTTATAATAATAAACTTTTATGAACACCTCATATTTATTAGATTATATAGCCAATATTAATATTATAGAGATGTTTAGTTTATTCTTATAAAAATATTATAAGAAAGCTCCTTATTAAAATTTCTATTTAGATTTTTAATAAGGTTTTTTTGTTGGCTTGCATATTTCGATTGTAAGCGTTTTTTTGCTGTGGTAAGGGGATAGGTATACCCTATTAATTTATGCTTATAGGATAGTCGTAATATATAGGATTTTATTTTAAACAAAGTTTAGATTTTCTTATTGATAGTTAATGTAACAAAATAGTTATTGTGTTACATTTAGCAAATAACTCAAAGTATTGGAATTTACACTTCTAAAAAAGAATCGACTTTATTAAGTAACATATCGTATTGGAATATAACTTTAAATGTAATATAATATTTATTAGTATATTTGAGATAAGGAGGACAAAAATGAATACAGTACAGCCCATTCGTGATAAGAATAAAATAGAAGATATGAAAAATGAATTGTTAAAGTTAGGGTACAAGAATTATATACTATTTATTGTAGGGATTAATACAGGGCTAAGAATAAGTGATATATTAAATCTTAAGGTATATGATGTAAGAGATAGGTCTCATATCGCTATAAAAGAAAAAAAGACTGGAAAAGAGAAACGATTTTTAATTAATAGCCAGTTAAGGAAGGATATAGAGAAATTTATCTCTGGTATGAATAATGAAGAATATATATTTCAAAGTAGGAAGGGAAAGAATAGACCTATTTCTCGAGTGCAGGCTTATAGGATTCTTAATCAAGCAGCTGTTAAGGTAGGTATTAAGGAGGTTGGAACTCATACTTTGAGAAAGACATTTGGATATTGGCATTATCACATATATAAAGATGTAGCAATTCTTCAAGATATTTTTAATCACTCGGCTCCAAGTATAACTTTACGATACATAGGTATTAACCAAGATATTAAAGATAAAACAATAGAAGATTTTTATTTATAAATAGATATACCATAATTATATTATGTATACTTGTAGGTAAAATAATATAGTATAGGCTATTGAATAATTTTAAAATAATAAGATAAGTGCAACTTATTATCCAGGTCATAAGTAAAAACTCTATTTGCAATGTTTATATATAAATTAGGATTAGAGCGGTATGTAGTATAAAAAGTAATAGATAGCAAAATTAATCTTTGCTATCTATTACTTTTTACACTTTCAAATGCAACATCTATTATATCTATACCATAACCTTTTTGATACAATGTATGTTTAACTTTTTTCTCTAGTAAATAAGAGTTACTTTCTTTTTTGCTATACTTATCAAAGTATTTTTTAGCTAATTTGATGGCCTGTAATTGGTATTGTTCCTTATTAGAATCTATAGTGGATTGAACTTCGCTATTTTGATCTAAGTCATTCAAGCACGCATCTATAACTTCCCAAGTAAAGCCTTTGCGCACCAATAGTTGGGATAATTTGATTTTCAATTGTTTTAACGGTAAATTTGATTTTTGATAAAAATATTTGTTGCTAATTTCTTTGGCAATTTTTATATTAACATCAGAGGAAAATAACTTTATACAGTCTTCGATTATTTCCAGAGGGATTCCTTTACTTATTAATTTTGATTTGACAGTATTTGAACTTTTCTTTCCTTCTGCTATAGCACTAGAAATATAATTTAGTGCATATTGCTTATCATCTATATATCCATAGTAAATTAATTTCTCTAATACTTTATTTATAATCTTATCTTCATAATCTTTTTTAGACAAATACATAGTAATTTCATAATGAGTGCGTGGCTTAAAGGATAGATAGTGTAGTGCAATTTGAAAAGCGCGTTTTTCATTACTTTCTTCAATTAACTCTACTAAATCCTTTTCATCTACATTTAGACCTTCCTTTAATTTATATTTTAATATAATTTCTGCATCACAAGAAAAAGAATAAACATCATCAATGTACACATTAGCTCTACTTTTATTTTTGCTTTGCAATTGAATCTTAGATATTTTATGCATTATTTCACCTCACTTAAAGCTACTTACGACATTATATTATATATCATAATTTTAAGTATTTAAAGCATTTGTATTTTTATAAGATTTGAAATTGTGCAAAATTACTATTATGGCAGTTTTTATGATATAATCATGTGTAATTTATAATTAAAGTTATAGATTCAAGTGGATTTATACACATAACAAGAATGTTTATATTAAATATACAAATACTATATGTAGAAACTATTGGAGGGAAGTCTATGCAAATTAAAGCTCCCGTAAGATTGGATAAAAAAACAAAAAGTTTAGTTAATAGATTAGAAGCAGGAGATATAGCGATAATTGACCATGATGATTTAGATGAGGTTGCTGCAAATTCTCTTGTGAGCAAAAAAATTTCAGCTATTATTAACTGTGGAAAGTCAATTAGCGGTAGATATCCTAATTTAGGCCCGGGTATAATATGTAAAGCTAACATACCTATTTTTGATGTAATTACGGGTGATTTATTCAGTGTTTTGGAAGAAGGAAATATTATTGAAATAATAGATAATGAAATTTTTTTTGAAGGAAGACTAATTAGTAAGATTGAATTTTTATCTGAAGATAAAATTAATGCATCACTTATGCTAGCAGAAGAAAATATAGAGATAGAATTAGAAAAGTTTATTGAAAATACTCTAGTGTATGCAGATAAAGAAAAGGACTTTATTTTAGGTAATTTGAAAATTCCAAGGATTAAGACTGAAATTAGAGGAAGACATGTCTTAGTAGTTGTTAGAGGGCAAAATTATAGAGAAGACTTAAGTGCTATATTATCCTATATAAATGAAGTTAATCCTATTTTGATAGGTGTGGATGGTGGTGGAGATGCATTATTGGAATTTGGTTTAACTCCTCATATAATAGTTGGAGATATGGATAGTGTTAGTGACGAATGTTTAAAAAAATGCAATGAAATAATTGTACATGCTTATCCTAACGGAAAAGCACCAGGTATGGACAGAGTAAAAAGCCTAGGATTAGAGGCAGTATCTTTTCCGGCTCCTGGTACTAGTGAGGATATAGCTATGTTACTATCTTATGATAAGGGAGCAGATTTGATTGTAGCTGTAGGTACACATTCGAACATGATTGACTTTCTTGAAAAGGGAAGAAAGGGTATGGCTAGTACTTTTTTAGTTAGAATGAAAGTAGGGTCTAAGTTAGTTGATGCTCGAGGGGTTAACAAGTTATATAAAAGCAGTATTAAGCCTAAGTATATTATTTGGCTTGTTATTGCTGCATTTATTCCAATAATTATGATAATGCTTATATCTAACCCAATTCAAAATTTATTTAAGTTAATGATTATAAGATTAAGAATGATATTCGGACTGTAGGGGGGATTTCATGGGTATTAATATTAAATATTATATTATCTCTATTGCAGCTATATTTATTTCATTAGGAATAGGTATATTTATAGGATTTAATATGAATGGACAAGAGTTATACTTAAAACAGCAACAAATTTTGGTTGATAGCTTGGAAAATAGGTTTAGCGAATTTAAAAAAGAAAAAGAAACATTAGAGCAAAAAATTCAAAGCTTAAGTACTGAAAAGGAAAAGCAAAATACTTTTATTGAAAATGTGTTTTACGAGGTTATTCATGATAAATTATCTGAGCTAAGCATTGCTATTATTGAAACTACGAATCATTATTTTTACGATGATATTGATGAAACATTAAGACTGTCAGGTGCTGATGTTCCTTTACACATAAAGTATACTGATAAAATATATACTGTTACAGAAGAACAATTAAAAGAAATTAATGATTTAATAGGAATTGACCTGAAAAAAAATGATGATTTTATTAATCTTATAAATAATGAAGTAACCAACCTCTTTATTCATAAAGATATGACAGATATTTTGAAGTTTTTAATTGATAATAAATATATTCTCTATAGCTTTGATTATAATAAAATAGATCAATTAAATATAGATAATGTTATTATTGCCGGAGGAAGTACAACAAATCGGGAAAATAAAACAGAACAGCTAGATATAAATTTAGTAAAGAATTTACAGGATAAAGGTTTAAATGTAATAGGAGTAGAGAGATTGGATGTTGAATTATCGAATATTCCTGAACTTAAAAAATTAGACATTCCAACGGTGGATAATATTAATACCAAAATAGGTAAAATTTCTTTAGTATATGTGCTTAGAGGCGCTGAAGGTCATTATGGAGAAAAATCAACAGCTGAATCATTGGCACCATTTATTGTTACAGATCCTAGTTAGGAGTGAATATTATGAATAAAATAGTTTCAGTTATTGTACCCGCATATAATGAAGAAAATCGAATTAAGAGTACACTTTTAGCTTTAAAGGAGATTGATCACATTCAGCATATTTATGTAATTGATGATGGGTCTACAGATAGTACGTATATAAGTGCAAGTAGTGTTTCAGATGTGAATGTAGTGCGTCAACCTTTAAATAAGGGAAAGGGTCAGGCGCTATATGAAGGATTAAGACTTGCACTAAATAATTCTGATATTATTGTATTTGCTGATGCTGATCTACAGGAGAGTGCAAAAGATGTTGAGAAATTAATACTTCCTATTCTAGAAAACAAAGCTGATGTTACAGTAGCTAAGTTTCCATCTGCCAAACGAAAAGGTGGATTTGGTTTTGTAAAGAAGCTAGCTAGAAAGGGTGTTTATATAAATACTGGTGTAAAAATAGATACTGTACTTTCAGGACAAAGAGCGTTTAAAAGAGAGGTTCTAGAACAGGTTAATTATCCCTATACGGGATATGGTGTAGAATTAGGCATGACAATAGATATACTAAATAAAGGTTATAATATTATGGAAGTGGATGTAAATATGTACCATAATGAGACAGGTAGAGATTTGTCAGGATTTATACATCGTGGAAAACAATTTTGGCAAATATTAATGGTTTTAGTACCTAAAACTATTACAACAAAGCTGAAAAGAAGGTGATTTTTTGGAAGTTATTATTTTTATAATTAGTTTGTTAACTACATTAATGACAATTCCATTTGTTAAGGAAATGCTTTTGACGGCAAACATAACTGGAAGTAATTATAAGGGAGATAAGATTCCAGTTGGTATGGGAATTACATTTGTTCCAGTTGTTATTATCAATGGTATTTTGTTTAATTACTTTATTGGCAATAATGCTAATATGCAACAGTTATTATTAGTTTTTTTGATAGGTATTATGACCATGGCCGTAATAGGCTTAATTGATGACTTAATAGGAAATAGGAATACATTAGGCTTTAAGGGACATATTAAATCTTTATTGAAAGGAAAGTTAACTACTGGTGGATTAAAAGCTATAGTTGGTGGGTTAATTTCAATATTGATAGGTAGTTTATTTTCTTTTCACATAATAGAAATTGTGGTCAATTCCTTGATTATTGCATTATTTACAAATTTAATAAATTTGCTAGATTTAAGACCAGGTAGAGCAATAAAAGGCTTTTTAACTATAGCTATATTATTCATAATTATTGGGTTATCAAAAGAAACTAGAATTATACTAGGTTCCATTATAGCCTATGCTATAGGATATTTCCCACAGGATATAAAGGCAAAAAGTATGATGGGAGATATTGGATCAAATACCTTGGGTATTACGTTAGGAATTGTAGCTGTAATTAGCTATACTATGACTGTGAAATATATTATATTGGCTCTGCTAGTTTTGATTCAGATTATTGCAGAGAAATATTCTATAACTGAAATTATTAAAAAGAATTCTATTTTAAATTTTCTCGATGAGTTAGGTCGTTATTAATATATTGTCTTAGATTAATTAAGCTCTATGAAGAGAGGAATACATATGATTAGTATAAAACGTGGTAAAGTGACAAAAATTATAAAAAAATTAGAAGGTCGCACTGATATTTTAGTAAATATAGATAATAAAGATGAAAATGCAATTAACTATGATTACTTAACTGGATGTATAGCAGTAGGTGATGAAGTAATTTTAAATACAACTGCTGTAGAATTAAATTTAGGTACTGGAGGATATCATTTTGTAATATGTAACTTAAATGTCAGTAATCAAAGTATAGATACAAAAGGGCATATTATGAAACTTAGATACACTCCATTTCAGCTTAAAACATATGCAGTAGAAGAACAAGAAAGCCCTTATCATAAACTATTTCATGAATTTAAATCTTTAAATGATATGCCTGTGCTTGTAGGAACATTACATAGTATGCTAGTTCCAATTTCATCTACATTAAAGTACTTAAACAATAATATAAAAATCGCATTTATTATGACTGATGGCGCAGCTCTTCCTTTGTATTTAAGTAATGCTATATACGAATTAAAAGAAAAAAATATTATTTATAAAACTATTACACTTGGGCATGCTTTTGGTGGTGACTACGAAGTTGTAAATATATACAATGCCTTAATTGCCGCAAAAGAAATTGCTAAATGCGATATTGCAATTGTAACTATGGGGCCTGGTATTGTGGGTACGGGGACACCATACGGCTTTACCGGAGTTGAACAAGGACATATAGCTGATGCTGTAAATGACTTAGGTGGTATTTCTATTACTGTTCCTAGAATTACATTTAAAGATGAAAGAGAAAGGCATTATGGATTCAGTCACCATAGTTTAACTGTTTTAAGCAAGATAATGAAAACAAGGTCTAATATTGCACTTCCTAATTTTTCATTGGAACATGAAACTATTATTATGAAGCAAATTAAAGAAAATAATCTAATGCAAAAGCATAATATATTTAAGATTGAAAAAAATATACTAGAACAAGCTTTAGACCAATATGGACTTGAAGTTAAATCTATGGGAAGGGATCTAAAGAATGATCCAGAGTTTTTTGCTACTTGTAGTGCAGCAGCTATATACGCTGTTTCTCTGCTAAATAATCAATAATAAACTCTTGTAATGTAGATTCACAGCCTGAAATATTAAGCAGTCGCGGTAGAAGATCTTTAATTTTTCCAATATAGATTATTTTGTTATTAGTTATTTTAATCATATGAATGAACACCCCTTAATTTTTACTATTAGGTATGTCTTATTTTATTCACTAGGAGGAGAAAATATGACCATGGAAGAAAAGACTATGAAATGTGAGAGGGTTTACGAAGGAAGAATTATCAATGTTAGGGTAGATACTGTAGAATTGCCCGATAAGAAATATTCTAAAAGAGAAATAGTGGAACATCCTGGAGCGGTAGGAATAATTCCAATAACATCAGATAAAAAAATTATTTTAGTTAAGCAATTTCGCAAACCAGTAGAAGATATTTTACTTGAAATTCCAGCAGGAAAAATTGAACCTAAGGAAGAACCGTATGTATGTGCTCTTAGGGAACTTGAAGAAGAAACTGGCTTTAAAACTGATACTGTAGAAAAGCTTTTAGAGTTTTATACAACACCAGGATTTTCAAATGAAATAATACATATTTATTTAGCTGAAAATCTTAAAGAAGGCATTGCTAATCCAGATGAAGATGAAAATATAGATGTTGTTGAATTGTCAATAGAAGAAGCTATGGAAAAAATAAATATAGGTGAAATAAAAGATGCTAAGACAATAGTTGCAATACTTACCTATTTCAACTTATATAATTATAAATAATCATAATATCAGTTCTTTTTATTAAAATTAATATATGGACAAGATAGGCATAAAACTTCTTAACCTAGCATAATGTTTTATATGAGTTTACTGAAGAAAGGAAGTCTGTTTATGCCTATATCTATTATGGATTCATTTAAAAAACATATAAAAAGTAATTTTATTATTTATTTTTTAATTATATTATGTCTTTTAATAGGTATATCTGTTGGAGGATTTACTGTAAAGGTTATTAGTTCAAGTCATAAACAAGAATTAGTTGCTTACTTAAAAGGATTTTTTCAGCTTTTTCATAATGAAGAAATCAGAAATGTTGATATATTTCTACAATCATTAATTAATAACCTTCAACTACTGAGTTTAAGCTGGATATTTGGTATATTAGTAGTAGCTATTCCAGGAATAATTTTTATAATATGTTTTAAAGGCTTTGTAATTGGGTTTACTGTGGGTCTACTAATTGAACAGTTCAAATTTAAGGGTATACTCTTATTTTTATTAGGAGTATTACCTCAAAACTTAATTATTATTCCTATATTTATTACAGCCTCTACCATCTCTTTGTCCTTTGCTCTGATGTTAATTAAAAATAAATTAAATAAATCAAAACAAATTAATTTTTATAAACAATTCTTAATATATACTACATCATATGTGGTACTTGCTTTATTGATTTTAATAGCTGTTTCTATTGAAACTTTTATCTCTCCCATTTTTATGAAAATTATCAGTGGATATATTCAATAAAATAATATATAGAATAATAAAAATCTTTGCAGGAATTTTATATATTTTGTTGAATAATTGATAGTATGTACATAATACGATGTTGCAAATAAAGGGAGTTATTAAAATGAAACAGTTAATATCGAGTTTTACTGTTTATTTAGACAAAGAAAAAAAATTATCACAAAATACCTTAGAATCATATAAACGTGATATAACCCAATATTTAACATACCTTAACAATAATGGAATTCTTGATATTTCTTTAAGCAATACAACCACTGTAATTACATATTTATTATATTTACAGAAAACCGGAAAATCTACATCTACTATTTCTAGAAATTTAGCTTCAATTAGAAGTTTTTATAAATTTTTGTTGTTGAATAAACAAATTGAAAGTGATCCTACTATTAATTTGGAAACACCAAAGACAGAAAGACGGCAACCTAATATCCTAACGTTACAAGAAGTCGATACCTTGTTAACACAACCACTAGAACATACAGACAAAGGTATTAGGGATAAAGCAATGCTTGAACTTTTATATGCTACAGGTATAAGGGTAACTGAGTTAATTTCATTAAATATTGAAGATGTTAACTTGGATTTAGGTTTTATTAAATGTAGCAGTGGAGCTAAAGAACGAGTTATACCCATTGGTTCTATAGCATTAAATTCTCTAACTAAATATATTAATAATAATAGAATAAACTTTATAAAAAATCAGGATGAAGAATCTCTTTTTCTAAATTATTATGGAAATCGTTTGACTAGACAAGGATTTTGGAAGATCATTAAGGCATATACAGAACAAGCTAAAATAGGAAAAACTATTACGCCTCATACACTAAGGCATTCATTTGCAACCCATTTAATACAAAATGGGGCGGACTTAAGATCTGTTCAGGAAATGTTAGGACACTCTGACATATCAACGACACAAGTATATGCTCATTTGATGAAAAATAGAATAAAAGAGGTTTATAATAAAACTCACCCTAGGGCCTGATTACAGGTCCTATTTTATAGTGTAAGAAAATTTAATTAAAGATATTTTGCCCAATATACTATGAAAATAGTAAAGTTTTTATTAATATAGAAAGATATACTGTACTATAAAAAATAAGCATTGCAATAGGAAGATTTATATAATAAATCATTTTAAAATAAACTAAAAGGGTATAATAGTTAAAAAAGAGGAGGGAAATTATGATTAATAGAGTAATTTTATTTATAATGGATAGTGTAGGTATAGGAGCTTTACCTGATGCTAAAAATTTTGGTGATGTTGGTGCAAATACATTAGGTAACATTGCTATAAATGAAGGTGGAATCAATTTACCTAATTTACAAAGACTTGGGTTAGGAAATATTGATCATATTGTTGGAGTGGAATCAATTGAATCTCCTTTAGGTGCTTTTGGTAGATCACTAGAGGTTTCTAATGGTAAGGATACTACAACAGGGCATTGGGAATTAGCAGGCTTACACTTAACTGAACCTTTCAAAACCTTTCCAAAAGGATTTTCAAAGGATATAATAGATACATTAGAAAATAAAATCGGGAGAAAAATTTTAGGAAATAAGCCTGCCTCTGGTACAGCAATATTAGATGAACTTGGCGAAGAACATATGAGTACAGGACATCCAATTGTTTATACTTCAGCTGATAGTGTATTGCAGATTGCTGCTCACGAAGAAATCATTCCTCTAGAGGAGCTATATGAAATATGTAAAATTGCAAGAGAAATTATGATGGGGGATAATGCAGTTGCAAGAATTATTGCTAGACCATTTATTGGGACCCCAGGAAGCTTTACTAGAACTCATAATAGAAGAGATTATTCCCTAAATCCTACAAGGGACACAGTATTAGATATTGTGAAAAAAGAAGGCTTAGATGTAGTTGCAATAGGAAAGATAGAAGATATATTTAATGGAAAAGGTATTACAGAGGCTGCACATACAATAGATAATATGGATGGAATCGATAAAACAATTGAGTATATACAAAAAAGTAGTAAAGGTATTATATTCACAAATTTAGTTGACTTCGACTCTAAATATGGACACAGAAGAGATTCAAAAGGCTACAAAGAGGCTTTAGAAAGTTTGGATATGAGGGTTCCGGAAATATTGGATAGTATGAATGATGATGATATTATAATTTTTACTGCAGACCATGGAAATGACCCAACTTATAAAGGAAGTGATCATACTAGGGAATACATTCCTATTGTTATTTATGGAAATAAAATTAAACAAAATGTTAATATTGGAACAAGAAAATCCTTTGCTGACATTGCTGCAACAATTTCTGATATTTTTGAAATACAATCAACAGGTAATGGAGAGAGCTTCAAAGATATAATCATTAAATAATATTTAATAGGAGTGTTATATATGAAAGAATATTCTCAAAAAATTTTGGAAGCAAAGTCTTATATAGAAAATAAAATAAATTTAAAGCCAGCGATAGGATTAATTCTTGGATCTGGACTAGGTATATTAGCAGATGAAATCAAAAATTCGCACATTATCTCATATAAGGATATACCTAATTTTCCTATTTCAACAGTAGAAGGGCATGCTGGTGAATTAGTTATTGGGGAACTTATGGGAAAACAGGTAATTGCACTAAAGGGCCGATTTCACTACTATGAAGGCTATAGTATGGATAAGGTTACATTTCCAGTAAGAGTTATGATTGCTTTAGGTGTTAAGCAAATAATTGTTACTAATGCTGCAGGTGGAGTAAATAAAAACTTCACTCCCGGAGACTTAATGATAATTGAAGACCATATTAACTTTGCATTCGATAATCCATTAATTGGGCCTAATGATAATAAATTAGGAGTACGGTTCCCAGATATGTCTCAAGCCTATAATTTGGAATTAATAGATATAGCGAAAAGAGTTGCTAGAGAAAATAACATTGATATTAAAACAGGTGTATATGCATTTCTAACAGGTCCTACCTATGAAACACCTGCTGAGGTAAAGATGATGAGTATTTTAGGGGCTGACGCTGTAGGAATGTCTACAGTACCTGAAGTAATAGCTGCTGTTCATGGCGGTATTGATGTTTTAGGGATTTCTTGTATTACAAATATGGCTTCTGGTATTTTAGATCAGCCATTAAGCCATGATGAGGTTATAGAAACAACTCAGAAAGTAAAGAAAACATTTATTACATATATTGAAGGAATTATAGAAAGCATTTAAGGGAGAGATATGTTTGGAAAATTTATTAATGAAGCTTGAAAGTACAAAAAAATTTTTACTAGACTCGATAGATGAAAGTCCTAAAGTAGGATTAATTCTTGGATCAGGCTTAGGTACATTAGCTGATGAAATAGAGAATCCTATTGTTATTGATTATAAGGATATACCTAACTTCCCAGTTTCAACAGTAGAGGGGCATGCGGGACAATTAGTGATTGGAAAGCTAATGGGCAAACAGGTTATTGCAATGAAAGGTAGATTCCATTACTATGAAGGTTATAGCATGGATAAGGTTACATTTCCAGTAAGAGTAATGAAAGCTATAGGTGTGGAATTAGTATTAATAACAAATGCTTGTGGAGGGCTAAATCCAAATCTATATCCAGGATCATTAATGATTATTAATGATCATATAAATATGACAGGAGATAATCCATTAATTGGTCCAAATTACTCAGAATTAGGACCAAGGTTCCCTGATATGTCTAATGCATACGATAAGGATCTAATTGAGCTAGTGCATAAAGTTAGCAAAAAAATTAATGTACAAACTCACGAAGGAGTATATGTTTCTATTAGTGGACCAAATTATTTATCGAAGGCTGAGTTAAGGATGATGCAAAAATTAGGTGCAGATACTGTTGGAATGTCTACTGTTCCAGAGGTAATTGTTGCAAAACATAGTGGAATGAAGGTAATAGGTATATCCTGTGTGACTGACATGGCTATTCCAGATGAATTAGAATCAATAAGTCATGAGCAAGTAATGGAGGTTGCCAATAAAACTAGACCTAAATTTATTAACCTGGTTAAAGAAGTCATTAATGGGGTGACTGTATAATGAGGATGTACGACTTAATATTAAAAAAGCGTAATGGTGGTATTTTATCCAAGGAAGAAATAAATTATTTTATTAAAGGATATACTGGTGGCGACATTCCAGACTATCAGGCATCAGCTCTATTGATGGCTATATATTTCCAAAAAATGAATGAATGTGAAACTGCTGATTTGACAGAAGCAATGATGAACTCTGGAGATATCATTGATTTAACTGCTATTAATGGAATTAAAGTAGATAAACATAGCACTGGTGGTGTTGGTGATAAAACAACTATTGCGTTAGCGCCTATAGTGGCTGCTTGTGGTGTACCAGTAGCTAAAATGTCAGGGAGAGGTTTAGGTCATACAGGTGGAACTCTTGATAAGTTAGAATCTATTCCTGGATTTAGCGTAGATATGACTATAGATAAATTTATAAATAATGTTAATAATTTTAAAATTGCTGTTGCAGGCCAAACAGCTAATTTAGCACCTGCAGATAAAATAATATACGCATTAAGGGATGTTACAGCTACAGTAGATAATATTTCATTAATAGCAAGCAGTATAATGTGTAAAAAACTTGCATCTGGAGCAGACTCTATAGTACTGGATGTAAAAACTGGTAGTGGTGCATTTATGCAAAATACCGATGATGCTTTTGAATTAGCTCAGGAAATGGTTAAAATAGGGAACAATATGGGTCGTGATACTATTGCTCTAGTAACAAATATGGATCAACCTTTAGGTAATGCAGTTGGAAATAGTCTTGAGATTAAGGAAGCAATAGAAACTTTAAAAGGTGGCGGACCGGAAGACTTTAAAGAACTATGTATAACTTTAGGCTCTTATATGCTTCTATTAGCTAGATGTGTAGAAACCGTGGAAGAAGGAAGACGAAAAGTAAAGAATGTTATTTCTACTGGAAAAGCCTTTGATGTATTTAAAACATTTGTTATAGAGCAAGGTGGAGATGTAAGCTATGTAGAAAATATAGATTTATTTCCAAAAGCTAAGGGAGTGTATGAGCTAAAGTCCGAAGCAACTGGTTATGTTAATAAAATAGAGGCAGATGTTGTAGGATTAGCTGCATTAACATTAGGTGCAGGTAGAGAGACTAAAGAAAGTGTTATAGATCTTGCAGTGGGAATTGTATTAAATAAAAAAGTTGGAGATTATGTACAAGCTGGAGAAACACTGGCATATATACACTATAATAATGATGATAAGATAAAAGATGCAACAAAAAAATTAAAATCAGCATATTTAATTGAAGAAGCAAGTAGATCAAAGTCACCTTTATTGTTTGGTATAGTTACTTGTGATGGAATAAAGAGGTTATAAAACTACCTCTTTATTCTTTTTTTTTATTTACTTTTTTACTTACTGCATAACAAAATAGCTGGCTGGAAACCCTAACATTAAATACGTAATAAGGAGGATAATAAATGAGGAAAAAATTTAATATGTTTTTGTGTATATTGGTGATAATTTCTTTACTTTTGCCAGCCTATAATGTTAGCGGAGAGGCACAACCCTTCGATATAAATAGTAAGTCGGCATTATTAATGGATGTGGGTACTGGAACAATCTTATACGAAAAGAATATACATGAACAACTACCTCCAGCGAGTGTAACTAAAATTATGACCATGCTTTTAGTAATGGAAGCTATTGATAATAATAAGATTACCCTTAATGATAAGGTTGTTGTTAGTGAACGAGCTTCTAAAATGGGTGGTACTCAACTTTATTTAGAGCCAGGAGAAAATAAAACAGTAGAAGAACTAATGAAAGGTGTAGCAATACGATCAGCTAATGATGCTTCTTTGGCATTGGGTGAATATATAGCTGGTACTGAAGAACTATTTATACAACAAATGAACAATCGTGCTAAAGAATTAGGAATGAAAAATACAACATTTATTAATACAAATGGATTACCAGCAGAAGGTCATGTGACAACAGCATATGATATAGCCTTAATGTCCAGGGAGTTGTTAAAACATAAGGACATTCATAAATGGCTTACAACTTGGATGGATACGGTAGTAGTTGGTAAAAGGCAATCTCCACAGTCATTGGTTAATACAAATAAACTAATTAATACCTACAAAGGAGCCAATGGTATTAAGACTGGATATACAAGTGAAGCATTACATTGCATATCTGCATCAGCAACCAGAGGAAATGCTACATTTATTGCTGTAATTATGGCTGCTCCAACTTCGCAGGTTCGTTTTTCTGAAGCATCAAAGTTATTAGATTATGGTTTTGCTAATTATAACAATGTGGAAGTTGTTAAAAAGGATAGTATTATAGGAAGTGTCATGTTAAGCAAAGGTAAAAAAATACAGGTAGATGCAGTTGCAAAAGATGAGTTGAATGCTTTAGTAAAAAAAGGTGATGAAGCTAATGTTCAAAAGGAAATAATACTTCCTCCATCTATTACTGCTCCAGTATCACAAGGTGATAAATTAGGAGAAATTATAGCTAAAATAGATGGAAAAGAAATAGGTAGGGTAGATATTGTATCAAAAGAAAGTATAGAGAAAGCCTCAATAGTGAATATATTAGGAAAAATGTTTAGTAAAATGATGGGAAAGTAAAGTAGAGTAGTACATTTGTACTACTCTACTTTTTATAGCATTATATGTATGATATAATTATGTAGTATAGCCAAAAGTGATATATTAGGGAGTATATAATTTTAGCAATAGGAACTTATATTTTAACTTTTTAAAATTGAAGGGGCGAAAAAGGTGGGGAAAGAATAACATGTTTAGTTTTGATTTAAGTCGTATTCTATTAAATTTGCCTATAATATTGATTGCTATAACATTACATGAATTTGCTCATGCTTATAGCGCGTTTTTATTGGGAGATCCAACAGCAAAGCATTATGGAAGGCTAACATTAAATCCAATATCACATATTGATATTACAGGCTTTTTATTATTAGCATTTTCTGGCTTTGGCTGGGCAAAACCAGTACCAATTAATCCTAATAATTTTAAAAATAGAAAGCTAGGATATTTTATTGTATCTATAGCAGGCCCAATATCTAATATTTTGTTAGCTATTATATTTACGATTTTACTTGGGATTCAAATTAGATTTATTGATAGTGTAATTATTAATAATATAATTAGTTATGGTATTATAATTAATATTGTATTAGCTATATTTAACTTATTTCCAATTCCACCTTTAGATGGTTCAAAACTACTATTGATACTACTTCCTAGTAGATTTGAAGAAAAATATTACCATATTCAAAAATATAGTTATATATTTTTGTTTATATTAATTTATTTTAGAGCAATTGATAAGGTCCTATATCCAATAGTGGATTATTTGCTTGGTTTATTATCCCATGTAGTAATGATTATAGTATAGGAGGATATTATGGCTTATAATGTGAAAATTGAGGTTTTTGAAGGACCTTTTGATTTACTGTTTCACTTAATAGAGAAAAACCAAATAGATATTTATGATATACCTATGACAGAAATTACTGAACAATATATTTCCTACATAGAAAAACTAGAGGAATTAAATTTAGATATTACTAGTGAATTTTTAGTAATGGCTGCTACTCTTATTGAAATAAAATCAAGAATGCTATTACCTATACAAATAACTGAAGACAAACAACTTGAGATTGAAGATTTAGATCCTAGGGACGAACTTGTAAGAAGGTTATTAGAGTATAAAAAATATAAAGGCGCAGCTGAAGAATTAAAAGATAAAGAACAACGATATCAAAGGATGTACTTTAAGCCTAAAGAAGAATTCATTTTTGATGAAGCAGATCAATCGCAATTTGTAATGGATTCTATTGGAATAACCGATCTTTTATCGGCTCTAAATAGATTTATTGAAAAAAAATTAAAAACAATATCACCTGAAAAAACAATAAGAGAGATGCAAAGAGATGTAATTACAATTGAGGATAAGATCAATGAACTTATTTGTTTATTAAATAAAAAAAAGCAAATTCGGTTTCAAGATATGTTTTCAAATTTATCAAGTAAAATGGAAATAATAACTACTTTTTTAGCCCTTCTTGAACTGATTAGGTTAAAACAAGTGGTTGCAAAACAAAATATTGCTTATACAGATATTGTTATTGAGCTAAGAAACAAAGAAGAACAGGGAGTGCAAACTAATGGATAAAGATGAACTAAAGTCAGCAATTGAAGCTATTTTATTTGCTTGGGCAGATCCGTTATCAGCTAAAGATTTAAGCGATATTTTAGGTATTGGAACCAAAGAAATAGTAAGTATTCTCAAAGAGATGATAGATGAATTTAACTATAATAAGAGAGGTATTCAAATATTACAAATGAACGATCACTATCAGCTATCAACAAGACCAGAGCACCATGAACATTTACAAAAACTCTTTGTTCCTAGGCAGAATAGAGGTCTTACCCAAGCAGCCTTAGAAACATTAGCAATTATTGCCTATAAACAACCAATTACTAAAACAGAGATTGAAGAAATTAGAGGTGTAAAGAGCGATAAGGCAATAGGAACCTTGCTAGAAAAAGAATTGATAGAAGAGCAAGGACGATTAGAAAAAACAGGAAGACCTATTTTATATGGTACAACAATTAATTTTTTAAAGGTATTCAGCATAAAGTCTCTAAAAGAATTACCAAGTATTAATGATTTTGATTTATCTACGAATGAAGATTTAGTGAGAGATATATATGATAAATAAAAAAAACAAATAGTAAGGATTATAATCCTTACTATTTCCATTTATAATGTATGTTGTTGATTTATAGTATTAATAGCATTTCGCGAATAATTTTAGATGCTACAGCTGTAGAAACTCCAGTAGAATCATAGTCAGGTGCTAGTTCTACAACATCTGCTCCAATAATATTTAAAGTAGATAGTTTTTTAATAATTGTCATCATATCTGTAAAGGAGATACCTCCAGGTTCAGGAGTTCCTGTTCCAGGAAAGATAGATGGATCTAGTATATCTAAATCGATTGTTACATAAACAGGCTTATGTTTTATTATATTAATAACTTGATCCAGCATCTCATATCCAAATTTATTTAATGTAGTATGACCTGATTCTGCCCATTCAAACTCTTCTTTTAAACCCGAACGGATTCCAAATTGATAGATTCTATTATCTCCAAGAATTTCCCAAACTCTTTTAATAACAGTAGCATGTGAAAGCTTTTCACCCATATAATCTTCTCTTAAATCTGTGTGGGCATCAAAATGCAGAATAACTAAATCTTCAAACTTTTCATGTAGCGCTTCAACTACAGGAAGCGTAACTAAATGCTCTCCACCAATCATTAAAGGCTTCTTATTTTCTTCTATAAGTTTAGTAGCAAATTCTCTAATATTATTTAGTACCAAATCTCGATTACCAAAGACAAAATCTAGGTCACCTGCATCATGAACATGTCTGATTAGAAGATCTCTATCTAGATAAGGGCTATATGTTTCTAAACCATAAGAATCAATTCGGATTCTACTAGCTGCAAATCTTGAGCCAGGTCTAAAAGAACTTGTTCCATCGTAAGGAGCTCCAAAAATTACAATATCTGATTTCTCATAATCTGCATCACAACCGATAAATGAATAATTATTAAACATTTCCATTTTCGATTTTCTCCTTAACATAATTAGGTAGAGCGAATGCACCTAAATGGAGATCTGTATTATAATACTTTGTTTTTAGCCCAAGATTATTCCAATCATCAGCTTTTAGATCTTTTAATGGATCTAGGGTTTTAGAGGCAAAGCCAAATAACCAATATCCTGAAGGATATGTTGGGATTTGCGCTTGATATACTTTAACAATTGGAAATATTTTTTTTAATTTTTGATTTGCTCTTACTGCTTCCTTAGCAAACTGATCGTAGACTGGGCTTTCATTTTGATTAATTAAAATGCCATCTTTAGTTAATGCTTTAAAGCAATCTGAATAAAATTCTGTAGTAAATAATCCTTCACCAGGACCAATAGGATCAGTTGAATCAATAATTATTAAATCATAAATATTTTCCTTGTTTTTCATAAATGCAACGCCATCTTCATAGTATAATGAAAGTCTATGATTACTTAATTCAGATGAAATTGCGGGAAAGAACTCCCTAGATATATCACATACAAGTTTGTCGATTTCAACCATATCTACGTGCTCAATATTTTTATATTTCATTATTTCTCTTGCAGTGCCACCATCACCGCCACCAATAATTAAAGCTGTTTTAATATTAGTATTAACTGCCATAGAAGTATGCACAATCATATCGTGGTAAACAAACTCATCTTTTTCTGTAACCATAACTAGTCCATCAATAGTCATTAATCTGCCATATTCATATGTATCTAACACATCAACAGTTTGGAAATCACTTTTTGCAGAGAATAAATGTTCTTTTACTTTTAATGATAATCTAACATGTTCAGTTTGTTCCTCTGTATACCATAATTCCATAATAATTTCCTCCTATCATTAAATAAGTTATTAATAGTATTGGCAAAATAAATAGTATCAAACATTAAAATATCAAGAAAGCATAGGGCCTTCTTGATATTAGCATGAAACATTCAATATAAAATAAGTAAGAGTTAAACAGATACTTTGTATTTTATATCTTTATATTTGTTGTTAGAATATTTTCTAATGTTATCAATAATACCTCTAGGTACTTCTTCTGTATCTGTTTGTTCTGCCTCAAGTTTATCTTTTAAGTATTCAAATGCTAACCATGGGTCTACATCTCCACCACAAGTAAACACATCTATAGAAGCATAACCATATTCTGGCCATGTATGAATAGTAAGATGAGATTCTTGTATTACAACAACACCACTTACTCCCCAAGGGTTAAACATATGGAAATTACTGGTTACAACCGTCGCATTTGCTGTCTCAGCTGCTTCAATCATGTATTTTTCAATTAACTTATGATCATTTAAAGTATCTGGATTGCAGTTGTAGAACTCTGCTAATATGTGTGTTCCTAGTTTTTCCATCTTAATAAAACTCCTCTCTAAAATGAAGGTGGACTTGCAACCCAAAGCACTACAGCTGGTTTGTTAGTCTGATTCTCAATATAATGTAATTGACTAGATTTAAAATAAAAGCTCTCGCCTTTTTTTACTTTAATTTTTTTACTTCCAAGATATAAATTAATAGTTCCCTTTAAGACGTATCCAAATTCTTCACCTTTATGAGGTTCTTCAATATTACTAGTACCATAAGGATCTAATTCTATTAGAATAGGCTCCATTGCATTTTTCTGAGCATTCGGTATAAGCCAAGAAACTCTATTTAGTAATTCTTCATTTATGGATTCGTATATATCCTCTTTGGTAAATACAATTTTATCTTGGACATCTTCATTAAAAAACTTTTTTACATCTGTTCCTAGTGCTTCTAGAAGATCCATTAAAGTGGCAATAGAAGGTGATGTAATATTACGTTCTATTTTTGAAATAAAGCCCTTGGTTAAATCACATCGTTGAGCCAGTTCATCTTGTGTTAGTTCATTTAAAAGGCGTAAACGTCTAATTTTCTCACCTATATCCAACTCTATCACCTCGCTTACTTGGCTAAAATCAACTAAGTTAAATTACTATAGAATACTTCCTAAAAGTAAACTTTTTGTTTACATATATTAAATATAAATGTTTTTTCAAAAATGTCAATAGATTTTATAATTTTTTTATTTATACATAAACAATAAAAGGATAGTATAACTAATCATTATTTAACATTAATAGGTCTATTATTTAAAAAAGTGGAAAAAATAGGACTATAAAATAGATAAGGTGGCTAGATATGATGGGCATTTTAATAATAATCGGTATTTTTTTATTTATAATATTATATTCAAATTTAAAAATAGCTATTAACTTTACGCGGTATCATGAAGATGATGTTATAACTATGGATTTTACAGCTCTTTATGGTATATTTAAGTATACAACAAAAATTCCTTTTATAGACTTGGTTAAAGGTCATAATGAAATACCTGCATTAGAAGTAAAAACTGAGGTTGAGTTAGGGAAAAATGAAAGACATATAGGTGACAATAAATCAATAGTAAATATACACGAAATAGAAAATATAATAAAAAAATATAAAAGGCTATATATTAGATATAAGACATTAATAACGCATATTAGAGAAAAACTTATCATTAGCAATATATCCTGGGTTACAGAATTTGGAACAGGTGATGCTGCCGAAACTGCTATTATTACCGGTGTCATATGGACAATAAAACCAGGTTTAATTTCTCTTGTGTGTAATAGGTATAATTCATTAGATATATTTGTAAATGTAGTACCAAACTATAATATTAAAACTTTTGAAACATCTATAGATTGTATATTTAGGATCAAATTAGGCCATATTATTAATGCAGGATTAAAAACATTATTAGTTAAAATAAAGGATGGTGTAAAAAATGAGTGAGCATCCGATAGAAGCACTAATGAAGACTACAATGGAAAGCATTAAAGAAATGGTGGATGTTAATACTATTGTTGGGGATGCAGTGGAGACACCTGACGGTACAGTAATAATACCTATTTCAAGAGTTTCCTTTGGTTTCGCATCAGGTGGCGGAGAGTATATAAACATAAAAAATAGAAAAAGTGAAGAAGACAGTCAGAAAATGACAAAGGATCAGTTTCCATTTGCAGGTGGTGCTGGCGCTGGTGTATCTGTACAACCAGTGGCTTTCATGGTAGTAGGAAATGGTCAAATGAAGTTAATGTCTGTAGATCAAAATGCAAATCTAATTGACAATATTATTAACTCGACACCTAAAATGATAAATAGCTTACAATCTGTATTCAGTAAAAATAATAAGAACAACAATGGAGAAAATGAAATTATTAGTTTTCAATAGAGGACATAGATTATGTCCTCTTTGTTTTTTAATAATGCTAGTTTGAAAGTATGTATGCAAAAGGGTATAATATATATAGATATTTGTTACAAGGGGGAAAAATAATGGACATAAGAAAAGCAATAGAAAGTATATGGGAAAACAGGAAATATACTACAAATGATCCTAAGACGGCTATCAGTCATTTAAATGAAGAAATCGCTGAATCGCTAAAGGCATTAATGAAAGGTGATGTAGACAAAGCTAAACGTGAGCTTCAGGATGCCATGTCTTGTTTATTTATCGCAATGAAGGTTATGGATGTAGATCCTATAGAAGCAGTTAATAATCAAGTAGAACAAATGCAAAAAAGAAATGAGAAGATAATGATACTTAAAAATGATAAGGTAGAAATATACGTTAATGGAATTTTAAAGGGCGGCTGGTCAATCTGGGGTAAGGAGGATATAAAAGAAGCCGAAAAGTTAGCAAAAGAGTTTGGGTGTGAAATACAATATGAATAATTTAATCTAATTCATAAAAAAATAAGTAAATTTTACTTATTTTTTTTATGAAAAGAATTATTATTATTTTATTGTAAATACTAATAATGTTTAAGTGGCTTAATCAAATTAGGGTTTGAGGTGAAATATATGTATAAAAGAGGAATTTGTATTATATTAGCTTGTATTATGATGACCCTTACTTTATCTTATGGAAATGAGGATTTGAAAAATATCCAAATAGGTGGAGAATCAGCTATTGTTATAGATGTAGAAACTGGTCGAGTTTTATATGAGAAAAATATATATAAAAAGCTTCCTATGGCTAGTACCACAAAAATTATAACAGCTCTATTAGCAATTGAAAATATTTCATTAGATAAAAAGGTAAAAATTAATACACAAGCCGAAGGTGTTGAAGGCTCTTCTATTTATTTAAGAGCAGGTGAGGAAGTTAAAGCAATTGATTTAATATATGGATTAATGTTAAGGTCTGGTAATGATTCTGCTGCAGCTATTGCATATGAGGTATCTGGATCTATTGAGGATTTTGCTGAACTAATGAATAAAAGAGCAAAGGAAATTGGAGCTAAAAATACAAACTTTGTAAATCCCCATGGTTTACATGATGATAACCATTACACAACAGCTTATGATTTAGGTCTCATTACAAGAGAAGCTCTAAAAAATCCAGTATTCAGAGAAGTAGTAAAAACTAAGTTTTGGACAGCTGACAAAGATGGATATAAACATTTTGCAAATAAAAACGATATTTTAGATATATGCGATGGCGGAGACGGAGTAAAAACTGGGTATACAAGAAGATCTGGTAGATGTTTAGTAGCATCAGCAACCAGAAATGATATGCAGTTAATTGCTATTACATTTAATGACTATGATTGGTTTAATACTACTAAAAGGTTATTGGATGAGAGTTTTAATATATATAAACCATATACACTATTTGACGAAAAACAAATAATTACTAAGGCTAGAGTTTTGGATGGTAAGAAGAAGGAAGTATCGTTAAAGCCATTTAAAAGTTCTATTATACCGATGGATAAGGAAGAAGATAAGAAATTACTAACTGTTATTGATATGCCTAAAGTTTTACACGCTCCAATAGAAAAAGGGCAAAGAATAGGAAAAATGACTACTTATCTATATGGAAAAATAATTAATACAACCTATCTTGTTGCTAATGAATCTATAGAAAAACAAAGTTTTAAAGATAAAATTAAAGATTTTTTTGGAATAGGGCAATAGAATATTAAATAAAAAATCTCTAATCAAATATATTTGATTAGAGATTTTTTGTGGTAGAAATTAGTAACATAATTTTTTTGAAAAAATATGCTAGTAATATGGTAAAACTTAAATGTTGATTTGCAATTATGTACAATTAGATAGAATATGTTTCTATTTAATCTAAAGGAGGGGTTATATGGACTTTAAACAATGGCAATGCGTTGATGCTGGTAGTGAATATTGTCCCTGCTATTTAGCAGAAGAAAATGATTGCATTACATGCACACAATTACAAGGGAAAAGTTATTGTGATTGTAATTGGAGAGGAGTATGTATTTACAATGATTTTTATTTTTCGGAAAATAAAAGAAAGGACACTAGGACGGCTCAAGAATTTCCAATATTGGATGGCAAAGTTGTAAATGATATTATAATTCTATCTATTCAAGTCACAAAATATATGGCTAGGGTTTTGAAACAGCCAGGTTCGTATGTTTTTGTAAGAGATAAAAATAATGACTATTTTTTTGATGTCCCAATATCAATCATGGATTCTGATGAAGAGAAATCATTGATTAAAATAGCTATAGAAGTTCGAGGAGTAAAGACTAAAAAACTAATGGGTTATGGCGACACTATAATGATTCGAGGACCTTATTGGAACGGAATATTTGGATTGGATTATCTTAAAACAACAAAGAATGATAGATGTTTAGTTTTAGCGAGAGGGATAGCTCAAGCACCTGCAATATTAGTTATAAAGCAACTATTAAAAAATAATAATAATGTAGATATAATCGTAAATAAAAGAGCTAATGAATATAATTTCGTTAATGAATATTTTAATTTAGATTCAATACAAGAAGTAGATATGGGGTCTAATGATGTAGCTATTTTGTGTAAACGATTGATGGAAGAAAATAATTATAAGTTAATATTTATAGGGGGTTCAGATTCTTTACAAGGAAAAATAATTAGAAGTATAGAAGAATTAAATCAAGCTAAGTTTGTTACAACAAATAACAATGCAATATGTTGTGGCGAAGGAATTTGTGGAGCTTGTGCGAAGATGAATGAGGATGGAATATGGATAAAAACTTGTAAGGTTCAAAGAGTAGATTAAATCTAAAGGGGGATTCGGAATGGCTAAAATTGTAATTGTAGGCGCTGGGTGGGCAGGATGTGCCGCAGCTATAACTGCTAAGAAGGCAGGAGGGGATGTTCATCTTTTTGAAAGAACAGATATGCTCTTAGGGTTAGGAAATGCAGGAGGAATTATGCGAAACAATGGAAGATATACTGCTGCTGAGGAAACCATATTATTAGGAGCACCAGAACTGCTTGAAGTAACCGACCGTTGTTCGCGACATAAAAACTTGGACTTTCCAGGACATAAGCATTCTAGCTTATATGATGTAGCAATTATAGAATCTCAAGTTAGAAAGCTAATTGAGTCTATGGGGATTAAATTGTATCTTCAGCATCGAGTAACTGATATAATTAAGGATGGTGATAAGATTACAGCAATTAAACTTCATAACGACATTACATTTGAAGGGGATATATTTATAGAAGCTACAGGTTCCACAGGACCTATGGGTAACTGTATAAAGCATGGAAATGGTTGTGCTATGTGTGTATTAAGGTGTCCTTCATTTGGGCCAAGGATAAGCTTAAGTCAAAGAGCTGGTGTAGAAGATATTTTAGGACAAAGAGCAAACGGAGAGTTTGGTGCATTTAGTGGTTCTTGTAAACTTAATAAAGATTCATTATCAAAAGAAATTGTTAATGAATTAAATATAAATGGAGTAGTTGTTGTTCCAGTTCCTAAAGAAGATATTAATATGGGTAAGCTTGATATGAAAGTTTGTCAGCAATATGCATTAAGAGAATATGCAGAAAACATAATATTACTTGATACAGGTCATGCTAAACTTATGGCTCCATTCTATCCATTAGAAAAGCTTAGAAAACTTAAGGGATTTGAAAATGCAAAATATGAAGATCCTTATTCAGGTGGAATAGGAAATTCGGTACGTTACTTATCTATGGCACCTAGAGAAAATAATATGAATGTAAAGGGAATAAAAAATCTACTTTGCGCAGGAGAAAAATCAGGACTTTTTGTAGGGCATACAGAAGCTATTGTAACAGGAAGCTTAGCAGGGCATAATAGTATTAGAGCATTTTTAGGAATTCCACTTTTACAGTTACCAAGAGACATTGCATCTGGTGATTTGATAGCTTATGCAAATGATAGAATCTCTACTTCAGAAGGGTTAAAAGAAAGATTTACATTTGCCGGATCAGATTATTTTAAACGCATGAAGGATCTTAATTTATATACTGTAGATACAGAAGTTATAAAAAATAAATTAGAAAGATTAAACCTATTGAATATTTACTCTGAAAGATTAAAATAGAATTAGCAGACAAAAGATGGGGTGAAATAGATGAGACTACAGAAATTTTTGGCCACATGTGGTGTTGCATCCAGAAGAAAAAGTGAAGAACTAATTATTAGTGGTAGAGTAAAAGTTAATGGTAATATAATTACTGAGATGGGATTTAAGGTAAATCCTGATATTGATAATGTATTTGTAGATGATAAAAATGTAGTTTTAGAGGAGCGGAAGGTTTATATTATGCTGAACAAACCTACAGGATATGTAACTACAGTAGCAGAACAATTTAATAGAAAAAAAGTTACGGATTTAGTCGATGTACCTTATCGCATATTTCCAGTTGGACGGCTAGATTATAATACTTCAGGATTACTTATATTAACAAATGATGGCGAGCTAACTTTTAGATTAACTCATCCAAAGTTTAAAGTTGAAAAAGTATATGTTGCAAAAATTAAGGGTGTTCCTACTAAAGATGAATTAACTGCTTTTGAGAATGGATTAGAAATTGAAAATTATATTACGGCACCCTCAAAAATAAAAATATTAAAAGAGTTAAACGGTAATTGTGTTGTTGAAATAACAATTCGAGAAGGAAGAAATCGTCAAGTTAGAAAAATGTGTGACACAATAGGTCACCCGGTGTTAGAGTTAAAAAGAATTAAGATGGGCAGAATACATCTTGGAAACTTAGAAGTAGGAAATTGGAGATACTTTACTGAAAGAGAAATTGATTATTTAAAACAACTTTAATTTTATTATATTATTTGATTAACAAGACAAGTAATTAAATCAAGGTGTAATTTCAACCTCGTATCAGAGATAATTCGTGCAAAGGCAAATTTAATATATCCTTCTATATAAAAGTTTCCTTTGCACGAACTATATTTTAAGATAGTAATATTTTTCTAAGAACAAATCAGAAAGGTAGAAAATTTAATATGATAACTATTAGAAGAATTAATACTAGTGATGTTTATGACTTAATAACCTGTGCTGAAATAGATATTAGTTTAGAAAAACAATATAATGGTAATAACAGAATAGAATTTTTTATTGTGACTGATGGGAAAAGGCTTTTAGGACATGCTTCAGCTATTTTATTTTCAAGCATTTCAACTGCTCAAATCAATGAAATATATATTCTACCAGAAGAAAGAAATAACGGGTTAGGAGATGCATTATTAAGAGCAGTATTTCACTATTTACGTATTAATTCCTGTGTTTGGGCTATTATAAAAAGTCATACAAATTTAGATAAGTTTTTAATAAATAGAGGTATAGAACAAATAGACTACAGCAAATCATCATACCAAATTAAAAGTCACTTTGGAAAAGAGGATTTGCATGAATATCATATATGCAATATTGAAGAATTTTTTAAAGAAAAATGTAAGGGAAGTCAGTAAAATTCACACAATCTAAAAGTATAAGATGAGTATATGACTTATTATGCATAATAGCTAAACAATTGGGTATTGAATACTATAAGATATATACAAGAAAGGAATTGTTATGTTGAATTCAATCAAAAGGGCGACATCTTTTGTACAATACATATTAAGAGAAAAAATTAAAGAAGGAAATGTAGTAATTGATGCAACTATGGGTAATGGAAATGATACATTATTTTTAGCTGAACTTGTTGGCTTAAAAGGGATAGTTTTTGCCTTTGATATCCAATCAGTAGCATTAGAAAGTACTAAAAATAAAATTAGTAGCAATAAATTAGATAGTTATAATATTAAACTTATTAATGATAGTCACGAAAATATAGACAAATATATAATGTGTACTGTGGATGCAGCAATGTTTAATCTGGGATATTTACCTAAGGGAGATCATTCTATTATAACAAAAGCTAGCTCTACTATTAAAAGTATTTCATCTATATTAAGTATACTTAAGCCTGGAGGGATTATATCCATAATCATATACTACGGACATGATGGAGGTAAAGAGGAGAAGGATGAGGTGTTGAATTTTTTACAAAAACTCTCTCAACAAGATGTTACTGTAATGCAATGTAACTATACGAATCATGACAATAACCCACCGATTATTATTTTTATTGAAAAAAACAAATAAAGGGTTTTTGAGTTTGATATAGAATAGTATGGCTGAGATTGATAATTTTATATCATTAAATATTTATGTTATTTTAGCATTATATATTAGATATAGGAGGGGAAAGAATGACTAAGTTAAAAATTACCGAAACAGTGTTAAGAGATGCACATCAATCTTTATTTGCAACAAGAATGAAGACGGAAGAAATGCTTCCTATTGCTGAAAAACTAGATCAAGTAGGTTATCATTCACTGGAAATGTGGGGTGGAGCTACATTTGACGCTAGTTTGAGATTTTTAAATGAAGATCCTTGGGAAAGATTGCGTAGTATAAGGAAGGTTGTTAAAAATACAAAACTTCAAATGCTTTTAAGGGGGCAAAATTTATTAGGATATAAGCATTATGCTGATGATGTTGTATCAGAATTTGTTAAAAAATCGATTTATAATGGAATTGATATTATACGAATCTTTGATGCTTTAAATGATATTAGAAACTTAGAAACAGCAGTCAAGGCAACACTAGAAGAAGGTGGACATGCACAATGTGCTCTATCTTATACTATTAGTCCAGCACATAATATAGAATATTATGTAAATAAAGCAAAAAATATGGAGAGCTTAGGGGCTAGTTCTATTTGTATTAAGGATATGTCAGGAATTTTGACACCTTATGCAGCATTTGAATTAGTTACAGAATTAAAAAAGACAGTTAATATTCCGCTTCAAATACACACTCATTATACTAGTGGAATTGCATCAATGACATATCTAAAGGCTATAGAAGCTGGTATTGATGTAGTTGATACAGCAATTTCTCCATTAGCATTAGGAACATCTCAGCCACCAACTGAGCCTTTAGTAGCAGCTTTAAAAGATACTAAGTATGACACTGGTTTAGATTTGGAACTACTTAATGAAGTTGCAGAATACTTTAGACCAATAAAAGAACAATACTTAAAGTCAGGTTTAATCGATCCTAAGGTTTTAGGTGTAGATGCAAAAACATTAGTATATCAAGTTCCTGGTGGAATGTTATCCAACTTAATATCGCAGTTAAAATCTCAAAATAAGTTAGATAAATTTGAAGAAGTACTTCAAGAAGTACCAAGAGTTAGGGAAGAACTAGGATACCCTCCATTAGTGACTCCTATGAGTCAGATGGTAGGTACACAGGCGGTATTTAATGTTATTACTGGTGAGAGATATAAAATGGTTCCTAAAGAAATAAAAGATTATGTTAAAGGTTTATATGGACAAACAACAGTACCTATTAAAGATGATATTAAAGAAAAAATTATTGGTAATGAGGAGGCCATCACCTGTCGACCAGCTGATCTTATACAACCTCAACTAGAAATTCTTAAAGAGGAAATGAAAGAATACAGTGAACAAGAAGAAGATGTGCTTTCTTACGCACTGTTTCCACAGATTGCGGAGAGTTTTTTTAAAGAGAGATGGGCTAAGAAATATAAAATAGAAACTACTTTGTACGATGAGGAGGCAAAGACTCATCCAGTGTAAAATAAAACATATTAAAGAAGTATACATATAAAAAGCACCTGTAAAATAGTAGTCTTTTATAATAACTATGGCATTCATTCTCTACTCTATATCGTAGATGATGAATGCCATACAAATTTTTAAAAAGATTGACCGATAGATTTTCTAAAGAAAAATTTTGTTATATGCAATTACTATGCAGAAAAACTTTGTTTGGTCGATCGCTATGGTATTTTTTTACTTTTGCAACGGAGTTTTGCTGTATAGGTTTATTGCATTTAAAACATATTAAATTAATATTTTTTACTTTTTCTTCAGCTATTTCAATGGGTAAATTACCGTATTTTTGCCAACTTTTCCAACCTGTTTTACAAAGTAGACTACGGTTTTCATAATCTGCATATACCCATTTTAATATACGATGAAAGTGGAATGGATACTTTGTATATGTAATAAAGTTTCGTGGTAGACCTAAATCAATTGTATAGTTTTCAAATGTTGCCTCCACAAGACTTTGTAAGGGATCATTTATTTGTGTACATACATAACTATAGTTATTGTTTTCCAACCATATTTTTAATTTATCAAACATATATCCTCTACAAACTTCAATTTTTTCTTTGTGAGTAACATTTAAATCATTAAAAAGTTTTTTTACTATCGTAACTACGTGGTTAATATACTCTTTATTTTCAAAGAAACTATTTCGATAATATTTTAAAGGAATAATATCGAATGCATATTCTTTTGTTTCTACCCTTGTTATGCCAATTACTGTGCCACCAAGTAAACTGCCACTTCCCGCATCATCTATTTGAATCAAAATATCACCTCAAGCAATCAATATATTTTTAAAATTTACGTTAATAACAACAGTATAAATTAAATGATATTTTTATTATGCTTATAACTATTTAAATATATGTGTAACATATTATGTACTACTAATAAAAAAGTTGTAAACAAATAAATAAATTATAGGGAGGATGAGAAAATATATGCGCATTTTAGTTACTAATGACGATGGTATTTTTGCAGAAGGTATATATAAACTAGCAAAGCATATGCAATCTAATGGGGAAGTAATTGTAGTTGCTCCAGATAGTGAAAGAAGTGCTAGTGGACATGCAATCACTATGCATAGTCCATTAACAGTTAAGAAGGTGAACTTTTTTAATACAGAAATTGAAGCTTATTCGGTAAATGGAACACCAGCAGACTGTGTAAAAATAGGAGTAGAAGTGTTATGCAAAACTCAAAAACCAGATTTGGTTATTTCAGGGATTAATAATGGACCTAATTTAGGAACCGATGTAATATACTCTGGTACTGTTTCAGCAGCTGTAGAATCAGCTATTTTGGATATTCCATCAATTGCAGTTTCAATGGGAAGTTATGAGTCAAGCCAATTTGATGATGCAGCACAATTTATTTCATCAATATTAAAAAAAATGATTGAAAGTAGTAGTCTGCATAATATTATTATTAATGTTAATTATCCAGCTAAACCTAAGAGTGAAATAAAAGGCGTTAAAATAACTACATTAGGCACAAGAAGGTATGACAATGCATTTATTGAAAGAAAAGATCCTTGGGGAAACTCATATTATTGGATTTCAGGCACGGTAAGAGATATTAAGCAGGATGTGGAAAGTGATATTGCAGCAATTAATAAAAATTATATTTCTATTACACCAATACATTTTGATTTAACACACTTCAAACACTTCGAAGAACTGAAAAAATGGGACTTTCATATATAGTCTAGTTAATTCAAACTAGGCTATTTTTTTGTTTTAATTAAGTAAAAATGCAAAAAATGAATTTAATCTTGCAAAACATAAAAAACTTTTAGAAAGATGAAATAAAAATTGCAATACTCAGTTAAATCTGATATGATTTGATTAGTAAGAATTGTTAGAAAGTCACTTTGTCGAAAGGGAGAGAGAGGCGTGGAAAATAACAAAGTAAATAAAGAGTTAAAAATCAAAACGGAATGGTGTAAAGGGTGTGAAATTTGTGTTAATTTTTGCCCTAAAAATGTACTTGATATAAAAAACGACAAAATTAACATAAAGGATATAGATAGCTGTATTAAATGCGGTCAGTGTGAATTAAGATGTCCAGACTATGCTATTTATTTGGAGGTGGTAGGTAATGAAAAATAGAGCAATTAAATTAATGCAAGGAAACGAGGCTTGTGTTGAGGGAGCACTTACAGCCGGAATGCGCTTTTACGCAGGTTATCCTATTACTCCATCTACTGAAATTGCAGAAATATGTGCACAGAAATTACCTCTAGTAGGAGGTAAGTTTATTCAAATGGAAGATGAAATAGCTGGAATGGCAGCAACAATTGGAGGATCTTTAGCTGGATTAAAATCTATGACAGCAACTAGTGGACCAGGATTTTCACTTAAACAAGAGAATATCGGATATGCGGCATTAACAGAAATACCATGTGTTATCGTAAATGTTCAAAGATATGGTCCAAGTACAGGATTACCAACTGCTCCTGCACAAGGAGATGTTATGCAAGCTAAATGGGGGACTCATGGAGATCATCCAGTAATCGCTTTAAGTCCAACCTCTGTAAGGGAAACTTATGACTTAACGATTAAAGCATTTAACTTAGCAGAAAAATACAGAACGCCAGTATTGTTAATGCTTGATGAAATAGTAGGACATATGAGAGAAAAAATAGAAATACCTAATATAGAAGATATTGAAATATATAATAGATTAAAACCAGAAAAAGGCGACTCTGATTATAGAGCTTATAAAGTAAAGGAAAATGAAACTGTTCCAAGAATGGCTGCTTTTGGTGAAGGATTTAAATTTCATGTGACTGGTTTAATGCATGATGAATTTGGATTTCCAACTAATAACCCTGGAATATCAGATAACTTACTTAGAAGAATTATAAATAAGGTTAGTGACAATGTAGATGATATTGTTATGTATGATGAAGAATATATGGATGACGCTGAGATTGTCGTGTTAGCTTATGGTGGTACATACAGATCTGCAAGAAGCGCAGTAAAACAGGCAAGGAAATTAGGCTACAAAGTAGGATTGTTTAAACCTATAACAATATGGCCGGCTCCAGAGAAACAAATTAAAGAAATAAGTAAGAAGATAGATAAAATATTAGTTCCTGAACTGAATTTAGGCCAATATTGTTTAGAGGTGGAAAGAATTGTATCAGGACAAAGTACTATTTATAGTTTATGTAAGGTAACTGGCGAAGCAATAACTCCTGAAGAAATACTGACAAAAATTAGGGAGGTCTTATAATATGGCTAGTGAGTTAATTCATAATAATTTTAGGATGGATAGATTACCGCATATTTGGTGTCCAGGTTGTGGACATGGAATTATTATGCGAGCTTTGGCTAAGGCTATAGATAACCTAAAATTAGATAAAGATAATGTGTGTATAGTATCTGGTATAGGTTGTTCCTCAAGAGCTACTGGTTATATGGATTTTAATACGCTTCACACTACCCATGGTAGAGCATTAGCCTTTGCAACAGGTATTAAATTGGCTAATCCAGAGCTAGAGGTTATTGTAATAACTGGAGATGGTGACTGCTCAGCTATTGGAGGAAACCACTTAATACATGCTAGTAGAAGAAATATTGGTATTACTACTATTGTTTTTAATAATAATATTTATGGTATGACAGGAGGGCAATACTCTCCAACTACTCCTAACCAAGCCTATGGAACTACTGCCCCATTTGGCAATATAGATAAACCATTTGATATTTGTAAATTGGTTGATGCCGCTGGAGCAACATATGTAGCTCGTGGAACTGCATACCATGCTAATCAACTTATTAAACTAATCGAAAAAGCTATTGAGAATAAAGGTTTTTCTGTAGTTGATGCTATAAGTGTTTGCCCAACCTATTATGGACGTAAAAATAAAAAAGGGTCTTCTGTAGATATGTTAAGTGAGCTTAGGGATTCAACTATAGATGTAAAGGTTGCAGAAAAATTACCTTTAGACAAACAAAAAGGCAAGCTGCTAATTGGTGAGTTTAAAAGTGCTATAGAACCTGAATATACAGACGAATATGGAAAAATTATCGATAAATTTAAAAAGGAGAGATAATATGGAGGGGCAAAAAGAAATAAGACTTAGTGGATCAGGGGGTCAAGGTTTAATTCTAGCTGGAATTATTTTAGCTGAGGCTGCAATACTTGATGGAAAGAATGTTATCCAATCTCAGTCATATGGCCCTGAAGCAAGAGGAGGAGCTAGTAAAGCCGAAGTTATTATTAGCAATGATGAAATAGATTATCCAAAGGTGGAACAAGCAGATCTTTTGTTGTCACTAACTCAAGTTTCTTGTGATAAATATATAGATACTCTTAAGGAAGGTGGTATATTAGTTATAGATTCTAGTATTGAGGTACTTGATGATCTACCTTTTAATATAATTAAAATTCCAATATTAAATACTGCTATTGAAAAAATAAAAAAGCCTATGGTTGCTAACATAATTGCATTAGGAGCGATTCAGGCAATAACAGATGTTGTATCTAAAAGTTCTTTAGAAGCTTCGGTATTAAAAAGAGTTCCCAAGGGAACAGAACAATTAAACAGGGACGCCTTGATGGAAGGCTATAATTTGATTAAAAGATAAAATAAAAAATAGGATGATTAACTATGATAGATGAAAGTAAAAGAGACTTAATTAACCAAATACAAAAAAAGTTTCCTAAATTAAGTAAAGGACAAAAGCTAATTGCTCAATACATTATTGAGAACTATGATAAAGCTGCATTTATGACAGCATCTAAACTGGCTAACAAAGTTGGAGTAAGTGAATCAACAGTTGTTAGATTTGCTAATGCTCTAGGATTTGAGGGTTATCCACAGCTTCAGAAGGGGTTAGAAGAGATTATAAAAACAAAACTAACAACTGTCCAACGTGTTGAAATGGCAAGTGAGTATTCAAATGAAGGAGCAATATTAAAAAAAGTATTAAAATCTGATATGGATAATATTAGAGCTACTTTAGAAAAAATAGATTATGACGTTTTTCAACAAGTAATAGATAAGATATGTAGTGCTGAAAAAATATATATAGTTGGTTTAAGAAGTTCTACCGCACTAGCTGATTATTTTGGCTTCTATTTAAATTTAATTTTGGATAATGTAAAAATAGTTAGTTATGGTATTAGTAATATTTTTGAGCAGATGTTGAGAATATCCGAACGAGATTTAGTTATCGGTATTGGATTTCCTAGATACTCTATCCAAACTGTTGATGCATTAACCTATGCAAAGGAACAAGGAGCAACAATTGTAGGAATTACTGATAGTCTACTGTCACCTCTTGCAAGTATAGCAGATTATCCTTTAACTGCAAAAAGTAATATGGCTTCTTTTGTTGATTCTTTAGTAGCTCCTTTAAGTTTAATAAATGCACTAATTGTTGCTGTTGGAATGCGAGAAAAAGATGAAATAACTGAGTATTTTAACAGGTTGGAAGGAATTTGGGAAAAGTATAATGTTTATGAGAGAAAAGATCAAAGCTAAAATAAACAAATAATTTCATTTAAATAAACAAAGCGATCCGTAAGATCGCTTTGTTTATTATAGTTTGAGAAAATATATGTATATATGCAATAAATGTGAAATTTAAAAGAATAAATATTTATTTTATGGATTATGTACTAATTTAATTTGTTATTTGTTAAAATACTATATACAGGCTAATTAATAAGGAGTTGATTAAAATTAAAAGATTATATTTAGTTAGACATGGACAAACATCATGGAATTTGGAAGGAAGAACTCAAGGCAATAAGGATTCTAATTTAACTCCTCTTGGTCTAGAGCAAGCGGAACTTTTGGGACAACGATTGAGCAAAGTACAACTAGATGCAATTTATTGTAGTCCATTAAAACGAGCATACTCAACAGCGCAAATTATTGCTAATATGCAAAATCTTGATTGTACACTAGACAATAGATTAATGGAAATGAGCTTTGGTGAGTGGGAAGGACTAACCCATGCGGAAATTGAACAAAATTACCCAGAGAACTTTAAATCTTGGAGGAAAGAACCTCATATTGCAAAGATACCAAAGGGTGAAACCATAGAAATTGCTCAAAAACGTATGGTTGAGTTTGTCAACGATAGGATTATAGAATCTAATAATAATACGTTTTTAATAGTTAGCCATGGTACAACAATACGGTTACTTTTACTTCATCTTCTTTCTATGGATCTAATGCATTATTATAAGTTAAAGCAGGATAATTGTGCAATTAACTTAATAGAATTTAGACATCATGGTCCCGTATTATTAAAGTATAATGATACATGTCATCTGGACATAATGATAGAAAGGTGAAATTAAATGAAGAAGAAGGTAGTTGTAATTGGTGCAGGACCAGCTGGAATTATGGCAGCTATATCGGCAGCAGAGCATAATAAAGAAGTAGTTTTAATTGATAAAAATGATCAAATTGGTAGAAAATTAAGAATAACTGGTGGTGGAAGATGTAATATTACAAATAACTGTAGTATTAATGAAATAATTGAAAAAACCTTAAGTAATGGAAAGTTTTTATATAATAGCTTAAATAAATTTAGTAACATAAATTTAATTAACTTTATTGAAAGTAATGGTTGTAAACTAAAAGTTGAACATAAGGGGAAAGTTTTTCCTGTTAGTGATAAATCAGATGATATTATTAATGTATTTTCAAAAGTATTAAATAATAACGAAGTTGTTTTAAAGATGAATTGCGAAGTAAAGGAAGTTTTAGTTTCTGATGATAAGGTCAGTGGTGTTAGATTACAGGATAACAATATTATAAGATGTGATGGGGTTGTAATTTCAACTGGAGGAATGTCCTATCCTCATCTAGGTAGTACGGGTGATGGGTATCGTTTTGCAAGTAACTTAGAACATAATATTGTTAAAATTAGACCGAGTTTAGTACCAATTACTATTAAGGAAAAGTGGATAAAGGATTTAATGGGAATCTCTTTAAATTCTGTTAAGATAACAACTAAAATTAGCAATAAAAAGAAAATATCTTCTAAAGGTGATTTGTTATTCACTCATTATGGTATATCTGGTCCAGCGGTATTAGAACACAGTGCATATTTAAGTCAATACTCTGAAGTATTAGAATCTACAATACATCTAGACCTACTACCTAATTATAGCCAAGAAGAATTAGAACAAATTTTCCATCAAGAATCTCAATTTAATGGAAGTAAGTTAGTTAAAACTGTTTTAACAAATTTGTTACCTAAAAACCTTTGCAGTAAATTACTAGATTTGTTAAATATTGATGAGTATATTAAGTTAGGCCAATTATCAAAAAAGGATAGAAATAGGATTATAAATACAATAAAGACTTTAACATTGACAACAAGTGGATTTAGACCTATAAAAGAAGCAATTGTTACATCTGGAGGGATTTCAGTTAAAGAAATTGACAGCAAAACAATGGAATCTAAACTTGTGAAGGGATTATATTTTGCTGGTGAAGTAATAGATATTGATGCTCTTACAGGAGGATATAATTTGCAAATTGCTTTTTCTACAGGCTATGTTGCGGGAATAAATGTATAGTATATATAAATTATTAAGGAGAGGTGTGATTAATGAATGATCGAAGAAACAACGTAAATTACTTTGGAATAGACAACTGTATTGCTATTATTGTTATGTTTATGATCATTTTATTAATAGGACTTAATATTTTAAGAATATGTAGAGACTACATAATAGTGCAGCATTCTGAAACTAAAACCGTCCATGACTTCGAAAGTATTTTATTTCCAAGTGGAACCCTAACTCTTATAATCGAATCAAATGAAGTATATCCATTGTTAGAGATAATTGTTAATGGCGAATTAGTTGATAAGTTCGGTGAAAATAATGAAGTAACAATAAATGTTACTGATAGAGATATTGTACAGATAAATGGTTCTATGTATAATGATGATGTTATAGTTAGTATAAAAGATATATCTTCAAATATTATTGATTACTTAAGCAATAGAAAAGTAGTTGTGAAAAGAAATATAAGCACTTTAGCTATAATAAGGATGTAGATATACTTGAGGAATATTATAATTTGATGTATAATTTCTTTAAGTAAGTTAAAGTGAGGGATATATATGAATGTCAGAGGTATTAGAGGAGCCATAACGGTTAAAGAAAATACGGCTCAGCAAATAGAGGATGCTACATATGAAATGATGAATGAAATCATTAATTTAAATTCAATTAATGAAAACGACGTCATAAGTATTATATTTACAGCAACTAAAGACTTGAATCAGCAATATCCTTCTACTATTATTAGAAGTCATTTTAATTGGAGAGACACTCCTATTTTAAACTTTGAAGAAAAGGACGTAGTTAATAGCTTAGAGAAATGCATTCGGGTGCTAATATACATACATACTGATAAAGAAAAAAAGGATATGGTTCATGTGTATTTAAGAGAGGCTAAAAATTTAAGACCTGATCTTTGTTTGAAATAACCACCATAACTGGTGGTTAAATCTATTCTAAGGAGGTATTATATGGAATATATTCAAATTGCAATAGATGGACCTGCTGGAGCAGGTAAAAGTACAATTGCAAAAAAAATAGCTAAATGCTTAGATATAACGTACATAGATACAGGTGCAATGTACAGAGCTCTTACTTATAAAGTTTTAGTTAATAATGTAGATATTTATAATGAGGAGGAAATAATTAGATTAGCCAGAGAAAGTGATATAAAATTTTTTCAAGAAAATATTTACCTAGATAATGAGAAAGTTAATGAAGAAATTAGAAGTATTGAAGTAAATAAAAATGTTTCTTATATAGCTAAAATTAGGGAAGTAAGACTAGTTTTAGTTAATTTACAGAGAAAAATTGCACTAGATCAAGATGTAATAATGGATGGTAGAGATATAGGAACCCATGTATTGCCTAATGCTAGATTGAAAATCTTTTTAACTGCATCTGTTGAAGAACGAGCTACTAGAAGATATACTGAGCTCAAAGGAAAGTGTAATGATATAAGCTTTAATGAAATAAAAAAAGATATCATAAATAGGGATAAAATTGATAGTGAAAGAGAATCTGCGCCATTGCTTAAAGCAGAAGATGCTATTGTTATTGATACAACAGGTTTATCGATAGATGATGTTGTAGAAAAAATAGTAGATCTTCTAAGGGGGGAATAATGAAGTGATGTTTTACAAAGTAGTAAAAAATTCAATTAGATTCATACTCTCATTAATTTATAGAGTTGAAATTCAAGGTAAAGAAAACATACCCATGGAAGGCAAATCTATCGTTTGTTCAAATCACTTTAATTTATTAGATCCGGTTTTTATTGGAACTTGTTTACCAAGAAAGATTAATTATATGGCAAAGGAAGAACTGTTTTCAAATAAGATTTTTGCTTTGATTTTAAATAAATTAGGAGTGTTTCCTGTGAAGAGAGGTGGTGCTGATATTAGTGCCATCAAAACCGCATTAAAAATTTTAAAGAATGAAGAGGTATTTGGAATATTTCCAGAAGGCACTAGAAGTAAAACTGGTGAAATGCTAGAAGCTAAGCCAGGTCTTGCTATGATAGCAATTAAATCACAAAGTTCTATTATTCCTGTGGCTATTATAGGAAATTATAAACCTTTCAGTAAAATAAAGATAATAATTGATAAACCAATAAATTTTTCAGATTATTATGATCAAAAAATTTCTATTGAAGAATATCAACAATTAAGTCAAAGTGTGTTAGAGCATATTAAAAAATTAATGAATTAAAAAAATATGGAAATACTGATTATTAAAGAAGGATTTTTATATATTATGTAGAAATTCTATAAAGTTATGTATTTAATTTTACATTATAAAATCCACAGGAGGATAATAATGAAAGTAATTGTGGCAAATCATTCTGGTTTTTGCTTTGGTGTGGAAAAAGCTATACATACTGCTTTCGATGAGGTGAATAATAATAGTAATATTAAAAGAGATATCTATACACTAGGACCTCTTATTCATAACCAACAAGCTGTAAATAAATTAGAAAGTGATGGAATAAAGGTAATCGGCCATCTGGATGAAGTCTCAGATGGTACTGTAATTATTCGTTCCCATGGGGTTTCTAAAAATATATATGATATAGCTTATGAAAAAAAAATAAACCTAGTTGATGCAACTTGTCCCTTTGTTAGAAAAATTCAAAATATCGTCAAAGAATATAAGGAAAAGGGATATAATATTGTTATTATAGGGAATCCTGACCATCCAGAGGTAGTAGGAATTAATGGATGGTGTAATAATGAAGCTTATGTTGTAAAAACAGAAGATGACATTGAAAAAATTCCTTTTTTAGATAAGATGTGTATAGTTGTTCAAACAACTATGTCTACGTCTCTATATCTTAAACTTACTGATATGCTAGAAAAGAAAGCTATTGATGTTGTAAAGTTTAATACCATTTGTTCTGCTACTAGAGATAGACAAGAATCTGCTAGAGATCTAGCTAAAGCAGTGGATGTAATGATAGTAGTAGGTGGATACCATAGTTCTAACACCCAAAAACTTGTAGAAATCTGCAAGGAAGAAAAACCAAACACAACTTTTCATATTGAAACAGCAAGTGAATTACCAATTAATTTACTAGGGAGATATGAAACTGTAGGTGTTACGGCAGGAGCATCTACCCCAAAATGGATTATTGATGAAGTAATAGAGAAAATTAATAGTTTATAATAACTTATTTTAGGAGGTCTTAATATGACTAACGATATGCAAAATTTAATGGAAGAAATAGAAAAAACGATGGTAAGACTACGAAGAGGAGAAATTGTTACAGGTAAAGTAATTAATGTTACTCATAATGAAATTATAGTAAATTTAGGATATAAATCAGATGGAGTTATACCAAAGAATGAGATATCAAATGATACAACAATAAATCCTATTGAAGTAGCAAAAGAAGGAGATGAAATTAAGGTTTATGTATTAAGTCTAGACGATGGAGAAGGTAATGTTCTATTATCTAAAAAAAGAGTAGATATGGTAAAAGGATGGGATGATTTAGAAAAAATAAAAGATGCTCAATCCTTAGTTGAGACAAAGATAATTGAGGCAGTAAGAGGCGGAGTGGTAGCTGTAGCTCGTGGTATTCGATGCTTTATACCAGCAAGTCAGTTATCTGATCGTTATGTAGACGATCTAAAGTCTTTTGAAGGTAAAAATTTTAATACTAAAGTAATTGAAATTGATCGTAGGAAAAACAAAGTAGTTTTATCAAGGAAACTTGTACTAGAAGAAGAAAACAAAAACAAAAAACTAGAATTATTCTCTAATCTAGAAAAGGGCACACGCATTAAAGGGGAAGTTAAACGTATTACTGATTTTGGCGCATTTGTAGATATTGGTGGAGTTGACGGCCTTATCCATATTTCAGAGTTATCTTGGGGGAGAATAAAGCATCCAACAGAGGTAGTAAAGGTAGGAGATATTGTAGAGGTAGAAGTGTTAGATTTTGAAAAAGCAAAGGGAAAAGTCGCTTTGGGATTAAAACAAACGCAGCAACAACCATGGGAAGCTGCATTAGAAAAATATCCTATAGGAAGTGTAGTTGAGGGAAAAGTTGTTAGACTAGTAGACTTTGGTGCCTTTGTTGAATTAGAATTGGGATTAGATGGATTAGTTCATATTTCACAAATTAGTGAAAAACATATTTCAAAGCCATCAGAAGAACTTCATATTGGCCAAAAAATCGATGTGAAAGTATTAGATATTAAGCCAGATGAAAAACGTATTAGCCTAAGTATTACAGCAGTTGATGAAGAAAGTGAAACAGAAGAAATCGAATATATTGATGCTAACAATACAACAACAATTGGAGAAATTTTAGAAAATGATCATAAAAAATAAAGAGTCTTTGACTCTTTATTTTTTATGATATACTTGAGTAAATAACTTTTATAATAAGGTACTATTCTTTATTTAAATTTAAGGGGGAAATTTTATGGAAGGATATGAAATTTTTAAAGATAAAGTTTATAAAAAAACAGGAATAAACTTAAACAGTTATAAGGAACGTCAAATGAAACGTAGGATAGAGTCTTTAATTACACGTAATAATTTTACCTCTTATGATTCTTATTTTAATGCTATAAATAAAGATTTAAAATTGTTAGATGAATTTATTAATTACTTAACTATAAATGTATCAGAATTTTATCGTAATCCTCAACAATGGGAGGTATTAGAAAGTACGGTAATACCCTACTTACTAAAAAATAAATCTAAATTAAAGATTTGGAGTTCTGCTTGCTCTACTGGAGAAGAGCCATATTCATTAGTAATGTTACTTTCTAAGTTTTTTCCTCTTAGTCAAATTAGTGTATTAGCTACAGATATTGATGAAGGAGCAATTAGCAAAGCTAACAAAGGCATTTATTCTCCTAAAAGTTTAGAAAACTTACCTAAAGAGTTTATAAATTCATTTTTTGAGAAACATAACGAGGAGTATAAAATAAAAGAAGAAATAAAAAAACAAGTGACTTTTAAGCAATTCAATTTACTTGAAGATGAATATCCAAAACAATGTGATTTAATTTTATGTAGAAATGTGATGATTTATTTCACTGAAGAAGCTAAAAATGATATGTATAAAAATTTTCATGATTCACTAAGTAATGAGGGAGTTTTATTTGTAGGTAGTACTGAACAAATAATTTTACCAAATAGGTACAACTTAACTCCATTGAAAACATTTTTTTATAAAAAGACTAAGCCAATTATATAATTTTCGAAGTTAAGTATAGAATTTTCGAAAAATAATATGTATCTATATTATTTTTAAACTAACAAGTGGTATAATAGTATAGTGGGTTAAAAATGGAAAGGAGGACACTTATGAATTTAGAGAAAATATTAAAACAAATATCAGAAGCTTCTGGAGTTTCTGGATATGAACAAGAGGCAGCTCAAATAGTTAAAGAGCACTTTCAAAAGTATTGTGACGAAATTATGGAAGACCCTTTAGGAAACATTATTGGATTAAAAAAGGGCAGAGGAGTTAACAATAAAAAGATTATGTTAGCTGCTCACGTAGATGAGATAGGTCTAATGGTAAAGAATATTGATGATAATGGATTCATACAATTTACTAATATTGGGGGAGTAGACCAAAGGACACTTCTATGTCAAGAAGTGATTATTCATGGTAAGGAAAAGACTTATGGGATAATAGGGGCTAAACCTCCACATATAACAAATGAAGAAGAAAGACGGAAAGCTTTAAGCATAGATGATCTAGCGATTGATACAGGATTTACAAAGAATGAACTTACATCTAGGGTTAATATTGGAGATGTAATTACAATTAAAAGGAATATGATAACTCTACAGAATGATTGGGTAGCAGGCAAGGCAATGGATGATAGGGCTGGTATTGCCTCACTGTTAGTATGTTTAAAAGAACTGCAGCATTGTAACCATGAGGTTGACATCTACTTTGTTGCTACTGTTCAAGAAGAAGTTGGAGCAAGAGGTGCAACTACATCAGCTTACTCAATTAATCCTGATATAGGGATAGCTGTTGATGTTGGATTTGGTAAAACACCTGAACTAAGTCAATATGAAACAATTGAAATGGGCAATGGTCCTGCTATTACTGTTGGTCCAAATATCCATTCAAACATATTTGACAAAATAAAACAGGTTGCGATTCAAAATTATATTGATTATCAAATTGAAGTAGCTCCAGGACACTCTGGTACAGATGCTTGGCCAATGCAAGTAAGCCGATCAGGCATTGCTACAGGAGTATTATCTATTCCATTAAGATATATGCACACATCTGTAGAAACTCTCAGTTTATCTGACATTAAAAAAACAGGAAAACTACTTGCCAATTTTATTGTAAGTTTGAATGAAATTGATATGGAGGAATTATTATGTTATTAAAAAGATTAACTGATGCTTTGGGTGTTTCTGGAAATGAAAAAGAAATTCGAGAGATTATAATTGATGAAATCAAAAACTATGTTGATAATATTAAAATTGACACAATGGGTAATGTAATTGTTTATAAGAAGGGTAAAAGAGAGGATATTAATGTTGCTGTAACAGCCCATATGGATGAGGTAGGCTTTATAGTCAAAGGTATTGATGATAGTGGTTTGATTAAGTTTGCATCAATTGGAGGTATGGATGCCAGAGTATTAGTATCCAAACAAGTTATTATTGGTAGGAATAAAATTAATGGAGTTATTGGTGCCAAGGCAATTCATATGCAAAAACCAGATGAAAGAAAGCAAGCAATATCTATAAACGAATTATATATAGATATCGGATGTAAAACTAAGACTGAAACAGAAAAGTTAGTACAGGTGGGAGATTATATTGCCTTCTATAGTGAATATGTTGAATTTGGTAGAAATCGTATTAAAGCGAAAGCATTAGATAATAGAGTAGGATGTGCAATATTAATAGAATTGTTAAAAAGTGAAACGCCGCTTAGTATTACAGGGGTATTTTCAGTACAAGAGGAAGTAGGGCTTAGGGGTGCGGAAGTAGTAGCTAATCAAATTGATATTGATCTTGCAATTGTTTTAGAAGGCACAACTTGTTCTGATATACCAAGTATAGACCCTCACTTGCAAGTGACAGAGCTGGATAAAGGTCCAGCCATATCATTGATGGATAGAACTTCAATATATAATAGAAAGTTCGTAGATATGCTGGTTAAAACTGCTACAGAATCTGAAATTCCTTGGCAATACCGAAGGTCATCATTCGGTGGAAATGATGCAGGAAAATTTCATACAGCAAAAGGAGGAACACCTTGTGTATCCTTAGCAGTTCCTTGTAGATATATACACTCACCTGTATCTGTATTAAGCAAAGATGATTACTATAATTGTAAAAATCTTTTATTTAAATTCGTTGATAGAATTAGCGAAAGGGGATTATTGTAATGAGAAATTTGAATTTAGATTTATTAAAAAGAATAGTAGCTACTTATTCTCCATCTGGAAATGAAACTAGAGTTTGTGAATTAATTAAAGAAGAAGTTAAAGATTATGCAGATGAAGTTTATACCGATCCTCTTGGGAACCTTATTGTAAGAAAAAAAGGACAAGGTAAAAAAGTTCTTTTAGCTGGACATATGGACCAAATAGGACTTATGGTTACATATATTGACGATAAAGGATTTATTAGATTTACTAATGTTGGGGGAATATCTCCAGCAGTTACCTTTTCCCAAAGAGTTATATTTGAAAATGGTACCATTGGTGTAGTAGGATGTGAAAAAATAGATAATTTGAAGGATTTAACCTTGGATAAGCTGTTTATAGACATAGGGGCTTCATCAAAGGAAGAAGCGGAAGAAAAGATCTCTATAGGAGATATATGCGTATACTATAGTGAAGTAATTATGGATGATAAAAATATTATTGCGCCAGCATTAGATGATCGTATAGGCTGTTTTATTATGATTGAAATCTTAAAGGCACTTAAGGCTTCTGAAAATGACATTTATTTTGTTTTCACGGTGCAAGAGGAAGTAGGAACTAGAGGAGCTAAGACGGCAGGTTATGCTATAGAGCCAGATATTGCAATATCTTATGATGTTACAGCTACTGGTGATACACCAAAGTCTAAGTCTATGGCTGTTAAATTAGGTCATGGTCCTGCAGTTAAAATTAAAGATAATTCTATTTTATGCCATCCTAAGGTAAAGAATCTAATGATTGAACAAGCTGAAAAGAATTCAATACCATATCAATTAGAAGTGTTAGAATTTGGTGGTACAGACTCTGGAGCAATTCATCTAACTAGGGCTGGAGTTCCTTCAGGTGTATTATCAATTCCTTCAAGATATATTCATAGTGATTGTGAAATGGTATCATTAATCGATGTATCAAATGCGGTTGAGTTATCATTGAGAATACTAGAAGAAGAAATTTAATATATTATACAAAAGAAATATACATTACTATAATTATGTATATTTCTTTTGTATTTCGACTTTAATTATAATATTATATAAAATTTTATATAATATTGATGTAATTTGTTTAACGATTCTTATATAAATTAAAAGGAAATTGCTATTCTTTTATTGAAAATATTAATCGGAGGTGGAAACTAATGATTAATAATAAAAGCACTTATTCAATAAGCGAGGTATCAGATCGTACAGGATTTAAACCTCATGTGATTCGTTTTTATGAAAAGGAATTTAATCTTAATATACCTAGAGAAGATAATAATAGGAGATATTTTACAAATAGGGAGATAGATCAGTTATTGTATATCAAAGAGCTACAAAGTGGTGGATCTAATAATAAGCAAATAAAGGAGATACTACAAAGCAAAGAAAACATAGAAAATGAAATCGATTTTAGTAATGATGTAGCTGTTAGTATATTAGATGATTCATGCAATTTAACAAATGTATTAAAAAATACTGATAATATTACTGTGCAGTTTAAAAATGAAATATCGACAATTTTAGAAAAATATGACTATAAAAATGATATAAATGAATTAAAACAAAAAATTGAAGAACTAACACAGCAATTAAATAATGAAGAGAAAAATAAAGATAAAGACGTATTAATTTGTGAAAATGCTAAGTTAAAATTAAAAGTAAAAGAAAAATCATATGAAATAGCAGAATTAAAAGATAAGTTAAAAAGGCAAGAGTACCAAAAAACGTCCATATTTCAAAGAATATTAAAAATAAAAAGTGCTACATAATTGTGAAAAAGCCCAGCTTATCTGGGCTTTAATATTTATAATATAAGAATTATATCAGTTTAATTAGATTGTTCTATTTGGATATTTCTCAAGAGCAATTTTTAATATTTCCATTGCTTTTGTCAAATCATCTTCATTTAATATATAGGCTATTCTAGCTTCATCTTTTCCTAGTCCAGGGGTAGCATAGAAACCTTCTGCCGGAGCCATCATTACAGTTTCACCATTAACATCAAATTCACTTAATAGCCAAACAACAAATTTTTCAGCATCATCTACGGGTAGTTTTGCTACTACATAGAAAGCGCCTGTAGGTCTTTTACATAATACACCAGGCATAGTTTGGAGTGCTTCATATACAATTTTTCTACGCTTATCGTATTCCTGATTAACAGCATTAAAATATGTATCTGGAGTTTTATATAGCTCAACAGCACCTACTTGCTCCAGAGTTGGCACACAAAGTCTTCCTTGGCATAATTTAAGTATTTGCTTCATTAGATCTTTGTTTTTACTTGCAATTGAACCAATTCTAGCACCACAAGCACTATAACGTTTAGAAATACTATCTACTATAATAACTCTATCTTCAATCTCCTTAATTTCACCAAAGCTTGTAAACTCAAGTCCATCATATACAAACTCTCTGTATACCTCATCAGCTATAATGAATAAGTTATATTCCTTTGCTAATTGAGCCAACATTTGGATTTCTTCTTTTGTATATACTACACCTGTAGGATTACCAGGATTAGATAATAAGATAGCCTTTGTTTTTGTATTAATAACTTCTTCAATAGCTTTTTTGCTTGGTAAGTGGAAACCATCTTCAGCTTTACATGTAATAGGAGATACATTTACATTTACAGCTGAGCTAAATCCATTATAATTTGTATAGAAAGGTTCCGGTACTAATATTTCGTCTCCTGGATCTGCTATCGCTATAATTGCAAATAAAATTGCTTCTGAACCTCCATTAGTAATTAAAATTTCATCATTTCCAAAGTTCATACCATGTTTTGCATAGTATTGTCTTATTCCATCAATTAATTCTGGAGAACCTTGAGATAAAGCATAAGATAAAACTTTTTCATCGAAATTTCTTACTGCTTCCATAAATGAACTTGGAGTTTCGATATCAGGCTGTCCAATATTTAAGTGATATACTTTTTTACCTTGCGCTTTTGCAGCCTGTGCAAATGGTACAAGTTTTCTAATTGGAGATTCTTGCATTGCAGTGATTCGTTTTGATAAAATCATTCTTAAATACCTCCTGTATAACTATTTTTAAATTAATCTACAATACTATAATAGCATAAATTATAAATTAGTAACATACATAATTTTTCGAAAATATATAATTATTTAAGTTTATTGTTTTTTATATGCAAATTCATGCTATATACAGAAAAACAAGTGAATTTCATTACAAATAACTTATTAAAGTCTATCCAAAAGATAGGATAAGGCTTTAAATATAGAAGTTATTAATGTATAATTATGTATAGTTAATTAAAGTTGTTATAAAATAGTATATAGTTGCTGTATTATAAATAGGTTTATCGGAATTAGAAACTTAGGGGGATAATTAATTGAGACTAGTACCTATTGAATATGCAAGAGAAGGAAATTTTTTGGCGCAGTCTTTATTTAATGATAATGGACAAATTCTTTTGTCTAAAGGAGTTATGTTAAATAACAGATTAATTTTAAAAATAAAAGAAGCTGGATTTCTATATATATATATAAATGATAATAAAAATGAAGAAGTTATAAATGATGTTATTAAACCAGAGATTAGACAGAAGGCAATTGCGTCTATAAAAAAAATCTATAGTGATATAGAGCAAGAAAATGGTATAAGCTCACAAAAACGATTTGATTATACGGTTACTGATTTGAAGAATGTGATAGAGGGTATAGTGGATGATATGTTTGCTGAAAAAGAAATAATGATTCAACTAGTAGATATTAGAAATTTAGATAATTACACCTATTCTCATTCAGTAAATGTGGCTATTTTATCTTTAGTTATTGGTATATCTTATGGTTTAAATAAAAATGATCTTTATGATTTAACATTAGGAGCTCTTCTTCATGACATAGGTAAAATGTTTATACCAGAAAATTTATTAAAAAAGCCTGGTGCATTAACTACAGATGAATTCAATATCGTACAAGAGCATAGCTTAAGAGGATTTAATTATATGAAAGATGAGTTAAACATAAATGCTAGGTCTAGAATAATATCATTACAGCATCATGAAAAGGTAGATGGAACAGGATATCCATATAAATTAAAGGATAAGGAAATTAATTTATTTTCTAAAATTGTATCTATTGCCGATGTATATGATGGATTAACTTCTGATAGAATTTATAGAAAAGCAATTCCAGTACATGAGGCTCTAGAATATATTATGGGTGGCTGTGGAAGGTTATTTGACTTTAACTTGGTACAGGCCTTTGTAAAGAAAGTTGTACCATATCCCATAGGTACTATTATAAAATTAAGCAATGATGTTATAGGTATAGTTGAGAATGTAAATTTAGATTTCCCATTGCGACCAACTGTTAAAATAATTAGGGAAAAAGGAAAAATCTGTTCTGAATATATTATTGATCTAACTAAGGAAAATACTATAGTTGTTGAAGATATAGTATATAATATATAATTATATATTATAGGTATTGTAAAATAGAATGTAATTGCAGGAGGATAAAAATGAGCAAAAGAGAAAAAATAACTGTCTCACCAGAAGAAATAAAAAAACAACAAGATATTGTTGAAGAACTTAAAATATATAATAGTGGTAAAAATAAGAAGTACATTATTACTACTTACGGTTGTCAGATGAATGAGCACGATTCAGAAACCCTATCAGGAATGCTTGAAAAGATGGGTTATACAGCTACAACTGACAAAGAAGAAGCAAACTTAATTATATATAATACCTGTTGCGTAAGGGAAAATGCAGAATTAAAAGTATATGGAAATTTAGGAGCATTAAAGAATCTTAAACAAAAAAGAGATGATCTTACTATAGCTGTATGTGGTTGCATGATGCAACAGCCTCAAGTAGTAAAGGAAATAAAAAAGAAATATAAACATGTTGATTTAGTTTTTGGAACCCATAACCTATTTAGATTTCCAGAGCTTTTGTTAAAATCCACAGAGTCTGAAGGTATGTTTATTGAAGTATGGGACCAAGAAGGAGACATAGTAGAAGGATTACCTGCTAATCGTAAATATGGATTAAAAGCATTTATTAATATTATGTATGGATGTAATAACTTCTGTACCTATTGCATAGTTCCATATACTAGAGGCAGAGAAAGAAGTAGGGAGGTTGAAGATATAGTAAGGGAAGCAACCGACCTTGCTAAAAATGGTACAAAAGAAATTACCCTACTCGGACAAAATGTGAACTCATATGGAAAAACACTAGATAAAAGCACTGATTTTGCTGATTTACTAAGAGAGTTGAATAAGATTGATGGGATTGAGCGTATTAGATTTATGACTTCACATCCTAAAGATTTATCAGATAGATTAATTGATGCGATGGCAGAATGTGATAAGGTTTGTGAACACTTCCATCTACCGTTTCAATCAGGAAGTGACCGCATTTTAAAGATTATGAACAGAAATTACACAAAAGAAAGATACCTAAGTTTAATTAAAAAATTAAAAGATAAAATGCCTAATATAGGATTAACTACAGATATTATTGTTGGTTTTCCTGGAGAAAGCGAAGAAGATTTCCAGCATACACTTGATATAGTGGAAGAAGCTAGATATGATTCTGCGTTTACATTTCTATACTCTATTCGTGAAGGCACTCCAGCGGCAAAGATGGAGGAGCAAATAGATGAAAAAACAAAACAAGAAAGGTTCAATCGTCTAGTTGATAAAGTAAATGAAATAAGTGCAGAGATTAATCAAAGTTATTTAAATAAGGTTGTAGAAGTACTAGTTGAAGGACCAAGTAAAACCGATGCAACTAGACTAATGGGTAGAACAAGAGAGAATAAACTGGTTAATTTTGATGGCGACGAAACTTTAATTGGAAAGTTAGTTAATATAAAAATTATAGAACCTAGAACATTTTCTTTAAATGGAGAAGTTATCGAATAAATGAATGTAGACAATTAAAATAGAATGCTAACAGCATTCTATTTTAATTGTTGTATAACATTTTGAGTTCTTTTTAGAATAAAAAGAACTATATACTAAAATTTAATCTAACTATTTGATATAATTAATAAATAGACTAAAAAGATAAAGGGAGGAATAAATTTGAGTAAGTTAACTCCTATGATGCAACAGTATATGGAAATAAAACAAAAACATAAAGATTGTTTAATGCTTTTTAGATTGGGAGACTTCTATGAATTATTTTTTGAAGATGCAGAAGTAGCTTCTAGAGAGCTTGAGATCACTTTAACTGCTAGAGATTGTGGACTAGAAAATAGAGCTCCTATGTGTGGTGTTCCATACCATGCTGCTAATGGCTATATAGATAGATTAGTTTCAAAAGGATATAAGGTTGCAATATGCGAACAGGTAGAAGATGCATCAGAAGCTAAGGGAATTGTTAAAAGAGATGTCATAAGAGTAATTACCCCAGGTACATTGATTGATACAAACTTATTAGAGGATAAAAGAAATAATTATTTACTTTCGCTGTACATTTCAACTGCAGGATGTGGATTAAGTTATGTTGATATTTCTACAGGAGAATTTCTTTGCACCGAAATAATTGGAGATGAAATAGAGCAAAAAGTAATTGATGAAATTAGCAAAGTAGAGCCCACTGAAATTATATATTTTATTGAGGAAAAATCAACCAGCAGTAATTTAATAGAAGATGTAAAGCAAAGATTTAGTACATATATCTCTATATATGATTCATGGGTTTTTGAGAAAGATCATGCAATAAATCAAATAAAAGATCAATTTAATATAGTAGGTATAGAAGGACTGGGATTTCATTCTAATCATTTAGGAATTCAATCTACAGGATCATTACTTTACTATTTAAAATCAACCCAAAAAAGATCACTTACTCATATTAATAAGATTGACTTATACGCATTTAAAGAAAAAATGATTTTAGATATATTTACTCGGCGAAACTTAGAGCTGACAGAAACGATTCGTGGAAAAAATAAAAAAGGATCTTTGTTATGGATTTTAGATAAAACTTTAACTGCAATGGGTGGTAGGATGATTAGAAGATGGATTGAAGAACCCCTACTCAATGTAGAAATCATAAACCAAAGACTCCAAGCAGTTGAAGTATTAAAAGAGGATATTTTATTAAGAAGAGAACTTAAAGAGAGCCTGAAACAAATTTATGACTTAGAAAGGCTTTCGGGAAAAATTGCTTTTGGATCTGCTAATCCGAGAGATTTAGTTGCATTAAAAAAATCCATATACTTTTTACCAACAATTAAACAGTTATTTGATAATAAAACTGCAGGTTTGTTAGGAGAACTTTTAACTGATATTGATCCATTAGATGATATTAAAAATCTTATTGATATATCAATATTGGAGGAACCAGCCTTAAATTTAAAGGATGGTGGAATTATTAAAGAAGGATACAATAAGGATTTAGATGAGTTACAGAGAGCTTCTAAAGAGGGCAAGCATTGGATTGCAAAACTAGAACAGCAAGAGAAAGATAGAACAGGCATTAAATCTTTAAAGGTTGGATATAATAAAATTTTTGGATATTATATTGAAATTTCAAAATCAAATTTACATCTAGCACCAGAGAATTATATAAGAAAGCAAACATTGGCTAACTGTGAAAGGTATATTACCCCAGAATTAAAAGAAATAGAGACTAAAATATTAGGAGCAGAAGAAAAAATTGTCGATATTGAGTACGAACAGTTTATTGAAATTCGTAATATACTTTCACTTGAAATAGAGCGTATACAAAGAACAGCTAACGCAATAGCAGAATTAGATGTTCTATATTCCTTTGCAGAGGTTGCTGGAGAAAGTAATTATATTAAGCCAACAGTTAATGATAGCGAAGTAATAGATATTCGAGAAGGACGCCATCCAGTAGTTGAAAAAGTATTAGAAAATAACATGTTTATTTCAAATGATACTTATATTAATACTGAAGATGAACAGCTTTTAATCATTACTGGTCCTAATATGGCAGGTAAGTCAACATATATGAGGCAAGTGGCATTGATTGTCTTAATGGCACAGATTGGATCATTTGTTCCAGCTTATAGTGCAACTATTGGTATAACAGATAGAATTTTTACTAGAGTAGGAGCTAATGACGATTTATCTCAAGGACAGAGTACTTTTATGGTAGAAATGAGTGAAATGGCTAGTATTATAAATTTAGCAACTAAAAAAAGTTTATTAATAGTAGATGAAATAGGTAGAGGTACAAGCACCTTTGATGGTTTGAGTATTGCATGGTCTGTTGCGGAGTATATATGTAAAACCCTGGGATCTAAAACTCTTTTTTCTACTCATTATCATGAATTAACCCAGCTATCAGAAACCTATATAGGAATTAAAAATTATAGAGTCTCAGTTAAGGAAGATAAAGATCAGATCATATTTCTGCATAAAGTTCTAAAAGGTAGTGCAGATAAAAGCTATGGTATCCAAGTTGCCAGATTAGCAGGATTGCCAAAAGACATTATAAATCGTGCAAATGATATACTAATAGATCTTGAGAGAAAAAACAATGATGAAAATAATCATTCAAATGACGTATCAAAAGAATCAGAGGTGGCTTTGACCAGTAATAATATTGATATTAATAAAGTAGAACAACTTAAACTTGAAGATCTTGTAGAACTTGAGATAATAAAGGATTTAAAACACATAAATTTATTAGAAACTACACCTATAGATGCATTAAATATACTATATAGGCTTCATAAAAAGGCCACACAGCTTTAAGGAGGTTATTAATGAATAGAAAGATTGATATACTAGATGATTTAACAATTAATAAAATAGCAGCTGGTGAAGTAGTAGAAGCCCCTTATTCAGTAGTTAAGGAGTTGATTGAAAATGCTATTGATGCAGGTGCTTCTACAATAACCTTGGAAATTAAAGATGGAGGAAAAAAGTATATTCGCATAACGGATAATGGGGCTGGAATTAAAGAAGAATATGTGGAGAAGGCTTTTATGCGGCATAGTACATCAAAGATAACTAATATAGATGATTTAAACAATATTAACTCATTAGGTTTTAGGGGAGAGGCTCTAGCAAGTATTGCAGCTGTTTCTCAAGCAGAGATGATAACAAGGTCAGATGAGCAACAATATGGAATATTAATAGAAATTACAGGTGGCAAAACAGAAATTATAAAAAAAGTAGGTTGTCCAGTTGGAACTACAATTATTATAAAAAATCTTTTTTTCAATACACCAGCAAGATTAAAGTTTATGAAATCTAACAATGCTGAAACAATGAAAATTACCGAAATAATTATACGCTTGTCACTTAGTAACCCTGGTATAGCATTTAAATATATTAACAATAATAATATTATGTTTACCACACCAGGCAACAACATATTGTCACAATCAATATTATCTGTATTTGATAAAGATACTTTTAAAAATTTAATTTTTCTAGAAGAAAATAAATCAAATATGAAGTTACATGGTTATATTGGACAGCCTAGCTTTGTAAGGGGAAATAGAAATCTACAAATTATTTATGTAAATGGTAGGTATGTAAAAAATAAGTTAATTAGTAAGGCTATAGAAGAGGCTTATAAAGAAAAAATTATTATAAACAAACATCCTATTTGTATTTTAAACTTAAATATTGATCCATCCATAATAGATGTAAATGTTCATCCTGCAAAAACAGAAGTAAAGTTTGAAGCAGAAGAGCAAATATATGACTTTATCTACAAATCTATAATTAGTGCATTGAAGCAAAACACAACTATGCCTAACTTAATAGCAGTAAAATCAAAGCCTGAAAATTTTATAGATATTAGACAAAATTTTGTCCCCGTAATCCCAGTAGAATATCAAAAACAAAAAAATATTAGCGAAAACACTAGTGCTATTAAAAATGTATTAATAAGTGAAACCCAGGGAAAATATATTCAAGACTCGAATACTGGAGAGATTAGCCAACCTATTGATGACAAGAATAATGAAGAACAACTTCAGATCAATTGTCTAGAAGAAGATATAGTGCAATTTTCTTTTTTAAATACATTGTTAGATCAGTATAAGATTGTGGGACAAATATTTAATACTTATATAGTATTAGAGAAAGATCAATCAATGTATTTAATTGATCAACATGCAGCTCATGAAAGATTGCTTTATAATAAGTTTTTAGAGGAAATTAAAAATGAAAAGGTTGTATCTCAAAGACTAATAGAATCCAAGGTATTAGAGTTATCTAGTGAGGATTATATGTTACTATCTAATAATATGAGTATATTTAGAAAACTGGGTTTTGAAATTGAAGATTTTGGAATTAATACAATAATAATTAGACAGGTGCCTATGATTTTAGGAAAACCTCAAAATTTTTCTTTTATTTATGAAATATTAGATGAGGTGAGAAACAATAATAATATTGATAATTATTTCGAAGATAGGATTATAAAAAGAGCATGTAAAGAGGCCATTAAGGCGAAAGATAGATTAGATTATTCTGAAATTAAAAAATTAATTGAGGAAATTTATACTCTTACACCACCTTTAACTTGTCCTCATGGCAGACCGATTATTTTAACTATGGGTAAATATGAGATTGAAAAACACTTTAAACGGATACAATAGGGAGGAAGTTAAGTGAAGAAACGACTACTTATTATAGCAGGTCCTACTGCTGTCGGCAAGACGGATACAGCTATAATATTAGCTAATAAACTAAACGGTGAAATAATTTCAGCAGATTCAATGCAGATTTATAGACATATGGATATAGGTACAGCTAAACCAACTTTAGAAGAAAGAAAAGGAGTACCACATCATTTAATTGATGTTGTTAATCCAGATGAAAATTTTTCTGTAGCTGAGTTTCAAAAAATGGCTAAGTATACAATTGATGAGTTAGTTCTAAATGGAAAAATTCCAATTATAGCAGGTGGTACCGGATTATATATTAACTCTCTTGTTTATGATATGGATTTTACACAGTCAGTTTCTAATTGGCAGCTTAGGGAACAGTTACAGAAAGAAGCTAACGAGATGGGAAATGAATTCGTGCATAATAAGCTTAAGGATATAGACATTAATGCAGCAAATAGAATACATCCTAATAATCTCAAAAAAGTAATACGTGCTATTGAAGTATACTATGAAACTGGAGATAAAATAGGAGACTTCAGCAAAGATATTAATCTAAATGATGAGTATGAATTTTTTTTAGTAGGATTAATAAGAGATAGAGAAGAACTATATAATAGAATAAATATGAGAGTAGATATTATGATAGAGCAGGGATTAATAGAAGAAGTAAAAAAGCTACTTAATCTAGGCTATTCTAAAGAGTTAGTATCTTTTAAAGGGTTAGGCTATAAAGAGATTATTAGATATTTGGAAGAAGAATATGATTTAGATGAGGCTGTAAATATCCTCAAACGTGATACAAGAAGGTATGCCAAACGGCAGCTAACTTGGTTTAGGAGGTATAGTGATATTAACTGGTATAATATATCTAACTATTCTTCCAGTGAAAAATTGGCAGAGGATATTATTAAGGATTTTGAAGGACATTTTAGCTTATTATAGAATAATAATATAATTAGAGTTTACGGGAGGGAATAGAATATGAAAAATAATATTAATCTACAGGATGTATTTTTAAATCAAGTAAGGAAAGAAAACACTATGATTACAATATTTTTAGTCAATGGATTTCAATTAAAGGGTACGGTTAAAGGATTTGATAATTACACTATAGTTTTAGATTCGGATGGAAAACAGCAATTGATTTATAAACATGCAGTTTCTACTATATCACCCAATTCACCAGTTAATTTTAACTTAAATATGAGAAAGACTAATGAATAATTAGATAAAAATATATTAAAAACTTCCTATTTCGTTTAACAAATTAGGAAGTTTTTAATTTTTTCCTCATTAATATTATTTTATATAAATATTATTTAATGAGGTGATAAAGAGTATGGAGAAAATTAATTTTAATAAATTTAATAATAAAAGTTGCTATGAACTAATGGGAAATGGGAGTATGTCCACGAATGATGCTATGAAACATCTAATTTTAAATTGTAATTTTAAAGAAGGTTCAAAAGAAGTTTTTGATAAAAATAGGGAAGAATCTGTTGAGAGCGTATTAAATGAATTAAATGAGTTAATAGGTCTAGAATCAGTTAAAGTATTGATTAATGAAATAATAGCCTATTCTGAAGTTCAAAGATGGAGAAATGCGGAAGGATTAAGGACAGATCCTCTAGTTATGCATATGGTGTTTAAAGGTAATCCAGGCACTGGCAAAACAACCGTGGCAAGATTATTAGGAAGACTGTATAAAGCTATGGGAATATTAGAAAGGGGCCATTTAATAGAGATAGAAAGAGCTGACTTAGTTGGAGAATATATAGGCCATACTGCTATTAAGGTAAAGGAGCAGGTGAAAAATGCTGTTGGAGGCATTCTTTTTATTGATGAAGCATATTCATTAGCAAGAGGAGGCGAGAAAGATTTTGGTAAGGAAGCAATTGATGCATTAGTTAAAGGCATGGAAGACTATAAGGATAACTTAATATTAATTTTAGCAGGTTATAATGAAGAAATGGAGGATTTTATAAGAACAAATCCTGGATTAAGGTCAAGATTTCCTATACATATTATATTCGAAGATTATACTATAGAGCAATTAGTATTGATTGCAGAATTGATGGTCGAAAAGAGAGAGTATAAGCTTTCTAAATCAGCTACAGCTAAATTATTTAATATATTGTCACTAATAAGAAGAAGGGACGGAAATCACTCTGGAAATGCACGTTTAGTTCGAAATTTAATTGAGAGAGCAATCAGAAAACAGGCTGTAAGACTTAATCGCAGCCGTATATATAATAGAGAGGATTTAATTACATTAAGCAGAGAGGATTTTATGGGTGGTGAAGAATAAATGAAAACTTGTATAATTATTGGAAATCCAAATGTAGGAAAAACCTCTTTTTTTCTTTCTCTTGCAGAATATTTAGGAGTTAATAGGTGTGAAGTTGAAATTACTGATATTTATGGAAAGGTATTAGTTAAAAATATTTCAGTAAATTTTGCAAGAAAATATTTAGTAAGTACAAGTCCATTTAAAACAAGAAATGTTTATAAAATGAAATTAACTATTCCTGTGTATAAGAGCTACGAACAGTTGATATTAGTTGATACTGCTGGAGTAACCGATGGTATAAATGAAGTCGAAGAAATACGGAAATCAATGGCACAATCTTTAAAAGAATTGAGTCAGGCTAAAATAATACTGCATATGTTTGATGCTCAATATATATATTACAAAAAAGAAGCGGGAATTAGTGAAATAGACTATCAGATAAAGGAGTTTGGAAGTCAACAGGGATGTTACTGTATCTTGGTAAATAAAATGGATAAGGATAATAGTCAAAAAGGGCTAGATATTATCAGAGATAAGTTTAAAGAAAATTATATTATTCCTATTTCAACGGTAGATAGAACTGGTTTTAAAGAGGTGAAAGCTTTTGTGGGTAGAAACTTGTAGAAGAATTTTAGCATTATTTTTGATAGGCATTGTAATCAAGCTACTAGATAATGAAGTAGATGCAGACAGTAGAAACGAATATACCATAGGTATATTAAATGAAATTGAGCAGTATAAGTTCCCTTATGGCTTAATAATATTGACATTTGCGATGCTACTAGATAAGGAATATTCCTTCGCTCTATTTTCAAGCGCATACATGATCGGTATGTTTAATTTTGTTAATAGAAAACTTCCATTGAAGATAAAATCATATCAAGAAATTATTATTTTAATTATTATTAATTTAATATCTATATCGCATAAAGTATTTATCCATAGTTTTGTTATAATCGTACTTATTCAGATGTTAGATGATTTACTCGATATAAAGTATGATTTGGCCTACGGATATTTTAATTTTGCTAATAAATATGGAATAGGAGAAGTATCAATTATAAGTGTAATTTTAATTACAGCATCTCTCATGATATCTAGCGTAAACACTGTCTTAATTCTTTCAACTTGGTTTTTTATTAATTACTTGTATTCAAGGGGCTAGGGGGGGTATAATGCTATATGGATACATAATTATTATTTCTAGTATATTATTTTTAGTTGGATATGTTACAGGGAGAAGGATAGGCATAAAAGAAGGTATAAAAAGGGGAGTAGCATTAAATTCTATTTCCTTAAAATTAGAAAGTTACTATAATGATATTTGTCCTCTTTGTAAAAGAAAACCATATTAGGTAAAACTATATAACAGTTAATATACTAAAAAACTTGAAAGGAGATAGGAAATGATACATAAGATGTTGAGAGATACTTTTGGAATAGAAGAAAATTTAATTAATAAGATGATTGAAATAGAGGGAGTTTTAATTGAAAGATTTAAAGAGATTGATAAGGTTAAGCAATATAATCAATACAAGGTACTTAATGCAATGCAAGAAGCACGATTAAGTGATCAACATTTTAACTGGACGACTGGCTATGGATATAATGACATTGGTCGAGAAAAAATAGAAGAAATATATGCAAAGGTTTTTTCAGCAGAGGATGCTATCGTTAGGCCAACCATTGCTAATGGAACTCATGCTTTAAGCTTATGTTTATCTGGATTACTTCATTCTGGTGATGAGATGATATCAGTAACTAGTAAACCATATGATACATTAGATGAGTTAATAGGAATAAGGGGAGATTATAAAGGAAGTTTAAAAAATATAGGGGTTACATATAAACAAGTAGATTTTATGGATGATGGTAGAGTAGACTTTGATACAATTGAGAAAGAAGTTACTGATAAAACTACTCTAGTGTATATTCAGAGGTCTACTGGATATAGTTTTAGACCAGCAGTAGATATTAATACAATAGAAAAATTAGTAAATATAGTTAAACGAAAAAATAGTAAAGCAATATGTATGATTGATAATTGCTATGGCGAATTTTTGGAAGAGAAAGAGCCTACAGAGGTGGGAGCAGATCTGCTTGCTGGTTCTTTAATTAAAAACCCTGGTGGGGGCATTGTTTTAACTGGTGGCTATATTGTAGGAAAGCGACACCTTATTGAGGAAATTTCATATAGGTTAACTTCGCCTGGGATAGGCAAGGAATGTGGATTAACATTTGGTCTATCACGGCAAATGTTTCAGGGTTTATTTCTAGCTCCACATATTGTAAGCGAAGCAGTAAAAGGCTCTATTTTTTGCTCCAAACTGTTTGAAGAAATGGGATATGAGGTTAAGCCTAAATATAATGAAACTAGAAGTGATATTATACAACAGGTTAAATTAGGAAGTGCTGAAAAAGTAATTGCTTTTTGTAAGGGAATTCAAGCAGCAGCACCAGTAGATGCATTTGTAACTCCAGAACCTTGGTCTATGCCTGGTTATGATAGTCCTATGATTATGGCCGCTGGAGCATTTATACAAGGTTCATCTATAGAATTAAGTGCTGATGCACCTATTAGGCCTCCATATATTGTTTATTACCAAGGTGGCTTAACGTATGAACATGCTAAATTAGGTGCATTAATAGCATTGCAAAACATAAATAATATGAATTAATATAGGCAAAACTAGGTAAATTTAAAATAATACAATAATAATAAAAATAAAGAAGAATCTTAAAAGATTCTTCTTTATTTTTATTATTAGAACTTTCTAAACACCCCAGTTACTTTTCCTAAAATAACTACGTCATTAAGTAGTATAGGTTCCATTAAGCTGTTTTCGGGCTGTAGTCTTATATGATTAGATTCTCTATAAAATCGTTTTATTGTGGCTTCTTCATCAATTAGTGCAACTACGATATCACCATTTGAAGCAAAAGATTGTTGTCTAACTATTACATAGTCATTGTCTAGTATACCAGCCTCTATCATACTTTCACCTTTAACATTTAAGATAAAAGTATTACCATGATCGATAAAATCCATAGGAAGCGGAAACGTATCTTCAATATTTTCAACAGCCAAAATAGGTTGGCCAGCAGTTACTTTACCCACAATTGGTACATTAACAATTTCTTTATTATAGGATAAATCACTAAATGGATCATTATTCAAGATTTCAATTGCCCTTGGCTTAGTAGGATCTCTACGAATATAACCTTTATCCTCTAGTTTAGATAGGTGTCCATGTACTGTGGAAGTTGATCTAAGACCTACAGCTTCACATATTTCTCTTACAGAGGGAGGGTATCCTTTTTTATTTATTTCTACTTTCATGTAGTTTAGTATCTCTAATTGTTTATTACTTAAATCCTCATACATTAGAAAACTCCTCTCTATAACGGTTTTTTATATAAATAAAGTATATCATATATTATTTCAAATATCAAACATTTGTTCGTGAGCCAACTAATCATCAATCCACTCGAAGTTTTTAACAATTTCTCTTTTGACATTTTTCTTGTGAGCAGCATATAGTTGAGTTGTCGTTACATTATCATGATCCAATAGATTTTGAACATCATATATAGAAAAACCCTGCTGAATTAGAGAAGTAGCAGCGGTTGCTCTTAGTTTATGAGGACTATAACCATTTTCTCTACTCGTACCTAATACTATTGAAGTATATTTTTTTACAAGATTTCTAATGGCCCTTGTTGTCATTCTCTTATTTTGTAAGGAAAGAAATAGTGCATCTTTATGTTCATCATCTAATATACTACTAGCAGAACGTTCATTTTCTATGTAATCCTTAATTACAGTTTCACATGTTTTATTAATAGGCATAACAACTTCTTTTCCACGTTTTCTATAGATTCTAAATTCCCCTCTATTAAAATTAAATGAAGATATATTTAACTGTTCTAATTCACTTAAACGTAAACCATATGTAACAAAGAGTACAAGAATTGCTTTATCTCTTAACTTAGTTTTTTCCCAGTATTTTTTTTCACCTTCAGTAAAGTGCTCTCCAGAGCCTACTATATCTAGCATTATAGCCACTTCATCAATTTCCAATCTCTTTATTGCATCTGGCTGGGGCTTAGGTAGGCGAATAGGATTAAAACCATCTGTAATATTATTTTTAACAATCTCATCTCTATAAAGGAATTTAAATAATACAGATAAAGAAGATTTTTTTCTCCCTAAAGCGCGATTATCATTTTCCATAATCTTTATAGAATTATCATCTTTAACTGTATATCTTGAACAGTAGTCTCCGATAAATCTATTAATGTTTTTAGCTGTAATTTTATTAAAATCTTCAACTGTAATATCAGTAGCTTGGCTGGCGGTGGTAATATCAGTTTCGTTAATTAAGTACTTACAAAAAAATAAGATATCGCTTAAATAGGCTAATCTAGTAGAAAGAGCGACACCATTTTTTAAGTATATTGAGAAGTCTTTCATAAAGCTAGGAAGCTGTTGTTCGATTTCTAAACATTTTTCAATAAGATGGTTTTGTTTAATAACAATATTATCTGGCTTATCTGATTTATTATGTACACTTATTGATGGACGTTTTGTCACTTTATCATCAACTCCTTTTATATATTAAAGTTAGCAGAAGTAATATAATACTAAGTATAGCAGGGGTAAGTGTAAAATATATATTAATTATAACATAGAAATGATATTAAACTTTATTAATAATAGATGTTGATATTTTATAAAAGAAAAGATGTAACTTTGTGTTACAAATATAGTGTACTAGGGGGATATGCTACTCTTAAGGTATGTTGAATAAATATCATTAAATATTCCAAGAATAATAAAAGTAGCGATTATGAACTTATCGAGGAGAGAAATATAAATGACTACAAAAGAGTGCTGGTATTGTAAAAAGGCTTTTATAGGCGAAGGAGATATATGTAATAACTGTAAGCTAGCAGGAAAAGAAAATATAGAAAAGATGGCTAAATTAATAGCAACAGTAGAAACTTATGCTGCATTAAGAAATATGAAGGATTCACGTGAGTAACATCAGGAGAAAACCTTATAAGTACTACTGAAACATATCAAGTGATGCTGAAAATAAATAAATATAAAATATAAGTAAGGGTACTATTATGTAAAAATAATATGTATCCTTACTTTTTGTTCTGCAATAATATTTGTGTCACAAAAATAATGATTTAATATAAATTTATAAGTATTTAAATGCTGCAATAACATTGGTGTCATAGTTGCAAGAAGAGTAGTATCATTATACAACAAGGGTATAATGGAATTAATAGTTATATTTTTTACAATTTATACTATTCCCTAAATATACATTTAAAGAATAGTTATTTTTCTAATTATAAGCCACTTCTTCTAACGTGTCTAGTCAATAATTTCATAAAATAACTATTTTTATACTTACTCTATAATAGTGTAATTTATAAAACCGATATAATTAATTTATTCATTTATATAAATACTTTAGTTAAAACTAACGACTATAATTTATTATTTACAATGTATATAAAAAATTATTTATATATAGCTAAAGTCTTTGATTTCTAATTATTAAATTTATATATTAAATATTGATTATTTCAGATTGTATTCTACAAATTAATTCTATAAGTCAAACAAATAAATATATTATAAAGATTGTCGATTTATCATTTCGTATAATTCGATAATTTTTATTTATTAATACTTTTTTATTTGACAATATGCAACAATAAATGATTTTATCTATTGATAATAATTATCATATGGTTATTTCCCGTACAAAATCATATAAAGATTAATCTATTATCCCCTCTTATTTCTATGTAATAGTTTTCACATATGATATATAACGTATATACCATATGATGGGCCTAAATCCAGTATTTATTGGATTGTTGCAATTGCTGAATTCTGCTAAACTCATATATAAAGATATAAACTACATATGAGGAGTTATAATAATGAATAAAAAAATATTAAATGTTTTCTTGATTCTTTCAATTATAGTAACACTATCTACTACTAGTAATCTATTTGTTGAAGGTACAAATCGTGTTAATATGGGATACCTTTATTTCGGGGATCCAAAAGACTATGTGAATATTATTAAAAGTACAAATAACAGTGTTAATATTATTTCTCCTAGCTATTTTGATATCGATGAAAATGGGTCATTAAAAGTTACCTCTAAGCTAGAAGTGTCATTTATCGAAGAAATGCACAAAGAAGGAAAAAAAGTAGTACCTTTTTTAAGTAATCATTGGAGTCGTGATATTGGACAAAAAGCTTTAATTAATAAAGAAGAGCTTGTTAATGATATTGTTAAAGCAATAGATAAGTATAATTTAGATGGCATTAATGTAAATATCGAAAATTTATCCCATACTGATAAGGATAATCATACTGCCTTTATTAAGCTGTTAAGAGAGAAACTTCCTAAGGAAAAGCAAATTTCTGTTGCTGTTGCAGCTAACCCTAAGAATCTAAAAATAGGATGGCACGGTTCTTACGATTATAAGAACTTAGCGACATACTCAGATTATTTAATGTTGATGGCATATGACGAGAGCTGGGAAGGTAGTAATTCAGGTCCAGTTGCAAGTATTGGATTTGTGGAGCAATCAATACAACAAATACTTTCTGAAGGTGTTAGTAAGGATAAGGTAGTACTAGGTATCCCCTTCTATGGCCGTATATGGAAATCGGATGGTACGTTTAACGGAAGAGGCGTTTCAAATAATCAAATTGAAAATTTAATTAAGAAGTACAATGGAAAGGTAATCTTTGATACGAAGAACCAGTCTCCTAAAGGAACTATTAGCATTCCAAAGGGTGAACAAATTACAGTTGGATATAATACTACATTAAATGAAGGTAACTACACAATATGGTTTGAAAACGAAAGATCTATTAAAGAAAAACTTAAATTAGTCCAAAAATATGATCTTAAGGGTACAGGGAGCTGGAGTATTGGTCAAGAATCAAGAAATACATGGGATTATTTTGATTTGTGGTTAAATAGTAAATATTTTATAGATACTCAAAATCATTGGTCAGAACAACATATTTTTTCAATGGTTAACAAAGGTTGGATGATGGGTACTTCCGCTAATCAATTTTCTCCAGACAAATCATTAACTAGAGCAGAAGCAGCTACTATTATAGTTAGAGCTCTTGATTTAAGACTAGAAACAGAAAACAATAGCATCTCTACATCTTATAAGGATGTTCCTAAATCACATTGGGCTAAGGAGTACATTGATATTATAAGTTACCACGAGTTAATGACAGGTGTCTCAAGTGACGATTTTCAACCTGATAAACCTTTAACACGAGAACAAATGGCAGCTATTCTAACTAGGATATTTGAAAAAGAAGATAATAGCAGTAGTGAAAAGTTAGGTATACCTTATCAATATAAAGATGTGAACCCACAACTTTGGTCTTATAAGTATATAGTATTTGCAAGCGAACGAGGCCTTTTTAGTGGGTATGAGGATGGAACATTTAAACCCATAAAGCAAATTAGTAGAGCAGAGATGGCTACATTAATGGATAGATTATCAAATCAATTAAATTAAATATAAATAAATACACAATAGAGGATAGGTTAAAACCTATCCTCTATTGTGTATTTATTAAGTATAACTATATTAATTATTAAATTATACTACTGAAGGTTCAAAAATTAATTCACCTTTCTTAAATCTGTTCAGATGCAATGATTCAATATTAATTGTATTTTTCTCACCTAATATATTCTCTGCTATTAACAATCCAGTAGCTGGGGCAAACATAAATCCATGGCCACTATATCCTATGGCCAGATAGAAACCTTCTATTTCATCGACTGATCCATAAATCGGTTGTCGGTCAGGTGTCATATTATATAGTCCAGCCCACTGTCTTATTACTCTTATATCTTTTAATGGTGGTAAAACCTTCGTCATTCTTTTAGCCATTTCCTCTAGAAAATGCCAGCCAGATGTAATTCTTAAATCTCTAGGTTCCTTATCATCACCCCTACCCATAATGACACCACCATGAGGCACTTGTTGACAATAAAGATTTAATGAAAAAGACATAATCATTGGATCAAGAAATGGTTCTACTGGTTCGGTTACTAGAATCTGATGTCGTTCCGAATATACAGGTAAATCTAATCCAACCATATTTCCTATTTGCTTTGAGTATCCACCAGCTGCATTTACTACTATATTTGTAGATATAAATCCATTATTTGTGTGTACCCCTTTAATTTTATCAGCCTCTACCTCTATTCCAGTCACTTCTGTAAAGGTATATATTTGTACACCTAATTTTTTTGCAGCATCGGCATATGCCTGCGTTGTGTGAAAAGGATTAAGATGTCCATCTTTTTGATGAAAAGTAGCACTAATTAATCCTTCGGTGTTTAATGAAGGAACTATTTGTTTTGCATCATCTAGACTTAAAAGCTTAGAATCTATCCCCAGACTATTCTGTAGCTGTATATTTTTTTTGAATTGATTATGTTCTTTTTCTGTACTTGATAATATTAAATACCCACCTTGCTTAAACTCTAAGTTACCTTTATATTGTAGTTCCTCTTCAGCATTTTCAAAAAACTCACAGGATAATTTAGAAATTTTACAATTCATCTCAGTGCCCCATTGTTGTCTAATACCGGCGCCACATCTTCCGGTTGCACCACTTGCTAAATAATTTTTTTCTAAAATAATAATATTATTAACACCTTTTTTAGCTAAATTATATGCAATCGAACAACCAGAAATTCCACCGCCTATAATGACTATATCAGCTGTCTTAATCAATCCTATCACCGCCTAAAGCATATTCTGCTATTGCACCTAACTTAATAGCTTTAGCAGGAGGTCTGTATGTGCCTTGAACTAATTCAGATATAGGCTTACCTGTTATAATAGAAATTTCTGTTAATATAAGTTGATTGCATGTTCTACCCTGACAGGGCCCCATACCGGCTCTGCTAATACGCTTTATTTCATCGAAGGAAGTATAACCTTCCTGAATTAATCTTCTTATTTCGGATAAAGTTAAATCTGAACAACGACATATAATAGTATTATCCTTCATCCTAATCCCCCATCCTAATATTTCTAATAATCTTAGCAAACTCTTTTTTTACTACTATAGAAATAATTGGTGTTCTATCTAAAAATTTTGTATTTAAAACATTTTCAACTCTAACATCACACACATAGCTACCCTCTCTATCTAATCCCATTACTATATCTCGTTTATTAGGTAGAGGTAAAAATTCGTAAGGAATTTTTATTAATGCTTCAGTATCACTAAATACCATGTCTAAAACCATAATAGCAAGTCCAGGACATTTACTTATACATAGACCACATCCATTACATTCTTGATGATCAATGTTAGGCAAGTCATTTATATCTTTGAATGGCTTTATTGCACTTCTACTACAGGCAGTATAACAAGGATTACATGGTATATTTTGAAAACATTCTATAATTGCAACTGGTCCCTTATTAAGTCTTTCATCACTTGGGAATACTTTATTTAGGTCTTCTATACTTGGTACTCCTGTTTGAGATAACATAAGTAACACCCCTTGTAATTATTATTTTAAAGCCGTAGTTTCTACATTTATTAATAGCTGTGAAAGTCCTTTCCTTATTTTTGCACCAGTAGGTCCGGACCTGAGAGAATTTAACTGCTTCATATAATCTAGTCTTTTATTTTCCATATTTTTAGAAAAATAACCTAAGGCAAAGGATGTTGAAATGCCAGCTAAGTATCCTTCCACCATAGCACTACTAGCTTCTTCTATACCTCCAATATCACCAGCTACATAGATACCATCTACTGTAGTTTTTAAGTTCTCATTTCTTAATGGTACAAAGCCACCTAATTCGTTGAGAAATTTCATTTGACAACCTGCCTGCCAAAGTAGCTCTGATAAAGGTGAAAGCCCAATGGCAATGCACATAACATCAATATCAATTTCAACCTCTGTACCAGGTATCTGCTTCCAATCACTATCGAGTTTACATATTGTTGCTCCAACTAAATAATCATCGCCAAAAGCTTCTTTTATTGTATGTTGAGTATAGATCGGGATACCTAATCTTCTTACCTTAGATGCATGTACTAAATATCCACCAATATTAGGAGATGCTTCAACAATGCCAACTACCTTTATACCTGCTTGCATCAGCTGATAACTTACAATTAGACCTATATTACCAGAACCAACCATTAATACCTTATTTCCTGGTTTAATCCCATAGACATTCATTAACGTTTGCACCGCACCTGCTCCATATATACCAGGAAGGTCATTATTAGGAAAAGCTAAGGTTTTTTCGCTAGCGCCAGTTGAAACAATTATAGATTTTGGTTTAATTTTTAAGTATTTATCATTCTCTTCCAATGTAACAATACCATCCTCATATATACCTAGTACAGTTGTGTCAAGTTTAACAATAATATTATCAAAGTTTTTAAGTTTATCTAATAGAATATTAGTTATATCAATTCCACGATCAGAAGCATATTGTTTTTCTGAACCAAAAAACATATGTGTCTGTTTTACAAGTTGTCCCCCAAGCGATCTATCTCTCTCGACTAGCATCACATTTGCTCCAGATTCTGCAGCGCTAATGGCAGCACACATACCAGCTGGACCACCACCGATAATTAATACCTCAACCTCCTTCATACTAGTTCTCCTCTCCCCTCTTGAGTATTAATTACCATCCCATCTTTTAATGGCTCAACACATACTCTAATACTTGGTTTACCATTAACCTTCATTAGGCAAGATGAGCAGTTTCCTATTGCACAGAAAAATCCCCTTGCTCTATGATTTTCATGGCTGCGACTAAGGGTTTTTATGCCTGCAGCATGCAGAGCTGCAGCAATAGTTTCTCCTTCATATCCTTCTAAATGGAGTCCATTATAAGTAAAACTAATTAAAGCACCTCTTTTTAAAGTTAGTATAGGGTGTTCTTGAATTCTCATTTTTAGCACCTCCATTATTATCTTGATATGTTAATGAAATTTATTATATATTGTTCAGGTGTAGATTTAACTGCACCCGAACTTAAATTCAGAAAATTAAAAATATTTTACTTAATATATACTACATTCACTACAATATTCCTTTACTAAAACTAATTTTTTTGAAAAATTTAATCGATTAAATATGTGTATTAGTGATTACTTGTCTACTGATTTATACATATGCAGTAAACAAAATATTAAGTACATTTGTTTTTTAATGTAATATAAATAATTTTGAAAAAAACCCATTGCAAATACAATGAGTTTTTTTCAAAATTATTATTTTTTTCTAACAGGGGTATAGGCATCAAAACGGGCAAATTATACTCTAAGGATTTATAGATCATGAAGTTCTTAATTTTTATACTCTAAATGGTGTCCAATGGGCAAAGTAGCCAAAATATGATGATGATCATAAGTAGTCAAAACAAAAAGGCTATCACCTTGTTAGTGCGCCTTTTACGAAGAATATGACACATGGTTTAATAGAAATAATACTTATCTTCCATAGTGAATTAAATATTTTTTTCCTTAATGGCTTTCGATATTTTTTCTATCAACAATTTAAGTTCTCGTGATTGGTAGTGAGTATTTGCATTGCTAATAATATAATAGAATTTTTCTTGATATTACTTGATTTATAGTCGTTTTTTGTTCCTGTTGGTGTGAATAAGAGAAATGTTGGCTCTACACCTTATAGCGTTCTTTTAACCTTTGAAGAAGCATAGATATATTTGGTTCATAAGCTCAGAGTAGTATTAACTTCTTTCCATAAAAAAACTCCATGACTTATATTTATTCTATATCAATCATGGAAGTTTACATAAATTTTGAAACAGACTCACTTGAAAGTCTATAATAATCTCCAACTCTGCATTTGGCTTTATACTTTTATATTTATATAAATAATTTTGATTCACTCAATTTTCTACTATTGAATCGAGCTCATCAACTCAAAGAAATATTTTGTATCCTGAGTTTTATAAAGATTGTACCAAGAATCTAAGGTTTGTGGTGAAAACACCTCTAGAATTTTCAATATGTGAAAAGTAAATTCAAGAGGAGCTATTCCAGAGGCAGTAATCAAACTTCTATCAGTTACTGCGTATTCTTGCTTATAATATTTTTCTCCTGCATAGCTTGGACAGACCATTTTAAGATATCCCAGGTCATTGCTTGTATGAGCTCGCTTATTTAATACCCCTTCCATAGCAAGTCCTATTGTAGCACCACAAATTGCACCTACAACAATACCTTTCTCTAAACATTCTTCAGCCATTCTTATAATGGGAGCATGAATTGCTTCTGTCCATGTATTCCCACCAGGTAGAATCAACGCAACTGTCTCTTCAATACTACACTCCTTAAGTTCAATTTCTGGCAATATTTCTAGACCTCCCATTGTAGTAATAGGGTTCTTGTTAATTCCTACAGTTACTATTTTTAGAGGCATTAATCCCTTTTTGTAGTACCTTCCCGAATTGATTTCAGTACTTAAATAACCTATTTCCCAGTCTGCCATTGTATCAAATACATAAAGATATACTTTGTTTTTCATTTTCTATTCCTCCACTTTCATTTTATTAGTACTATTTATCACAGGATGGTTTCAAGCTCCATCTTAATCAATTATATATTATCTTTACTGACAAATTCAGTCAGTGGAGATAATAGTCCAGCAAATCTTTAAGAATTGATGCCATAGCAGCTTTAAAACTATTTGGTTCAAGCACCTTTATTGCTTTACCATATGGAAGTAGAATATGAGGAACATAGGTATGGATTGAGTATTCATCCATTAAAAAAATCGTTCTGCATTCAGTTCGTTTTATCAGATGATATCCTAAAAACCAATGTGCACTTAGGTCATTCAATGCTTCTGACTTGCCCTCAATTACTAAAGTGCAAAGTCCTACTTTACTTTCTATATTCGATAATAAGCTTTCTGTAAAAAACTCACGTGCCGAAAAAGCTTCAGGACGCTTAAACGTATTTTTAGTGCTTATAATACTTATTATTCTATCTACCCTAAAGTTACGAATTTCATTCCTAAGATGGCAAAATGCAATAGCGTACCATTTATTGTTCCAGTAAAGCATCCCATAGGGGTCAACAAGCCTATGCTTGGGACGCCCTTCATAACCTGTACAGTATTCAATTTCCATAGAGCATTCATTTGCAACAGCTTGCTCGAGTTCCATTAATATAGGTTTGACAGCTGGATCGCAAATACGGCTCACTACTTCAAATCCAACTAAATGACGATTGAGAACTTTTTCTTGTTCTTGATTCGAAAACATCTTTAACTTTGATGTTGCATTATTTAGTGATTCCATAAAAGGATATCCTGATTCCATTGCAAAAACAGCAGCATGCAAAAGTGATTTTTTCTCTTCAAGATCAAAAAACAGGGGTGCTCGGATAAAATTGTTAAGCAAACTATATCCGCCGTTATGACCAGGCTCCGATATTATTGGCACTCCACTAACACACAGTGCATCCATATAACGATAAACTGATCGTATGTTTATTTCTAACCTTTCGGATATTTGCTTTGCAGTTATTTTTGTACCTGAATTCAGCATCCATAAAATTGCTAGCATATTATCATTTTTTGGCATAATGCACCCCCTAATCTGGTTAACAATTAAATTTTATTGTTTAGAAATATAATATCATTAAATATTGTTTTTAAAAACTTATAACATTTCTTATTATTAAATCAACTGTGACGCATTTTTTTACCAATCCAAATTAACTTTCAAATAAATTGTACCACTATATTCCATAAAATTACTACTTTTTAATGGGAACTTCAACACTACTTAGATTACTTATCTCTTCTATTACCTTGTATAAAGTTGGCTTAGAAATACTAAACATAAAGATGATGAAAAAGATATAATCATGGCTACATTGATTGCAATGGGTACAAATATTGGACTTAGTAAAATGGCTGATTCTACAGATGGAATAACTTACTATCAAATGGCTGATACTGCACAGTGGAGGTTATATGATGATGCCTTAATTAGAGCACAATCCACTCTAGTTAACTTTTTACATAAATTATCATTACCTTATTGTTGGGGGGATGGTAGCACATCATCCAGTGATGGTATGCGTGTACAAATTGGTGTATCATCACTTCATGCTGAGCACAATCCTAACTATGGATATGGGAAGGGAGCAACTGTATACCGTTTTATTAGTGACCAGTATTCTGCATTTTATTCAAAAGTAATTAACACTAATACCAGGGATGCTGTTCATGTTATTGATGGGTTACTGAATAAAGATTATCCGAGTGAAATTAAATACTAAGATTATTAAAGATAACTATGATGATGTTTTAAAACTTGCTCACTCTATCAGGGACGGAAAGGTATCAGCTTCTCTGATTATGGGCAAAATTGGTTCATACTCACGGCAAAATAGTTCAGCTTTAGCGCTCAAGGAAATGGGCCGTATTGAAAAAACTATTTTTATCCTTGATTACATTTCTAATGAGGAATTACGTAGAAGGATTCAAAAAGGATTAAATAAAGGAGAAGCTGCTAACGCTTTGGCAAGAGCTATATTTTTTGCCAAACGAGGAGAATTTCATGAAAGAGATTTGCAGAATCAGATGCAACGTGCAAGCGTGCTTAATATATTGATGAATGCAATAACTGTCTGGAATACTGTTTATTTAAGCAAGGCTATTGAACACCTTAGAGAAAAAAATCAGCTTATTAATGAAGAATTGTTAAGCTATGTTTCACCATTGAATTGGGAACATATAAACCTATATGGTTATTATAGTTTTGATAAGAAAAGTATCACCACTCTTGATAGTTTAAGACCTTTAAATATAAAATATGAATAATAAAATAATCACTTCATAAATCAAAAGAGCAGGCCTTAACGTATAGAAAATAAGGATTTCTTATTTTTATAATCCTTAGCGTATAATTTCCGCGTTTTTCTGCCTGCTCCCCTAACATAAAAAGATATTCAATCCTTACTTATTTAAGCCACAAAGCCTTTTAAGGTTAATATTTTTAAAGCATTACATGACAGGACACCTATACCCTAATGGTAAAAGCTTCTATTATAGTCGTTATAAACTAGCTATTTAAAATACTATCAATTCTATTAAGTCCTTCTTTAATATTTTCAAGTGAATTTGCATAGGAAAGACGAATAAATTCGTCAGTACCAAAAGCAACACCTGGCACAACAGCAACATTTGCATGTTCAAGTAATAACTCCGATAAGTCCATAGAACTATTAATAACAATACCTTTAATAGTAGTGCCAATTAGTTGCTTTATATTCATCATAACATAGAAAGCACCTTTAGGAGTAATACATGATAAACCTTTAATCTCATTTATTCTTTGTACCATATATTTTCTTCTCTCATCAAATGCGATTCTCATTTCTTCCACAGATGATTGATCTCCAGTTAATCCTTCAATACTAGCATGCTGAGCAATAGTATTAGGATTGGATGTAGCATGACTTTGCATATTACCCATGGCCTTAGCTATAGTTGCATGGCTTGCAGTATATCCGATTCTCCATCCGGTCATAGCATAACCTTTAGACATGCCATTAACTACAATTGTTAGATCTTTTATTTGATCATTTAGAGAAGCGATACTAATATGTTTTTCACCTTCATAGGTTAGTTTTTCATATATTTCGTCAGCTACAATAAAAATATTGTGTTCAATGGCAATTTTTGCAATTTCTTCTAATTCAGATTTTGTATAAACTGAACCTGTTGGATTAGACGGACTGTTTAGTATAATAGCTTTTGTTTTAGGTGTTATAGCTTTTAGAAGATCATCTATTTTAATTTTAAACTCATTTTCCTCTGTACAGTTCACAAATACAGGGTTAGCATCTGCCATTTTAACCATATCTGGATAGCTTACCCAGTAAGGTACTGGTATAATTACTTCGTCTCCAGGATTACATATAGCTTGAAAAATATTATATAAGGAATGCTTTGCTCCATTGGATACAACTATGTTTTCAGGTTTATATTCTAAATTGTTTTCAGTCTTTAATTTAGCGCATATTGCTTGTTTAAGTTGAGGTAGTCCTGAAGCAGGAGTATATGTAGTAAAGCCTTTTCTAATTGCTTCTATAGCAGCATCTTTGATGTTTTGTGGTGTGGTAAAATCTGGTTCTCCTACCCCAAAACTTATTACATTAATTCCATCTGCTTTCATTTGTTTTGCTTTCGCATCAATTGAAAGTGTTATTGATGGCAAAACATTTTGTGCTTTTCTTGAAAGTGCTATGTTCATCGACATTCCCTCCATAGATTTATTAAATATTAATGTAAATTTAAAACTCTATTTTACATCATAATCATTGTAACAAATTTATCAAAACAATTCTATATATATCCATATATATCTTTAAGTGTATTTTGAATTATTGTTAGCGAATCATCAATAGCTGGCTTATAGAGCAGTTTAGTTTTTTTATAATTATCTAAACCATCATCTGTGATTCTATAATGTCTAATAGATCGTTTGTCAGGTTCTTCCCACCATCCTTTGATATAATTATTACTTTCTAGCTCTCTTAATAGAGGATAAATCATACCAGGACTTGGCTCCCATTTATAATTCATTCTTTTTTTAATTTCATCTATTAACTCATTTCCATAATAGCTTCTCTCAATAAGTAAATGAAGAATATATAATTTAACAAATTGAGTTGTACTAATTTTAGACGGGAATTGCCGATTTCGTTCGCCTTTATATGCAGCTATTTTAATCACCCCTTTAATAATTAAATAAAATCAGTTTGAAGTTTTTAATAAAGTTATTCTAATAGTTTCTGAATGTCTCTGAATGGAATTTTAATACTACCCAAATCACCATGATGGCCATTGTTATGAGGTGGATAGTGAAAGTCAGATCCAGCTGTTATAAGGAGATTATGCTTTTTAGCTAGTTCTAAATACTTTAAAGATTTATCTATCGTATGGTCAGAATGATATACTTCAATTCCTTCAATACCTATTTCGATTAGATATTCTAAAGTAGTTATAGATTTTAACAAACCAGGATGAGCGGCAACCGATATCCCCCCTGCACTTCTTATAATATCAATTGCATCTATAGGTGTCAATTTTTGTTTTGGCACATATGCTGGAGACTCTTTACCTAGATATTTTTTGAAAGCTTCTTCATTATTCTCCACATAGCCTTTTTTAATTAAAGCTCGTGCAATATGAGGACGCCCAATAGCTCCTTGTCCTGCAATTTGTGTTATACCTTCATAGCTAATTTCAAGACCTAGGCTTATTAATTTATCAACAATTTTGAGTGCGCGCATATTTCTATCGACCTGTAAGCTTTGTAGTATTTTTAGTAAATTTTCATTCTTATAATTAATCCTATAGCCTAATATATGGATCTCTTCATTATTATACTCAGTGCTTAGTTCAATACCTGGTATTATAATAAAATCTTTGTAGTAACTTGCATGTTGCATTGCTTCTTCAATTCCACCAATAGTATCATGATCTGTTATTGCAATACCAGACAATCCTTTTTCTAGAGCATATTCGACTAATCTGCTAGGTGAATATAGTCCATCAGAGGCTGTAGAATGAGTATGCATATCTATAAAATTCATAATAATATTCTCCTTTTATTATTAAACGCATATAACAATTATATCCAAAATTTTAAATTAATATAAAAAGACCTGCTAGCAAGCAGATCTTTTGTATTAATCCCATAAATGTTATCTTGGCTCTACAATTAATTTAATTGCAGTTCGCTCCTCACCGTCTATTTCAATATCAGTAAAAGCAGGGATACAGATTAAATCTAATCCACTAGGAGCTACGAATCCTCGTGCGATTGCCACTGCTTTAACTGCTTGATTTAGAGCACCTGCGCCGATAGCTTGAATTTCAGCTGATCCTCGTTCTCTAAGAACTCCGGCTAAGGCTCCAGCCACAGAATTTGGATTTGATTTTGCTGATACTTTTAATACTTCCATCCTATTAAATCCCCCTTATAATATACTTGTATATATATTGTTTTATCAATTTATAGTATTCTACTTAATTTCAAAAATCCCTGCATATATAGTAAAATTTTCTAAAATTTATTAATTTTTTAAAAGGAATTTAATTTATGAAAATAAAAAAACTGCATTTGCAGTTTTTTATTTAGCATATTCTATTGCTCTTGTTTCCCTAATTACATTAACTTTTATTTGTCCCGGATATTCCAGTTCAAACTCAATTTTCTTTGTTATGTTTCTAGCTAGAATAAAAATCTCCTCGTCGTTGTACACTTCAGGCTTAACGATAATTCTAATTTCTCTACCAGCTTGAATAGCATAGGATTTTTCAACACCTTCATGATCGTTTGCGATCTCTTCTAACTTCTCTAGTCGCTTAATATAAGACTCTAAGGTTTCTCTTCTAGCACCAGGTCTTGCGGCCGAAATAGCATCTGCGGCAGTAACCAATATTGCCTCTATAGATTCAGGCTCATAATCACCATGATGTGTAGACATAGCATGAATAACATCCTTAGATTCTTTATATTTTTTCAGAAGCTCCATACCAATCTCAACATGGGTTCCTTCTATTTCGTGATCAACAGCCTTACCAATATCATGAAGTAATCCTGCTCTTCTTGCAAGCTTAACATCTGCACCTAATTCGGCTGCCATAATTCCTGCTAAATATGAGACCTCTATTGAATGGTTCAATACATTTTGTCCATAACTAGTTCTATACTTTAATCTACCAAGCAATTTTATAAGTTCAGGGTGTAATCCATGAACGCCTGTTTCGAAGGTAGCTTGTTCACCTTCTTCTTTAATAATATTATCTACTTCTTTTTTAGCCTTTTCTACCATTTCTTCAATTCTTGCTGGATGAATTCTTCCATCAACAATTAATTTTTCTAATGCAATACGTGCTACTTCTCTTCTAATTGGGTCAAAGCCAGATAAAATTACTGCTTCTGGTGTATCATCAATAATTAAATCAATACCCGTTAATGTTTCTAATGTACGAATATTTCTACCTTCTCTACCAATTATTCTACCTTTCATTTCATCACTAGGAAGTTGCACAACTGATACAGTAGTTTCTGCAACATGGTCTGCTGCACACTTTTGAATGGAATAAGCGATTACTTCTCTTGCTTTCTTTTCTGCTTCTTCTTTAGCTTTAGATTCAATATCTTTTATCATCATCGCAGCTTCATATTTTGTTTGTTTTTCAATATCGCTTAATATAAGCTGACGTGCTTGTTCAGAAGTTAAACCAGATAATTCTTCAAGTTTTTCAACTTCCTTTTGATAAAGGTCGTTAATTTCTAATTCCCTATTATCTAGTTCCTTGAGCTTCTTCACTAGTTTTTCGTCTTTATGCTCTAAGGATTCTGATTTTTTATCTAAAACCTCTTCTTTTTGTATCAATCTTCTTTCTATCCTTTGTAATTCGTTACGCCTTTCTCTACTCTCTCTTTCTAATTCATTACGAAGTTTATGCACTTCTTCTTTTGCTTCCAATAATAGCTCTTTTTTTGTGGTTTCAGCATCTCTTTCAGCATCTTCTACAATTTTTTTTGCTAATTCTTCGGCGCTATTGATTTTTCCCTCCGCAATATGTTTTCGAAAAAAATAGCCTACAAGGCATCCGATTAAAATACCAACTAAAATTAAAAGTCCGTTTAAAACAAGTATATTTTGAATATGTGGACACCTCCTTTATTAAGTTTTAAAAATTCCCATTTTCAATTTGATATTAATAGCTTTTATCAATAGATACACCCATGATTTGCTTTTATTTTATATCTTTTTTTTACAGGTGTCAAGTTGGAATATAGGTATGAGAATTATGTATATATAACATTTAAATTATTACCATAAATAACACACCTATACTTGGACGATGCTTACTGAATAATGCAATAAAATATAGGAGTAAAATTATATAATAAAAAAAGAAACTACTAATAAAAATTTATACTAATAGTCTCTTTTTTTAAATATAAGATAATTTTACTCATTATTTTTCATCATCAGGTTCTAAAATTGCATTTTGTGATTCAACTTTGTTTATTTTAGTAGCAAGAGGTAGGTTATGATGTTCTCTTATTTTATTCTCTATTTCCAATGCAATTTCAGGATTCTCTTTTAAAAATTGTTTTCCATTTTCACGACCTTGTCCAAGTCTATGATCCCCATAACTATACCAAGCACCAGACTTATCAATAATATCTAGTGAAGTGGCTACATCTAATATATCTCCTGTTTTTGAAATACCTTCCCCATACATTATATCAAATTCAGCTTGTTTAAAGGGAGCGGCAACTTTGTTTTTTACAACTTTTACTCTTGTTCTGTTTCCTACAACATCATTACCTTGCTTAATAGAGTCAACTCTTCTTACATCTAAACGTACAGAAGCATAGAATTTAAGTGCACGACCTCCTGTAGTAGTTTCAGGATTACCAAACATCACGCCTATTTTTTCTCTAAGTTGGTTTATAAAGATAGCAACTGTTTTTGATTTGTTAATTGATCCAGCTAGTTTTCTTAATGCCTGGGACATTAATCTAGCCTGTAATCCCATATGAGAATCTCCCATTTCTCCCTCAATCTCTGCCTTAGGCACTAAAGCAGCAACAGAATCTACAACAATTATATCAACAGCACCACTTCGCACAAGTGCTTCTGCAATTTCAAGGGCCTGTTCTCCTGTATCAGGTTGTGAAACGATTAAATTATCAATATCAACGCCTAATCTTTTTGCATATACTGGATCAAGGGCATGTTCAGCATCGATAAATGCAGCAGTACCACCGGCCTTTTGTGCCTCTGCTATTACATGAAGGGAAACTGTTGTTTTACCAGAAGATTCTGGACCATAAATTTCAATAATTCTTCCTTTAGGTATTCCGCCAATTCCTAGAGCTAAATCTAGGCCAATAGAGCCTGTAGAAACGCTTTCAAAGCTCATTTTAGAATCCTCGCCTAACTTCATGATAGATCCTTTACCGAACTGTTTTTCTATTTGACTAATAGCCATCTCTAAAGCTTTTTTTTTCTCCATACTGTTACCAGACATAGTCTGGCTCACCTGCCTTCCTTAATATCTCGAACAGACGTTCTAAAGACATTATATCTTATAATATATAAATGGTCAAACTATATTTTAAAAATATAGTTTGACCATTTGGAATATTAAAATATTATTCTAATGTTTGTGATAAAGCTCTTTAATACTTGAGTACATGCTTATTTATAATTATATAATCAATTCCTGATATTATAGTAAATATAACAGAAACCCACATCATAATCATATCGAAAGGAAAGTTAATATATTTAAATGGAAAATTATCTAATAAAATTGCTATTATAGCAATAATCTGTGTGATAGTTTTAGCTTTTCCCCACCAGCTTGCAGCTATAACTATTCCTTCAGCCGCGGCTACAGCTCTTAATATGCTTATAGTAAACTCTCTAGCTATAATTACAACTACCATCCAAGCAGAAAGTCTGCCCATTTGAACAAGAGAAATAAGTGCAGCTGATACAAGGAGTTTATCCGCCAATGGATCCATAAACTTACCAAAGTTAGTAATCTCATTTCTTTTTCTTGCTACATATCCGTCTAATGTGTCGGTAACAGCAGCAACAATAAATATTCCTGCAGCTATTGGTACTCCATAAGGTATTTTACTTAAAAGAAATATCATAAAAATAGGAACTAAAAAAATTCTTAATATAGTTAGTTTATTGGCTAGATTCATTTATACTCTCCCCCATTAATTTATACTCTAAAATATATATAAATATAAATTAAAGCTTAATTGATATTTAATCATTTTATATTATACTCAATTATTTTCTAAACTATAATACAGTTTAACCAACTTTTCTAAAGCATCCTCTATACTAATATAATTAATTTCCATTATATAATTATATTTTTTCATAGAGTGTATATATAAAGGATCATAGTATTCTATAATTAATTCTCTTGCAATTTTATCATATTCTTTCTCTTCAATCCAATCAATGCATTGATTGACTTTTTCTAATCCAATCCGTTTTTTTAGATTTAGAATAGCATTTTCTAATAGAGTATCACAGTTAAAAATATTATCTACATAATCACTTACTAATCGTTCTATCCGATTTTCTATAGATGTATTTATTAAAATATGTTTTCCTTTAACTATTGATTGAAAGAGACCTTCGGGCAATGAAATTCCTCCCAACCGTTGTCCTTCACTTTCTACTATAATGTATTTGCTATTACTTAGTCTTAAAGTTTCAAATGCAAGTGCATCGAACATTTTTTGTGTTATTGGTTTTTCATCCTGATAACAGATTGATCCAAACACAGATCCGCTGTTTTTAACTAATTGCTCTAGGTTAAGCACTGGAATATTAAGTTTTTTAAGTTTTTCAAGTATTTCAGTCTTTCCAACTCCTGTGTATCCATGAAGTACAATAAAGCTATGTTTAAATTGGTCCTTATCGAAATATTCAATGACATGTTTGCGATATTGTTTGTACCCTCCTTCTAATTGATAAATATTCATTCCTAAGGAAGCTAAAAAGCCTGAAACTGTAGCACTTCTTAATCCTCCTCGCCAACAAAATAACACAATATTTTTATACTTCTTTGTCAATAAAAAAATTTCATTATAGATAGAGGAGAGTTTGGCAGACGCATATTCAATTCCTTTCACCTTAGCTTCTTCTGGACTAGCTTGCTTATAAGTAACCCCTACAACAACCCTCTCATCATTATCTAAAATAGGAATATTAATTGCACCAGGTATAGAGCCTTCCATGAATTCTAGTGGAGAACGAACATCAATAAAAATTTTATCCTCCATATTAAGCGCTTCTTCAACAGTTATTTTTGCAAACAAATTTTTCACCTTCTAGTTTTAGTCTATTAATAATAGTATGTATAATTTTATATTGATTCCTTTATATTTTGTTCAAAAAACTCATTATCTATTAATACTTGTCTTGGCTTACTTCCTTCATGAGGACCTACAAAACCTTTTGACTCCATCTCATCAATTAATCTTGCAGCTCTATTATATCCTATTCTTAATCTTCTTTGAAGCATAGAAATAGAAGCTTGTTGGCCTTCAATGACAATTTTTAATGCTTCATTAAACAATTCATCTACATCTGTAGACATATTAATATTGTTTTGGTCAAGCTGATCTATTATTTCATCCTCATAATTAGGTATCTCAACTTGGTCTTTAATAAAGGTTACCACCCTTTCTACTTCCTTTTCAGAAATAAAAGCTCCCTGCACCCTAACAGGTTTGCTAGAACCAACAGGATAAAACAACATATCTCCCTTACCTAAAAGTTTTTCTGCCCCACCCATATCTAAAATTGTTCTTGAATCTGCCTGAGAAGCCACAGCAAAGGCAATTCTTGATGGTATATTAGCTTTTATAACCCCCGTAATTACATCTACAGAAGGTCGCTGGGTTGCTATAATTAAATGCAATCCAGCCGCTCTAGCCATTTGGGCTAAACGACATATTGTATCTTCCACATCATTTGGAGCAACCATCATCAAATCAGCTAATTCATCGATAATAATAACGATGTATGGAATTTTATTTTCTTGAAATTTCTTATTATATCCATCAATATCTCTCACGCCATTTTCCGCAAACATTTTATAGCGTTTAGACATTTCTTGTACAGCCCAGTTAAGAGCACTTGTTGCTTTTTTAGGATCAGTTACAACTGGTATAAGTAGATGTGGAATGCCATTGTACTGACTTAATTCTACAACTTTAGGGTCAATTAAAACTAACCTTACCATATCAGGACTTGAATTGTATAAAATACTTAATATTAATGTATTAATACAAACACTTTTTCCCGAACCAGTAGCTCCAGCTACTAGAAGATGAGGCATTTTAGATATATCTGTAATGATAGGTGCTCCCGAAACGTCCTTACCTAAAGCAAATGGTAAATTTAAATTGGAATTTTTATAGTTAGGACTATCAAGCACTTCCCTAAGAGCAACTGTAGAAACATCCTCATTAGGTATTTCTATACCTATAGCAGCTTTGCCAGGTATAGGAGCTTCAATTCTAATTGCTTGGGCGGCCAAGTTTAAAGCAATATCATCACTTAAATTAACAATTTTACTTACCTTTACTCCAGCGCTAGGCTGTAATTCATAACGTGTAATAGCAGGTCCTTTATTTACCTGTATAACCTTAGCCTCTACACCAAAATTAAGCAATGTATCTTCTAATATTTTTGCATTAGATATAATTTTTCTTTTATCATCTTTACTAGATTGGGAAACTATCTGATTAAGAAGATCAATGTTAGGGAATTCATATTCAATTTTGGGGGTTTCTTGGTTATAATTAATAATTGTGCCTGAATCAATAGATTTACTAATTTTTTTATCATTATCCTCTTGATTGATTATATCAGTTTTATCATCAGTATCCTTTCCATTTTCTAAAGGTTTATCCGAATCAATTGTTGTAAAATCAAGTATTTTAATCTTTTCTTCTATACCTGAATCTTTTTCTAAGTGTATATTTTCTTCTAAATCCATAGTTAATAAATTTTTACTACCCTTCTTTTTATTTTTAGGTTTTGTATCTTTTACAGGAACAAAAACAAAATTTAGGATTTGATTTTTAATTTTACTTGAAGTTAGTATAAGTTGATTCTTTAGTTTAACTATCATAGTTAGTAAAGATATTTTTGTATATAAAATTAAGGATATAAGTAATAAAGTTAAAATTATAATATATGTAATAGTTATCCCAAAGAGATTAACTAATAGTTTTGTTAAACTAATTCCTATAATACCTCCTCCAATACCTTGAGTACCAAGTGTAAATATTTGTTGGAGCCACTCAGTAGTATTAGATACAACAATACTATCAATAGTTCCAAAACTTCTAAGAGATTTAAGTATTGTAATTGAAATAAATACTAAACAATAAAATAATATGGTTTTATTTTCTTTTAATAATGACTTATTAATAAAAATAAATACACCACATAAAATTGTTATATATGGTAAAATAACTGTTGTACTTGAAAATAATCCTGTTAGAAGGAATCTTATAAAATCTCCAACCTTACCTGCGCTATTGCCTTGTATAATTACTAGTAAAATCAATCCGATTGCGATAGTAAAAATGCCATATATCTCATTATTAAACTCCTTTGCTATAAGATCAATATTTTGACTTTGTTTTTTGCGATGTTTTCTGCCCAATATTATCACTCCATTAAAGATTTTAATAAATTTAGTATATTGCTATTTTAGAATATGTATCTAAGTAAATTATAAATTATACTAAATTTAAATGCCTATAACTTAACTCAATAATATATTCTACACTAAATTAATAAAACCTACAAACATTGTAATAAAAGTATATAAAATTTTAAATACTGTATAAGTTTTTATCTGTCTAACTCCTTATTCTATATTCTATAAAAACATACACTATTAAGCATAAAAAATAATAGAAAGTGTATTGTACACTTTCTATTATAATGTAAATTATATTAGAGCATAAAGATTCTATTTACTAGCTTTTATTAATTCATTTAGTTTAGATATCGCCTTATTCAGGCCTCCAACCTCATCGATTAAACCATGTTTTACTGCTTCCTCTCCTATCAGAATTGTACCTACATCACTAGCTAATTCATCCGTAGCGTTCATTAATCGTATAAAAATATCTCTGTCTATTTTTGAAGTGCGTAAAACAAAGTTTACTATTCTTTCTTGCATTTTTGAAAAGTACTTAAAGGTTTGTGGAATTCCTATTACTAATCCATTCATCCTTATTGGATGAATGGTCATTGTAGCTGTAGGTGCAATAAATGAGTAATCACCTGCAGTAGCCAGAGGAACACCTATGCTATGACCGCCTCCAATTACTAAAGTGACCTTAGGTTTAGATAGACTACATATTAATTCGGAAATTGCCAGACCAGCTTCTACATCGCCTCCAACAGTATTTAAAATAATTAATAATCCCTCAATATTTGGATTTTCTTCAACAGCTACTAACTGAGGAATAATATGTTCATACTTAGTTGATTTGTTTTGAGGAGGTGCTACCATATGTCCCTCTATGTGCCCTATAATATTTATTGTATGGATATTTTGGCCAGCTTCGGGTAGGCTGTTTGTTCCAAATGCTTGTATATTCTCTGCATGCTTATTACTACCTTCATTTTGATTTGTAGGACTTTGATTGTTCGTTAAAAACTGAGAATATTGTTGGTTAGTAAAATTATTTATCATTTTTTCACTCCTATGTTAGTACATTTTTAATGATTCATAAAAAATTATAAAATTTATTGGACGTTCAATAAATATTTTATAATCTCTATAATAAATCTTACTGAAATTATCTCAGCAAAATTTTACTTTAAGTACTAACATTATTTTTACCTATTTTACTGCATCTATTCTTCACTATCATTAATACTTTTTTTTGTGATTATTTTCCAATTCAATTATAATCATATCATTGCCTATTTTCCTTATAGTTTCCCAAGGAATTTCTGTTAAGGAATCATTTGAAAAAAAACTAAAAAATCCTTTTGATTCAGGTATTAAAAGAGCATGTATTTTCCCAGTTTTTTCATCAATTAATAAATCAGACTCGGCTATTATACCTAATCTACTACCATCACACAAGTTAACAATTTCTTTTCCACCTATAGTGCTTAAACGCATAATTACCCCTCCTATTATTTTTGAACTATATAGTATTAAAGGTATATTTAAAATCAAATAATTTATTTATTATAATTATATTGAGTAGGACGGGTTTTATTCTAACTATTGATTATCTATTATGATAACATTTTATATGATACATATAATTACAAAAAAAGCCCATTTAAAGGCTTTATTTATAATTCAAAAATATTTCTTATTGTTTTTAAAATATTATCTTTGCTTACTGTTGTTATAGTTACTTCATCTAATCTAAATATACGTTGTATGACTCTTTGTATGTCTGCTGAGTTTACAGAATCAATTTTATCTATTATTTCCTTCTGGCTGTATATTCTATTACGTAGTAGTTCTGATTTACCTATCGATGTCATTCTACTACTGGTACTTTCTAATCCTAGTATATAATTTCCCTTTAATTGTTCTTTTGATTTATTTATCTCATCTTCACTTAGTGAGTTGCTAATTATATCCTTAATTTCATTGTAGATAATTTTTGTTACTTCTTCTACTTGATTAGGATTCGTACCAGCATATATAACTAAAGATCCTCCATTTTTATAAATAGATGGATAGGAATATATTGAGTAAGCTAGACCTCTTTCCTCTCTTACACTTTGAAATAGTTTGGAGCTCATGCTTCCACCTAGGACATTATTAAGTACTAATAATGGATATACATCATTACTATCTAGTTCAACTCCTTTAAACCCTATACACATATGTGTTTGCTCAATTTCTTTATATTTAGATACAACTTCAAAATTATAGTTAATTGTTTCGTATACTTTGTCTAAGTTATTATTACTCCAGGTGCTAAACTTATCATTTATTGTTTCTAGTAATTTCTTCTCATCAAAGTTACCAGCTATAGATAATACAGCATTATTTGAAACATAATATTCATTCATATATTGTAGTATCATTTCACGATCAATGTTATTGAGGGTGTCCTCTGTACCTAAAATAGGCATACCCAAAGAATTATTTTTAAATAAAGTTTGCGAAAGAATATCATGTACTAAATCTTCAGGTGAGTCTTCATACATATTAATTTCCTCTAATATTACACTTCTCTCCTTTTCTATTTCAATCGGATCGAATTTAGAATTAAATAACATATCTGACAACAAGTCTATTGCTAGATCATAATGACTGTCTAACACCTTTGTATAATAACAAGTACATTCTTTGCTAGTAAATGCATTAATTTGTCCGCCTACACCATCTATAATCTCAGCTATATCCTTTGCAGTTCTTTTATCAGTACCTTTAAACATCATATGTTCAATAAAATGTGATATTCCATTGTTTATAGTATTTTCATGCTTAGATCCAGCCTCAATCCAAACACCTATAGATACTGATTTTACAAAAGGAATATACTCTGTTACAACTCTTAGCCCATTTTCTAAAGTATATCTCTTATACATTTTTTCCTCCTAGATTTCCTATTTTCATATACATTATAATTGACATAATAATACTATGCAAGCTTATTCCGCCAGAACATCACTAACCCTGCCAACCTCTAGTCCTTTTTCACGCATGGCCTCAATTAATTTTGGTAAGGCTTTTGCAGTTTCAGGCATAGGATGCATTAACACTATTGCTCCATTAAACTTATCCTTTTTAAGTACTCTATCTATAATAACATCTTTCGTACTTCCTGCTCTCCAATCTATAGTATCAATTGTCCATAGTATTGTCTTATATCCTAATTTATTTGATGCAATCAATGTGTTTTCATTATAAGATCCAGAAGGGGGAGCAAACAAAGTGATTTTTTCGATAGTATATTTAGACAGTATTTCATCTGCTTTTTGTATCTGTTCTTCATTTTTATCTAACCCTAAGGATCCATAGTCTAAATGTTGATAACCATGACTACCAATTTCATGTCCAGCGTCTACAATTTGCTGCATTAAATCAGGAAACTGTTTAGCCCATCTTCCCGTTATAAAAAATGTAATTTTTATTTTCTCTTTGTCTAATGTTTCCAATATATCTGGAAGTACTTCATTTCCCCAATCAACATTACATGTAAATGCAATATATTTACTATCTTCACTCCCCCTATCTATTGGCTTTGCCGCAGTGTAGTTATAATTACTAAATACTTCTTTGTTTCCACGCTTCAATGTTACTAATCCTATTGTTATTATTAAAGTGATTAGAATAAATGCAATTACCAACCTTGCAAATTTTTTGTTTATAATAATTACCATAACTTACCTCCTAACTTAATTAAGATGTTGGTAATATATTATTCGAAAATAAATTAGTTATGCAATCAATGTTGATAAAAATTTATTTACCCTTAGATAATAAAAAACATAAACCACAGTAGGTTTATGCTTTCGGTTGTTCATCATGTTTTTTATCATTTTCCTTAGGTAGAAGGGCTTTTCTAGATAAATTTATTTTTCCTTGCTGATCTATTTCCATTACTTTAACTTCAACCTCATCACCTACTGCTAATACATCTTCTACTTTGCTTACTCTCTCATGGGCAATATTAGATATATGTATTAATCCCTCTTTACCTGGGAGAATCTCTACAAAAGCTCCAAAGTTCATTATCTTTATAACTTTTCCTTTATATGTATCTCCCACTTCAGGGTCACGAACTATATTATCAATTATTTTAAGAGCACGTTCACCTGCATCTTGTGTTAGAGCAGCTATAAATATAGTACCATCATTCTCAATATCAATTTTAACACCTGTATCCTCAATAATTTTATTTATAGTTTTTCCACCTGTACCTATAACTTCTCTAATCTTATCTGGATGTATTTTAGTTTTTAACATCCTAGGAGCATACGGAGATAATTCCGATCTTGGAGAGCTAATTGCTTCTTTCATCTTATCTAAAATATATAGTCTACCTAATCTAGCCTGCTCTAGAGCATTTTCTAGAATAGTTCTATCAATTCCCTTAATTTTAATATCCATTTGTATAGCTGTTATTCCTTTAGAGGTTCCTGCGACTTTAAAGTCCATATCACCTAAATGATCTTCCATACCTTGTATATCTGACAAAATAGCCACTGCATCATCTTCTTTAACTAATCCCATAGCAATACCAGCAACCATATCTTTTAGAGGCACTCCTGCATCTAATAATGATAGAGTACTTCCACAAACACTGGCTTGTGAAGAAGATCCGTTAGAAGCTAAGACTTCTGAAACTACACGAATAGCATAGGGGAAATCATCCTGCGAAGGTATCATTGGTTCTAATGCTCTTTCTGCTAAGGCTCCATGACCAATTTCACGTCTTCCTGGTCCTCTTAAAAATCTAGTTTCGCCTACACTATATGGTGGAAAATTATAATGATGCATATATCTTTTAGACTCTTCTTCACCAAGTCCATCAATAATTTGTACATCACCTATTGCACCTAAAGTTACTACTGATAATACTTGTGTTTGACCTCTTGTAAATAATCCTGAACCATGGGTCTTTGGAAGTAAAGATACTTCGCAAGATATTGGTCTAATCTCATCGTGCTTTCGATCATCAGGTCTTACCTTTTCATGAAGAATTAAGTGTCTAGTCTCTTCTTTCATAATTGCATCCAATATAGAACCTACCTGCTTTAAATCTAAATCTTCCTCATATTTTTCAATAAAATACTCTATTGTCTCTCTCTTAGCTAACTCTACTTTTTCTGTTCTCTCTAACTTCTCTACAGTTCTAATTGCGTTAGCTATTTTACTAGTTGCATATTCTCTTATTTCAGACTCTAAATCTTTATCAACTTCAAAAAGTATAACTTCTTGCTTTTCTTTTCCAACTTCTTTAACAATTTCTTCTATAAATGAAACAATATTTTTAATTTCTTCATGAGCAAATAAAATAGCCTCCAGCATTTGTTCTTCCGTAACTTCATTGGCACCTGCTTCAATCATCATTACAGCATCCTTTGTACCAGAAACAACCAGATCAAGTTCGCTATGTTCTCTTTGATCACTTGTAGGATTAATTAATAAATTTCCATCTATCATGCCAATATGTACAGAAGCTGTCGGTCCTTGAAATGGAATATCAGAAATTGATAGTGCTACAGAAGATCCTATCATCGCAACTATATCTGGACTGCAATCTGTGTCTACTGATAATACTGTTGCAATTACCTGAACCTCATTTCTATATCCTTCTGGAAATAATGGTCTAATCGGACGATCTATTAACCTAGAAGTCAGTATAGCATTTTCACTAGGTCTACCCTCTCTTTTAATAAAACCTCCAGGGATCTTTCCAGCTGCATACATTTTTTCTTCATAATCAACGCTTAAAGGAAAAAAATCGATTCCCTCTCTAGGGGTTTTTGATGCACATGCATTAACAAGAACAGCAGTCTTTCCATACTTTAGTAAACAAGAACCATTGGAAAGTTGAGCTAATTTTCCAACTTCTACTTCTAAAGTTCTTCCACCAATTTCTTTTTGAAAAACTTTAACCATTGTTTATTATCCTCCTTTCATTTGTATATTGTTTTCTACAATATTAATATTATCTCCTTCAAAAGTTAAAAAATTCCTATAAAAGCATAAAATAAAAAGCCTTTATGGCTTAGTTAAATAAATAATTAAATAATAGAGCGGGATTTCCCGCTCTTTATTATTTTCTTAATCCTAATTTTTCTATTATTTCTCTATATCTTTCGATATCTCTATCTTTAAGATAATTTAATAGGTTTCTTCTCTTACCAACCATCTTTAGAAGTCCTCTTCTTGAGTGATGGTCTTTTTTATGAGATTTCAAATGCTCATTTAAATGATTAATTCTTTCAGTTAATAAAGCAATTTGTACTTCTGGAGAACCAGTATCATTTTCATGAGTTTTAAAACTATCAATGATTACTTTTTTATTTTCTTGTAACATTATTTCACCTCCTCATTTTATATCCCCTAATTCTAAGTAACTGTCGGTGATTCAAATTACTGAGAATAGGTTCCTTAACACATTAATTATTCTAACATAATTACTTATAATTGTAAATATATATTTGCATTATTTGCATCTTGGTTCATTTGTCTAATTAAATCATCCACATTATCAAATTTAATTTGATCCCTTAGCCTTTTAATAAACTGTAATTCGATATATTGATCATATATATCTTCTTTAAAATTAATAATAAAAGTTTCAATCGAAATACTATTGGTACCAAAGGTTGGATTTGTTCCTACACAGGTAGCTCCTTTATATATAGAATTATTTATTTTAATAAATGTAGCATAAACACCTTCCTTAGGAACTAAATGAGAGGACTCTATTAAAATATTAGCTGTAGGATATCCTAATTTATGCCCTCTGCCTTTTCCATGAACCACTTTGCTATAGATAGAGTATGGTCTTCCCAAAAATACATTAGCATCCTCTATATCTCCATTTTTAATATACTCTCTAATAATTGAACTTCCAACCTTTTTATTATCTATAGTTACAGGATGAACTTCATAAACCTCAAATCCATGCTTTTGCCCTATTTTTTTTAAAAGTTCCACATTTCCTTGAGCCTTATATCCAAAATTATAATCAAATCCAACAACTACTATCTTACAATTTAACCTATCTACTAAAATATTTTTAACAAAATCCTCAGGAGTTAAGATCATTAAATTTTTATTAAACTCTTCCAAATATAAAAGTTCAACTCCAAAGGAGTCTAGAATTTTCTTTTTCATATTTATATTTGTAATTTGAGGAGGAGCTTCTCTTCCAGTAATAACTGCTAGGGGGTGATTACCAAACGTGTAAACACATGATTCTAAACCATCTGCTCTGCACTTTTCAATTAAAGTTGTAATTAATTTTTGGTGGCCAATATGAATGCCATCAAAGTTTCCAAGTGCAACTCCTCTTTGTACACTTTCATCTAATTGATTGTATTGTTTAATTGTTTTCATATTTACTCCCTTTCAAATAAAAGCCTTAAAAATTTGATATAATTTTGCCCATCATCATCACATTTAACAATACCAAAGCCAACAAATTGTTTTTCTAGATAAATACGCACTTCTGTTTCTAGAGGAATATCTAAATTAGCAACTAAATAATGTGGAAAAATTCGATTTCCATTCAACACCTGTTTAGTATAGGATGATTTTACAATAACTTTAGGTATATGGCTAAGAGGGAAGTCTAAGGGCAATAGTAGGCCTTTAACATCTTCTCTTTCCTTTAGTTCCTCTATTGTAATGGCTGTCTTTAAATCAAAGCCACTAGCTTCTATTCTAAGAAGAAAAGACATTACCCCTCCACACCCTAAAGTTCTCCCTATATCCTTACATAATGTACGTATATAAGTGCCCTTAGAGCATAATACATCAAACATTATTTTACCATTATCAATTTTAATAATATCAATGCTATAAATTGTTACCTGTCTCGGTTTTCTTTCTATCTCAATACCTTCTCTTGCTAGTTCGTAAAGCTTTTTTCCTTTAACCTTAAGTGCCGAATACATAGGAGGAATTTGATCATAAGTTCCAATAAAGCTTAATATAGCTCTTTCAATATCTTCATTTTCAGGCACTATTGAAGATCTATTTGTAATTGTTCCATATATATCTTCAGTGTCTGTTTCTATCCCTAAAGTTAATTCGGTACGATATTTTTTTTTACCATCAAGAAGAAATTGCGATATCTTTGTAGCTTGTCCAACACAAATAGGCAGAACACCTGCAGCATTGGGATCCAATGTTCCAGTGTGTCCTACCTTTTTAATATTTAACTTTTTTCTAACAACAGATACAACATCATGTGATGTCATTCCTGGTGGTTTTAAAATGTTTAAAATGCCATTCAAATAAATCACCGTCTTATAAATTGTTTTGCATTTTCTATAATTAGAGCCTTTGCTTCATCTAAAGAAGCATTTAACGTAGCACCCGATGCTTTTTTATGTCCACCACCATTAAAGAGCTCTGCCAGTTTTCTAACATCTACATCATCATGCTTTGACCTAAAACTAAGTTTAAGTTTGTCATCGCTTTCTTCTCGTATAGTTACTGATATATCAACACCATCTATATCTCTTCCATAGTTTACAATTCCTTCAACATCAGCAGAAGGTATATCAAACTTATCTAATAAGGCAGATGTAATTTCGAATATTGCAAGATGTCCATCAAGCTCTATGTCCATATTAGTTAAGCAATACCCTAAAAATCTTAAGTTTTTTATAGATTTTTTTTGGTACAGGTTATACATAATTTCCTGTTTATCTATATTAGCTCTTATTAGTTCTGCTGCTATTAAGTGAGTCTTATCAGTAGCATTATCATACATAAAGTTTCCACTATCGGTAACAATACCAGTGTATATACAGGTGGCTATCTCTTCATCTATTGTTAGTCCTATATCTTTAATAATGGAGAAAATCATTTCACAAGTAGATGATGAATTTATGTCTACAATGTTAATATCGCCAAACTGTGTATTACTAATATGATGATCTATATTAACAACTGTTTTGCTTTTTCTCATAACATCTATACTTTTACCTAGTCTGTTTTCGTCGCCACAGTCTAATGCAAAAAACAAATCAAAAGCTTTATCCTTAACATCTTCATATCTTTTGATATATTTTGACCCTACTAGAAAGTCATATCTGGCTGGTAATGGATCAGCAGTAAATATCTCTACATTTTTATACTTCTGTTTTAATGCTAGTCCTAAAGCAAGTATAGAGCCTATGCTATCTCCATCAGGATCAACATGAGATGTAACAGCAATATTATTACTGTTAGAAGCAATTTCTATTAGCTTATTCATCTGTCTTATCCTCATCAGAAGTAGGAGGATTTTGCTCATTGACCTTTGTAATTACATTGTACATGTAGATTCCTCGTTCTATAGATTCATCTAATTTAAAAATTACTTCTGGAGTATATCTAGCCTTAATTTTCTGTCCTATTTCTCTCCTAATAAAACCACTTGCCTTTATTAATCCTTCCATAGTGGCCTCTTTTTCTTTTTCAGTCCCTAGAACACTGATATAAATATTAACATACCTTAAGTCTCTAGTTACATCTACCTCTACTATACTGGTCATAGGTGCAATTCTTGGATCTCTTAATTCATTTCTAATTATATTACTTACTATTTTTTTTATTTCTTCTGATAAACGTTTAACTCTAGGATATGACATATCCTCATCCCTTCCTAGTTATCTTTCTATTTCTTTCATCTGATATGCTTCTATAATATCTCCTTCTTTAAGGTCATTAAATTGACTTAGACCTATACCACATTCATATCCAGTTGCAACTTCTCTTGCATCATCCTTAAACCTTTTTAAAGAATCAATTGTACCTTCATGAATAATTATACCATCTCTAACTAATCTAACTTTTGCATTTCTCAAGATTTTACCTTCTATTACATAGCATCCACCAATTGTACCTGCTCCTGGAACCTTAAATGTAGCTCTTACTTCTGCTTTACCTAAATCCTCTTCTTTAAATTCTGGATCAAGCATACCTTTCATAGCAGCCTCAATATCTTCGATTGCTTTATAAATAACACGATAACTTCTTATATCTACATTTTCTTTTTTTGCCAATGAAGTAGCAGTAGAAGTTGGTCTAACATTAAAACCAATAATTATAGCATTTGATGCTGCTGCAAGCATTACATCTGTTTCAGTAATTGCTCCTACCCCACCGTGTATTGGATGTATAACCACTTCGTCATTTGATAATTTAACAAGAGACTGTTTAACTGCCTCTACAGATCCTTGTACATCTGCCTTTACAATCAGGTTTAAATCTTTAATCTGTCCTTGTTCCATTTGACTAAACAATGCATCTAATGAAATTTTTTGACTTTCTTTTAACTGTTCTTCTTTTATCTTATTAATTCTCTTTTCAACAATTGCCTTAGCGACCCTATCATCTTCTACTGCAAACATTTGATCTCCGGCTTCTGGAACTTCAGACAATCCAGTAATCTCTACAGCTGTAGAAGGACCTGCTATTTTAACCCTTTTTCCTTTATCATTCATCATAGCCCTAATTCTACCATAAGCAGTACCAATTACAACAGAATCGCCTATTTTTAAAGTTCCATTTTGTACCAAAACAGTTGCTATGGAACCCTTACCTACATCTAGTTGGGCTTCTATAACAGTACCTATCGCTTTACGATTTGGATTTGCTTTAAATTCCTCCATCTCTGCAACTAATAAGATCATTTCTAATAGAGTATCGATATTTTCACCATTAAGAGCAGAAACAGGAACAGAAATAACATCTCCACCCCATTCTTCTATTAGAAGGCCATGATCTGCTAATTCTTGTTTCACCCTGTCTGGATTAGCACTAGGTTTATCCATTTTATTAACAGCTACTATAATAGGAACTTCAGCAGCTTTAGCATGGTTAATAGCTTCAATTGTTTGTGGCATAACCCCATCATCGGCAGCAACTACTAAAATAGCTATATCTGTTACTTTTGCACCTCTCGCACGCATTGATGTAAATGCCTCGTGACCAGGTGTATCTAAAAGTACTATCTTTTTATCATTAACTTTTACTTCTGAAGCACCTATATGTTGTGTAATTCCTCCAGCTTCTCTAGAGGTTACTTTAGTTTTACGTATTGCATCTAATAAAGATGTTTTTCCGTGGTCAACATGACCCATAACTGTCACTACAGGAGATCTTGGCTTTAAATCTTCAGGTCTGTCAGGCTCAATTTCAATATCATCAATAACATCCTCAATAGTTACATCTCCTAATGGCTCAACTTCAACACCAAATTCTGAAGCTATTATTTGGGCTGTATCATAGTCCAATTCTTGGTTAATAGTTGCCATTATTCCTAAACCAATAAGCTTTGTAATTATTTCACTAACATTTTTATCCATAATTTCAGCTAATTCTTTTACTGTTACTTTGCTTTTTAATTGTATCACTCGCTCACCTTTACTTTCTACCCTATCGTCATAATTATCCGCCATAGAATTTTTATTTCTTTTGTTTTTATTTTTATTTCTCTTCTCTTTTTTATTACTTGTAGGAACTATAATATCTTCTTTATTATCTAATGTTTCTAGTTTATTTTCATCATGCTGTTCTTGATTAGGTGGCTTTTCTTTTGTATTAGATATTGTCTTTGGTTTACTTTCCTCAGTAAATAATTCAATTAGTATATTTGCATTTTCATCCTCTAATGTACTCATATGGCTATTTACTTCAATAGATAACTCCTTTAACTTTTCGATCAATTCCTTACTACTAATTTCTAACTCTTTTGCCAATTGATATACCCTTATCTTTGACAAATAAATCACCCCCTAATTATTTTCTCTAAAGCAATTCATCTAAATATTTTAATATTTTTTCAGCAAAACCTTTATCTATAACACCTATAATTGTTCTAGAAGCTTTTCCGATAGTATTACCCAATTCTTCTTTTTGTTGCCAAAAACGAATTGGGATATCCCGATAGGATGCTTTGTCTTTAAATTTTTTTTTAGTATTTTCTGAAGCATCTTCAGCTAGTATTATTAAATGAATAGCATTCTTTTTTAAGTAATTAATGCAAGTTTCATCGCCAGATACAATATTTCCAGATTTCGCAGCTAAAGTTAATAAATTTTTAATTTTCACATTCATTTATAACAAGCTCCTTTATGAGATCCTCATATATCTCTTCAGGAATATTTGACTGAAAAGCTCTATTAAAGGCCTTTATTTTTTTAGCTTTATCGAGGCATTCTTTAGAGTTACAAATATATGCTCCTCTTCCTTGAGCTCTTCCAATAGTATCCACACTTATACTACCTTGTGAATTATGAACTACTCTTAATAGCTCCTTTTTAGGTTTCATTTCATTACATCCTAAACATTTTCTTAAAGGAATCTTCTTGTTTTTCATTTAATCACCTCAATTAACCATTGACTTGACTTTCACTCTTTATATCAATTTTCCATCCTGTTAGCTTTGCAGCAAGTCTAGCATTTTGACCTTCTTTTCCAATAGCTAAAGAAAGTTGATAATCAGGAACAATAACTTTTGCTGTCTTTTCTTCACTATTGACTTCGCATTGCAATACCTTTGCAGGACTTAGTGAGCTAGAAATAAACTCTTTAGGATCTTCACTATACTTAATTATATCAATTTTTTCACCTTTTAACTCATCTACTATAGTCTGTACCCTTGCTCCTTTAGGTCCTACACAGGCACCAACTGCATCCACATTTGAATCCTTAGAATCAACTGCTATTTTAGCACGTGAGCCTGCTTCTCTTGAAATACTCTTTATTTCTACAGTCCCATCATGAATTTCAGGCACTTCAAGCTCAAACAAACGCTTTACTAACCCAGGGTGAGTTCTGGATAGGAGTATTTGTGGACCTTTTGTGGTCTTCTTAACTTCTACTATATAGCATTTAATTCTATCTCCATGTTGATATTCCTCATTTGGAATTTGTTCACTTGGTCCCAAAATTGCTTCTGTTCTACCTAAGCTAATATAAACATTACCTTTTGCAACTCTAGAAACTTCTCCAGTGATAATCTCTGATTCACGATTTATAAATTCTTCGTAAACAATACCTCTTTCAGCTTCTCTAATTCTTTGTACAACTACTTGCTTAGCTGTTTGAGCCGCTATTCGTCCAAAGTTTCTAGGAGTAACCTCACTCTCAAAAATATCTCCAATCGCATACTTTGAATTGATTTTCTTAGCATCTTCGATATCAATTTCTAATAAATCATCTATTACGTCATCAGTTATCTTTTTTTGAGCGTATACATGAACCTCACCGTTATCGCGATTAATTTCAACTCTTACATTTTGAGCAGAGCCAAAATTTCTTTTATAACTAGAAATTAAAGCAGCCTCTACTGCATCAATTAAAATATCCTTAGAAATACCTTTGTCTTTTTCAATCTGCTCAAGGGCCTCTGTAAACTCAGCATTCATCCCTACTAACCTCCCTAAAATTTAATAGCCAATCTTGTTAAAGCTACCTTATCCCTAGGCAACTCTACTAATCCAACATTAGCCACATTGACTTTAATAATATTATTCTCTAACCCTACTAGCTCACCCTCTATAATCTTGTTTCCATTTAATGGTTCATATAGTTTCACTTCTACTATTTCACCTTTGAAACGAATAAAATCAGCCTCTTTTTTTAATGGTCTATCAAGTCCTGGTGATGATACTTCTAAGAAATAATTCTCTTTTATAGGATCTTCCCTATCAAGTTCATCACTTAGTTGCTCACTAACCTTCTGGCAATCATCCAATGTAATACCACCGGGTTTATCTATATATATTCTTAAATACCAATTAGAGCCTTCTTTTTTATATTCTACATCTGCTAATTCAAATTCTTCATTTTCTATAATTGGTATTACTAATTTTTCTGCAATCTTTTCAACACGATTTTTTGCCATTATATACCTCCTATATTCAGTTTTTATTGTAGTTTTTGTTATTTATTCAAACTTTATACCACTATATGCATACTATATAATAGAAAGAGTGGGAAACTCCCACTCTTTCAAGAATATCATATGTCGTTTGTTACAGTATAACACATATGGTAAAATCATGCAAGTGAAAACAATGAGAGTTGATTAGTTTCGGGTAAATCCTTAATACAACCATGACTAACTAACATTTCTATAACAGTTTTTGTAACTTTGGTTCTATTCCTTAAATCTTCTAATGATATAAATTCCCCTTCTTGTCTGGCATCAACTATACTTTTTGCAGCATTTTGCCCTACTCCTTGCAAACCCTTTAAAGGAGGTAATAATTTTCCATCAACTATCATAAACCTATCTGCATCCGAGAGATATAAATCTACAGGCAATAGATGAATTCCTCTACAGTACATTTCTAAAGCTACTTCTAATACAGTTAGAAAGTTTTTTTCTTTTGCAGTTAGATCATTTCCAATAGACTCCAATTCTTTTATCTTAAGTCTAATAGCATCTTCTCCTTTTATAATAAAGTCTGCGTCAAAATCTTCTGCCTTCGTAGTAAAATAAGTAGCATAAAATGCTTCTGGATAATTAACTTTGAAATATGCTATTCTGAAAGACATCATAACATATGCAGCGGCGTGAGCTTTAGGGAACATATACTTGATTTTATTACAAGAGTCAATATACCAGTCTGGTACATTATGCTCTTTCATTTCCTGCTCATTCTCTGGAGTTAATCCTTTACCCTTTCTTACATTCTCCATGATTTTAAATGACGTTTTTGGAGGTAACCCTTTTAAAATTAAATAGTTCATAATGTCATCTCTAGTAGAAATAACATCCTTTAATTCAGCAATATTGTTTCGTACTAAATCTTGCGCATTATTAAGCCAAACATCTGTACCATGAGATAATCCACTTATACGAACTAGTTCGGCAAAAGTTTTAGGTTGGGTGTCAATTAACATCTGTCTAACAAATTTAGTTCCGAACTCAGGTATACCTAATGTACCAACTTCGCATTCAATTTCCTCTGATGAAATTCCTAGAGGGTCAGTACTAGTAAAAATACCAATTGTATTTTTATCATCTAAAGGAATCTTCTGAGCATTCATACCAGTTAAATCCTCAAGCATTTTTATTATTGTTGGAACATCATGTCCTAATATATCTAATTTTAATAGCCGTCCACTAATTGAATGATAGTCAAAATGAGTTGTAATTACCCCAGATTTCGAATCATTGGCAGGATATTGAATAGGGCTGAACTTATGTATATCATATGCAGCAGGTACAATCATAACGCCACCAGGATGTTGTCCAGAAGTTCTTTTGATTCCAGTACATCCTGTGGTTAATCTATTTATTTCGGCCATATTATAATGTAATTGTTTCTCATCAATATATTTCCTTACAAAACCATAGGCTGTTTTATCAGCAACAGTTCCTATTGTCCCCGCTCGATAAACCTTACCTTTACCAAAAAGCTCTTCTGTATATTTATGGGCTTCACTTTGATATTCTCCAGCAAAGTTTAGATCAATATCAGGCTCCTTATCTCCCTCAAAGCCAAGAAAAACTTCAAATGGTATGTCATGACCATCTTTAATAAGTATCTCTCCACACTTAGGACAATCTTTATCTGGTAAGTCAGCACCAGATCCAATAGATCCGTCTAGTATAAACTCAGAGTATTTGCATTTTGGACATACATAGTGTGGCGGAAGTGGATTTACTTCTGTTATATCACTCATAGTAGCTGCAAAGGAAGAACCTACTGATCCTCTAGACCCTACCAAGTATCCATCACTTAAAGATTTTGCAACTAATTTATGTGCAATAATGTACATTACAGCGTATCCATTATTAATTATTGAGTTTAATTCTTTATCTAATCGATTTTTTACTAGTTCTGGTATATCTTTACCATAAATTCGCTCTGCCTTTTCATAGCACATTCTTCGTAGTTCTTCTTCAGATCCTTCAATTTCTGGTGGAAATGTGCCATCAGGAATTGGTAACATATGTTCAATCTCATCACAAATTTTGTTTGGGTATTGTATAACTACTTCTTCTGATTTAGCTTTGCCTAAATAAGAAAACTCTTCAATCATTTCATCGGTAGTTTTAAAGTATAGTGGAGCTTGATCATCGGCATCACTAAATCCCTGCCCAGCCATTAATATCTTTCTAAATACACTATCTTTAGAATCAAGAAAATGTACATCACCTGTAGCTACAACAGGTAAGTTTAGCTTTTCACCTAATTCTACTATCCTTTTATTTAACTCCCTAAGATCATTATTATCTTTAGCAAGACCCTTTTCAATTAAAAATTTATTATTACCTATAGGCTGTATTTCTAAATAATCGTAGCGCTTAGCTATTTTCTCAATATACTCTGCCGGCTTATTAGAAAGAATACTTTGAAAAAGTTCACCCGCTTCACAAGCTGTGCCTAAAATAAGCCCTTCTCTATATTTATTCAATAAGCTTCTTGGTATACGAGGCCTTTTATAAAAATAGTTTAAATGGGATTCAGAAACAATCTTATATAGATTTTCTAAACCTGTATAGTTTTTTGCTAAAATAACAATGTGATAGGTTTTCAATGTCTTAAAATCAATCTTTGTACTTAAGTGAGTATTTATATCCTTTAAGGATACTATATTTCTTTCTTTCATCATTTCAATAAACTTTATAAACATTTCTGCTGTAGCCTTAGCATCATCTACAGCCCTATGATGATTCTCTAAAGATATATTTAGTTCTTTAGCAATAACATTCAATCGATGTCTTTTTAGATTTGGTAAAAGAACACGTGCTAACTTTAAAGTATCAATAGTTATGTTGTTAAAATTCATATTATATCTATTAGCCTTATCTCTAATGAAACCAGTATCAAAATCAGCATTATGTGCAACTACAGGACTATTTCCAATAAATTTAAAAAACTCTGGAAGAACTGTTGCTATAGTTGGTTTATCCTTTACCATATCATTAGTAATGCCAGTTAATTCTACAATTTTTTCTGGAATATTCTTCTCAGGATTTATTAGAGCTGAGAAGCTATCAATAACCATATTGTTTTTTATTTTAACAGCTCCTATTTCTGTTATTTCATCATTTTTACTTGAAAGACCAGTAGTTTCAATATCAAAAATAACAAATTCATCATCTAAAGAGTACTCTTCTTCTCCTTCTATCAAGTTTACTTCATCATCTACCAAATATCCTTCCATTCCATATATTACTTTAACACCATATTTATTCCCTGCATCCATAGCCTCAGGAAAAGCCTGCACTATCCCGTGATCAGTTACAGCTATAGCTTTATGTCCCCACTTAGACGCCTTTTTGATTAGATCAGTAATACTAGTAGTACCGTCCATAGCTGACATTTGAGTATGTAAATGTAACTCAACTCTTTTATTCTCATAGATATCATCTTTTTCTACTTTTTCTATTTGTATTGCATCAGTTAACATAATAATATTTTCTCTAATAAATTTATCGTATACAACATCACCTCGGACTCTAACTACCTGTCCTTTGACGAACATTTCTTCTAAGACAACTGTTTGATTTTTTCTTTCAAAAATTTTTGCTGTTATGGAGTTTGTATAATCTGTAATATTTATTATAGCCAGTTTTTTACCACCACTAAGTTCTTTAATTTCGATACTAAATATTTCTCCTTCTACAATAACTCTCCCGGAGTCAGTTCTAATATCAATAAGTTTACTAATCTCTCCAGAAAAATTTTTCCCTAATAAAACAGAAGAAGATAATGGAGATTTAGGCTCAAAAATTTTGTCCTTTGATTGATCTTTATTTTGTACAGTATTATCCATTGGATTTTGTTTCTTAATTTGACTAATTAAAGCTAAATTTTCATTCTCTTTTTGTTGTTCATAGTCTTCTAGAACAAATTCTTTATTTACATTCGTATTTATATTACATTTAATAGATATTTTAAATTGCTTTAGAAAGTAATTTTCAATCTGTGAATCTACTCTTCTTTCCCTCATTTTTTTAGTAATAATACTAGAATTAAAAATAAGTTTTAGAGTAGAATCTGTAATTTCACTATTAATTACACCTTCAATTACATTAAAAGAAGGAACATTTTTTTGTAAAATATATAGTATGTTTTTCCAATTCATATTAATTAACTCTTCTAAAGAGGTATATTCTACATCGTAGATAAAAAATACTTCCATACTAGAACCTAACTTTTCTTCTATTATCGTTTTTAACTGGTTTAAAGAATTATGTACATTTTCATGATCTAGTATTTCCTTACCAACTAAGTGAATCGAAATTTTTTTACTTTGCTTGAAGTATTGTACTTTCTCTATTAAACAAGATTCATAGGATGGATTTTGTGGTATTCCAAAACCATTTAAAAAATAATTTAAATTAAGACTTCCCAAAGGAGTCATAAAATCCCTCCCTTTTTAATGTATCCAATATTTAATTATATCCTTGTACATTTTAATTCGCCAAATTGCTCCTTTGGCAAACCCTATTTTTTCTTCTTTTGTTGTATGAGTTACATTTTCTAATATTACATTTTCTACTCTAAGCTTATGCTTTCTAGTCAATTTAGAGAGAGCTACTTCTATTCCGTAGCCTGTGATATCCAAATTTAAAATTTCATCAGCAAGATGTGTTTTTATTGCTCTTTGTCCTGACAAGTGGGGTGCAATATATTGTGCTAAATCTGTCACATATCTTCCAGACCTAAAAATCCCTATTGTCATATCAAATTGCTCTTCCAATAATGGCAAAATTAATGATTTAATATGATTTGGAGTTAGACCTATTAAATCAGCATCTAATAGAACTATAATATCACTTCTATCTTTGCAGCATTTTATTCCCTCTTTAACTGCCGCAGTTTTTCCACTATTTTGAGGCATTTTTATTAAGTCGACATTATACTTAGATACAATATTAGAAGTCAAGTCTTCCGAACCATCATCAACTACAATTATATTTGACAACATATCAGTCTTTAAAGCAGGATCGATTACCTTTTCAATTCTTTTTTCTTCATTGTAAGCAGGTATGATGGCAGTCACCTTCACAATGTTCCCTCCCACTACATCTTTTCAATTTCTTCTATCAATGTTGTTAAAATTTCTTCCTCTTTTATCTTTTTTATAATTTCTCCCTTTTTAAATAAAAGTGCCGATCCTGAGCCACCTGCGATTCCAATATCAGCATCTCTAGCCTCTCCTGGACCATTAACTGCACATCCCATAACCGCAACCTTAATAGGCTTCTTTAGCTTTCCTAACTTATCTTCTACTTGATTAGCTACGTTTATTAAGTCTATTTGACATCTGCCACATGTAGGACAAGATATAATGGTTACTTCATTTTGAATTATTCCTAAGGATTTAAGAAGTTGTCTTCCAGTTCTAATTTCTTCTACTGGATCACCAGTTAAGGAAACTCGTATTGTATCACCTATTCCCATTAATAATAAAGCACCTATGCCTGCTGACGATTTAATTGTACCAGTCCATATTGTACCAGCTTCAGTAATTCCTAAATGTAGAGGGTAGTCAACCTGCTCTGACATTAATTTGTAAGCATCTACAGTTAGCTTAACATCACTTGCTTTTAAAGATACTACAATATCTGTAAAGTCCATATCTTCTAAAATAGATATATGCCTTAGAGCACTTTCAACCATCCCTTCAGCAGTAGGATGTCCATATTTGTCTAATATAGATTTCTCTAATGAACCTGCATTTACACCAATTCTAATAGGTATATTTTTTTCCTTAACTGCTCTAACTACCTCCTGAACCCTTGTAGTTTCACCGATATTCCCAGGGTTTAATCTCAAACCATCAACCCCCTGCTTAATAGATTCTAAGGCTAACCGATAATCAAAATGGATATCAGCCACAATAGGTATATTGGTTTGAGATTTGATTTTATGTATAGATTGAGCAGATTCCATATTAGGAACAGCAATTCTAACAATATCACATCCTGCACTTTCCAGTCGTCGTATTTCATTAACTGTACTAATAACATCTCTAGGATCAGTTGTAGTCATAGACTGAACTGAAATTGGATTGTCACCACCGACATATACGTTTCCACACTTAACAACCTTAGTTTTTCTTCTCATTTGCTCACCTTCTATGATTTTCAATATTTTTTATTATTAAATAGTTAATCTTGTATGCTTGAAAATCTAATTATATAACTCTTTTAATTAAATTAGCTAAATAATTTTAATATATCTTTATAAGTAACAAATAACATTAGAGTTATCAAAAGACCAAAACCTATTAAATGTATCATACCTTCTTTTTCAGGGTCAACGGGTTTTCCCCGTAGCATTTCAACTAATAGAAATAAAATTCTACTTCCATCTAATGCAGGTATCGGTAATAGATTCATTAATCCTAAGTTTACGCTTAAGACAGCGGTCAAGTTAACTACATCTATCCATCCTGTTCTAGCCACCTGTCCTACTAAGTTTATAATTCCTACAGGTCCCATAATTTCTGCCGCAGCATTAGATTCTCTAGTAATCAATCCTTTTAGAAAACCTAATATACCAGTTGCTATGGCTTTTATTGCTACAAATCCATTTCGGATCGATGCACCTATAGATTTTTCTATAGTAGTTTTGATACCAATTGTTGCCCGATTAGTCTCTATATCCCTAGTAGGTATTACAGTTTTCTCAATTCTATCACCATTTCTAACAATAGTAATATGTATCGAATTATCCTGCGATTTTCCAATAGTGTCTATAATATCTTGCCAAGTATCCATTTTTTCCCCATTAATAGAGTAAATAATATCTCCGCTCTGTATTCCAGCTGTTTGTGCAGGAGATTGATCCATAACCTCTTGTATTCTTGTAGTTGGTGCTCCTATTGAATAAAAAATAATTGAGAATAATGCTATAGCTAAAACAAAGTTCATAAAAGGTCCAGCAAAAATAACAGATATACGAGCTAAAACTGATTTGTTATTAAAGCTTCTTAAATCATCAGATTTTTCATCTTCACCTTCCATTCTAACATATCCACCAAGTGGTAAGGCTCGAATTGAATACGAAGTTTCACCTTTTTTTACTTGAATAAGCTTAGGCCCCATGCCTATAGCAAATTCATGAACTTTAATTCCTACTAGCTTTGCCACTGTAAAATGACCTAACTCATGAATCAAAACCAGTATACCAAAAACAATAATAGCCACTAAAGCAGTTGCCATAAAACCACCTTCCTATTTTAGTTGATTTTTAATCCAGCTTCTAACCCATTTATCCACTTCCAAAAGTTCATCAACGGTTTTATATGAAAATGGCTCATGTATCGACATTGCCTTTCCGATAAGCTCTGGTATATCATAAAATCTAATTTTATTTTCCAAGAAGTATTCAACTAAAACTTCATTTGCTCCATTTAATACGCATGGCATTGTTTTTCCTATTTTTAATGCTTCATAAGCTAAGGATAAACATGGAAATCTATTAGTGTCTGGAGCCATGAAAGTTAATTCTCCTAATTTATTAAAGTCAAGTTTTTCAACATTGCTATTAATTCGTTCTGGATAAGAGAGTGCATATTGTATTGGTGTTCTCATATCTGGCAGTCCCATTTGACTAATGATCGAATTATCTTTATACTCAACCATTGAATGGATTATACTTTGTGGATGAACTATAACATCTATTTTATCCAGTTCTAAATTAAATAACCATCGTGCTTCAATTACTTCTAATCCCTTATTCATTAAAGTAGCAGAATCAATAGTAACTTTCTGTCCCATATTCCATGTCGGATGTCTTAAGGCATCTTCTGCACTTGCTTTTTCTATTTCTTCCTTTGTCCAGTCCCTAAAAGAGCCACCTGAAGCAGTTAAAATAATTCTTGATATATTTTTTATATCTTCTCCTTGTAGACATTGAAAAATAGCAGAATGTTCACTATCTACCGGAATTATTTTAACCCCGTATTTTTGAGCTTCATTCATAACTAACTCACCAGCTACAACTAAGGTTTCCTTATTAGCTAAAGCTATAGTCTTATTACATCTAATAGCCTCCAGGGTAGGTATCAGTCCAATACTCCCAACAACTGATGTTACGACTATATTTGCTGAATTTAGTGTAGCTACCTCAATTAATCCATCAATTCCAGAAACAATTTTAATCTTCCTACCGACTCTATTAGATAAAATTTCAGCTTTATCTTGATTAAAAATAGCGACGATTTCAGGATCAAATTCATATATCTGTTCCTCAACCTCATCAATATTCTCTAGTGCTGATAGTCCGACAACCTTGAATCTTTCTCTATGATTTTTTACAACGTCAAGTGTCTGTCTTCCAACTGATCCAGTAGATCCTAATATACTAATATTTTTCAAATTATCACCTCATATGATTCAATAAAAATCCGTCTAATGCAATCCTTAAATGATCAAAACAATTCATTTCTTAGACTACAAAATAAGCATGCTAGTATCATGCTTATTTATCCCCTGTTAATTACAAAATTTAAAATAAAATAAATTGTCGGAGCTGTAAAAAGTATGCTGTCAAAACGATCTAGTACTCCTCCATGTCCAGGTATAAGATTTCCAAAATCCTTGATACCAGTATGCCGTTTAATTAAAGAAGCACTTAAATCACCAACTTGCGCAACGATGCTACCAATAGCCCCAATAAATGCAACAATAATTATATAGTCTTGTAAAAAGAAATAGCCAAATAATACTGATATACTAATACTTCCTAAAACGCCACCGATTGCTCCTGCAACAGTCTTTTTAGGACTAATTGATGGACACAATTTTCTTTTTCCAAAAAAGTATCCTGAAAAATATGCAAATGTATCTGTACCCCAAGCAGTGGTAAATACCAACCATATAACTATATTATTTGGTTGGTTACTAATAAGCAAAATACAGCTCAAAAGTAAAGGAACATAGGCTAACCCATATAATGTAACACTAATATCTAAAAAGTTATATTTGCCATGTATTAATTGTATGCTATTTAATAGGAAAATTAAAATAAAAAATAATAAAAAAATATAGGACAGGCTATAGGAAAAATTCACTAGTACGATTAAGGCTATAGAACCTAGGTATCCTATTACTTCAACAGGGCATAAAGATTTGTTCTTACATGCATTATAAAACTCTCTTAATCCAATTAATGATACAATTAGAATAGCAATAAATAAAGGCATACCTCCTATAAATATTATAGCTAATAAAAATGGTAATCCAATAATTGCACTAACTATTCTCTTGAGCATTTTATCACCCCTATATTCCACCAAATCTTCTTTTGCGATTTTGGTAATCAGATATTGCCATAAGTAAATGCTCTCCTCTGAAATCTGGCCAGTATACATCAGTAAACCAAAATTCTGAATATGCGCATTGCCATAACAAAAAATTACTTAATCTGATTTCTCCACTTGTTCTAATTAATAATTCTGGATCAGGTACATTTGCAGTATATAGTAAAGAGCTAATTAATACCTCATCTATTTCATCTATTTGTACTTCATTGCTTTTAGCTTTTTCAGCAACTTTTTTTACAGCATTAATAATTTCTGAACGCCCACCATAGTTCAAAGCTATATTAACACAAAGTCCATTATTATCCTTTGTTTTAATAGTCGCTTTGCTTATTTCTTCAATTACTTCATCATTAAGTTTATTAATATCTCCTATAGTTTGAATCTTAACATTATTATCATGTAGTTCTGTTATTTCTTTTCTTAAATACTCAATTAGAAGCTTCATTAATAATGAGACTTCAGATGCAGGTCTTTTCCAATTTTCTGTAGAAAAAGCATAAAGGGTTAAATGCTTTATTCCAATATTGGAAGCAGTCTTTATCACATCTCTTAAAGCTTCTACTCCAGCCCTATGTCCCAGATTTCTTGGTAACATACGCTCTGTTGCCCATCTACCATTTCCATCCATAATAATCGCTATATGCTTAGGTATTGAATCCATATTGATATTAGATGGTATTTTATTATTGTTAGAACTATTCCATAGATTTTTAAGCATTTTTCCACCCCCAATCATTTTTAAACCCCCAGTTAGGGGGCTTAAAAATATGCTATGATTAATTGCAACTTATTATCTTTGTAAATTGTTTGTCTTACAATTCTTGCTTCATCAGATTTCACATTTTTTTTCCCGAATGTTTCTGTAACAATAATTTCGTAATTATACTCCTTCAATATATGTAAACCTGATTCTAGTCTGTAACCTGTAACATCTGGAATATAATTCAAATTTATACCTCCATAATATCCTGCTCTTTCTTTTCAGTAAGTTCATCTACAATCTTAATAAATTTATCAGTTATTTTTTGAACTTCATCTTGTGCAGTTTTTAATTCGTCTTCAGTTAACTCATTATCTTTTTGCATTTTTTTCAAACGGTCATTTGCATTACGTCTTTCATTTCTTAAAACTATTTTACTATCTTCAGCTGTTTTTCTAGCTACTTTAGTAAGATCTTTTCTTCTTTCTTCTGTTAATTGAGGAATAACAATTCTAATAATTTTGCCATCATTAGAAGGGTTAACTCCTAAGTCTGATTGTAAAATAGCTTTTTCAATATTGTTGATAGATGATTGATCATATGGTTGTATTGTAATAATTCTTGGCTCAGGAGCCGTTACAGAAGCTATCTGCTTAATCGGAGTAGGTGTGCCATAATACTCTACAACAACCCTGTCTAACATTGATGGATTAGCTCGACCAGCTCTAATGCTTGCAAAGTCCTCTTTAAGTGCATTAACAGTTTTCGTCATTTTGTCCTCAAGATTTTTGTGAATTTCTAACTTCATTCTATCTCCTCCTTATAATAAATTTATATTAACTATAAATATATGTACCTATTTTCTCTCCACATATGACCTTCTTAATATTTTCAGGCTCTTCTAATCCAAAAACTTTAATCGGTATTTCATTATCCATACATAATGATGTTGCAGTCGAATCCATTACCTTTAGCCCCATCTTTAAGACATCTATATATGCTAATTCATCAAATTTCGTAGCGGTTTTATCAAGGCATGGATCAGCAGAATATACTCCATCTACCTTTTTAGCTAATAAGATTACTTCGGCTTCAATTTCAGCAGCCCGTAGAGCCGCTGTAGTATCTGTGGAGAAATATGGATTTCCTGTGCCGGCAGCAAATATAACTACACGATTTTTTTCAAGATGTCTAACAGCTCTTCTTCTAATATATGGTTCTGCTATTTGTCTCATTTCTATAGCACTCTGAACTCTTGTTAATACACCTAAATTTTCTAATGAATCTTGAAGAGCAAGGGCATTAATGACAGTTGCCATCATTCCCATATAATCAGCAGTAGTTCTATCCATACCTTCACCAGTTCGACCTCGCCAGTAGTTTCCACCGCCAACTACTATAGCTACCTGAACTCCCATATTTACAATATCTTTAATCTGAGCAGCAATACTGCTAACTATATTCGAATCTAAACCGAAGCCCTTATCTCCAGCTAAAGCTTCACCACTTAATTTTAATAGAACTCTTTTGTATTGAGGTTGTAACACACTCAGTCCTCCTTCACTCATTAATATTCGCCAACTGCAACAAAAAACCTTCATTTTGCAATAAAAATATTTAATTGATATGACTAATTATTGTAAAAGAGAACACAGATGTGTTCTCTTTTATACAAATATACAAAAAAATAATTACTTATTACCTATCTGCTTAGCAACCTCTTCTGCAAAGTTCTCTTCTTTCTTTTCTATTCCTTCGCCTACTTCATATCTTGTAAATCTTCTAATAGTGATATTTTCTCCGATTTTAGATATTTTTTCTGTCAATAATTCCCCAATTGTAACATCAGGATTCTTAACAAATGGTTGCTCCAATAAACATATCTCTTTGTAAAATTTTTCAATTCTTCCTTCAACCATCTTATCAACGATTTTTTCTGGTTTACCTTCATTTAATGCTTGTTTCTTTAAAATTTCCTTCTCTTTTTCAATCATTTCTTGATCTACTTGATCACGGCTTACGTATTGAGGATTTGCAGCTGCAACTTGAAGAGCAACATCTTTTACAAAATCTTTAAATTCTTGATTTTTAGCCACAAAGTCAGTTTCAGAGTTAACTTCAACTAATACTCCAATTCTACCTCCATGTATGTAGGCTTCAACTAAACCTTCAGCTGCTATTCTACCTGCTTTTTTAGCAACAGCAGCTAGACCTTTTTCTCTAAGAACCTCAACTGCCTTGTCCATATTCCCATCTGTCTCAGTTAGTGCTTTTTTGCAATCCATCATGCCAGCACCTGTTTTTTCTCTTAATTCTTTAACCATTGCTGCAGTTATACTCATATCTAACTCCTCCTAGCATATTATTAAAGGTAAGGAGTAAGGGAAAATCCCTTGTAGCCCTTACCTTCTATAACTTAGTTGTTTTATATTATTTTATGCCTCTGTTTGAACCCCTTGTTTTCCTTCAATTACAGCGTTTGCCATAGTAGCAGTAAGTAACTTAACAGCTCTTATAGCATCATCATTCCCAGGAATAACATAGTCTACTTCATCTGGATCACAGTTTGTATCAACAATTGAAATAACAGGAATTCCTAGAGTGTGAGCCTCTTGGATAGCAATTCTTTCTTTTCTAGGGTCTACTACAAATAAAGCATCTGGCATCTCGGTCATGTCTTTAATACCACCTAAAAACTTTTCAAGTTTTTCTTGTTCATGACGAAGTTTAATAACTTCTTTTTTAGGCAATACTTCAAATGTTCCATCTTCTTCCATTTTTTCTAATTCATGAAGACGTTCAATTCTCTTCTTGATAGTTTTAAAGTTAGTTAACATTCCACCTAACCATCTTTGGTTAACATAGAACATTCCACTTCTCTTAGCTTCTTCCTCAATAGCTTCTTGCGCTTGCTTTTTAGTTCCTACAAATAAAATTGTTCCTCCTTCAGAAGCAATTTCCTTCATAGCACTATAAGCTTCTTCTACTTTTTTTACAGTTTTTTGAAGGTCTATAATATATATTCCATTTCTTTCTGTAAAAATGTACTCACCCATTTTAGGGTTCCATCTTCTAGTTTGGTGTCCAAAGTGAACCCCAGCTTCTAATAATTGTTTCATTGAGATTACTGACATTTTACTACCTCCTTAGTTTTTCCTCCATCTTAATCATTTCTACTTAGGACCATTTAGGCACTACTAAGTAAATTATAAGATGTGTGTTATCTCACCTTAAATATTCTAACATAGAGACCAGTATGAATCAATAGTTTATTTTAAAAATTGTATTTTCTGCTATATTATTTCCTTTTTTTTCTTAATTATTCATGCGGTACTTATTATTTAGTCAGATACATATCATCATATATATTTTTTAGTATTTATATCTTTATCAAAAACTTCACTTTATTTAACTAATTTTATTACCATATCTATTTCTCTTATACTCTTATTTAAAACTTTAGCTATTTCTTCTTTAGATATACCTTTTTCATGTAAATCAATAATAGTACTATTTTTTTCTTTAAATAGGTTATAGTTTAATACAGGTTTAAAACTGTTATTTTTTAGATTATTTTGATTAATTAAATTACTATTTTTTCTATGTTCTTCTATTATCCTATTATTCTCCTGCTTCAATATCAAAACTTCCTGTTCTAATCTCTTTATTCTTTCGACTATAATTTCATTTTCTACTTTAAATCCTTTATTTATTTCTGAACTATATTTTTCTTCTTTTTTATAGAATTCAAGTTTATTATGATTTCTCTTATTTTTAAGTATAAAAGATATAATTAACGGCACTACTAATACAATCCCGCCTACTAATAATAAAATATTGTTTCTTTCCATAATACACCTCTTTTGTTTTCATTAATATATTTTAATAAAAACAGATTAACTAAAATTACTTTTCATATGGACCAATTGAAACGTCACCATCTTTTACATATAAGGTACAATTTGATAGTTCATCGTAAATTTGTCGAGAGCTGCTGCCTATAGTTACCTTTACACCAGTATAAATAATTGTTATAACATGAATTTTACCGTTATTTGGCTCCTTGAATCTTGCTGATAATTCTTGCAATTCTTTGGTAATATCGTCATACTTAGCATTTAAAACCTTATATGTCTTTAATGATTTAACTAATAGTTCTTGCTTTTCATTAGTTAACTGCTGTTTTTTCGATATTTTATTTAATAGTTCAATAGCTTTTTTTGAGTTATCAATATTTTTCTCAATATCTAGCATTTCAACTTTAAGTTGTTCATAATATTTTTTTTCCTCAGGATCAATTCCAACTTCTATTTTAGTAATAGTTCCCATATTAGATCCTACTACATTAGCCCTTACTTCCTTACCAGCTTTTATATCCCCACCAACAATCAAGCCTTTTTTGCCCGAAACTATAATTTTTCCCTTAGTAGTAACATCACTGTGTAATATAGCATCCGACTCAACATTGCCGCCACATTTTACGCTTGCATTTTCAAGGTATTTTGCGTTTAAATTTCCAGAACATTGTAGATAAGCTTGGTTATTGCCTTGTACCCCTCTGTGAATAATAATATTTCCTTTAGAAACTAAGGTAGCACCTTCTACTACTCCCCCAATTTCAATATCCCCTTCTGCTTCAACCTTAAACCCTGACTTTACATTTCCCTTAATATTAACTTTACCATTAAATTGGATATTACCTGTTTCATTATCTATATCCCCATTGATATTTATAACTTCATCTACATATATAGTGCCATCTACGAAATGTACCTCTCCGTCTTTAGCAGCATAGATTTTCAAACTATCTTCACTTTCTACTACATTTTTTCCCTTTTTTATAAGAACTTCTTTACCGTTTTTAGCAACTATTTCATTTCCATAGACATCTACCCCATTTATACCTTCAGTAGGAGGAATGATTTCTATAAGTAAAGTACCTGCCTTCACATTCCGTATTCTATCCAAGTTTTTATAATCAATTCTTCCATCTTCATCAATGATTGTATTTCTACTTTCTGTTTCATCATTAAAAGGATAAATAATTTGTCCATCTTCTCCGCTTATAGCTGCCTTACCTTGTGCTATTAAAATAGATTGATTAAATACTTGTCTATTAACTACTTCTTCTATTTTTTTATTGATAATTCCAAACTTAATATTATTTTTATTTAAGTTGTCTACAATTTCAGTAGCAGATAATATTTTCCCGCCACTTGGCTCTGTCAGTAATATTGTTACTTCTAGTTTATTTTTAGACACATCTATTTGCAAACTGCTATCAATTAAAAATTCATCTTGAAAAGGTGCAATTTTCTCAGGATCGCCATTTTTATTCTCTAAACACCGAGCGATTTTCTCATAATCATAGTCTTTTACATGTTTTTTAGTTAAGAAATCTAATACATTTCCTATACTAACTTTTGATGGTGTATCTGTAATGGTAAGATAGACTCCATCTGGACAATAGTCTAGGTAAAATCCACTCTCTTTTGTATCATTTATATTTTTGTCTGATTGTATATCGGTGTCATAACTAATTGATATAGGAGTGATTTTTAATTTAAATAATCCTTTTTTAAATAAAAAACCTTTCTTTTCATCTAAAACTTCGACTTTAACTTGATCATCTGTTAAGTTTAAACTTTTTAATCCTTTAGTTAAAGCATCATTATAAGTCTCACCTTCAACAACAATATACTCATTTGTCATGATTCTCCCCCTTTGATCATGCGCTATTTTACGGTTAATTTAGATTTTAATCTTGAAATGGCTTTAGAGTGTAATTGAGACACTCTTGATTCGGATATTTCTAGTACCTGTCCTATTTCTTTATATGTTAAATTATTATAATAATATAGCGATATGACCTGTTTCTCACGTTCAGGTAATTGTACTATATTATTTTTTAGAGTATCATATGTCTCTTGGCTACACACTAACTCTTCAGGTAATTGTTTTTCATTTTCTATTTTTCCTAGTGTATATCCTTCGAAAACAGCCTCCTCTAATGAGATTACATTAAAGGAGGCTGTTTGTAGCATAATTTCTTGTAGCTCCTTAACCGTAATCCTCAATTCTCTTGCTACCTCTAAGTCAGAAACTGATCGTCCTAGTTGGTTTTCCAATCTACAATAAGCATCTTCAACTTGCTTGGATTTCTGTCTAGCAGATCTTGGAACCCAATCTAAGCTTCTTAAATGATCAATGATCGCTCCCCTTATACGTATTTGTGCGTATGTTTCAAACTTAACTTGTTTATCTAGATCAAATTTTTCTATAGCATCTATTAAGCCAAAAATACCGTAGCTAACTAAGTCATCATATTCTATATTTGTGCCATAAGATGTATATAATCGGCCAGCAATAACTTTTACTAGTCTAACATACTCTTCTATGAGTAATGTTTTTGCTTGTATATCATTATTCTGTTTGTAATTATGCCATAGGGTTTTATGCTCCATTTTCAAACCTCCTGGCTTCATTTATTGTTATAATAAGAATATTAAATTTCATGTACACCATGTCCTATAGTTTTAATAATAAGTTTTCCATTATTAGAATAAAATTCAATAGTTCGACCATAATTTCCACCAGTATCCTCTGCAATTATAGGTATATTTAGTAATTGTAATATTTCCTTAGTGGCTAATACATTTCGCTCACCTATTTTCATTATTTCGTTATTAGTTTGAAATGAAAACATTTGACTACCTCCAGCGATTTTCGCCGTAATTCTAGACCTAGTGCAACCTCTTTCCATCATTTTATCAAGCAATAATTGTATACCAGTGTCCGCAAACTTAGCTTTGTTCTCATTATTTTTAATATGTTTGCTGCTAGGTAACATAATATGAACTAAGCCAGCAGTTTTAATGGCCTTGTCATATAGAATGATCCCTACACAAGATCCTAGTCCTAGAGTTGTAATGACCCCCGGATCTTGAACTATATTCATATCAGCCATACCAACCTTAGTAATTGTTTGCATTTAAGTATACACTCCTAGACTATTTAATAAAGTTTTGAAAGATTTAGCTTCTGGAATGAGAAAAAAATTACCTTTTACTGTGTCATTACCATCTTGGAGTATTGTTTCAATTAATAAAACTTTATCCCCCATATATCCAAATTGTATTGCGGGTACACTGATTATTGCTCCTGCCATGTCTATACATAATGATGGAATAGATATTTTAATGTTTAAATTAGTTAAAGATGACAGTGAAGATATATAGGCTCCAGATAAAATATTTCCTATTTCCTGTAGAGCCGAATGATCCATTTCATCTAATTCATTGCTAGGATCTTCCCTACCCATTAAAATATTTGTTAAAACCTTTGCAGATCTTAAGTCAAGCAAAAACATAATATTACCTTCAATATCACCGTCAACTTCAAAATAAACACCAGATACAACAATTTCTTCTCCGCCCAAAACTGCACTTACATCATTAAAATCTAAAATTTTTACAGATGGTACATTCATATCTATTCTTTTATTAATCAATCCAGCTAAAGCTGTAGCTGCATTTCCAGCACCAATATTACCAATTTCTCTTAATACATCTAAATGCAAATTATTTAAATCCTCTATTGATAAATCCAATACTATTCCTCCTTACCCAGTAATATTATTTATTAGAAGTTTAGGAATATCTACTATAATGATCATTCTTTCATTAAACTTACCAATACCCTGAATATAGTCATCCTCAAAGGAACTTATTAAATCATAGGCTTTATCAATCTGGTTCGTATCCAATGTAACAACCTCAGAACATGAATCTACTAGTATCCCTACATTCATCTCTTCAAAAGAAAGGACAATAATTCTATTTTCATCTGTGTTACTAATATTTTCCAACTGAAATCTTCTTCTAAGATCTACTACCGGTATAACCTCTCCCCTTAAATTTATTACTCCACTTATGTAGTATGGTGCACTAGGAACTCTAGTTATTTCAGTAAGTTTTTCAATTGTTTCAACATAATCAATTAGTAATCCATAGCTCTCATTATTTAACTTAAATACAACATATTGATTCATCGAACTCATATTATTCACCCCTTAAAAAATTATCCTTTATTAGACTATAAAGAATTAAAAGAAAGAATTAGTATCTACAATTAAGGCTACTGATCCATTACCTAAAATTGTAGCGCCTGCAATTGACCGAATTGTTGAAAGATACTTACCTAATGATTTTATTACAATCTCCTGTTGTCCTATTAGTTTGTCCACAATTAGACCTGCATCCTTATCTCCCTTTTTTACGATAACCACGATTACATCTTCATCAAAATTATCACTATTGCTATCAATATCAATATCATTATTCGTATTAGGTACATTCAGTAACTCAGAAAGTCTTAATATAGGTAATGTCGAATCTCTATATAAAACAACTTCGTTTTTTTGAACTCTACGAATACTACTTTTCTCTATAGTTGTAATTTCTTTTATTGAATTTAAAGGTATAGCATACTTTTCTGACCCAACTACAACTAACAATGCTTGAATTATAGCAAGTGTAAGGGGAAGTCTAATAATAAACTTTGTTCCTTTTCCTAAAGTTGTATCTGCTTCAACTATTCCACCTAAGGACTCTATTTTCGTTTTAACTACATCAAGTCCAACGCCACGTCCAGAAATATCCGATATTTTATCAGCCGTGCTAAATCCAGGACTAAATAATAGCTGTATAAGTTCTTTATTATCCATTAATTGTGTATCCTGAGTTGTAATTATTCCTCTCTCAATTGCTTTATTTTTTACTTTCTCAATATTTATTCCGCTACCATCATCTTCTACTTCAATTACTACACTGTTACCATCAGGATATGCGGAAAGTTTAACGGTTCCAGTTCTTTGTTTTCCTAACTCTAGTCTTTTATCGATCTCTTCAATACCATGATCAATGGAGTTACGTATTAAATGAATAAGAGGATCCCCTATTTCGTCAATTACAGTACGATCTACCTCAGTTTCTTCTCCCGATAAAATCAGCGTTATATCCTTTCCTAAATCCTTAGATAAATCTCTTACCATTCGAGGGAAACGATTAAATACTCTTTCAATTGGAACCATTCTTACTTTCATTACTGCATCATGTAAATTTGTTGTTATCCTTTCTAGGTATTCAATAGCTTCACTCGTATTTTGTCTACCTCTTTCATCTCCAGCATCTTCTAATCGGGTCTTTATTATAATAAGCTCACTAACTAAGTTCATTAAGTTATCTAAACGATCTATATCAACCCTTACAGTTTTACTTGTTTTTGACTTTTTATTTTTCGCTTCTTCATTTTCTTGCTGCTTGTTTTCCTCTACTACTTGTATCTTGTCAGTATTATTAACAACATCATTTTTTGGAGATATATCAATACTTTCTGATAGCATCGGACTTATTTCTATAGATTCAACTTCAGATATAGAGCTTAGTTCCTTTCTAATAAACTCCTCATTGTGTTTTGTTATTAATACTAGTTCAAAAGATAGATCAAATTTTTCATCTTCAATCTCTTCTATACTAGGATTAGATTGAACTATATCTGAAAATTTTTCAAGTGTACTTATAATTATATAAGCTCTTGCTGACTTTAACATACAATTACTATCTAATGTTATTTTTATTAAATTAACATTAAGTCCATCTTTTATAGCTGTAGAAACAACATTACTCAGATATTCGTTGAATTCAATAGCTGATTTTATTGTTTTGTTAGTATTAGGATTTATTTTCTTTTCATCTTGGTCTTTACCATTAGCATTTATATCAGCTAGTTTGGATATTTGCAACTTGTCAATCAATTCTAATGCAGAATCATTTCCTTCTTCACTATTTGCTTCAACATTATTTATATAACCTTCCAATCTATCAAAACATTCAAATAAGAGATCTGTTATCTCTGTGTTGACTTTCATATTTCCTCTTCGGATATAATCTAAAACATTTTCCATCTCGTGAGTCAAATGTGCAATATTATTGAAGCCCATAGTTGCAGACATACCTTTTAATGTATGAGCTACTCTAAAAATCTCATTCAATGTATTTGTATCTTCGGGATGATTTTCTAAATACAATAAACTCGAATTCATGCTTTGTAAATGCTCCTTTGATTCTTCAATAAATATTTCTAAATATTGATTTATATCCATAGAATTACACTCCCAACTTTTTTAATATATAGTTTGTAATTTCATGTAATGGAACAATGTCATCTACAACTCCCATATTTACTGCACTTTTTGGCATACCATAAACTACACTCGTATCTTCATCCTGTGCAATAACATAACAGTCCGTATTATCTTTAAGTTCCTTTACACCATTTGAACCATCTGCTCCCATTCCAGTCATAATTACAGCAATAATATTTTCATCAATATTATTCGCAACAGATTTAAATAGTGCATCGACCGATGGTCTGTGTCCTGAAACGGGTTCTTCCTGTGATAGTTTAATAAAAGTATCACTGTTAGACTTTGTTTTTATCCCCAAATGATAATTCCCTGGTGCAATATAGGCATAGCCAGGGAGAATCTTTTCATCATCCTCGGCTTCTTTTACAGTAATATTTGACATGCTATTTAATCTTTCAGCTAAAGATTTTGTAAAGCCTGGTGGCATATGTTGAACAATTAAAATACTTGCTGGAATATCTTTAGGCATTAATGGAAGTACATGTTGCAAGGCTCTAGGCCCTCCAGTAGAAGTCCCTATAACAATAAAATAATGTTTGTTTTTTCTATTTTGGGTAGATGTTTTGTTGGAGTTTTGAATTAATTCTAATCTATTATCTTTTACAAATTGCTTTTTATTCTTAAAAGTCAAATCTACTTTTGAAGCAATATTGATTTTATTAACTAATTCTTCTTTAAGATCATCTATATTAATTCTAAAAACACTAGAAGGCTTTTGAACAAAATCGACAGCTCCAATATCTAAACAAGTTAAAGTTGCCTCTGCACCATCTGATGTTAAACTACTTAGCATTATTACCGGAACCGGATTAGTCTTCATAATTTCTTTTAGGGCATCTATTCCATTTAAAATAGGCATTTCAATATCCATAGTAACTACATCAGGCTTTAAAAGTTGTATAAGTCTTATAGCTTCTACTCCATTTTTAGCCATGCCTATTACTTCTACTGTTTCATTACTACTTAATATATCTGCTAAGATTTTTCTCATAAAAGCAGAATCATCCACAACAAGCACCTTAACCTTTTTATTGTTAGAACTCATTCTATATCAATCCTTTTTTACGCATTAATCTTTGTTTCTCAAAAATAAAACTAAATATTCTATCTGTGCCTGTTTCGTTAGTTTCTTTAAATTTAATCCCTATTTCATAAAGATTATTATCTGAATCTTTAGTAATACGAATTACTTCTCCGTCCATAGTAATTACCTGATCTTCATCAAGATAAATGTCAATTGTAATATCGTCTGACTTTTCCACTTCATTTTTACAAGCAACTTTAACTCCACCACCACTTAAATCCTTCGTGACACATTCGAACTCAAGAATTTTATCATTTTCATGTTTTTTTAAGATAGCATCAGTAACGATGGGTAGCCTATAATAATTTCTTCTTTGAATCTTTTGTACATCTCCTAGAAGCTTAAGTACAAAAGTTACGATATTTGATTCTATTTTTTTTACTACTGTAGCATCAAATTGGTATACTCCTTTTTTACGATAAAAAAACATAGTAATTTTTTGTCCTTCATAGAGAGAGTATCTTTTCCCTCTATAAATTGGAGATGAAATACATAAACAATTATCATTTATATCAATAAGCTGAGCATTAAGCATATTGTTTTCTGCTTGATTAGCATCTTTCTTGCAAAACTCTATACTTAATTTATCTCCAATTTTCAACTCAGAGAATATATTCATATTAGTCCTCCTATCTTAAAAAATTAACTAGCTTTTTAAAGAAGTTATCAAAAGCATTACTACTTTCAAATGTAACATCATTTACAAGTTTTATAGCAATATTTTTAATGTTTTTACTAGCAATGCTATTAGGATATTCCATTGTAAATGGTCTTTGTTTTTTTACGGATTTACTAACACTATTATCATCAAAAATATGACCTAATTTTTCTAAATTCATTGATAGAAAACGTTTAGACGCATTGTTTAATTTTTCAAAAGCAATATTACCTTCAGTTATATTCTCCACTCTGTTAACTATAACCTTTATTTTTTTATTTTTATCTTTTAAATTTATAGTTTTAATCATAGCATATGCATCTGTTATAGATGTTGGTTCAGGCGTAGTAACAATTATAATTTCTTGAGCTGAAAGAACAAAAGATAGAACTGAGTTAGATAAACCTGCTCCTGTATCAATTAAAATAATATCTGCGTAATTATTTATAGAATTGAGCTTTTCAATTAACTGCTGTATAGATGCTAAAGACATATCTACTAATTCAAGGACTCCCGATCCACCAGATATAATTTTTATGTCATTAGGGCCATTTATCATAACTTCATCTAAAGATTTATCATTATGTATAACGTCAAGTAAAGTATATTTAGGGACTGTTCCTAAAATTACATCAATGTTAGCTAGACCTAAATCTGCATCTATAATAACTACTCGATTATTTAATTTGGTCAATTCCATACCTAGATTAATTGTAAAGTTTGTTTTGCCAACCCCACCCTTTCCACTAGTAACACATATTATTCTAGCGTCCTTAGTGCTATTCTCATTATGTGTGGCAATTTGTTTAGAATACATTCTTCTACTATTAATTAACTCTCGCAATTTGGCGGCTTGGTCCATCTTATTAAATCTCCTTCAGTAACATATCTAAAATTTTATTTGAAGTTACCACTTCAATATCATCAGGAACACTTTGTCCAGTAGTTACATAGGAAATATATTCAGGTTCTCTCATAGCAATATTTAAAATTGGTCCGTAGGTGCTAACTTCATCTAATTTTGTAAAAATAATTTTATAACCATCTATAAAACTGTATGTTTTTAAAATATCTTTTAAATCACTATTCTTAGTGGTCGAGCTAATTACTAAATAAACACTTTTATTTTTTACTTCATTTAAAAGTAAAGCTAATTCATCTACATGTTCACTATTCTTATGACTTCTGCCAGCAGTATCAATCATGATTATATCGCTATTGCTAAGACGATCAAGGGCAGCATGAATTTCCTTAGGCGAATAAATTACTTCCAATGGAATATTTAAAATATCACTATAAACCTTCAATTGTTCTACAGCAGCTATACGATATGTATCTGCACTTATTAATCCAACATTTAAACCTTTTTCCAAATTATAGTTTGCAGCAATTTTCGCAATTGTAGTTGTTTTACCTACACCTGTAGGACCGACAAAAAATATAACCTTTGAATTAAAGTCTATATTGTTATTAATAGTTGTTGGTATAATCTGTGCCAGGATTTTTTTGATAGTTTCTTTGTCTTTCATTTCTAAATCGTTAATATCAATATCGCAGTTATTTAAAAGCTCATTAATTAATTCCTCATCTATTTCATTTTCACGCAAAACGTTATATATGTAGCTATTTTTTTTACTATTTAAATCATCAGTTGCTTTTGATAAGTTAATACTTTGCATTTGGTTGACTACAGTACCTAGCATAGATTTAATATCATTTATTTCCATTTGTAGTTCCTTATCTTTAGACTTTAACGTTGCTCTTTCTCTTAGATTTATCTCTTGAGCCTTAGCCATATTGGTTATATTAGTCATTGTTGTAGCTATTTCATTTTCTTCAATTGCAGCTACCACTTCTACAACTGATTTTTTTAAGAAACCAAATATACCTTTAGGTTTAACTTTTCTCTGATGAAGAATTACAGCATTTGATCCTAACTCACTCTTTACTTTAGTTATAACGTCATGGTTATCAACACCATAAAATTTTTTTACTTTCATCTATATTCTCACCATCCCAACAGATTCGATTTCTACAGATGGATCAACTTCATTGTAAGATAAAACAACTAAGTCAGAAGTAAGTTGCTCCGTTAATCTCTTTAAATACAGTCTAACAATTGGAGCAGTAATAATAATAGGCTGTTCCCCTAGATTAATTAATTTTTGTAGTTGATAAGATAAATTGTTTAAAATCGATTGAATTAAATCTGGATCCATTGCGATATATGTACCTCTATCAGTTTGTTGAATAGATTCCATAATTTTTTGTTCTAATTGCTGATCAACCGTTATTACTTTTGCAGGTTGGTTAGATATAAACTGTTTAGTAATAGCTCTACTTAAAGCTTGTCTTACATATTCTGTGAGCATATCTGCATCTCTAGTCATATTTGAATAATCAGCCAATGTTTCAAGAATAGTAACCATATCTCTTATTGAAACACCTTCTTTTAATAGATTATATAATACTTTTTGGATTTCTCCCAGACTCATTTGGGCAGGAATTAGCTCTTCTACTAAAGCAGGATGACTTTCTTTAACGTTATCTATTAACTTTTTAACATCTTGTCTACCTAATAATTCGTAGGCATGTTTTTTAACTACTTCAGTCAAATGCGTTGCTATAATCGAAGGAGGATCTACCACCGTATATCCAAATATCTCTGCTTTTTCTCGCTCTTGCTCGTTTATCCATTTAGCTGGTAATCCAAAGGCCGGTTCAATTGTGTCAATACCCTCTAGTTCACCATCAGCCATTCCCGGATTCATAGCTAAATAATGATCAAACATTATTTCACCTGACGTAATTTCAACACCTTTAATTTTTATTATATAATGATTAGGCTCTAATTGAATATTGTCTCTAAGTCTAAACATTGGAACTATAATTCCAAGTTCAAGAGCGCATTGTCTTCTAATCATAACTAAACGATCAAAAAGATCTCCACCTTGGCTAGCATCGGCTAGTGGTATAATTCCGTATCCAAATTCCAACTCAATAGGGTCTACATTAAGCAAAGGTATAACATTTTCCGGTTTTCTTTTTTCATCCACTGTTTCGGTAATTTTATCTGGTACTACTTCTGTTTCAGCTTTGATTACAGCTTTTCTTAAATTCATACCTAGATATAAAAATAATAGAGCTAGTAATATAAATGGTACTCGTGGTAATCCTGCAATAGCAAATACAACTAAAACCCCGGAAATTATAAACATTATTTTATGATTATTAAATAACTGCTTAATTAAATCATTACCTAAGTTTCCTTCAGATGCAGCTCTTGTTACAACTATACCAGTAGCTGTTGAAATTAACAAAGCAGGAATTTGGCTAACCAGTCCATCCCCTACTGTTAATATAGTATACTTTTGAATGGCCTCTCCAAAACTCAAATCGCCAGCTAGCATACCTATTGCAAATCCTCCAATAATGTTAATGATAGTAATAATAATACCTGCAATAGAATCACCTTTAACAAACTTACTCGCTCCATCCATAGCTCCATAAAAATCAGATTCTCTTTGTACTTTCTTTCTTCTTTCCCTAGCTTCTTGATCATCTATAAGACCAGCATTAAGATCTGCATCTATCGCCATTTGTTTTCCAGGCATTGCATCTAATGTAAATCTAGCTGCCACCTCTGAAACTCTTTCAGAACCCTTAGTGATTACCATAAATTGTATAATTATTATTATTAAAAATATTACAAATCCAACAACTGCATTTCCTTGCATAACAAAGCTACCAAAAGTATCAATTAATCCACCAGCAGAGCCAGTAGATAATATATATCTAGTAGTAGTAACATTGAGGGCTAATCTAAATAAGGTAGTAATTAACAAAAGAGATGGAAAAATTGAAAATTCCAAAGCTTCTTCTGTGTACATAGCTTTAATCAAAATCAACAAGGATAGAGAAATATTAAAGCTTAACAAAACATCAAGAGCACCTAGTGGAACAGGTATAATAATAATTACTATAATAGCTATTATTGCAAGTGTAACTACAATGTCTCCATACTTCTTCATGTTCTCTCCCCTATTCAATCTTATTATTAATACGATAAACGTAAGCTAATACTTCCGCAACAGCCTGATAAAGCTCAGGTGGTACAAATTGCCCTATATCTACGCTATCATATAAGGTTCTAGCCAATGGCTTATTCTCAACAATTGGAATGTTATTTTCCAAAGCAATTTTCTTAATATTTTGTGCTATAAGGTCTTGCCCTTTTGCAATAACCCTTGGAGCATCAAATTCTTTAGGATTATATTTAATTCCGATGGCAAAGTGAGTAGGGTTTGTAATAATTACATCTGCATTCGGAATATCTTGCATCATTCTTTGCATAGACATCTGTCTTTGTTTTTCTTTAATTTTTGATTTTATTTGTGGATTTCCTTCAGTTTGTTTATACTCTTCTTTAATTTCTTGTTTAGACATTTTTAAATTTTTATTATATTCATATCTTTGATAGAAATAATCTAAGGCGCCAAGTACGACTAATATTGCTCCTGCCTTTATCCCAATACTTATTGACATCTTTAAAATTAATTTTAATATTATTCCTATATCCATCCCTATAGTCTCTAAAATAGTGACTATTTGTCCTTTAACGTAACTATAAGATATATAACCAATAACTATAATTCGAATCAGTGCCTTTAAAAGCTCTATGATAGACTTCATAGAAAACATTCGCTTAAATCCTTCAATTGGATTTATTTTTTTGATATCAATAGCTAAAGGTTTTGTAGTAAACAAAACTCCAACTTGTAGGTAGCTTGCTAGAACACCAACTACCAAATTAGTTAAGGCTATAGGTGCTACAATAATAAAAAAACTTATTATAGCATTAATTAAAAGAGTTTGGAGGTTTTTTAATGAAAATATGAAGTCTAAAGCTAAATATTGATCATAAATATAACTTGTCGTATTTCTAAGAGTGATTCCAATAAATGTAGCAAAAGCATTTATCATTATAAATGTTGCTAAAAGAACAAAAGCCGAATTTATTTCTTTGCTCTGTAGAACATTCCCCTTTTCCCTAGTTTCCTTTTTCTTTTTGGGGGTTGCCTGTTCTGTTTTTTCCTCAGAAAAAAGCTGTAGATTAATTTTAAAATCCATAGAATCATCCTCTAGACAAAATTTGCATTAGTTCATATATGGATTGATACATTTTATCGAACAAACTTTCAGAGTAGGGTATAAAAAATCTTAAAGATAGCAATATAATAATAATACCTATAGCAATTTTCAAAGGTAATCCTACAATAAAAATGTTCATTTGAGGCATTGTACGTGCTAAAATCCCTAGGATTACATTAGCCAAAAAAATAGCAATCAAAATAGGTGCACTTAATTGAAATGCTAAAATAAATGTGTCTGTAAAAATTTTTATTAAATAGTTGATTAAACTCTCACTTACCGAGATATTAAACCCTATTGGAAGTATTTCATAACTATATATCAAACTTTTTATCATTTGATGGTGACCATTAATAGTTAAAAATACTAAGGTAAGTAATATATTATAAAACCCTCCCATTAGAGGCATCTGTGCATTTGTTTGAGGATCCATAATGTTTACCATACCAAACCCCATCTGAATATCAACTATTGTACCCGCAAGGTATACAATACTAAAATATATAAATGCAATAAGGCCAATAATAATACCTATCAAAAATTCAGATATTGACCAAAACATTAATGTTCTCATATTATCAATTTCTAAATAAAATCCATTAATTTTTAATGGAAGTAATATTAATGCTACTGTAATAGATAAACCAATTTTCATGATTGTGGGAAGATTATTACGACCAAATATTGGAGATATAACAAATAAGCCAGTTACTCTAACCAATATTAAGATAAACAGTTGAAAATTTACTAGTATAAAACTTATTAAATCACCTGTCATATTTAATCACTCTTTACTGAATAAAATTATTTAAATTTGTATATAGTTTTAATGTAAAGTTAATAATTATTGATAAAAGCCATGGTCCGAAAACCACTAGAGATCCCAAAACCGCTATAATTTTAGGAATAAAAGCTAATGTTGCCTCTTGAATTTGAGTTGTGGCCTGAAAAATACTAACAGCTAATCCAACTATTAGACCAATTACTAACATCGGGGCAGATAGAATTAAAATAGTAAACATTGTCTGCTGGCCTAATTCAATAATCATTGCTTCATTCATTTTTTCACCTCTATTTAAAACTTAATAATAAGGACTTAATTAAAACATTCCATCCATCTACCATTACAAATAAAAGAAGTTTAAATGGTAGTGAAATCATTGCTGGTGGCAGCATCATCATTCCCATTGACATTAGTGCACTTGAAACAACCATATCTAATACTATAAATGGAATAAATAATACAAATCCCATTTGGAAGGCAGTTTTTAGTTCACTAATAATAAAAGCTGGAATGAGTGAAGTTGTAGGGATATCATCTAACTGAGGATCACTCGATAATTCGGTACCACTGGCTTCTAAAAATAAGGCTATATCATTTTCTCTAGTTTGCCTAAACATAAATTGTCTTAACGGCTCCATAGCCTCTTCAATTGCTTCAGATTGAGTAATTTCCTCATTCAAGTATGGCTGCAATGCATTTTGGTTGATTTCTGAAGCAATAGGACTCATAATGAAGAATGTCAAAAACATAGCTAGTCCTATAAGTACTTGAGTTGGAGGAGTTTGCTGTGTTGCAATTGCATTTCTTAAAAAAGATAAAACAATTATTATTCTTGTAAAACTTGTGACCATAATCAAAATAGCAGGAGCTAATGATAGAACAGTTAATAAACCCAGTAACTGTAACGAGCTAGCAGTTTCTTCAGGACTACTTGCACCATCAATATTCAATTGTACATTGGGTATGCTAATATTAGTTTGAGCAAATGCCCTAGTTGATCCCAATAGAAAAAAAGAGACCATTATTAAACATAGTAATATAATATTTTTATTTTTCATATTAATTATTTGTTTGAATTTACAATTTAGATTTTTCATTATTCACACTACCATTCTAGCCCTATCTTTTATTTTAAAAAAATTTTATTTCTTAAATAATCTATTTTTAAATAAATTATTTATCCTATTGTTAATTTCAAATGAATTTTCATTTCCAGTAGTTAAAAAGTTCCATTCTGATTCATCAATTGCATCTAAAAGTTTAATTGTCTTTCCTTGTAAAGCAATGATATATATTTTTTTATTTATTTTTATAACTGTAATGCTTGCGTTCAGACCTATCATTGTTCTCTCTAAAACCTGAGTATATCGTCCCTTCATTAACTTATTTGTTTTTTTGCCTATTATAATAGTAATATAATAGGCAAAAACAATAGTAATAATTGTAGCTATCAATAAAAAAAGTCCAGACAGAGTATTATTCATTTTATCCGATCACTTTTTTAACAGCTTCTATTACACGATCAGCTTGGAATGGCTTAACTATAAAATCCTTTGCACCTGCTTGAATAGCTTCGATAACCATTGCTTGTTGCCCCATAGCAGAACACATAATTATCTTTGCACTCGGATCTATTTTTTTTATTTCTTTTACAGCTTGTATACCGTCAATTTCAGGCATTGTTATATCCATGATAGTTAGGTTAGGCTGTAGTTCCTTATATTTTTCAATCGCCCTAGCACCATTTTCAGCTTCGCCTACTACGTCAAAGCCGTTTTTAGTTAGTACATCTTTAATCATCATTCTCATAAATGCCGCATCATCAACAATTAAAATTCCATTAGACATTACTTTTCCTCCTCTTTCATTTAGATAGTAATCAGGTAGTAGATATATGTATATATTACCAACAGAATATAGGATAAGTCAATTTATATAGTTTCAAATCTATCTAAATTATTCATATGCCTTAGAAAGACGTTTGACAGGATTAACAATATCAGTAACCCGTATCCCATAGTTTTCATCTATTACCACTACTTCTCCTTTAGCTACATATTGGCCATTAACTAGTATATCTAAAGGTTCACCTACTAACTTATCTAATTCTATAATAGTTCCTGGACCAAACTCTAAAATTTCACTTATTTTTTTTACTGTTCTACCTAATTCAACAGTTATTTTTAATGGTACATCTTGTATTAATGAAATATTTTCAGGCATTCCAGCTTTAATAGATGATTCATCGAAGGACTGAAATTGTACAGGTCTTATATTTACTTTTTCATTAGCTTGGTTTATTCTTTTATCATTATTATAACTATTAGTTTCATACGTATAGGCGCTCTCTGTATTTCTTATCTCTCCTAAGTTAGCAGATTTAGTTTGAATCGATATATCGCTTTTAAGGTTTTCTTTAGCGCTGCTAGTAGTATTGTTTGATGTATCTGTCATATCATTGAATAATCCTTTAACAATTTCCTTAGCAAAATCAATAGGCATAAGTTGCATAATTTCACTATCTATTAGTTCACCAATTACCATACGAAAAGCGATTTTAACTACAGAATCTGTGTAATCTGAAAAATGTTTTAATAGATTATCTATAGATAAATTTAAAATGAAAGCGTCAGGCGGACTTATATCTATTTTTTTACCTAACATCTCTGATAATGATGTTGAAGATGATCCAACCATCTGATTCATAGCTTCACCAATAGCACTTAAGTGTAACTCTGTTAATTCACCTGATTGTACGTTTCCACTTCCACCCATCATCAAATCGGTAATAATGCTTACATCTTGTTCCTTTAATATAAGTAAGTTTGTGCCTTCTAACCCCTCTTTATATTTAACATCAACAGCTACAAATGGTAGAGGATATTCTTTTGATAACTGTTCAAGAGTTAAAACTTCTACCTTAGGTGTAGTAATCGTTACCTTTTGACCTAAAAGAGTAGATAGGGTGGTAGCCGCAGTCCCCATACTAATATTGCCTATTTCACCTATAGCATCCTTCTCTTCTTCTGTAAATCCAATAGAACTTTCATTGCTGCTAGGAGTGTCTGTCCCAGTTAATAGGGCATCAATTTCCTCTTGAGATAACATATCACTCATATAGCTCATCTCCTTTCTCTTCTACTCTAGTAATTTTAACAGCCACATTGTTTTTAATAGTACCAGGAGCTCCAAAATATTTATGTCTGGTCCCAACTTTTATTTCTAATTCTCTATTTGGATTATTATCTAATACAACTACATCACCTAGCTGTAACTCTAAAAAATCTTTAACAGTTATATAGGTATGACCAAGTTCAACAGCGACATCAACAGAGCTATTTGTTAACCTTTTTTCTAAAATATTTTTATCCTTTTCAGTTGCTTGTTTATTTATGTTAGAAAACCAAAATTTTGTGCTTAACTTTGGAAGAATTGGTTCTATTACAATATGCGGAATACATATGTTTAAATAGCCTTGAATATCACCTATTTTTAAATGTAAAGTAATTAGTGCTGTAGTCTCGTTTGGTGAAACTATTTGTGCAAACTGAGAATTTGTTTCAATTTTATCTAATTTAGGTTGAATCTCTATTACATTTTCCCAAGGATCTACAAGTAACGTGGTTAACTGCTTTATAACTTTTCTAATCAACGTCAGCTCTATTTCTGTAAAAGAACGACTCTCTTCTAATGCTCTACCTTGCCCTCCTAATATTCTGTCAATTAGTGTAAAAGCTATAGCTGATGACATATCAATAATTATTTGTCCCTCTAAAGGATAAAAGTCAATAATTGAAAGGACAGCTGGGTTTACGATCGAGTTACTAAACTCATAGTATGATAGTTCCTCTACACTTATAACTTCTGCCTGAACATAGGTACGAAGATAGCCAGATAAAAAGGTATTCAAGGTTCTTGTGAAGTTTTCATGTATAATTTGCAGTGTTTTTAATTGATCTTTAGCTAATTTTTTAGGACTTTTAAAATCATATCTCTTAATCTTTTTTTCAGATTTATCTTCTTTTATTTCCTCTACATCAACTTCACCAGTATTTAATGCATTAAGTAGGGCATCAATTTCATTTTGGGATAAAATATCTGACATTTCTTCACCTCCTGTTTATTGAATAATGTAGTCAATAAAATATATATTAGTAATTTTATCTGAATTAACAATGTCTGCCACTACTTTTAGAATTTCATTTTTCAACTCTAATTGTCCATTAGTATCCAATATTTCATCTGCTTTTTTTCCAATTAAAGTTGATATAATGCTATCTCTAAGTTCAGCATTTTTTTCTTCAAATTTAGCTGATAAGTTTTTATCAGTTGTTTCTATTATTATAGAGCCTTTAAAATAACTTCTTGTGCTTCCTAGATTAGTAGAGAATTCACCTGCATTATATTCGTATGTTTTATAGGTTATTGCAACTTCTCTAGGCTGTCTATTATTCATGAAATAAAACATTACTCCAAAAAAGAGACCTGATACTATAAAGCCAATTAATATATATGTAATTATTTTTTTTAGACCCATGATCTTCCCCCATTTTCATATTATTTAGGTTTAGAAGTAATGTATTCTGATCTTAATATTACAACATCCACTCTTCTATTTTTTGATTTATTTTCTGCAGTATCATTAGGCGCAATAGGATGGTATTCTCCATAACCAGATATTGAAAAACGCTCTGGTGCCAAACTCAAATCTTCTATTAAATATCTAACCACATTAGAAGCTCTACCCGCCGATAGTTCCCAATTAGTAGGATATAATGAACTTGGGTTAACTTTAACCGTATCTGTATGTCCCTCTATACGGATAGATTTTTCTAGAAACTCTGGAGTTTGTAAAAATGCAGAAATGTCTTTTAAAATTTCTTTTGATCTTGGTTTTAATTCAGCCCTTCCGGGATCGAATAAAACATTGTCCTGAAAACGTAACACAAGACCTGCATTTTCTTGAGATACTAAAACATCAGACTCTAGATTATAGCTTTCCAAATACTCTTCTAAAACTTCTTGAAGTTTTCTAAAATCTTCTAACTCTTGTCTTTGATTTGTAGTTAAATCTTCCTTCATAGCCTCAGTTATAAATTGATCCGTTTCAATTGCAGTACCCGAATCTAATATACCTAATGATCCTTGAAAAGATTGCATTATAGCTTGAAACTTCTGAGCATCTACAGTAGAAAATGAAAACAGTAAAACGAAAAAGCAAAGTAGTAAGGTAACCATATCACCATAGGTAGTCATCCATTCTGGTGCGCCAGCCTTAGGCTCTTCTTGGCTTGATCTTCTTCTTGCCATTATGCTCCAACACCTTCCTGTTTACCGTGAAAACCCTCTCTAGCTTTAGGTGGTAAAAATGCCTTTAGCTTTTCTTCAATAATTCTTGGATTTTCCCCAGCTTGTATTGATAGTAAGCCTTCTACCATAATCTCTTTTCTTAAAATCTCTTCTCGACTCTTTAATTTAAGTTTATTAGCTATTGGAATAAATACTAAATTTGCTAATAATGATCCATAGAATGTTGTAATTAATGCAACAGCCATGCTTGGTCCAATTGTATCAGGATTATCTAGTTTTTGAAGCATATTTATTAATCCAATTAAAGTACCAATCATACCAAAGGCTGGGGCAAATGATCCCATAGCCTCAAATATACCTTGTCCATTTTTGTGTCTTTCTTCAATAAAAGATAATTCTGTTTCTAATAAATTTCTCACCAGTTCTGGGTCTGTTCCATCTACAATTAACATAGCACCTTTTTTTAAAAATGGTTCGTCTATCTCTCCAGAGGCTTCTTCTAAGGCTAATAGTCCCTCTTTCCTTGCAATATTTGCAAGTGTGTTAATTTGTGCAATTATTTGGTTAGGATCTTCTGCTTTGTTTGAAAAAGCCTTTGCTGCAATTTTAACTGCCTCCATTACTCCCTTTAAAGGGTAGGCTACTAAGGTAGATGCAACTGTTCCACCAAATACAATTAAAATAGAAGCTAAGTTAAGAAAGTCTATTAAAGCTCCGTCTGCTAATATTCCGCCAACAACAAATACTAAACCAATAACTATACCAAGTATCGTAGCTATATCCACTTCTACACCTCAATTCTTATGTAAGTATTAATAATTTATATTAATTTATTTGGTTTTACTTTATCTATATTTTCAATATATATATTTCTTTTATATTCTATAATTTTTTGTACAACTTCATTTACGCTTTCTATTACAATCATTTTGTGTCCATTGGTTAATGTAATAACTGTATCTGGAGTCTCTTCAATAGTTTCTATTAAGTCCACATTTAGGACAAACTCCTTATTATTCATTCTTTTTAAATATATCATTTTATCATCCTTTCTCTCCCTTGATCTATAATCAAGGGAGAGGGATTGTTATATTACATTATCTTTTTATATTAACTATTTCCTGTAACATTTCATCACTTGTTGAAATAATTCTTGAGTTAGCTTGGAAACCTCTTTGTGTTGTAATCATATTAGTAAATTCATTAGATAAATCTACATTAGACATTTCAAGTGCGCCAGCTCTTAAACTACCAAATCCGCCCATACCTGCATCTCCAAACATAGCTTCACCAGAGTTAGCAGTTTCTCTATACATATTTGATCCTGTTTTAATTAGCCCTGCAGGATTTTTAAAGTTAGCTAATCTAATTTTTCCTAAAATCTGAGTTTGCCCATTACTAAATACTCCTTCTATCTCTCCATTAGCTGCTATTGTAAAGTCATCTAGCTTTCCACTTCCATACCCATTTATATTAAGGGCTGCAGCATCGGAGTTTTCTGCGTAGCTGGTTAATTTAGAAAAATCTAAGTTTATATCTAAAGGATTAGCTCCTTGGAATAGCCCACTACCAGCTGGGGCATCCTCTACTTTAATATCTACCGATTTATTCGTTGAAACTAATTTTCCCTCAGAGTTGAATTGAAGCTTAAAATCAATTAGATTTTCAGTTTGTTCAACATTATTAATCTTAGTAATGTTCACATCGAATTCTCTTGTTGCACCCTTTCCATCATCTGTTCTTTCAAAGGTCACTTCAATATTATGTGGATTTCCTAAGCTATCGTATACCTTCATAACAGAACTAAATTTTTCACCAGGAACAGCGGGAATTGGAGGAGTTGCTGTAGAATCTTCAGCTTGAGGTCCTTTTAATTTACTGTCAATATTACCTTCAAATATAGCTTTGTCTGTAGCTTTAGGAGGGTTTGTAATAGATCTTGAAATTTTAAGACCTGTTAAACTTTCAACAAATCCTCCCTCTCCATCCGATTCATACCCAAGTACATAATAACCATCTGGTGTTACAAGGTTACCATCTGTATCTAGTCCAAGATTACCTGCTCTTGTATAGCTTTTATTAGCTCCACCTGCTGTATCTGAAACTATAAAGAAGCCTTCGCCGTTTATCATAAGGTCTGTATTATATCCTGTAGTTTCTACAGCTCCTCTTATATGGAAGGTATCCATGGAGCTTATACCAACACCTAGCCCCACCTGCTGAGGGTTTGTTCCTCCTCGTCCACCTTCCTGTGGTCTACCTGCTCCACTTAATGTTTGACTAAAAACCTCTTGAAAAGTAACCCTAGATCCTTTATAGCCTACTGTATTAACATTGGCAATGTTATTTCCAATTACATCCATTCTTAATTGGTGAGCTCTTAAGCTTGATACTGCTGAATACATTGAACGCATCATAGTTAAATAAACCTCCTCTTATTTTGGTGTCCAATTTCATCTATCTTTCAGAAACGGAAGGCCTCCCACTAGGGGTCCAGCCTATGCGAATATAGCACCATCTATATTAGTAAATACATTTTCCTTTAGCTGCTTATCTGTTGCAGCTGTAATGACTGTTCTATTTGGCACGCTGGCAATAAAAGCTTTATTGTCCATTATAATCAAGGTTTCCTTAATACCTTTTTCAGCTGCCTTCGTAATAGCATTGTTGAGCTTATCTACCTCTTGAGTAGTCAACTCTATTTTTCTTTCCTCTAACCTCTCCAAAGCATGTTTTGAAAACTTGAGGTTATGATTTTTATGTACTTCTTTTTGCAGTAATGCTTCAAATGTAACTTTTTGATTGTTTATAGTATTTACATTTCTATTTTGATTTTGATTAATATTTTGGTTAATGCGGATTTGATTAATCTTAATTGGATACAATCCACTTCCCTCCTTTAGAAGTGTTGTTCCTAAGCTGACACTTCTCTACTGCCTGTAGTACTATTATGGATTTTATCAGCAAATTCAACTTAAGGCTCTACTACTTCGCCATCCTCAACATCTTCTGGTCCTTCAACATCTCCTGGTTCTTCAGCATCTTCACCATTTAACTTTTTTAGACTTTCATTTACTTTTTCTAATTGCTCTACTATATTGGTCTGACTTTTAACTAAGTTATTATTCATTTGTGCAATATGCTCTAGCAACGTAGCCTGTGTTAGAACAAATGTATCATTTAAATTCTGCATCTGCTCTAATGAGCTAAACTGAGCCATCTGCGCGATAAAGTCTCTATCTTCCATTGGATTTAATGGGTCTTGGTTCTGCATTTGAGTAATTAAAAGCTTTAAAAAAGCATCCTTATCTAAATTATTAGATTGTGTTTTTTGCTGTGCGTTATTTTCGTTATTATAATATCTATACCTATTTTCTTTTACCCCTGAAACATCCGACATTGTTTTACCTCCTTAAACTAAACCATTAAATTGACTTGAAACTAAATATGGGTTTTCTTGGCTAACTTCCTGTTCTAACGTTAAAAAAGCATTATTAGATACAGTAGAAACTTCTTTAGATCTTTGCTTGTTTGTTAATCTTGATTGGAATAACCTACTTCCAAAATTTTGAGGATTATCACCTACATGAACTTCCAGTCCTGAAATACTAAGTCCTTTTTCTTCCAAAGCATCTCTAAGTTGGTTTAAATTTGTCTCTATTATTTCTTTGACTGAATAGTTTTCGGCATAAATTTTCCCCGTTAGTGTTCCGTCATTTAATCCTATTTTAATAGATATCTTTCCAAGATTTTCTGGAGTTAGCTGTATACTCATTTCGTTTCTATCCTTAGACAAAAATGCACCAGCCTTATGAGCGATCTCACTAACAAATTGCTTTTGGTCAATAATTTCATTTTTCATAACCTTTACATTAATCTTTTGATCTAACTTTTCTTGTTGAGATACTAAAACATTATCATTAATTATTATGTCTTCATATCTCTCATGTTGTTTGAAGAAATCATCATTTTCTTTGGCATCAGATAAAGTTTGCTTATATAATTTTTTAGCTTCAGTATTACCTTCTTCATCTATAGCAACTGCATCAACTATTGTTGTATCATTTTCAGATATGTTTTTTGTTTCCTCATCCACTAAGTCAAGTTTACTTTTTATTTCTAGTTTTTGTAGATCACTATTTTTAGTCAAATCAACATTAGTTAAAGCAAGTTCTATATTACTTTTAAGTTCTTCTAAGTTACTTAATACTTCACTTACATTTTCTTTTTGTGTAAAGATTATATCTTTATTGTCCAATAGTGTTTGGTCAATCAGTTTAGTTATAGTTGAAAGTGTTGTGTCGATATTCTCTTTAAGTAATTCGACTGCTTCAATATCAATTGTATCTAATAAGAGATTCAATTGATTATTTAAATCAGCTAAACTTTCCATTTCAACTATACTTAGTTCTATATTAGCCTTAGAACCATCTTTTATTTTAGATATATCTACTTGGATACTAGCAATTAAACTTTGAAGCAAAGAAAGAATATGGTCTAATAGCTCACTATTATCTTTGTGTGTAGATTCACCATCTTCAAGTTTTAACTGTTCCTTTTCTTTAGAGTCTAAAACTTTATTAGTAGGTTTTGTGTCCTTATTAGAAACTTTGTTAGATGAAGATGTGGAGCTGCTCTCTATCTGTTTGCTTGTATTGTTGGTTGCATTCTGGTTATTATCCACAGCTTGTGCTTTCTTATCTTGCCTTTTAAAAATCAAACTTTTCTTTTCATTGTCGAAGACATCTGAAAATAGTTGTTTGTCCTTGCGGGTAGATATTTGATCCTTAGTTACAATAGTGTTTTTTTGACTAAGTAGGTTGTGTATACCTGCTGTATTCATCATTCTAATTTCACCTCCTTTCTATTTTTTTATAATACATGAAAACTATAAATCTCTTTAATATACACTTTCCATAAAATCCATTAGAACAAAGGCTTGTTTCATTTAAAAGGCTTATTCAAAAGCCTTTGTTCTAAACTTTAATCTAATAGTTTTTTAGAAAGAAGAATCCTATTCTTTTCACTCATTCTTTTTATCACTTCTGCTACCTTATTTGCTTTTAACTTGCTTAAGACATCAATTACCAATTGTGCTTCATTAAATACAATATCTTCAGTATCATTTAAACTATATTTTTGATATACCTCATTTTTGTTTAACATAGTCTCTAGCATTTTTGCTAGTTCATCAATAGATGTTTTTTCATATACAGAAGCTAATTCCACTATTTTTTTATCATAATCCTTATAAATTCCAACTCCTTTTATAATTGCAGGAGAAATATTTGGAGTCTCTTTTAATAACTCTTGTAACTGATTAATCTCATCGAATAGAGTTAACATAAAATCATTATCGTCAACTTCAGATAATATCCTAGATGACTTCACAATTGTTAACTCTTTAAATATGAAAGCTAGTTCCTCTATACTATATATTTTTAAATTTCCTAATTCAGCTACAGCCTCATCAAGAGACTTATTCTCATATGCTAGAGCTAGGGCAAATAGTTTTTGTTGTTTTGTTTCTAATTCCTGAAGTTTTTTTTCAATATTTCTTAATGAACTACTAGGTAACTTATATTTAATTTGCCTTCCTAACTCTACATCTAAATAGAATAGATATTTAGATGCTTGATCAGGCTTTAAATTTTGAAATAGGTTAACTAATTCATCTACAGATATTTCATTGCTTGCATAGGTTCTTTCTATTTCCTGCACACCTTTAGAGAGAGTTAAGGATGTATAATACTTTTGCAACGAATTTATTTTTTCTTCACTATCTTTATCAATCTCGCTTAAAATTCTATTTATAGGATCATTTTTTAAGTTTAATAACCTCAAATCTTCTTTTACTTTTTTCATTTTATTTGGATTTTCTTTACTCATTAGGATTAATAAATCCTTAAATAGTTCCTCGTCCTCTCCCTTTACAATAAGCAGCTTATCTACAATTCTACTTTGATCCAAATCTACATAATGCTTAGCAATATTTTTTTTAAGCTGTTCTCTCTCATTTTTTGTAGGTATAGATTGAAAGTAACTTCCTATACTCCCAGGTAATCCAGATAAAATCTTATTGGCATTATCTTTAAAATTTTCATTGCCGAAATACATTATACCCATGATTATTAATGGTAAAGCAATGAAGGATATAAGCATAATGGACAAAGTTTTAATAAAGGACTTTTCTTTAAATTCTTCTCTATTTATAGCCATTGGATCCCCCTTTATCTACACACAGCTTTATAGGATACAATTTCATCAGTTAAAGCATCTTCTTTTTTTAGCTGATTGTATTTATGCTCTTCATAGTCTTTTTCTTTTAATTTCTCAAACACCTTTTTTTGTTTTGAAGCCTCCAGCAGTTGTTTCCTTCTATTTTCTGTTTCAAATTCCGATTGTTCTACCACATTTAACTGTTTATCTATAATGTTTTGCATTATATCTAAATTATTAGATATACTCCTAAGTTCGCTTATTTTTACTATTTTATTTGACTTTTCTTGCCATTGGATTATCATATCATTTTTTCTCTGAAATAATCTTTGTAAGTGCTCCTGCTCAGTTACTAGTTTCTTCATTGAAATGCCAAGTTTATTTTTTCTATCTTCTTCAATTTTTTCTTTAGTATTTAAAATAGTATCAAATCGAAAGATAAATTTTTCCATTATTATCCTCCTTATGCTAGAATTTGTTGCATAACCTTAACTGCATCATCAAAGCTAGTTTTATCTTGTCTTTCCTGTTGCAAAAATTCGTTTATACCATCAATTTTACTAATAGCTTCATCTATTTTTTTATTTGTTCCTTTAATATAGGCCCCTATATTTATTAGATCTTCCGAACTATTATATATAGATAATAGTTCCTTAATTTGATTTGACAACTGAGTGTGATCTTTGCTAACTACATTTGGCATTACCCTACTTACACTAGCTAGAATATCTATAGCTGGATAATGATTACGGTTAGCAATTTTTCTTGACAAAACAATATGCCCGTCCAATATTCCCCTAACCGTGTCCGCTATAGGTTCGTTCATATCATCCCCATCTACTAATACAGTGTATAATCCTGTTATAGAACCTTTATCTGATGTTCCCGATCTTTCTAACAACTTAGGTAACACTGCAAAAACTGAAGGAGTATATCCTCTAGTTACAGGTGGTTCTCCAATAGCTAAGCCAACCTCTCTTTGGGCCATAGAAAATCTTGTTAAAGAGTCCATCATTAGTATTACATTTTTTCCTTGATCCCTGAAATATTCAGCTATAGATGTGGCTAGCAACGCTCCCTTCATTCGAATAAGGGCTGGCTGATCTGAGGTTGCTACAACAAGAACGGATCGTTTTAATCCTTCTTCCTGTAGGTCGTTCTCTATAAACTCCCTAACCTCCCTGCCACGTTCTCCTATTAAAGCTATTACATTTATATCTGCTTGAGTATTTCTAGCTATCATTCCAAGCAATGTACTTTTACCAACACCACTACCTGCAAATATACCTATCCTTTGTCCATTTCCACAGGTTAATAAACCATCTATTGCCCTAACTCCCAATGCTAAAGGTTCTTCTATTTTAGTACGAAGCAATGGGTTTGGTGGTGATGCCATAACAGGATATGTTTTGCAACTATCTAATGGGCCTTTCCCATCTATTGGATTTCCCAATCCGTCTAGGACACGACCAAGCAATGATTCTCCAACATTCACTTCCATAGTAGTTCCCAAAGCCTCCACCTTGCTACCTGGACCAATCCCTTCCATTTCACCTAATGGCATAAGTAGAACTTTTTTTTCTTTAAATCCAACCACCTCTGCCAAAATGGGTTCTGTGCCTTTCAGTGTGTATATTCTACATATTTCACCTAGTTTTACAGCTGGTCCTATAGATTCGATTGTTAATCCTATAACTTGAGAAACATAGCCAGTATATTTAATTAAATCTAACTTTAAAAGCCTATTTTCATATTTTTCTAATGAAATAGTGTGCATCCTATCACTCGCCTTTTAGAATATCATGAAATGTTTGTTCAATTTGTGCTATTTGGGTTTGAATACTTGCATCTACTGTACCTGAAGTTGTTTCAATAATAATACTACCAGTTTCCAGTGCTGGGTCCTTTTTCACTTCTATAGTGTCTATTCCTTCTGTCATCATATATATTTTGTTTTTAGATGAATTAACTATTTCATGATCATTTGTACTTACACGAATTATTAAGCTATCTGTATATGTACACTTTTCAATACCTTTTTCAACAAGATTAAGCAATAAAGCATGTTCTTTTTCTAATTCATAATTTAAAACTTTCTTAACGCATGAAATTACCAATTCTACTATTTCATTTTCTAAAGATTTAGCCATAGCCTTTTTTTCTAACAATGCATTTTCCTTTATCTCTTTAGCTTCCTCAATTATAGAGTCTACTTCTTTTAGCCCTATCTCTTGACCCTGCACTATCCCTTTGCTATATCCTTCTTCTCTTGCAGCCTCTATAATTTCACTAGCTTTTGTATAAGCTTCTGAAATTATAGCTTCTCTTTCTTCTTGGGCCTTACCGAGAATTTCATTGCACTCTAACTCTACATTTTCTAGCAAGCTATCTGCATCTTTTTTTGCTTTATCCATTATTGCTTCAGCATCTTTACTTATTTGTTCATTTACTTGTACTTGATCATCTTTTTGTTTGTCTAAATTTTCACTATGCTTCACTATTTGATTGATTTGAAGCTTAATCATTTTTTCTTCACCTAAAACAATTTCATTTCTTTTATATACTCTAGACAATTATTTCATCTCCCCCACCTCGAGAAATGATGATTTCTCCTGCCTCTTCTAATCTCCTAATAATATTAACTATTTTTTGTTGTGCCTCTTCTACATCTCTTAGTCTAACAGGTCCCATAAAGTCCATATCTTCCTTTATCATTTCTGCCATACGTTTTGACATATTAGCATAAATAACATCGGCGACTTCTTTGGTTGCTCCCTTTAATGCCACTGCTAATTCTTTATTATCAGTATCTCTAATAAATCTTTGAATAGATGTACTATCCAAGCCAATGATATCTTCAAATACAAACATTCTCTTTCTAATTTCCTCAGCTAATTCTATATCTTGAATTTCTAATGTATCCATAATATTCTTCTCTGTACCCCTATCAACAGAGTTAAGTATATCCACAATTGACTGTATACCTCCTGCCGATGTGTAGTCTTGGTTAACTAAAGAAGACAGTTTTCTTTCTAATACCATTTCAACTTCCCTAATGACTTCAGGTGAAGTTCTATCCATAGTAGCAATTCTTTGTGCTACTTCCGACTGCTTTCCTTGAGGTAAAGCAGATAATATTTGTGCTGATTGGGCTGAGGATAAATACGCAAGTATTAGCGCAATTGTTTGTGGATGCTCATTTTGAATATAATTCAGCAATTGACTCGGATCAGCCTTTCGAGCAAAATCAAATGGCTTAACTTGTAAAGAGGCTGTTAGCTTATTTATAATATCCATTGCCTTCTGAGACCCTAAAGCCTTTTCGAGCACATCCTTAGCATAATTAATACCACCTTCAGAAATATACTCTTGTGCTAGACATATTTCATAAAATTCATCTAAAACCCTGTCTTTTTCTTCAGGAGATACTTTTCGCATATTTGCGATTTCTAATGTAAGTTCTTCTATTTCTTCATTACTCAAATGTTTGAAAATTTGAGCAGAGTATTCTGGTCCTAAGCTTATTAATAGTATTGCAGCTTTTTCTCTTCCAGTAATATCTCCTTTAGACACTCTTCTCGCCATATGTTCACCTCTAATCTTCATTCAGCCAATTCTTTAAAAGTTGTGCAACCGCATCGGGTTTTTTATTTACCAACTTTTCAATCTGCTGCTTAACTTGAGATCCAGATAATTCCAAATCTATTTCTTGTATAGTATCTGGTATAATCATTTCTTCAATAGGTTCTATAATTTCTTCTTTAGATCTTCTATTTTTACTTACTATAAAGTATGTAGCGCCTAAAATAGTAGCTAATATAATTCCTATTGCCCATAATGGTGGCATTGCAGATGTTGTTTTTGACAAGTTATCATCTCCGGTACTATCAAAAGCATTTTTAAACTCCTGAACGCCAACCTGTACTACCTTTGTATCTAATCCAGCGGCTGCTGATATTATATTAGTTAAATCTTGTTTTTCTTCTACAGTTAAATCCCCATCGGCTAGAGCTGCTCTATTAAGAAAAACAGCTACAGTAACATCCTTAACCTGACCTTGAGCCTTAACAATTTTCTTATACAATTCGTTAATCTCATAGTTAATTGTCTTACTTGCTTCAGAATAGGTTGAGTAATCTTCATCACCCTCTACATATTCAGGAATATCTTCTGTATTGGTATCAGTTCCAGGTGCCCCGCCATTCCCACCATTTTTTACATTTTGTCTTAGTTCCTGCATACTTCTTGGTATACCTGTGGTTTCACCTTCAATTGGCGGTGCAAATTCTTTTATCTCTGTTACTTCACTATCAAAATCTAATTTAACATTAGCCATAACAACTACATTTCCATGTCCATAAACATTAGATAAAAAATTAGTAATACTTCGTTCAAGCTCATTTTTAACACTTTGTTGCAATGCTATATTGCTATTTGAATTAAATACATCCGAATTTTCTTCTACTCTTTGGTTTAATACCCTACCATCACTTCCATGAATCGTAACATTCTCTGGTTCAAGGCCTTCAACAGCATTTGACACTAAAATAGCAATGCCATTTATACTATTGCTATCTAAAACGGCATTGCCTTCGAGGTCTAGCCTTACAGATGCTTTTGCTCCACTTTGATTATTATTAATAATAAAGCCTGATTTTTCCGGCACAACCAACGCGACATCTGCGCTTTTAACTCCACGTATTTCTTCTATTATGCTAGACAGATAATTTTGTAGAGCATATATGTAACGCTTCGATCGTTCTTCACTTGTCATCATAAACGAGTTGCCAGAAAATGCATCTTCAAAGGAAAACTTTGCTGATGGTAATCCTTGGGTAGCTACTACAACTTGAGCTCTTTTTTCATCGGCCTTAGGCACCAAAACAGTCCCACTAGTCTGACCAATCTTAGCTCGTATATTATTACCCTCTAATGTTTCCACTATTGCACCAGTTTGCTCTGGAGCAAGATTTCTATATAATTCTATATATTCTGGTCGGGTAAAATAATAAATTATTCCAGTTAGTGCTAATAATGTAAAAATCGTGGCTGAGAAAAACATAATCCTTTGTTTTTTTTCAAGCCCCTGGAAGTAGTCATTTAGTTGATTTTTAATCTGACTTAAAGAATCTGACATTAACTCACCTCTCTTCTGCTACGATTAAATCTGCATCCTCATTATTTCTCTATATGCATCTAAAACTTTATTTCTAATTTGCATAGTTAGCTGAAGGGCAATATCGGCTTTTTGGGCTGCTATCATAGCCTCGTGTATGTTTTCCAATTCACCTGTGGCTAACTTTAAGCTATATTGTTCTGATTCCTTTTCAAGTGAGCTTACTTTCTCCAAAGACTCATTTAAAAATGTAGAAAAAGATACTGTGCTTTTTGATGTTTCTTCTGAATAATTATCTATAGATCCAAGCTTTACTGTATTAAGCTGACTGATATTATTAATTTTCATTGTATGTTTCTCCTTTATTTACCGATTTCTAAAGCTTTAAGAGCCATACTTTTTGTTCCGTTTAATGCTGTAACATTGGCCTCGTATGCTCTAGTTGCCGAAATCATATTCGCCATTTCAGTAACTATATCTACATTTGGCATTAATACATATCCACTTTCATCAGCGTCTGGATGTCCAGGTTCATAAACTTTTTTATATGGTGACGAATCATTTTGAATTGACGATATCTCCACCCCTGTTAAATTTGATGCTTTCCCGTTTGATCGTCTAAGATACTCAGAAAAGGGCATGTTGTTATCCTTGCTTTTGAATATAGCCACTTGTCTTCTATATGGAGTGCCATTAGCTGTTCTTGTTGTATTAGCATTAGCTATATTTTTTGTAACTATATCCATCCTTAATCTTTCTGCTGTTAATCCTGAAGCACTAATATTAATCGAGTTGAAAATTGACACTAATACCTACCTCCCTTCATTAATAACAAATTTTATTTTTTGAAATCCACTTTGCATTCTACTTGTTAAAGTATTGTATAAAATTTCATTTTTAGCTCTCTCTGCCATTTCCACATCAATGTCCACATTGTTTTTATCTCTTCGAGTACTAAAACTATCTTCAGTTTTTATTTTATATTTTAGCTCCTCAATATTTCCCCCGTTTATATGTATATGTTTTGGGTTTGTAACAGCTCCTTTTAATTTTTCTTCTGCCAAACTATCTTTTAAAATATCTTCAAAAACTACTTGTGACTTTTTAAAGTTGGGTGTCTCTGCATTAGCAATATTATTTGTAATTATTTCATTACGCTTCCATGAAGCATCTAAAGCTTTTGATAGAATATTAATATTATTATACATATTTCCCTCCATCGATATATTTCGATATTTTTCATGTTTTGTATCATTTAACCAACTTTCTTTTTAACTAAGTATACATCATCTTACAACAATAATAAAGATTTTACAGAGTAACGGACATATGAAATATGATTAAATGCATCATCTCTATAGACCATTGTTTAAAACCTCATATTGATTATACATAATTTATTTGACAAAATCAGCTAAAATCCTCTTTTTTTTTAGGTTTTTCAACTTTTAGGACCCAAGTACTACCACAATATTGTTAAAATTTAGGCCTTATAATTTAGATGTAGGAATGTCACATTATTTTTATGAATATATAGACAATATAGGATTCATTATTGTATTACAACATGAAAATACTAGCTGTTTTTAAATATACACAGCTAGTATTTTCATGTTTTAATTTCATTTAATTAAGATATATAACTATCTTTTTAACTTTCTTAATTCGTTAAGAAGATGATCATTTAAAATTCTAATATGTGTTCCCTTCATACCTAAGGATCTCGATTCGATTACTCCAGCACTTTCGAATTTTCTTAGGGCATTTACTATAACAGAACGTGTAATTCCAACACGATCAGCAATTTTACTAGCCACTAATAATCCTTCTTCTCCTTCTAATTCATTAAATATGTGTTCAACAGCCTCTAGTTCTGAATAGGATAGTGTTCCTATTGCCATTTGAACTACTGCTTTCTTTCTAGCTTCTTCTTCAATAGCATCAGATTCTGATCTTATAATTTCCAATCCTACTACTGTCGAGCTATACTCAGCCATTACTAGATCATCTTCATTAAAGGCTCTATCGAATCTAGCTAAAACAAGAGTACCAAGACGTTGGCCACTACCGTTTATAGGAACAATAGTCACTAACTTTTCGTAACTATCAATATCGTACTTAAAGAATGTTAGAAGCTCATCTTTAGTAATATTGGATCTGGTTTCATTTACAGATAATAACTGCTGGTTATACTCATCTGGAAATCTTTTTTCGCCTGTTTTGTCATCAGCAACAATAGGACAATCCGAAGTATCTGTTAAACTAACACCTAGTACTTTACCCTTTGAGCTAGCTACATATACGTTTGCATCTAAAACTTCACTTAAAATCCTGCATAACTCATTAAATGAAATAGTAACGTCTCCTGATTGTTGCAAAATTTTGTTAATTCTCCTTGTTTTTTCTAATAATGTACCACTACTCATTATTCTTCCTCCTTAGAAAACTTCATTTTAAATGTTATAGTTTAATATTAGTCTATGCTTTTATCCTATGTAGGAAATAATCTAATCATAATACAATAACCCTTTATATAATACAAATTACTAATCTAGCTATATTATTTATAGCTTTTTCTAAAAATCGACTTTCTATACTCACTGTACTTGTTTAAATTTATTTAATTAATATTTAACAATAAATATAACACAGTTAGTTAAATTATAGATTTTTTTAAATATTCCCATATCTTTCCATAGCAGTTTGAATATAAGCACATTAGCAATATTATCACAACTATTATTTTGTTTCAATATATATTTTATTAAATAAGAAAATTTTTAATTTTCAATCCCATACTCATATTTACAATCTTTATCGCTACACATAATTTTTTCACTTTTTTTATTTTTCTTATGTACCAATATATTGTTGCACTGAGGGCATTTTTTATCAATAGGTCTGCTCCAAGATACAAATCTACACTTTGGAAAATTGCTACATCCATAAAAAAGTCTCCCTTTTTTCGATCTTCGCTCTATCACTTCGCCATCTTCGCATTTTGGGCAACTTACTCCTATTTTATGAAGAAAAGGTTTTGTTTCCTCGCATTCAGGATAGTTTGAGCAAGCTAAAAATTTTCCATATCTACCATGTTTAATCAACATTATAGCTCCACAATTTTTACACTCTTCATCGCTTTCCTCTACAAAATCAATTTGTTCCATATGCTCTTCTGCATAGGCTAACATTACATGAAATTCATTATAAAACTCTGAAATAAGTTTCTTCCAATCATGTCCATTCTCTTCTATGTGGTCTAAACTTTGTTCTAGGTCCGCTGTAAAATTAACATCAATAACCTTAGAAAAGTATTCCTCTAATATTTCATTTATAATATATCCTAATTCAGTAGCTACTAAATTCTTGCCTTCTTTTTCAACATATCCTCTAGAAAGTATTGTAGATATAGTTGGGGAATAAGTACTAGGCCTTCCTATTCCTAATTCCTCCATTGTTCTAACCAAAGATGCCTCTGTATATCTAGCTGGCGGTTGTGTATAGTGTTGTTTAGGCAACTTTTCAAGAATACTAATTTTCTCTCCCTCGTTCAAAATGGGCAAATCTACATTTTCTGATGTATTAGCATAACTATATACTTTTAGGAACCCATCAAACTTCAGCCTAGATCCTGTGGCTTTGAAAATTACTTCGTTTATACTTAAATCCACAGATAACGTATCATATAAGGCTGGAGCCATATTACTAGAAACATACCGCTCCCAAATCAATTTATAAAGTAGGTGTTGATCCTTTGTTAATGAAGACTTAATAATATCAGGATGCTTATAAACATAAGTAGGTCTAATAGCTTCATGGGCATCTTGAACACTTTTTTTACTCTTATCTTCTTTTTGATTCTTAGCTTCCTTATTCCCATACTTATCGCCGATAACTTCATTAATATACTTTTTAACTAATTCAGTAGCCTCATTAGATATTCTAGTGGAGTCAGTTCTAATATAAGTAATTAACCCTACTGTGCCCTCTTTTCCAATATCAATTCCTTCATATAGTTGTTGTGCTAAAGACATTGTTTTTCTAGTAGAGAAACCTAATTTGTTTGCAGCCTCCTGCTGTAGGGTACTGGTTGTAAATGGTAAATTAGGATTTCGTTTTTTTTCGCCTTTTCTAACACTTGCAACAGTCAACTTATTATCCCCTACAGTGTTTAAAATCCTATTTACTTCTTTCTCACTATGTATTTCTTTATTCCCTAAATTATCAATTTGAAACTTAACTTGAAACTTTTCTTTTTTAGAATTTTCTACATTTAGATTTAAACTCCAATACTCTTCTGGTTTAAAATTTTTAATTTCTTCTTCTCTATCTATAATAAGCTTTGTAGCCACAGACTGTACTCTACCAGCACTAAGTCCCTTCCTAACGTTTTTCCAAAGTAGGGGGCTAATTTGGTATCCTACTAGCCTGTCTAAAACTCTTCTCGCTTGTTGAGCATCTACTAAATCACGATTAATTGCTCTAGGCTTCTTTATTGCATTAGTAATAGCTGTTTTTGTAATTTCATTAAATTCGATTCTACAGGATGTATCCTCTTCTATACCTAGAGCTCTTGCTAAGTGCCATGAAATAGCTTCACCTTCTCTATCAGGGTCAGTTGCTAAATAAACATTCTTTGACTTTTTAGCCAAAGTCTTAATTTCCTTCAAAACAGGTCCTTTACCTCTTATAGTAATATACTGCGGTTCAAAATTATTATCTATATCAACTCCGAGTTTACTTTTAGGTAAATCAATAATATGTCCCACCGATGCTTTTACAACATAATTTTTTCCTAAGAACTTTTCTATGGTTTTTGCTTTTGCTGGCGATTCAACAATTACTAAAGATTTTGCCAATTCATACACCTCCATTATGCTGTGATTTTCCTCTGGAATTATTAGACAAAATCAAGTCTTTACATTATATCAATTTATTTGGATACTGTAAATGTCTTACCCGGCATCTGGCTTATATAACCTTTAACTTCTAATATAGTTAAAATAGGATTCAATTCAGATGCCTTAATTCCTGTTTCATTTATAATTAAATCAATATTTATGGGTCTTCTTTTTATTATTTCATATATCAAGGATTCTAATTTACTTAGTTCTATTTTTGAGGATTCTTCTAAACTCTTTTTTCCTAATGAGTATTTATACTTAAGATTTTCAATCACATCATCAACCTCAAGTAAGATCCTAGCACCATCCCTAATCAGTTTATTAGATCCTTTACTTTGCATATTATTAATATTACCAGGTAGAGCATAAACATCTTTTCCTTGATCCAACGCATATTCTACAGTAATTAATGCTCCGCTGTTCTCAGATGCTTCAATTACTATTACACCATCAGATAACCCGCTAACAATTCGATTTCTTGCTGGAAAGTTATACTTTAATGGTGGCATCCCTAGGCAATATTCTGAAATAATACAACCATCTACAACCATCTTGTCCATTAGATTTCTATTAGAAGCTGGATAACACTGATCTAATCCACATCCTAAAACACCGATAGTATAGCCATCAGACTCTAATGCTCCCTTATGTCCATATGTATCTATACCTAAAGCTAATCCACTTATAATTCCAACATCCCATTTTGTTAGCTCTCTTGCAAACTGATAGGCTGCCCATCTGCCGTAGGGTGTTGACTTCCTAGAACCAACTATAGCTATTAAAGGTACGTCAAATTTAATTTTGTTTCCTTTTATATATATTACACAAGGGGGATCATATATGTTTTTAAGTTTAGAAGGATATTTATCATCAAAAATTGTTAAAGGAAGTATATTGTTATCATCTAAATTTTTTAAAATTTTAGTGATAAATTGCTCATTCCTATTTTTTATAATTTTATCCATAATTATTCTACGTTTATTCAATGCATTACTAATATGTTTTTCGTCTGCTACCCAAATATCTTCAAGGTTATGAAAATAATCCACTAAATTTCTAATATCTTTATTAGTAATGCCTTCTATATAACTTAACCATACAATAATTTCTTTTTCTTTCAACTCCATATTATTTCCCCCAAATATTGCTTTGTTTGAAGCAAATTATTTTAAATCTATGATTTTAATGAAATAAGTGATACTTTTGAATGTAGAAAAAGATACTGTGCTTTTTGATGTTTCTTCTGAATAAAGGTTTAACCTGTTTTTTACACAGTATTAATTATATACTATATAGAAAAAATAATAAATCTATTGTGTTGAATTTGCATAATAATGTATAGCCATCCTGTTTTCTCAACATAATTATTTGAATATTAATCCACTTAGATTTCTATACTGTAAAGCTTCAGCCAAATGATCTTCACAAATAACATCGCTGTCGCCTAAATCTGCGATAGTTCTTGCTACCTTTAAAATCCTGCTATAACCTCTAGCACTTAATTTCATTTTATCAAAAGCTAAATTCATTAATCGTTCTGAAGAAGGCGTTAATGAGCAGTATTTTTTTATTGATGCTCCATTTAGTTGAGAATTAAATAAATACTTAGTTTTTTTATATCTTTCTAGTTGAATTTCTCTAGCTTTCTCTACACGAAATCTTATATCCTTAGATGATTCTACATTTTTATCACTAATCAAGTCATTATAGTCTACAGCTGAAGTTTCAACAATTATATCTATACGGTCCATAAGAGGACCTGATATTTTACCTACATATCTATTTATCTGATACGGGGTACAACTACACTCCTGACCAGAATTAGTGCCATAATAACCACATGGACAAGGGTTCATTGCAGCTAGCAGCATAAAATCTGCTGGATAGGTATAGGATCCATTTATTCTTGATATGTGTATAGTTCTATCTTCTAAGGGCTGTCTTAATACTTCTAAAGTTGATTTATTGAATTCTGGTAATTCATCAAGAAATAGAACACCATAATGACTCAAAGAAACCTCCCCTGGTTTAGGAATTCTTCCACCACCTGTTAAAGCAACTAGCGAACTAGTATGATGTGGAGAACGAAAGGGTCTGTAACTGACTAACCCTTCATCAGAATTAAGTAACCCAGCAACACTATATATCTTAGTAATTTCTAGAGCCTCATGAAAGGTTAATTTAGGAAGTATTGATGGTAATCTTCTAGCCGCCATTGTTTTACCAGACCCGGGTGGACCTATCATTAGTAAATTATGATTTCCAGATGCAGCTATTTCTAATCCCCTTTTTAAATTTTCCTGCCCTTGGAGATCTTTAAAGTCTTCAGTCACAATTTCTGTCTTATACTCATAGTTGGAAGATCCCATACAACTATATATTCTATCTTCTCGTTTAAGATGGAGTGCTATATCGTTTAAATTTTTAGCGGCAATTATTTCTATATCATCAACAATTTTTGCCTCCTCTAGATTTCCGTCAGGAACTATCACCCTCTTAATACCCTCGTGATACATTTGTAATAGCATAGGGAGCACACCACTTACTTTATTAATTTTTCCATCTAAAGATAGTTCTCCCAGTACCAATGTATGATCTAATTCATCTAAAGGAATTTGCATAGATGCACCTAAAATCCCTAAGGCAATAGGCAGATCAAAATGACTTCCTTCTTTTTTAGTATCTGCTGGTGATAAGTTAATTGTAATTCTTTTTAAGGGAAAGTCAAACTCACTATTTTTTATGGCAGCTCTTACTCTTTCTTTAGATTCCTTTATAGACGTATCAGGAAGTCCAACAACATTTACATTTGGTAACCCATTGGCTATATCTACTTCCACTTCGATCATAGTAACAATTAGACCTGTTATGCAGCAGGTTTTTACCTTAGCTAACATAAATCCACTTCCTATTCTTCTATTCTACAATAAATTATATAAACTGATTCTATATATAAAGTTTTTTTCCTTTAATTTTCTTAATTTTTTGTAAATTTTTTTTAAGAAGCAGCATAGCTGCTGTAATTAAAATGCATTTTCAATATGGTCTATTTTGTATTTTTTACCTATTATCTTTACTTCTATTACATCAAATCTATAGTGACAACAAGTATTATTCAGCTTTTTATGCAATATATACTGCTGAGATAGTCTTTGTATTGTTTTCTGTTTTCTGTAATTAACAGCTTCCGAAGGCATTCCATATGTATTTGAGGTTCTAGTTTTTACTTCTATAAATGCAATAATATTATCTTTTTTAGCAATTATATCTAACTCTCCAAGCCTAGTACGATAATTCCGATCCAGAATATAATAGCCATTATCTCTAATATAATTTACAGCCAATTGTTCCCCTATCAAACCTAATTTTATTTTCATAATACTATCTCCCATATTTAGTATCAACTATAATATTTTGCTCAAAAATGATATTCTATGCATCGGACTTATGCCATACTGCTTCAATGCTTCTCTATGGGCCTTAGTCCCATAGCCTTTATTTTGTTTAATATTATAGTTAGGATACTCCATATGCCATCTTTCACAAAGTCGATCCCTTAGTACCTTAGCTACTATAGAAGAGGCAGCTATACCATGACTAATATCATCACCTTTAACAATAGCCATTTGAGGAATAGGTAAATCAATTTTCTCTGCATCAATTAATATGTAGTCTGGAGTAATGCTATTTTCACATTTATCTTTAATAGACAAAATTGCTTTTTTCATAGCTAACCTAGTAGCATTCTTTATATTAATCTTATCTATAATCTCCGCAGAAACTGTTCCTACTCCTATAGCTATAGATTTCTCTTTAATAATTTCATACAATTGTTCTCGTTTTTTAGGAGATAACTTTTTAGAATCTTTAACACCATCTATAATTAAACCTTTTGGCATAATTACTGCTGCAGCCAAAACAGAACCAAATAAACATCCCCTGCCTACCTCATCACAACAGGCTATATAATTATGTCCCGTATTCCATATTGTGCTTTCAATATCTAATGTTGGCATGTAATCACCCCTTTAGTATTTACTTTTTAAGAATTACGGGCGTTCTAATGAAATACGCCCGATTTTTCCAGACCTAAACTCATCTAATATAATGTTAGATATTCTTGAATAGTCAATTTCGTCACCTTTTAAAATACAACCTCTATTTCTTGAAATATGGTCCATTATATCTATAGTCGAATTATATTCTTCATTAATCTTATATCTTTCAATTACCTTTTCTTTATGATCATTCCATAAAATCTCTAATAATTTATAGGCTAATGTTTCAGTATCCATTATTTCATCTTTAATAGCCCCAGAAAACGCTAAATTTTGAGCAACAATAGGGTCTTCAAACTTTGGCCACAATATACCTGGTGTATCCAATAGTTCCATATCACCTTTTAATCTAATCCATTGCTTTCCTTTAGTTACTCCTGGTCTATCTCCAGTTTGTGTGCTCTTTCTTCCCGCCAATTTATTAATCAATGATGATTTTCCTACATTTGGTATCCCAGCAATCATTATTCTAGCTGGTCTGGCTTTTCTACCTTTCTTAATTAGTGCATCCATTTTTTCCTTTATTGCATTTTGACTTTCTTCTATTACTTGCCTTATGCCTTCACCAGTTATAGTATTAACTGGTATTACCGTCATACCTTCTTCTTTAAAGTAGTTTACCCATTTAGATGTAATCTGTGGATCTGCTAGGTCAATCTTATTAAGTATAATAACCTTAGGTTTGTTACCTATAATTCCATCAATATCAGGATTCTTACTACTCAGTGGTATACGAGCATCAAGCAACTCATAGACCACATCTACAAGCTTTAACTGTTCCTTTATTAACTCTCTAGTTTTTTTCATATGCCCTGGATACCAGTTAATATTCATTACTCCCACTCCTCCTATAATACAATATTATATAATATTATAAACAATAAAGGGACTGAATATCAGCCCCTTTACATTAATATTTCTTCTTTTCTTTGATCTTAAACGCAGCTTTACCGACTCTATCACGTAGATAGTAAAGTTTAGCTCTTCTAACTTGACCTCTTCTTGTTACTTCAACTTTTTCAACTCTAGGAGAGTGTACAGGGAATGTTCTCTCAACTCCTACACCAGAAGCTATTCTTCTAACTGTAAAAGTTTCGGCGATTCCACCGCCTTGTCTCTTAATTACGATACCTTCAAATATCTGAATTCTCTCTCTGTTACCTTCTTTAATTTTAACGTGTACTTTAACAGTATCCCCAGTATTAAAATCAGCAACATCTTTCTTTAATTGTTCGTTTGTAAGTGTTTTTAAAATATCCATAGTTGTCCCTCCTTCCATCGTAGACGTTCATATATTAATCCTATATAGAGGACCGTCCGTTCTACCTTGTAGATTATATCATAGTTATAAAAATATAACAATATATAATTGGCGAATATTTCATTTATTTTTCTTCTTTAATGCTCTCCAAAAAAGCCTCATCTTTTTTACTAAGTTCTACACCCTTTAGCAAGTCTGGTCGTCTTTCAATAGTTAACTTTAAAGACTCTCTTCTTCTCCACTCTTCTATCTTTTTATGATCTCCGGAAGTAAGTATATCTGGGACAATAAGTCCTCTAAAATCTTTTGGCCTAGTATACTGTGGATATTCCAACAATCCAGAATAAAAACTTTCTTCTTCAAAAGATTGATCTTGAGATAATACACCAGGAACTAATCTAGCTATAGCATCTATAATAACCATAGCTGGTATTTCGCCTCCTGTTAATACATAATCTCCTATAGAAATTTCATCAGTTACAATTTCATCTATTACTCTTTGATCAATTCCTTCATAATGGCCACAAATCATTACTATACTCTTTTCCTTAGAAAGTTCAATTGCCATCTGTTGATCAAATGTTTTACCTTTTGGAGACAGATAAATAACCCTTGGTCTTTGGTTTTCTTCTGTGACTAATGTGTCCACTATATTATTATAGCAATCAAAAATCGGTTGTGGAGTCATAACCATACCAGGGCCTCCTCCATACGGATAATCGTCTACCTTTTTATGCTTATTATCAGCATAATCACGCATATTAATATACGCAATATCAACAATTCCATTTTCCTTTGCTCGTTGAATAATGCTATTTCCCAAAGGACCTACAAACATCTCTGGGAACAAAGTCATAACCTTTATAATCATTCTATCATTCCTTCAATAGGATCAATAACTATTTTTCTCTTGTCTAAAGAAATTTCAGGTATAAACTCCTTAACTGCCGGTATCATAATTTCCTTATTATCTGTACCTTTTATAATATAAACCTCGCTAGAACCTGTTTGGATTATATCCTTTACCTTGCCAACATATTCATCTTTTACTGTATATACATCAAGTCCAATAATATCTGCAATATAATAAGTATCCTCCGGCAAATCTCTTCGTTGCGTTTCATCGATAAGTAGATATTTATCCTTAAATTTTTCGACTAAATTTATATCTTCATATCCTTTAAATGATAGAATAACAAGAGTCGGCTTATATTTTATATTCTCTATATAAAACTTTTCTCTATAACCATCTATATAAATCCATTCAAGTTCCTCAAAACGCTCCATATAATCCGTAAGAGGAAGTACCTTCACATCTCCTCTTATACCATGAGTATTAGTTATTTTGCCTACTCGTAGCATGTTTTTCATAGATACATACACCCTTTTCTCAAATAAATCATTTAGTATCATTATAAACACTGTAGTCAATATTTAAAACATATTATATATATAATAAGGACTAGGTTTCCCTAATCCTTACTGAATAATTTCAACAATTACTCTTTTATTTTGTTTTGTGGCAGCAGCTTTAACAACCGTTCTAATTGCCTTAGCAATTCTTCCCTGCTTACCAATTACCTTCCCCATATCCTCTGGGGCAACTTTAAGTTCTATAATAATAGATTGATTTCCTTCTACTTCAGTAACAGTTACCTGGTCAGGATTATCTACTAATCCTTTAGCAATAACTTCTACTAAATGACCCATTTATATACCCCCTAATTAAGGAATTACTCAATGATGCCATTCTTTTTAAATAAGTCTTTTACTGTGTCTGTTGGTTGCGCACCATTTTTTAACCATTTTTCTGCTTTTTCATTGTTGATTTTGATTTCTTTAGGTTCAGAAACTGGATTATAATATCCGATTTCCTCAATAAATCTTCCATCTCTTGGAGATCTTGCATCAGCAACAACTATTCTATAGAAAGGTTTTTTGTGTGCACCCATTCTTTTTAATCTAATTTTAACTGCCATTTTTTCACCTCCTTTAAAAAATAAAGCTTATTATCTACCGAAGAAAGGCATCTTAAACTTTCCACCTTTTTTCGCTGTTTTACCCATATCAGTAAACTGTTTCATCATTTTTCTAGTTTGGTCAAATTGTTTAAGTAGTTTGTTTACTTGCTGAACAGAAGTTCCACTACCTATTGCAATTCTCTTTCTTCTACTTCCATTAATAATGCTCGGGTTTTGTCTTTCGTCTTTAGTCATAGACTGAATAATTGCTTTAACATATACTAGCTCTTTCTCATCTACATCTAAATTTTTGAGTTGCTTACCACCCATACCAGGGATCATTTCAAGTAACTGACTTATAGATCCCATCTGTTGTACCTGCTGCAACTGATCAAGAAAGTCATCAAAAGTAAACTGCTGATTCTTAATTTTGTTTTCAAGCTCTTTAGCTTTTTTAGCGTCAAAATTTTCCTGTGCCTTTTCTATAAGACTAAGCATATCACCCATTCCTAAAATTCTTGAAGCCATTCTATCAGGGTGAAATGGTTCTAAATCATCAAGTTTTTCTCCAAGTCCAGCAAACTTAATTGGTTTATTAGTAACAGCTCTAACAGATAATGCAGCACCGCCACGGGTATCTCCATCTAACTTTGTTAAAATAACTCCATCGATACCCAGTTTTTCATTAAAGTGTTCCGCTACATTTACTGCATCTTGTCCAGTCATCGAGTCTACTACTAAAAGAATTTCATGAGGTTTCACCGTAGATTTTATATCTTGAAGTTCTCCCATAAGATTTTCATCAATATGAAGTCTACCTGCAGTATCTATTAAAACAACATCATTACCATGATTAACACCATGGTCTATACCAGCTTTAGCAATATCTACAGGACTTTGTTTGTCTCCCATTGTAAAAACAGGAACTCCTACCTTCTCTCCTACAACTTGTAGCTGTTTAATAGCAGCCGGTCTATATACGTCACCTGCTATTAAGAGAGGTCGCTTTCCTTGTTTTTTTAGCATACCAGCTAACTTACCTGTCGTAGTTGTTTTACCTGCACCTTGTAAACCTACAAGCATAATAATTGTAGGAGGCTTAGATGAAAAGTTAATCTTACTTTGAGCTTTCCCCATCAAATCAGTCAATTCATCATTTACTATTTTAATAACCTGTTGAGCTGGAGTTAAGCTCTCTAGTACCTCAGATCCTATAGATCTTTCCTTAACCTTGTTTACAAATTCTTTAACAACCTTAAAGTTAACATCCGCCTCTAAAAGTGCAAGTCTCACTTCTCTCATAGCTTCTGTTACATCTTTTTCTGTTAGTTTACCTTTACCCTTTAATCTTTTAAACGTATCTTGAAGCTTTTCTGCTAAACCTTCAAAAACCATCCTTATACCTCCCTTCTCAGGGCTTAATTATTTAGAAAACTATCTAATTCATGCTTAATTTCATTAATTTGTTTTTGTAATTGTTCTGAAGAAGAACTTAGGTTTAGTCCATTTTCTAAATCAATTACTTTATCTAATATTGTTAAGATTTTTCCATTTTTAGTCTGCAATAAGTTTATAAAACCAAGTTTTTCTTCGTACTGATATAAAAGTTTTTCTGTTCTTTTTAACATATCATAAACAGCTTGTCTAGATATATTAAATTCATCAGCTATTTCACCTAGAGACAGATCTTGATTATAATAAAGATCTACTATATCCCTTTGCTTTTCAGTCAACATTTGATTATAAAAATCATACAAAAGCGAAATTTCAACTGTTTTTTGTAACATATCAGCACTTCCTATTAGTTATCTGTAAAGTATATTCACTTTACAGATGTAATTTTATAATAAAAATAATCCTATGTCAAGCATTTTATTCTTCTTCTCCAAATATTGCCTTAACAAAAGTTTGAGGGTTAAATTCTTGCAAGTCTTCCATTTTTTCTCCAACACCTATTAATTTAACAGGAACATTTAATTCTCTACTTATACCTACAACCACTCCTCCCTTTGCAGTTCCATCTAGCTTTGTTAATACAAGGCCAGTAATTTGGGCTACCTCTTTAAAAGTTTTTGCTTGTTGCACAGCGTTTTGACCTGTAGTAGCATCTAGCACTAGCAATATTTCCTTTGTGGCACCATCATACTCCCTATCCACAACCTTAAATATTTTACCTAACTCATTCATTAAGTTCTTTTTATTATGAAGTCTACCAGCAGTATCGCATATAAGAACGTCAATGTTTCGGGCCTTTGCCGCCTGAATAGCATCATATATAACAGCAGCAGGATCTGCCTCTTCTTGGTGTCTTATTACATCGACCCCAACCCTATCTCCCCAAATTTTTAATTGATCAATAGCAGCAGCCCTAAATGTATCACCAGCAGCCAACAACACTTTTTTACCTTCGCTTTTAAAACGATGAGCCATCTTTCCAATGGAAGTTGTTTTACCAACTCCATTTACTCCTACTACAAGTATAATTGCAGGTGACGGTTCAATTTTAATTTCAGAGCCTGGTAGATCTTCTAATATTTCTGTTAGTTTTTCCATAAGTAGCTCTTTTACTTGAATAGGATCAGAAACTTTTTCCTTTCTAACTCTATCTCTTAAGCCATCTACTATTTCCATAGTTGTTTGAACACCCATATCAGAAGTAATTAGAATTTCCTCAAGTTCTTCAAATAAATCTTCATCTATTTTTTTATAGGATTTAAGTAAGTTATCCACCCTATCCGTAATACCACTTTTTGTTTTAGAAAGCCCTTCTTTTAGTCTTTTGAATAAATTAAATTTAGACTTTGTTTCCTTCACTTCTTCTATTTCTTCTTCTATTTCTTCTTCTACTTCTTCATTTTCCTCTTCTACTTCTTCTTGTACTTCATCTAACTCTATTTTTTCTTCTATTTCGATCTCTATATCTTCTAACTCAAATATATCAGTTTTTTCCTGCACTTCTTCTTGGAGCTCCTCTGTTTCCTCTGTTTCCTCTGTTTCCTCTGTTTCCTCTGTTTCCTCAACTTCCTCTAGCTTAGTTTCGTCATCCACGTTCTCTTCAATTATTTCCTGAAATGCTTCTTCCTCATTAAAATAATCTTCGACTTGTTCATCTTGTTCATCATTTTTTTTATCTTCATTAACCTCATTATTTTCTTCTACTTTAGTCAAATATTCTTTTTTCTTATCTTTTCCTGTAAGCTTATCAATAAACTTTTTAAACATAATACTCCTCCTAACTTGCTATTTCATCTTTTTTATTATCTGAGAGTTTTACTGAAACTAAGCTTGATATACCACTATCCTGCATGGTTACTCCATATAGCGCATCCGCACTTTCCATTGTTCCCTTTCTATGAGTAACAACGATAAACTGAGTATCTTCAGACAACTCTTCTAAAAATTGTGCGTATCTATAAACGTTAGCATCATCCAGCGCAGCTTCTATCTCATCTAATATACAGAATGGACTTGGCTTTACTAATAAGATTGCAAATAATAAAGATATTGCTGTTAAGGCCCTTTCTCCACCGGATAAAAGAGATAATGTTTGCAGTTTTTTTCCTGGAGGCTGAGCTATTATATCAATGCCACATTCTAATACATCTTCCTCATTTTCCAAAATAAGATCAGCCTTACCTCCACCAAATAGCTTAACAAAAACATTATTAAAATTCTCCTTAATAATCTTAAACTGATCTATAAATTGTTTCTGCATAGTTTGTTCCATATCACTAATTACTTTAACTAATGATTGTTGCGCCTGACTAAGATCTTCCTGCTGCCCCTTTAGAAAATCATATCTTTCCTTCACCTTTTCATATTCATCTATAGAATCTATATTTACGGTGCCAAGACCCTTTATTTGATCCTTTAATATCTTTATTTCTTTACTTGTATTACTGATATCTGAAATTTCTTCTTTAACACCTAAAGCTTCGTTATAGGTTAATTCATATTCATCCCACAGTTTGGTATAAAAGCTCTGTTGTTGCATCTCTAACCTAGTTCTCTTAACATCTAGTTTATGGATACTCTCCTGTAATTCTAATAAAACCGACTCTACTTGTTTTAATAACCTTTTAACTTCTACCTCTTTAACCTGATATGTTTCTTTATTTGATCTATGTTCTTTTAATTCATCTTCGTATGTTCTTAATTTCAATGACAATTTATTTAATTCACTAGCTAGGCTACTAATCTCGTCTTCACAAAGTACATTTATTTTGTTATTTTCTTTTAATTGATCTTCTTTATTTTCTAAAGCTATTTCATTATTCTTAATAGATTGCTGTAACCGTTCGATATCTTGTAAAAACGCCTTTTTTTGTTCCTCTACAGTCGCCAGTTGTACCTTATACTCAGTAAGTGTACTATTTATACTGTCTAGTTGTTGTTTTTTTTCTACTAATTCCTGTTGATTTTCATTTGCTTTAGTTTTAGTACTTTCAATTTCCAGTTCTAAATTTTTTATTTCGCCTTCAAGTGCTATATACCTGCTTGTAGTTTCTTGCTTTGTATTTTCTATTTGCCCAATTTCATTTTCAGAGTGCTTATATAGATTTTCTAATCTACTTTTCTCTTTGGCACATTGTTCTATATTACTATACAAAGTAGCAAGTTTAATTCGGTTTTCTTGTAAATTTGTGTTTAATAAATCTATTTCATCTGCAATAGTATTTATTTCTTTGTCCAGTTTAGCATACTCTTCTGTCTTTATATTTAATTTATCTTTAATAATATCTATTTCTATGATTAAATCCTCTAATTCTCTTTTTCTCCCCAAAATACTATTACTTTTACTAGAAATGCTTCCACCAGTTAAAGAACCCCCAATATTTAACACATCCCCATCCAAGGTTACTATCTTAAATTTATGTTTAAGTAACTTCGCAATTTCTATTCCCCTATCTAAGTTCGGAACAATTAATACCCTTGATAATAGGCTAGAAAAAATGTTTTTAAACTCTTCATCAAATGTAATTACATCAAAAGCTATTTCAGCATCCTTAAAGTTTCTAACAATATTTAGTTCATCATTAGTAATAAATCGTTCTTGTACAGTTGTTAATGGCAAAACCGTAATTCTACCTAAGTTATATTTTTTTAAGTATTCAATTAATCGCTTTCCATCCCTCTCATCTTCACTTACGATATACTGAAGAGCTGGTCCTAAAGCAGTCTCTATTGATATCTCATATCCTTTTGGTACTTGAATTAAATCTGCTACTGCGCCAAATACACCTTTTCCTAGTTCCTTGTTTTTATCACAGGCAACTAGTATGTTTTTTACACTTTTATTAAAACCCTCATGTTCTTTTTCCATATCTTCTATAATGTTTTTTCTAGTTTCTTTATTCCTGCCTTGGTTTTGAAGTTCATTAACCTCACTTGAAACTTCATTTAACTTTTTTATTAAACTATTTTTCTTATTACTCTTTTCTATAACATCATTTCCAATACTTTTATTATCCTTTTCTAGTTCCTGTAAACTATTATTAAGAAGGCTAAGCTCTTTGGTTTTTTCTACAATTTGTTCTTTATGTCCACTATACTCCAAGCTTACTTGTTCCATCCGTTCTTCCATTGTGTCTAACAAAGTTTTTAAGCTTTTAGATTCACTTTTTCGATCAGATATTTCGTTAATGGTATCTATAATAAAGGTTTTACAATCCTCTAAGTCCTTTTCTTTTTGAGAATTGATATTATATAGATTATTATATTCTTTATTTTGATTATTAAGGCGCTCTTTAATATCATCTAAATCGATACATACTTCTTTAAAATCTTTTAGTTTTTCTTCAAGTTTTTTAGAAACATCAGCTTGAGTATCTTGAATCTCCTTTATTTCTAATTTAATTCTTTCTATGTTTAAATCATTATTATTAGACTTTTCTTTTTTTAAATTGATCTGCCCTTCTATTTTTTCAATCATTTTCTGGACATTATAGTATTCATCTTGCTTATTAGATATCTCCATATCATACTGGCTAATTACCTTTTCTAAATCTTCCAAGTTAGAAGTATAAAATTGTTTTTGTCCCTGTTGTTCTTCAATAGATTTTTTTAGTACATTTATCTGTTCATATATATGTTTTAGTTCATCATCTATTTTGTCTATTTCCTTAATAAAAAGATTCACTTCCAATTTTAATAGTTTTTCTTTTAATACCTTAAACTTTTTTGCCTTAGTGCTCTGCTTCTCTAAAGGACCTAACTGACCTTCTAGTTCATTTAGTATATCTAAAACTCTTAGTAAATTTTCCTTTGTAGAAGATAATTTTTTTTCAGCTTCGTCTTTTCTAGTTTTATACTTAACTATACCAGCTGCCTCTTCAAAAATTTGCCTTCTATCTTCTGATTTATTACTAAGTATTTCATCAATCTTACCTTGCCCAATTATAGAATATCCATCTTTTCCAATTCCAGTATCCATTAACAGCTCCCGTACATCCTTAAGACGACAGGAAGATTTATTTAAATAATATTCACTTTCTCCTGATCTATAGACTCTCCTCGTAATTGTTACCTCACCATAATCAATCGGTAGGGCTTTAGAACTATTGTCCAGTGTAATTGATACCTCTGCCATACCTAAGGGCTTACGACTAGTAGTTCCAGAGAAAATAACATCCTCCATCTTACTTCCCCTAAGGGTTTTAGCACTTTGTTCTCCAAGTACCCAACGTATAGAATCTGAAATATTACTTTTACCGCTACCATTAGGTCCAACAACACCGGTTATGCCCGACTCAAAGTTAATTTCTATTTTATTAGCAAAGGATTTAAATCCCTGAATTTCTAACCTTTTAAGATGCAAAGATATCCCCCCATTATTACATATACTACATATTATAGTTACTGAAATATTTCATCCGAAACTAACAGCTCTAAGACGCCCTATTATACAAGAGGGAGTGAGAATTGTTAGCTCCTAGAACGAAATCACTTAACATTCAGTGGGAGAAAAGTTTCTCTCTGAATGTAGTCTTATTTTATCACAAAGCTGCTATTATCTCTACATTTACTTCTCCAGCTAGAATATTACTTAAGGGGTAAATTCTAATCTTTCTAAATCCATACTTATTTTCAAAATAATGCTTATTAGACTGATTATAGCCAGAAACCTTTGAACAGTCTTTAGAATTGCAATATATATTTAGTACCATTCCTTCTAATTTCTTATTCTTTGTTATTTTATTTTCTATAATATTTTTATACACTTCTGTTTCTACAATTTCTCGAAAGGCAGGGTGGTATGGACCTGCCACAATTCCCTTCCCTATAGATATTTCTTCCGTTGCTTGAAGCCCTAGACGAATAATAGGTATATTATTTTTGTTAAATTCTAAAACTAGCTGTTTGCACAAATAAACAGCCTCATTAAGGCTGATTGGTTTGTATACTCCATCTAAATACAATTTTTCTAATAACGTATCCTGTATAACTATTGTTGGATATATTCTAACAAAATCAGGTTTGCAATCAATAATATCTCTTGCTGTTTTTAGAAGTTTTTCTTCTGTATCACCATATAAGCCAACCATCATTTGAAGTCCAAGCTGAATGTCCCTTTCTCTTATTAAAGATACTGATCTAAAAACATCTTTTCTCGAATGTCCCCTATTGTTTAAATTTAGCACATCATCATCTGTTGATTGTACACCTAATTCAATTATCGAAACGCCATAATCTTGTAAAAAATCAAGAATCTCTTCATTAATATAGTCTGGTCTTGTTGAAATACGAATTTCATTAACTAGTCCTTGTTTTTTCTTTTCATATGCAATTGTCAAAAGCTGGCTTTGTTGTTCTCTTGGTAACCCAGTAAAGCTCCCTCCATAAAAAGCTATTTCCTTACTTTCATCTACGTTTTTTAAATTTTCCAGTTGAAGATTTACTATTTGAGAAACCTTATCGGCAGTTACATCGGTTCCTTCTCCAGCGATTTTCTTTTGATTACAAAAGCTGCAGTCATGAGGACATCCCTTGTGCGGTATAAATATAGGAATAATAATTTTTCTCTTATTCTTATTCATCTTCCATATTCACCTTCTCTAATGCTTTTTTTGCAGCCATTTGTTCTGCTTCCTTTTTACTTTTACCTTCTCCAGCTCCAAGAACTTGATCCCCTAATATTACTTCAATCCCAAAGGTTTTATTATGATCAGGTCCAGTTTCATTTACTACTTTATAACTGATTTTATCATCATATTTTCTTTGTAATAACTCTTGCAGATCAGTTTTATAATCCCTAAATAAACTTCCAGTACTAGCTAGTTCTATACTATGTGCTAACATATGCAAAATAAACTTGCGCGCTATTTCTATTCCACCATCTAAATACAAAGCTCCTATAACAGCTTCAAAGGCATCAGCTAATATAGACACTCTATCTCTTCCACCTGTCACTTCTTCGCCCTTTCCTAATAACAGATATTTACCTAACTTTATTTTCTTAGCTTGGTGTGCTAAAGAGGGCTCACATACAACATTAGCTCTTACCTTCGTCAACTCTCCTTCAGGTAAAGTATTATATTTTAAATAAATATACTCGCTAACTACAATGCTCAAAACCGAGTCTCCTAGAAATTCTAGTCTTTCATTATTATAAATATATCTATTACGACTTTCATTAGCATAGGAACTATGGGTCAATGCTTCATTTATCATAGTTATTTCATTAAATTTATATTCTATTATCTTTTGAAATTCTTTTATTTGTGCTATACGACTTGTATCTAATTTCATTTCTTACCTCCACCATTTCTTATATATGTATTAATAGCAATCAAAAATAAATTTGTTTTAATTGTACTATTATATTATTTAAATTGCAAAAATTATAGGAAGAAGTTTTTCCTTCTTCCTATAATAAGTATATTTATATAAGGCTATTCATATTTCTTAAAAATAACAGTTGCGTTATGGCCACCAAAACCTAATGAGTTTGAAAGGGCATAATTAACCTCTCTCTTTTTGGCCACATTAGCGACATAATCCAAGTCACATTCTGGATCTGGTGTTTCATAATTAATTGTAGGAGGTATAATTCCCTCTTTAATCGCCATAACACATGCAATAGCTTCAATTCCACCAGCAGCGCCTAGAAGGTGACCCGTCATTGACTTCGTTGAGCTTACGGCTAATTTATATGCATGATCCTTAAATACAGTTTTAATTGCAGCAGTTTCAAACTTATCATTGTATGGTGTACTTGTACCATGGGCATTAATATAGTCTATGCTATTATAATCAATATTAGCATCCTTTAATGCGCTAGACATAGCTCTAGCACCTCCTTCACCATCTGGGGCAGGAGCAGTGATATGATATGCATCAGCACTTGTACCATAGCCTATAACTTCCCCATAAATAGTTGCGCCTCGCTCAAGAGCATGTTCTAGCTCCTCTATTAAAAGTATCCCTGCCCCTTCCCCCATTATAAATCCATCTCTATTGGCATCAAAAGGTCTGCTAGCTTTTTTAGGATTATCATTATTAGTTGACATAGCCTTCATGGAGCAAAATCCAGCTATAGATAATGGTGTAATAGAAGCCTCAGCTCCACCTGTAATCATAATATCTGCATCACCCTTTTGAATTGTACGGAAGGCTTCACCAATAGCATTTGTTGAAGCAGCACAGGCCGTAACTATTGTTGTGTTTGGCCCCTTTGCTCCTAGAGCAATAGATACTTGGCCAGATCCCATATTAGATATTATCATGGGGATAAAAAATGGACTAACCCTCTTCGGACCTTTTTCAAATAGTTTCTTACTCTGTTCTTCTAATGTTTCAATTCCACCTACGCCAGAGCCTAGGATAACTCCAAAACGTTCAGTATTTATTTTTTCAATATTTAATTGGCCATCATTTACCGCCATTTGTGCAGCTGCAACAGCAAATTGAGTAAATCGATCCATCTTTTTCGCTTCTCTTTTATCGATATAATCTTCAACATTAAAGTCTTTTACCTCTGCAGCAATCTTGGTAGTAAAATCTTCTGTATCGAATTTTGTAATATAATCTATGCCAGAAACACCCGTTGTTAGTGATTTCCAAAATTCTTCTTTTCCAGTACCTACAGGTGTAATACATCCAATTCCTGTTATTACTACTCTTCTTTCCATAGTGCTACCTCCTCTATTACAAAATCCCGATTATATCGGGATTTAATATTACTATTTATTTAACTCTACATAATCAACAATATCCCCAATATTCTTAAACTTTTCAGCTTCATCATCTGGAATTTCAATACCAAATTCATCTTCAATTTCCATGATTATTTCAACAGCATCTAATGAGTCTGCTTCTAAATCGTTCATTAAAGAGGTGGCTCTAGTAATTTCGCTAACGTCTTCTACACCTAATTGGCCCGCAATAATCTTAACAACCTTTTCAAATGACATATAAAATTCCTCCTAATTGTTTTATATTTTTTATAACGCATAAGAAAGTATAAAACTCCTTAATATACACCTTCTATAAAATGCGTTTCAACAAATGCTTCTTTAGTTTAAAAAGTTTCGATAGAAGCCTTTGTTATTTCAAAGTGTTTAAAAACTTACATTGCCATACCGCCATCAACATGAATTACTTGACCAGTAATATAGCTAGCATTGTCACTACTTAAAAATAATACTAGATTCGCAATATCTTCCGGCTTACCATATTTCTTCATAGGAATAATTTCTAGCATACTTTCCTTTACATTTTCAGGTAAAACCTTTGTCATATCGGTTTCTATAAATCCTGGAGCAATTGCATTTACTGTGATGTTTTTACCTGCTATTTCCTTAGCCAAAGATTTAGTAAAACCGATAACACCAGCCTTTGATGCACAGTAGTTTGCTTGACCCGGATTTCCTACAACCCCTACTACTGATGATAAATTAATAATTTTACCATACTTTCGTTTTATCATTTTTCTAACAACTGCCTTTGTACATAGAAATACACCTTTTAAATTTATATCCATTACTTGATCCCAGTCTTCTTCTTTCATTCTAATAAATAGGTTATCACGTGTAATTCCAGCATTATTTACTAGAATATCAATTCCATCAAATATTTCTTCTATTTTGTACATCATGTAGTTTATTTCTTCAGCATTTGAAACGTTTGCCTTCACTGCTAAAGCTTTAACATTGAAACTTTCAATCTCTTCTACAACCTTTGCTGCACTTTCTTCATTGCTTGTGTAGTTTATAATAACATTTGCACCTTGATTAGCAAGGGCTAAAGCAATTGATCTACCTATACCTCTGGATCCCCCTGTTACTAAAGCTGTTTTGCCTGTTAAATTCAAAATTACACCTCCAATTTTACTTGTAGTACTTGTTTAAAGCTGTTTACATCTTCAACATTATAAATATTAACCTTCTTTTCTTTAGTCTTGGCTATTCTTTTTATAAATGAAGATAAGACTTTACCTGGCCCAATCTCTATAAAATTATCTACTCCTTCATCTAACATTAAAGAAACAGAGTCTTCCCATAGTACAGATTTACTTACCTGCTGAACTAAAGAAGGTATAACCTTTAATTTTGATGATAGTATCGATGCTTCTACATTAGTTATAACAGGGATCTCTGGATCATTTATTTTTAACAATTCAAGATCTTGTTGAAGTTTTTCACCAGCACCTTTAAGCAAACTACAATGAAAAGGAGCACTAACAGGTAATATAACAGCTTTTTTAGCACCAAGCTCTGCTGCCATTTTCACAGCAGCCTCAACTGCCTTTATTTCACCAGAAATAACTATTTGTCCTGGGCTATTGTAATTAGCCGCTTCTACTATTCCATATTGTCTAGCTTTTTCTATACATAGTTGCATCTGATCTCTATTTAATCCTAAAATAGCTGCCATGGTGCCTATTCCCATTGGTACTTCTTCCTGCATATATCTACCTCTTTTTTTAACCAATTTAACTGCATCTTTAAATGAAAATACTTTTGACTTAACTAAGGAGGTATATTCCCCTAGACTTAGTCCAGCAGTCATGTGACAGTTAAGTCCCTCATTTTCCAATACCTTTAGCATAGCAATCGAAGTAGTTAAAATGGCTGGCTGGGTATTTTCGGTCTTCATCAATTCATCGTCTGGTCCTTCGAAACAAAGTTTCTTCATATCAATATTTACTTCATCACTAGCCTCTTGAAAAATACTCTTTGCAACTGGAAAATTTTCAACAAAATCCTTCCCCATTCCTACATATTGAGCGCCTTGTCCTGGAAAAACAAATGCAATTTTCCCCATAACTATGCCTCCCCATTGAACTTGCTTACTAAAGTAAGCTGCTCATTTGCATCTGAAATTATTTCCTCTATTATTTCTTTACAGGGCTGAATTTTTGTAATCATACCAGCTATTTGTCCTGCCATTACAGATCCACTTTCTATATCTCCATCAATTACAGCTATTTTCAATTTTCCTTGTCCAAGTCTTTCAATTTCTTCCGCAGTAGCTCCGTCTTTCTCTAACCTGTTAAATTCTCTTACTAGCTTGTTTTTTAACACTCTTACAGGGTGACCTGTAACTCTTGCTGTAACTACTGCATCTCTGTCCTTAGCATTTATTATCATTTCTTTATACCTATTATGAGCTATGCATTCCTCTGCACAAATAAATCTCGTTCCAATCTGCACTCCTTCTGCACCTAGGGATAGTGATGCTAATAGACCTCTACCATCAGCAATCCCTCCGGCTGCTATAACAGGAATACTAACTATGTCTACAACTTGCGGTACCAGTGCCATTGTAGTAAGTTCTCCGATATGTCCACCAGCTTCAGTCCCTTCAGCTATAACCGCATCTGCTCCCAGAGTCTCCATTCTCTTTGCAAGGGCAACGGATGGGATAACTGGAATTACTTTTGTGGCAACACTTTTAAACTTCTCCATAAACCTTCCAGGATTCCCTGCACCAGTAGTAACTACAGGAACCTTATTTTTACAAACAACTTCTACTACCTCGTCAACAAAAGGAGATAACAACATAATATTTACACCAAAAGGTTTATTTGTCATATTCTTTGCTTTTAAAATTTCCTTTTCTACAATTTCACCAGGCGCATTGCCAGCTCCAATTATACCTAATCCCCCTGCCTCAGAAACAGCAGCTGCCAACTCCGCAGTAGCAACCCAAGCCATACCACCTTGTAGTATAGGATATTTAATATTTAATATTTCACAAAGTCTATTTTTAATCATATATTTGCCTCCAATACAATATGCCTGCTTCACGTCTTAACTACAGAGTATATATCCTTTAATAACAAACTATCTATACCACCTAATTACAGATGATCCCCAAGTTAAACCCCCACCAAATGCAACCAAGGTCACTATATCTCCTGTTTTAATGTTACCTTTTCTAACAGCTTCATCCAATGCAACAGGTACAGAAGCTGCAGACATATTCCCATAATTATTTAAATTTACATAGACTTTATCCATATCCAGATTAAGTCTCTTTGCAGCAGCTTCTATAATTCTAATATTAGCTTGATGAGGGATCATATAATCTATATCATTCAATTTAAGGCCGCTACTTTCTATGGCCTGCAATGTTGACTTTGCCATTATCCTCACGGCAAACTTAAATACTTCACTTCCATCCATTTGCACATAATGTAAGTTATTTGCAACAGTTTCAATTGATGCTGGTATTCGAGAACCACCTGCTGGCTGTGTCAAATAGTCACCACTGGAACCATCAGCTCCTAGACTGCTAGACAGTATACCGTAGCCTTCTTTAACTGGTTGTAATATGGCTGCCCCAGCTCCATCACCAAATAAAACACAGGTGTTACGATCCTTCCAATTAAGAATTTTACTTAGGGTTTCTGCACCAATTACCAAGACATTTTTATACACACCTGATTTAATAAACTGCTCACCAATAGTGATGCCATAAATAAAGCCAGAACATGCTGCTTCAATATCAAAAGCCGCTGCATTCTTTGCGCCAATATTTTTTTGCACAATACAGGCAGTAGAGGGAAAGGCCATATCAGGAGTTACAGTAGCTACTATAATTAAATCAACATCTTCAGCTGATATTCCAGCGTTATCAATAGCTTTTTTAGCAGCTTCTGTAGCTAAATCTGATGTAGCTATTTTATCTTCTACAACTCTTCTCTTGGATATGCCTGTTCTGGTTCTAATCCATTCGTCAGTTGTATCTACCATATTTTCTAAATCAAAGTTAGTTAACTCTTTTTCAGGAAGATAGCTACCTGTGCCTGTAATCCCTACAGATAAAAATTTACTCAAGTGTATCAACTCCCAAACTGGTGATTTCTGTAGTAATATCTTCAATTATATTATTATCTACAAATTTGATTGCCTGTCGTACTGCATTTTTTATGGCTTTCCCATCCGAACTTCCATGAGCTTTAATTAGTACTCCATTAACACCTAGAAATGGTGCACCACCATATTCTGTATAATCAAATCTTTTTTTAAAGTCCCTTAATCCAGATTTTAATAATAAGGCACCAATCTTTCTAAAAGTATTCTTAACAAATTCTTCTTTTAATAAACCAAAAATAGACGATGCCAAACCTTCTGTAAGTTTTAAAATAACATTTCCCGTAAACCCATCACATAAGATAACGTCCGCATACCCGCTAGGTATATCTCTAGCTTCTACATTGCCTTTAAAGTTAAATGATGCATCCTTACAAAGATTATGTGCTGCCTTTACAACATCACTTCCCTTTTCTTCTTCTATTCCTATATTAACAGTACATACCTTCGGCTTTTTAATACCAATTACCTTTTCAGCATAAATACTTCCCATAATTCCAAACTCTAAAAAGTTTCTCGGTTTACAATCAGCATTAGCTCCTCCATCAATAAGTACAGAAATTCCTTTTGTGGTAGGATATACAGGAGCAAGTGCTGGACGATCTATTCCTTTAATTCTACCTAGCAACAAAAGTCCGCCTGCTAATAGAGCGCCTGTATTTCCAGCAGATATAATAGCATCTGCCTTATTCTCTTTAACCAGCTTCAATCCTACAACCATTGAAGAATCCTTTTTCTTTCTAATTGAAATTACAGGTTTATCTTCATTTGTAATCTGCTCACTGCAATGTATTATTTCTATTTTTTCCCTTGGATAATCATATTTTGCTAACTCATTTTCTATCATTGGCTGGTTACCCGTTAAAATAATATTTACGTCATAACTCTTAACAGCCTCTATAGCTCCTTCAACAGTAACTGATGGAGCATTGTCTCCTCCCATTGCGTCAATAACGATTTTCATATTTGGCCTCCTTATTTACTTTTAATTATTACCAATATGAATTTACCACGAAATACTTGTATTTGATTAACGTATATTTTAACATGAACAAAGTGATTATTTCCCCGTACTCTTATCACTTCGGCCTTTGCTACTAGTTTATCTCCTGCACTAACAGGACTTAAGTATTTAATATTCGAAACCCCAGTTAGAGCTACTTCCGCATCTACTACAGCCATAGCTAAGGATTCTGCCTGTGAAAAAATATGGTGACCTCTAACTATACTGGTTTTACTAAAAGCCATTTCAGATGTAGTTTCTAAAATCGATATCCCACTAACACCTAGGTTTAAGTCCACTAGCTCTCCTACAATTTCAGCCCCTATAATACTTCGTACTTTTTCATAATTTTTTTCAGCCACATTTTTTATACGTTGTCTAAGTTCTGGAATTCCTAGTTCCAATCTGTCTAATCGAATAGTCTGTATACTTACTTTAAAGTTTTCGGATAAATCCTCATCGGTTACAAAAGGGTCTTCCCTTAATAGTTCTAATAACTTACTTTGTCTATTTACTTTACTTAATCTTCCAGTTCTACTCACCATTATCACCTCGATTTAGTACTAAAATTTAGTACCTGGTTATAATATAAAGTATATATTCACTTTATAAAAAAATCAAGTACTATATGTTTTTTTCAATAAAAAAATAGTAATGCATAACATAAATCAATGTACGCATTACTATTTTCCCTATATTTATATAATATATTATTGAGCAGCAACAACCTCTTTGTTTTTATAATATCCACATTCAGGACATACTCTGTGAGGTAACTTTGGCTCGTGACACTGTGGGCATTTTACAAACCCTGGTGCAGTGTATTTTGAGTTAGCAGCTCTTCTCATATTTCTTTTAGATTTTCCAGTTTTTCGCTTTGGTACCGCCATGCTTAACACCTCCTTAATCTTGTTCTAACAATTCCTTAAGCTTAGCCAATCGAGGGTCAACATCCTCATCAATAGACTGTGTATGACTACAATCACATGATTTGTCTTTTAATTTGATCCCACAATTTGAACAAAGCCCTTGACAGCTTTTATCACATACAAGTTTCATTGGAATGTTCATGATAATATTTTCTTTAATTAATTCATCAAGATCGATAGTGCTTTCTTGGTAATAAATTATATCCTCATCTGATTCATCAGTTTGATCAGTAGATAAATTTTCATGAACAAACTCTGCATTGATACTTGATTTAAAGGGGTAGGTAAAGGATTCTAGACACCTACTACAGTTTACCTGCATGTGGGTTTTTATTTCTAAATTCATATATAGTCTATCATCAATTACGTACAATTTACCATTCGCGTCAACAGGTGATATTATATCTATAATATCACCATAATAATCAATGGTGTTAAGATCTAAGGCGAAGTTTAAATCTAAAGCGTTCTTATCCCCTTTTTTTATACTATCTATATCAAGTTTCATAGCTCTCACCTCGATCATATCGCTAAGATAGATTATACAAATGATTTTTTTGTTTGTCAAGTATTTTATCTTGATAGCAGACAGTTGTAATTCCGTATCTTAGCTAAATATTTATTTTAAAAATTTTAAAAGGTAGGTATACCTACCTTTTAATATTATTGAACTATAGCCTTAGTCTCTCGTGCAATTGCAAGTTCTTCATTTGTAGGTATTAACAATACTTTAACCTTAGAATCATCAGTACTTACTATTGTTTCTTTTCCTCTTACATTATTTTTCTCATCATCAATTTTTACTCCTAAAAATTCAAGATTCTTGCAAGCTTCTTTACGGGTGTCTGGAGAATTTTCCCCTAAACCAGCTGTAAATACTATAGCATCTACTCCGCCCATTTCAGCAGCATAAGCTCCTATATATTTTGTAACTAATTTATGATATACATCAAGAGCTAATTGTGCTCTTTCATTTCCTTTAACAGCAGCCTGTTCAATATCTCTAAAGTCACTGCTAACTCCTGAAATTCCTAAAACTCCTGATTTCTTGTTCATCATTTCGTTAATTTCGTAGCAGGATAAGTGATCTTTTTCCATTAAAAAAGTAACAATAGCAGGGTCCATATCACCACATCTTGTTCCCATTGCTAACCCTTCAAGCGGAGTAAAGCCCATACTTGTATCTATTGATTTCCCTCCATCTACAGCAGTAATACTTGCACCATTTCCTAAGTGACAAGTAACAATTTTTAGATCTCCAATAGGTTTTCCCAGGATTTCAGAAGCTCTGTTTGCTACATACTTGTGAGATGTTCCATGGAATCCATATTTTCTAATTTTATGTTTCTCATACATTTCATATGGTAATGCATACATGAAGGAAGCCTTAGGCATAGTTTGGTGGAATGCAGTGTCAAATACTCCTACCATAGGTACATTAGGAAGTATTTCCTCGCAAGCATGAATTCCCATAAGGTTTGGAGGGTTATGTAATGGTGCAATATCTGAACACTTTTCTAATGCTTTTTTAACTTCATCTGTTATAAGCACGGAATCAGAAAATTCCTCTCCACCATGAACAACACGGTGTCCTACCGCTGATATTTCATCCATTGACTTTATAGCTCCATGATTTGGATCTACTAATGCATCTAATACAATTTGAATTGCTGCCTTATGGTTATCCATATTTTGTTCAATAACAACCTTTTCTTTACCAATGGTTTCATGTTTAACTACTGAACCATCTATTCCTATTCTTTCAGCTAAACCTTTCGCTATCAACTCTTCATTTTCCATATTAATAAGCTGATATTTCAATGAAGAACTTCCGCAGTTAACCACTAAAATTTTCATTTTAAAACCTCCTCGTTTGTATATACATATTTCATATAATTGATATAACATAAAATTCTAACATATCAATCATAATAAATTATAAGTGATTTATCAAGATATTTAAATATTTTTTAGTAAAATTTATATTTAATTTTAAGTCTTACCAAATTCCATAATATTTATTAAAATAGTAATATAAAATTTTTTAGGAGGTCATATGAAAATTTTAGGTTTAATTACAGAATATAATCCTTTTCACAATGGACATCTATATCATTTAAATGTATCTAAAGAGATTACAGGCGCTACTCATACAATTGCAGTAATGAGTGGTAATTTTGTTCAAAGGGGTGAACCAGCTATTGTGCACAAGTGGGAACGTGCTAAAATGGCTGTAAAATCAGGTGTGGACTTAATAATTGAAATTCCTACTCCCTATGCATGTGCAACTGCAGAGTTATTTGCTTATGGGTCAATAAGCCTACTTAATAGCTTAGGTGCTGTTGACTGCTTTAGTTTCGGTAGCGAAGTTGGTAATTTAGATTTGCTTTTAGAAATTGCAAATGTACTAACTAGTCCTTCCTCTGAATTTAAAAAAATATTAAAAGGCTATGTTAATTTAGGTTTTGCATTTCCTGTAGCAAGATCCATTGCTATAGTTAAATATTTTGAAGAAGTAAGATCATATAATGAGGAACAATTAACTTTAATAAATAATATTATAAAAAACCCTAATAATATTTTAGGTATAGAATATTTAAAAACCATTAAAGAGCTTAAAAGTTCAATTATACCCTATACTATTACTAGAAAGTCTGCCCACTATCATAACAAGCATATTACTAACAGCTCAATTGCCAGCGCTACCGCAATTAGAGAACATCTACTAAAGAACAAGCCTCTATCATATCTTAGCTCTGTTGTACCAAATGATGCTTTTAATATTCTATCTTCTAACATAAATAGTGGTATAGCTCCTATCTTTAGTACAGATTTTCAGGAATCTATTTTTGCTATATTAAGAAGAAGTAAGTTGGATGAAATAAAAAACATTTTTGATGTAGTAGAAGGGTTAGAGAACAGAATATATCAATGCTCTAATAAGGTAAATTCACTTTCTGATCTTTATAATTGCATTAAAAGCAAACGTTATACATTAACAAGGATACAACGTATTTTAATACATATTTTGTTGAATATAAGTAAAGATGATATTTCCTATTTTAACAATAATGGAGGGCCCCAATATGCACGTGTATTAGCATTTAATCACAAAGGACGGGAAATATTACAGACTTTAAAATCTAGCTCTTCTATTCCAATAATATCTAATTTAAAACACTATAAACCGCAAAATATGATTGCAGAAAGAATGCTAGATATAGATATCCGTGCAACAAATATCTATTCCTTAGCATTTAAAAATAAAGCAAATATAACAGGGCAGTTAGATTATACAACTAGTCCATATTATCAAAAATAATCAAATAAGTATCTATTACTAAACTAATAATGAATAACCTTCCTATTTATAAAATATATATTAGTATAGAATTTTGGAGATTGCATGACTTAGCTTAAATATGCAATTTCCTCATTTAATATACTATAATATAGTTTCATCTAGGAGGATAATTATGTCTATAAATATTATTTTAATTGTTAGTTTGCTCTTAATATTTTTTTTGATTTTATCACAGTTTAGAAAATTTACTCGAGGTAAGTCCTATAAAAATTTATCCTACTACTTCATAATATTAGTCATACTATTTCTAATAGCCTCCATTATAATATATCCTGGCGAATCTGTAGATGCAGCCTATGACGGACTAGTAATATGGACAACATTAGTTATTCCTGCTTTACTTCCTTTTTTTATTGGATCAGAATTATTAATTAATCTTGGTGTAGTTAAGTTTTTTGGTATACTTCTAGAACCAATTATGCGTCCAATATTTAATGTCCCTGGCGAAGGTTCTTTTGCCTTCGCAATGAGTATCACCTCCGGATATCCTGTAGGAGCTAAAATTGTTTCTAAGCTTCGTTTAGATAAAATCTTAACTCAAGTAGAAGCGCAAAGATTAATATCTTTTTGTAGCACCTCTGGACCATTATTTATGATTGGTTCTGTATCTGTAGGAATGTTTAAATCTTCAAAGATAGGTATTCTTATAGTAGCTGCCCACTATATTGGGACTATTATAGTAGGTATAATCTTTAGTTTCTATAAAAAATCATTAGATAATTATAGAACTGCCAAATCAAAGGAACACTTACTTAAAAGAGCCTTTAACCAACTATCCAAAGGTAATAATTCAAATTTCTCTATAGGAATAATTCTTGGAAACGCTGTGAAAAATTCATTAAACACCATATTAATGGTAGGAGGCTTTATTATTCTATTTGCTGTTGTTATCCGTATGTTAGAACTTCTGAAAATAATCGATTTAATTACTTCGATTCTAGTTATACTACTTATGCCTTTTAAAATATCACCTTCAATTATTAGTTCTTTTGTTGCTGGACTTTTTGAGGTGACAATGGGAGCAAAAATGGTTGCAGATAGCATAGGTATGGATCTACGCACGAAGGTTGCTATAGCTAGCTTTATAATAGGATGGAGTGGCCTTTCTGTACATGCGCAAGTTTCAAGTATTATTGGGTTAACAGATATAAAGACTTCTTTATATCTGTTTGCTAAATCTTTACATGCAGCTTTCTCTTCATTAATAACCTATTTTGTTTTCCCTATTTTCAGCAATTTTTTTGTTCTATCATTTCCAGTATATAATTCTTATCAAGAAATGAGTCTTCATAGAAAATTTTTATTTAACTGTCAATTATCAATAGAATTATTTATTGCGGTTTTAATAAGCTTACTTATTGTATCTTTACTAACTGCTCTTCTATTAAAAATCCAAATTTATTTTACCAAAGGAAAAGGTATGAAGTAGTAACTACTTCATACCTTTTATTTCATCTCTATTTTCTCTTACTGTATTTACAAGTTCCACCAAGTTTTCTTGTACAGATTCTAACAGACTATCTACATAATCCTTTGCACCTAATCGCATTTCCTTAGCACTATTTTGTGCCTGTGCAATTATTTCTTCTGCCTGATTATTAGCTAGTTTAGTAATTTCATTTTGATCAATCATTAATAAAATATGATCATTTGCTTCCTCTAAAATCGTATCTGCCTCTTGCTGAGCTTCTGCTAATATACGTTGTCTTTCTTCTTTAATCCACTGAGCTTGTTTAACTTCATCTGGTAAATGAATTCTAATTTCTTTAATAATCTCTAATATTTCTTTTTTATCTACTAATACTTTTTGTGCAAAAGGTATTGATGACCCATTTTCAACTATATCTTCTAGTTCTTCAAGCAACTTCAATACACTCATTAAATAATCCCCCTTACCTAATATAAAGTTAATATTAAAATCTATTCATTACTGCTTTATAAACAACTTCAGGAACTAATCCCTTTATACATCCACCAAACCTAGCAACTTCTTTAATTAAACTAGAACTTAAAAATGAATATTCACTACTAGTCATTAAAAATACAGTTTCAATACTAGGACATAATTTTTGGTTCATTAATGCCATTTGAAGCTCGTATTCAAAATCTGATATAGCTCTTAAGCCTTTAATAATAGCTGTAGCTTCATTTTCTTTTGCATATTCAATTAATAGTCCTGAAAAACAATCTACTGAAACGTTTGGATAATTTTTTATCGATTCCTCAACTAGTTTTTTTCTCTCCTCCAAAGTAAACAAAGGATTTTTATTTGGGTTATATATGACAGATACAATTAATTTATCGCACATTTTAGAAGCTCTTTCAATTATATCTAGATGCCCATTTGTAATAGGATCAAAACTACCAGGGTAAATTGCTACTCTCATCTATATCTCCTCCCTCAACTCGTAAAAAGAAACTGCTACATCTCCGTAATTATTAGTTCTATATTTTTGTAAATTATGCACACTCTCTGGAACTTCATCAGTTTTATTATGTTCAACAACAACTATACCATCTGGTTGTAGTATTTCAAAAGAAAAAATGTCCTCTAAAGTAGGTGCAACAAATCCTTTAGAATAGGGTGGATCTAAAAAGATAATATTTGCCTTTACACCTTGAGTACTTAATTTTTTTATAGCAGATAGCACATCCATCTGAATTACTATGGAACTATTAACTAAATTAGTTTTTTTAAGATTTTCTCTAATTGATTGAATGCTATTTTTATTATTATCTATAAAGTAAGCTTTACTAGCATTCCTTGATAAAGACTCAATACCTAGATTACCACTTCCTGCAAACAAATCAATTACAATACTATCATACAATTTCGATTGAACAATATTGAATATAGATTCCTTTACACGATCAGCAGTGGGTCTAGTGTTTAAACCTTGAGGTGCCTTTAAAGCATGACCTCTTGCTTTTCCTGAAATAACTCTCATATGTATCCTCCTACTTTAACTCTATAATTATTTTAGCACACTACACATTAGTAGACAAAATGTTTTTCTATAAAACCTCTTCTACCAATAGAAACTTTTCTTCTAATTTTACTTTAAGCAATGGATAATTATTTAGTGTTAAATCTGGATCAGCAGGAGTCATTTTCTCTATTTCTTTTTGTACTGTCTTTAGTACTGATATATGTCTAAACAAGTTAGCGATTTTCAGCTCTGGTAACCCGTGTTGTCTAGTACCAAAAAATTCTCCAGGACCTCTAAGTTTTAAATCCTTTTCAGATATAATGAATCCATCAGTCGTTTTTTCCATTATATCCATGCGCTCCTTAGAAATTTCCGACTTACTATTATTTACTAAAATACAGTAAGATTGATAACTACCTCTTCCTACCCTACCTCTTAACTGATGGAGCTGAGCTAGACCAAATCGTTCTGCATTTTCTACTACCATAATAGTTGCATTAGGAACATTTACACCAACTTCAATGACCGTAGTAGAAACCAAAACTTCTATATTTCCTGTTTTAAAATTACCCATTATTTCTTCCTTCTCTTTAGCTAACATTTTCCCATGGAGAAGTCCAATTTTATAACCATTTAACAGATCATAGGAAAGCTCATGTGCAATTTCTGTAGCTGACTTAGCTTCTATAGCCTCTGACTCCTCCACTAAGGGACAAACCACATAAGCCTGTCTACCTTCATCTAACTGTTTTTTTACAAAATTATAAATATCATCTCTCTTGTTAGAGGTACTACTATATGTTTTTATAGTTTTTCTACCTGGAGGTAAATGATCTATAATTGATATATCCAAATCTCCGTATAATATTAGAGCTAAAGTTCTAGGGATGGGCGTGGCTGTCATAACTAAAACATGAGGATTTTGTCCTTTGCTAGCAAGTATTGCTCTTTGTCTTACGCCGAATCTATGTTGCTCGTCTGTAATTACTAAAGCTAAATTACAAAATTTTACACCTTCTTGGATAAGCGCATGAGTACCAATTACTATATTAATTTCCCCAGATTCAACCTTATTTAATATTTTATTTTTCTCACCTTTAGATAGACTTCCTACTAAAAGACCTACCTTAATTCCAAGAGGCTCGAGTAACTCAGTTAAAGATACATAATGTTGCTCTGCTAATATCTCTGTGGGAGCCATAAAAGCACCTTGATAGCCATTTATTACTGATTTTAATAATGCTGCTATAGCCACAATGGTTTTTCCAGAGCCCACGTCTCCTTGAACCAGCCTATTCATCGGTGTATCTCTTTCTAAGTCTTTAGATATTTCATTAAGAACCTTTTCTTGAGCTTTGGTTAGTTTAAATGGTAGCTTTTTAATAAAGGCTTCTATTCCATTATTATTTGTAAGGGGTATACCTTTTTTATCTTGCACTATACCTGTTTTTATTTTAAAAAGTCCAAGCTGTAAGAGTAAAAATTCTTCAAACACCAATCTATATTTGGCTATTTTTAAGGCTTGAACATTACTTGGAAAATGAATATTGTTTAGAGCAAACTTTATATTACAAAGCCTACATCTATTCATAATCTCTTCTGGTAAATATTCTTCTATCGATTCATTAACTATTTGAAGAATCCTTTTTTGTATTGAAATAATTTCATTTTGACTCAAACCTTCGGTTAATGGATATATAGGAACAATGCCTTGTCTATTATCCCTATCTAACATATCTACCTTTTCTATAATTGGATTAACTACTTGTAAGCCCTTAAAGCCTTTTTTAATTTCTCCATTTATCATTACTCTTTGACCAGAAGTTAAAGTTTTTTTCAAATATGTTTTATTAAAAAATATAACTTCAATGGTCCCAGTTTCATCCTTAACATTAAATTTAATTAAAGAAAGATTTTTTCTAGGCTTTGATACATCACCTTCACCAAGTATACTCCCATAAAAAGTAGCCTTTTCTCCTGGTCTTAAATTAGCAATCCTTTTTATATTTGTCCTATCCTCATAGTCCCTAGGCATATACCATATCATATCTTCAACAGTGTTAATATTAAGCCGTTTTAAAAGATAAGCCTTCTTTGGTCCAACACCTTTAATATACTGAATATCCTGTTTTAAAATATTCATACTACACACTCCAAATGTCTTTTTGTCTTTATTATAACAGAATGTTGTAATAATGTTAAAGGGAAGCAGCTCATGCTGCCTCCCTATTCAATAGAGAAAATATAATAATATAATGGTTGTCCACCATAGTACAATTCAATATCTATATCCTCGTATTTATTTTTTAATACTTCAAGCAATTCTCTAGTATCTTCCTCTGTAACATCAGACCCATAAAAAATAGTTATTATTTCACTTTCGTCAGTTATCATTTCCTCGATGAGTTCTATAGATACTTCTTTAATATTTTCTCCTACGGATTTTATTTCGCTATCACCAATTCCTAAAATATCACCTTCATGTATTTCTAAATCATTATAACTAGTATCTCTCACCGCATAAGTTACCTGACCTGTTTTAACTGCTTTAATTGCTTCTATCATCGTCTCTTCGTTTTCCTCTGGAGTAGATTCAAGGTTAAATGCTAATAAAGCTGATAATCCCTGCGGTACAGATTTTGAAGGAATTACAATAATATTTTTACTTGAAATAGCTTTAGCCTGACTAGCTGCCATAAAGATATTACTATTGTTAGGTAAAATAAATATTGTTTCAGCATTAATATTATCAATGGCCTTAACAAAGTCTTCTGTACTTGGGTTCATAGTTTGACCACCTTCGATTACATGGTCAACAGTAAAGTCCCTAAATATTTTAGTTAGACCTTCACCCATTGTAACTGTAATAAAACCATACTTCTTCATTTCTTTTTCTATTACAATTTCAGTATTTACATTATTTTTATCTTCGGTTTGCTTAAATATCTCATGCCTATGCTGTAATCTCATATTATCTATTTTAATGTCGCTTAAAGATCCAAGTTCTAAAGCATGTTCCATAACTTTACCTGGATGATTAGTATGTATATGTACTTTTACAACACTATCATTACCAACAACTAACATAGAGTCTCCATATCCCTCTATAATCTTCTTAAAATTATTAATATCGGCAGCACTAGAACGAATAATAAACTCTGTACAATATCCAAATTCAATTTCTCCGTCGATTTCTTCTATATTATGTATATAACTATTGTCTACAATAGCTTCCTCTTCAATAACAGGCATATTACCAGTAATTGCACCTAAAGCACCTAAATATATATATACTAGTCCTTTACCACCAGAGTCAACAACCCCTGCATCCTTTAACACCTTAAGCATTTCTGGTGTCCTACTTAATGATTTTTCCGCATATTTAATAACTTTTTCAATAAATGTAACAATATCTTTTTCCTTGTTAGCAATTATTAAAGCTGCTTCTGCACTTTCTCTAGCAACGGTTAAAATAGTACCCTCTATTGGCTTCATTACAGCCTTATAGGCAGTATCTGCCCCGGATTTTAGTGCTTCTGCTAAGTCCTTCGTATGAATTTGACTTTTGCCTTTAACTCCCTTTGCAAACCCTCTAAAAAGCTGAGATAAAATTACTCCTGAGTTACCTCTAGCACCCATTAAAGAACCATTAGCAGCAGCATTAGCAATATCTTCTAGCAAATCTGATTGTGTTCCTTTCACTTCCTTTGCTGCTGACTGCATAGTTAAAGACATATTAGTACCAGTATCACCATCAGGCACAGGAAATACGTTAAGCGCATTAACTATTTCTTTATTTGTCTCCAGAGACTGTGCTCCAGATATTATCATTTTCTTTAAAAGATGCCCATCAATATATTCAATTTTCACAACTAGTACCTCCTTAAGTTACTTTTGCACTCTGACACCCTGAACATTAATATTAACCTTTTTAACGTTCATTCCTGTCAAATGCTCAATGTTATATTTTACTTTTTCTATGATATTATTTGCAACTACAGATATACGGGTACCAAATTCTACAATTACGAATATATCAATTGTTATTTCATCTTCCTCAGTATGTACCTTCACACCTTTTCCAGACTGCTCTCTTTTTAATAATTCTACAAGGCCTCCAGCCGCAGATTTAGCAGCCATTCCTACTACCCCATAGCATTCCATAGCTGAAACACCTGCAATGGATGTTAAAACATGGTCATCAATTATAATTGTACCTAATTTAGTAACTAATTTTCCTGGCATTAAAAAACCTCCTTTATTTTCTTCTATCTTATATTTATTCCCCACTTTACTTACAATATTATACTTAAAATAGTGATAGTTGTATAAATATCTATAATATATAATATCATATTATATATTATGTTTTAAAATACTGATAGCTAGAATATCACATTATAATATTATATTGTATATGAATACCAAAAATAGTTCAACAATAACCATAATCATAATAAATTTTTATATTAATAATTTACTAAAGCATTGTATTTTACATATATTAAAATATTATTATTGCAAAAATTTGTTATATATGATACTATTATTATGTTTTAGAGGATGAGCTAGGCTTGAAGGAGGTGTTCGTAGTGGCAAGAGTATGCGAAGTTTGTAATAAGGGTAGAGTTTCAGGTAATCAGATCAGTCACTCCAACCGTCATAACAGAAGAACTTGGGAACCTAACTTAAGAAGAGTTAGAGCTATAGTTAAAGGTACAGCAAAGAGAATCAATGTATGTACAAGATGCCTACGTTCTGGAAAAGTTGAAAGAGCTTTATAATTTTATATAAAAAAGCCCCCATTTAAATGGCGGCTTTTTATATTAAGTATCTTTTTTTATTTAACATATTTTAAATATTAGTAATCCTATTGTTACAAATAGGCCAGCAATAATAAGATACCATATTTGTAATGGAATAATATATAGGAACATTAATGCTCCAACTAGTGTAATTATTAATCCAGTAAGTTTTAATGAAGAATGCCTTCTTCTCCTTTTAAACATATCACCACCTACCTTAGAGAATAATATATTATTATACTATTCATAAGCAGTAAAAAATGTCACTAAAAGTTCTAACAACCTTTAGTGACATTTAACTTATACTTCGCCTAAAACCTTAATAATTAAAACAGTTCCTTCTTTAACTGAAATAGTTGCCCTATCTTTTATAAATCTATTACTAATACCTAAAGAGCTTCCCATATCGATATCGTGATTAGTTAAAGGATATTCTAGCCCTTCTAATGTAACACCCTTTACATCTCCACTAATAGGTATTACAGAAATAGTTTGTCCTATTTTCCCTGCTATATTTATAGTACTATCTGTTATAGTAATATCGTTTATCTCATTAATGATATTTGCCTTAATACCCATTTTATGAATTTTATACAGTAACATTATATTACCTAAACTATGGTCCATACGAGAACCTATGGCGCCTGCAATAGTTATTGCGCTCGGTGACTGCTCTAACGCAAATTCTACAGCTAACTCCGTATCTGTCATATCCTTCTTTACAGGAAACTGCTGAACCTTGACTCCGCCGTTTTCTATCCACTGAAACGCATCCTTGTTAATGGAGTCGAGATCTCCCACCAATATATTTGGATAAATATTTAATTTCATTAAGTATTTAGCTGCACCATCTGCACAAATAATATAATCACTGTTTTGAATAACAGATTTTAAAATATTCATGTTTTCAATATGACCATTTGTTACTACGGTTACTTTCATCTTTGCCTCCATATCTACAATTTATAAATTAGCATTTTCTCTAAATTGTTTTACTGTTTGTGTAATATCTTCACTATTAAATATGGCAGAACCAGCAACAACTATATTGGCACCAGCATCTATAACCTTTTTAACATTATCTACTTTAATGCCACCATCTACTTGAATATCGACATTAAGTCCCCTGGTATCTATTATTTTTCTTAATGCCCTTATTTTTAATAGGCTTGATTCAATAAAGCTTTGTCCTCCAAATCCAGGATTAACTGTCATTATAAGAACCATATCTAAGTCCTCAAGTACATGCTCTATTACATTTAAAGGTGTGGCTGGATTAAGCGCAACAGCTGCCTTTGCACCATTATCCTTTATAAGTTGTATAGTTCTATGCAAATGAATACAAGCCTCACTATGGACAGATATTATGTGAGCTCCTGCTTTAGTAAACTGAGGAATATATCGATCTGGATTTTCTATCATTAAATGTACATCAAAGGGAAGCTTAGTTTTACCCTTCAGACTTTCCATAACAAGTGGACCTATTGTAATATTTGGAACAAAATGCCCATCCATTACATCTATGTGAAGAAGATCACAGCCTGCCTCCTCGACTTTTTTTATATCTGCTAATAAGCTAGAAAAATCTGCTGACAATATTGATGGAGCTAATTTCATCATAAGTTAGTACCTCCTACTCTTTCTAATCTCATCAATAAATTGAATATAACTAGTATATCTATTTTTAGATACTTTACCTAATGCAACTGCTTCTTTAACACCACAACTAGGTTCATTCATATGCTTACAGGAATTAAATTTACAATTATCCATACAGGGTACAAACTCTGGAAAATGAAAGTGTAGATCATCTTCATGGATAAAATCCATATTTAGAGAACTAAATCCTGGAGTATCTACAACCCAACCATCTTCCTCAACGGCCATAAGTTCTGCATGTCGTGTTGTATGTTTTCCCCGCCCAATTTTTATACTTATCTCGCCAGTTTGTAACTTTAGCCCAGGATGGATATAATTTAAAAGCGTAGATTTACCTACTCCAGATGGCCCTGCAAACACTGTGGTCTTATTTTTTAACTCTTCTCTTAAATCACTTATTCCTATATCCTGCTTACTACTAGTTAGTATTACTTTGTAACCAGCAGAAGTATATATATTAACAATTTCTCTATACTCTTCTTCCTTTAGTAAATCGATTTTATTAAGACAAATAATTATATTTAGCCTCTGACTTTCTGCCAATACTAAAAATCGATCTAAGAGTGAAAGGTGAGGATCTGGCTGGGTTACTGCAAATACAACTATAGCTTGATCTACATTAGATACAGAAGGTCTAATTAATTCATTGTGCCGTTCGTTAATCTTTTCCATGACACCCTTCTTGTTTTCCCTATCTATAATATCTATTTCAACGTAATCTCCAACTACAGGAACAACCTTCTTTTTTCTAAAAAGACCACGAGCTTTACATTCAAATATTTCTCCATTAATATCAACGTAATAAAAACCGCCGATCCCTTTTATCAACCTACCACTATACATTAAATACCTCCCTAAAAATCAACTTCTACAGGATTTTGTTTTTCACCATTTAGATAGACAGTATATTGTTGACGACCTATTCCAGTTACCTCTACTCGAATAGGACTTTCTTCTTTATCTGCATTATGATCTTTACTATATACTTTCTTGCTATTTGAACCGTCTATTTGATAAATCTCCACATTAACCTTACCCGTATATTTGTTTAAAGGAATCTGAATAGTTTGTGTTCCCTCTGTACCATTTTGATTTTCATCTTCTTCTATTTCTTCCATTTGATCTGGTACATCGCTTCCTTTACTAACGACTAAATTAACTACAGATCCTTCACTTACTTCTTTATCAGCTGAAATATTTTGTTCCATAACATAGCCTCTTACATATACATCGCTATATTCTTCTGTAATACTTCCTTCTTCAAGTTTAAACTGTTTTAGTATGCTTCGAGCTTCCTCTAAAGTTGTTCCTAATAGGTTTGGCATAGGGAAAGTTTGAACCTTTGGCCCTGTGCTCACTACATAATCTACAGCAGATCCAGCAGCAACTTCAACCCCTTTACGTGGGTTTTGATCAATAATAGTTCCTATAGGGTACTCATCACTAGAATCTTCACTTACTTTTCCTGGCTCTAATCCTGCATCTCTTAATAATCTTTTAGCATCTGTAGCATTTTCGTTAACTAAATCAGGAACATAAACTGAAACTAGTTTACTTCCTTCACTAACAATTACTTTAACCTCAAATCCTTTTCTAACCGTCATACCTGCCCGAGTTGTTTGATTAATTATTTCATCCTTTGGAACCTCACTATTATGTTGTGTACTTACATTTAGACTTAGTCCTTTATCCTCTGCCAATTCCTTAGCCTTTTCAATATTCATACCTTTAAAATCCGGTACCTCTACATTCTCTACTTTAAATAAATCGGATATATAAAAGAATCCAAATGTAAATACTAAAGCAGCAACTAATGCAGCAGCAATAGCAGATCCAATTACAAGTTTACGTTTATTATCTTTTTTACTATTGTCTTTTTTACCTTTTTTATTTTTTATATTCATAGTTTTTACTTCATCTTGGCTATCAGTTAATTGTCTTATCTCATTGGCAGTAACCATTGGAATAATTTGAGTCGGTGAATCTTCAATTTTTAAAGTATTATCAATATCATCTAAATCAAAATTGTTTTTTATTTTATATAAGTCTTCTATTAATGCAGAAGCATTAGCATATCTAGCAGACTGCTCTTTTTGAGTTAATTTAATAATTATAGCTTCTAACCCCTTCGAAATAGAAGGATTATACTTAGAAGGAGGTTCTGGCTTTTCCTGAATATGTTTTAATGCAATTGTAATTGGTGCATCTCCTTCAAAGGGTACTCTTCCAGTGGCCATTTCATACATAACAATACCTAAAGAATATAGGTCTGATTTTTCATCAGTATAGCCTCCTCTAGCCTGTTCCGGAGAAAAATAATGGACAGAACCAATTATACTTCCAGTATTGGTAATTGTAGACGAGGTAGCAGCTAAAGCGATTCCAAAATCTGTAACTTTAGCTCTATTATCCTCTGTTACTAAAATATTATGAGGTTTAATATCTCGATGAACAATATGATTGGAGTGAGCATGTTTTAATGCTAAGGCTATTTGTCTTGTAAAATCCAATATTTCGCCCTTAGACAGCTTCCCCTTTTCCTTAATTAACTCTTTTAAGGTTTTTCCATCCACATACTCCATAACAATATAATATACACCATCTTCTTCTCCTACATCGTACACATTAACTATATTAGGATGAGATAAACTAGCAGCAGCTTGGGACTCTTTTCTAAACTTATCTAGTAGATCTTTATCGTTAATAAATTCCGGTCTTAACACTTTAATTGCAACGTAACGATTTAATAGGTTGCATTTAGCCTTATATACTAATGCCATCCCGCCCCCGCCTATTTTTTCAACAATTTCATATCTATTGCCTAATATTTTACCAATCATATATTCACCTACTCTCTATATTTTTCTCATTATTTTTTGCGACTAATACTGTAATATTATCATAGCCACCTCTTTTATTTGCCATTGATACCAACCTTTCGCATGCTTCATTACTATCTTTAAGTTCTGATACAACCTTTTCTATCTCATAATTATCTACAAAATTACTTAAACCATCTGTACATAAAATTAGAGCATCTGCAGCATTAAAGTCAATGGTAAAGATATCCACTTTAATACTTTTACTTGTTCCTAATGCACGGGTAATAACATTTTTCTGGGGGTGCTTCATTGCTTCCAATTCAGTAATACTACCGCTTCTAACTAATTCTGCAACCAGAGAATGATCCTGAGTTACTTGCTCTATAGCACCATCTCTAATAAGATAAGCCCGACTATCACCTACATGCCCTATATAAAGAATAGAATTAATTTTCAATACTAGCGTTGTGGTTGTTCCCATCCCATCACAAGACAAATTTTCATTTGCATGAATAAGAATTTTTTCATTTGCACGATTAAAGGCTTCGTATATAATTCCCTTTATAGATTGTTCTTCCATATCTATAGAAACATATTTATTAATATGATCCTTAATACTATTAACAGCAAGAAAGCTAGCAATTTCTCCTGCATTATGACCACCCATACCATCAGCCACTATAAATAACCCATAACCCTTTTCAGAAATACAATAATTATCTTCGTTAATATCTCTTACCTTCCCAATATCTGAAATAGCACTAACATTCATCTTTTGCTCGCCCCCCTTTATATCTAATCTTGTTGTTCATATTATTTTATCATTTTTGTTGGTTTTGTAAATGTTTTCTTCTTAGTTGACCACAGGCTGCATTAATATCGGAACCCATTTCTCTTCTAACAGTTGCTTCTATACCTGATTTTTTTAATACTTGTTGGAAACTCTTAATAGTCTCTATACTCGGCTTTTTATATCCTCTTTCCTCTACACTATTTACAGGTATTAGATTTACATGACAAAGCATACCCTTTAATAGAGTAGACAGCTCATTAGCATCTTTTTGTCCATCATTAACCCCTTTTATTAAAGCATATTCGAAGGTTATTCTGCGGCTAGTTTTATCAATATAATACCTACAACTAGCTATTAATTCTTTAATAGAGTATTTTTTAGCTACAGGCATTGTCTTTCGTCTTAGCTCATCATTAGGAGCATGTAAAGATATAGCTAAATTAATAGGTATTTGCAAATCAGCTAAGGCTTTAATTTGTGGCACCAGTCCTGAAGTTGATAGAGTAATGTGTCTATTTCCGATATTTAATCCATTCTCATTATTTATTATGCTAAGGAAATTTATAGTCTCATCAAAATTATTTAATGGCTCCCCACTTCCCATCAATACTATGTTAGAAATTCTATCCCCTATATCATTCTGCATTGTTAGTATTTGATCTATCATTTCTCCAGCTCTTAAGTTTCTAACTAGACCTTCAAGTGTAGATGCACAAAAGCTACATCCCATAGCACAACCAACCTGTGTGGAAATACAAGCAGTTAGCCCATGATTATATTGCATAACCACACCTTCTATTATATTATAATCATCCAATAAAAATAAGTATTTTATTGTGCCATCTATACTAGAAACTAATTTTTCTTCAATTTTAATATTAGTAATATAGGTATGCTCCTCTAGTTTGTCTCTTAGAGCTTTAGATAAATTCGTCATTTCGTCAAAGTTTTTGATTCCTTTATTAATCCATTGAAATATTTGTTTTCCTCTAAATTTTTTTTCATTCATACTAACTAGCAATTCTTCTATTTCTGTCAATGTTAAACTTAGTAAATCTTTTTTTTCCATAATTATAATTAACCTCCCGAATTTTCTACTTAATTCGTTTTATCTTGGAAATAAAAAATCCATCCGTATTATGTAAGTTAGGATAAAGTTGAACTGTACTACTATTATGCTCACCTGGAACAAGGTCTTTATACTCCTTATTAAGGTTAATTAGAACATAACTAGGATTGTCTTTTAAAAATTTCTGTACAATATCCTCATTTTCTTTAGTATTTATAGTACAGGTACTATAGACTAATTCTCCACCTGTTTTTACGTATTTAGCCGCATTTTTAAGTATATCATACTGTATAGCTGTAATGGATTTTATATCTTCATCTTGTTTTCTATATTTTATTTCAGGTTTTCTACGAATAATTCCGAGTCCAGAGCAAGGTGCATCTACCAGTACTTTATCAGCCATATTTAATAGTTTTTCATCTAAATCATTTCCACTAAAGTTTTCTGTATGAATAATTTTTATCCCTAGTCTTTGAGCATTCCTTTCTACAAGTTTTAATTTATGCTCATGGATATCTCTAGCGATTATTGTCCCCTTATTGTTCATTATTTGTGCCATATGGGTGGTTTTACCTCCTGGAGCACTACATACATCAATTACATATTCACCTTCCTTAGGATCTAGAACTTTAGCAACTAGCATGGAGCTAAAATCTTGTATTTGAATATATCCTTTTTTATATAAATTAGATTGTTCTATATTCTGCAATCCTTTAACAGCAACTGCCTCCCTTATCAATGGACTTTGCTTTATAGTGTAACCTTCATCAGTAAGAAGCTTTATACAGTCATCTATGGATATTTTCAGTGTATTTATACGAACATACAGCTCTGGCTTAGTATTGTTAGCTTTTAAAAGTTCTTCTGTAAAATCCTTGTCAAAATTATTTAAAAATGTTTTAACCAACCATTCTGGGTGTGAATACTTTACAGATAAATATTTAACAATATTCTCCTCAGGGTTTGGTAGCTTAATATTTTTCATATTTCGTTGAACATTTCTTAAGACTCCATTTATAAATCCTGTTGTTTTTTTGCAATACTTTTTTGATAGATTTACAGTTTCATTTACAGCTGCAAAACTAGGTACTTTATCTAAAAAAACTAATTGATATATTCCAAGTCTTAATAAGTTTAATGTATATGGATTCATTTGCTTTATGGCAAAGGTTGAAAACTGTCCTATTATATAGTCAATATAAATTTGATTTTCTAAGACACCGTAAACAAGCTCCGTCAATAAATTTTTATCTAATTGATTATAAGAATTCCTTCTCAATTCCTTATTTAAAGCGATATTTGAAAAAGCTTCCTTTTCGTTTATTTCATATAAAGTTATTAATGCTCCTTCTCTTGGGTTCATATCCTTGCCTCCTGTATAAATTAAAAATTTATATTTCCTTAGATTATAAAAATAAAAAGGCGTGCTCGACGCCTTTTAGTCTCTTTGTTGACCTCTTATAAGAAGTAATCGGATTAATTGGGACACTGCTGTAGCCGTAGCTGCTACATAAGTAAGAGCTGCCGCTCTTAGTACTTTTCTAGAGTGATTATATTCATCCACTACAATAAAACCACCCTCATCTAATAATTTCATCGCCCTACTACTAGCATTAAACTCCACAGGAAGAGTAATAACTTGAAATAGCACAGCAGCCGTAAATAGTAATATTCCTATATTTACCAAAGTTGGGGCTGACATTATAAGACCAAAAATGACAAAAAACCACGCCGCTTGTGATCCAAAGCTGGCTACTGGAAAAATTGCATTTCTAAAACTAAGAGGTATATACCCGTGAGCATGTTGAATTGCATGACCTGTTTCATGGGCTGCAACACTAATGGATGCTAATGATGTACTATGGTATACCTCATTAGATAGACGTACGACTCTTTTCCTTGGATCATAGTGATCGCTTAACTGACCCCTAGTTAGTTCAATTGGAACATCCCTCATCCCATTATGATCTAATATATATCGGGCAACTTGATATCCTGTATATCCTTTTTTTCCATTTACTCTTAAATATTTTGCAAAGGTTGTTCTAACCTTAGTTTGAGCATACATAGCAAATATAATAGATGGAATCAGAAAAATCATAGTTGGATCAAAACCAAATCGATATGGATAAAACATAGTATCACTCCTCTACATTTACAAAATTGTGCTAGTTCTCTCGCAACACTTCATATTTAGTCACTCTTAATAATTACAAAATTTACTCTTTCTTAGATAATAAAAAATGCTTAATCGCTCTTTCAACTTCGTCTAAGTCAACTAAGGTATTAACACATGGGCCCTCTGGCCGTCTGTTTACTACTGCAATAACCGGTAGCTTTTTTACGTCCTGTAACCCACTAATTAAATCTCTTTCGCATGCTATAGCAACAATAGCTTTAGGTAGTACATCTACAATTATCTTTCTTGCTAAAGTGCCCCCAGTCACTACTCTAAAGCTTACTCCATACTTTTCTTCCAAGCCTATAAGATTATCTACATTACAATTACCACATCGTTTACAATTTTTAATATCTGTAGTAATTTTGTGAGGACATAAAGATTTTTGAATGCAATGGGGGGTCAAAATTAATATATTCTTTCCCTCTATATGATATTCATTACTAAATACTAATTTATTATTTAGCTCCGTGAAAGCTCTTCTTATAGTATTTTCGTTGTATTGCAATAACTTACCTAAAAAAAGTATCATTGGATATATGACTGTAATGGAGGGCTCCAATATTCTTTTGGAAGCCTTAGGTATAGGATAGTCATACCATAAAAGAATAACTGTAATAATAATAGATAATAACAATAGACCTACTCCAGCTAGAGTTATAGTTATAATGAAAAATGTAAACTTGTAAAAATATTGATTTCGTCCTTTTGCAAGTAACATTAAAGTTGTTACAGAAAGGGCTATTATACTAAACATGAGTACTAGCAGAAAAACAAATTTCCTATATACAATGTTTTTCTTTGACTCATTTTGAATCTCCATGCTATTCACCTAAATTCTTATTTGCTTCAATATTATTCCCTATTAAATAATCCTTTACACTCATTCTTTTCTTGCCACTAAATTGTATTTCTTCAATAGCTAATATATTTTTACCCGTAGCAACAAGTATATATTCCTTTGTTATTTCTAAAATTTTTCCTGGTGCATGCTCCTTGTTACTTTCAATTATTCTACTTTTCCATATTTTCATAACCTGACCATTATAGGTAGTGTAAGCCGTCGGCCATGGAATTGTTCCTCTAATTAGATCTTTTATTTCTTTTGCAGACTTACTCCAATCAATTTTACCAAGATCTTTAGTAAGCATTGGTGCATATGATGAATTATCATGATTTTGAGGAATACCCCTTATTTCATCAGTTTCTAATAGTTCTATTGTTTTATCTAATACCTTAGCGCCAAGTTTCATTAAACGATCGTGCAGCTCGCCAGCTGTTTCATTCTCACCTATTTCGATTTCTTCCTTTAACAGCATATCACCTGTATCTAGACCAACATCCATATACATTGTAGTAATTCCAGTCTTTTTCTCACCATTAATAATAGCCCAGTTAATAGGTCCTGCACCACGATATTTTGGTAATATGGAAGCATGGACATTAATACAGCCATACTTAGGTATTTCAAGAACTTTTTTAGGTAAAATTTGACCATAGGCTACAACTATAATAATATCTGGATTTAACTCCTTTATTTCATTAATTACATCCTCATTTTTTAAGGTAGTTGGCTGAAATATAGGAATATTATGTTCTAAAGCCTTCTCCTTTACAGGAGTTATATTAACTTTTTGACCTCTGCCACTCGGCCTATCTGGTTGTGTAAAAACACCAATTACCTCATGTTTGCTATTTACCAAAGTCTCCAAGCAAGGAACAGCAAATTCTGGAGTCCCCATATAAATTATTTTCATTAAATCACCCCTATTTCTTTTCAACTCTATCTGTAAACAGTATTCCATTTAAGTGATCAATTTCGTGGCAGAGTGCTCTAGCTAAAAATTCTTCACCTTCAATAATAATTTCCTGTCCTTTTCTATTTAGACCTTTAACTCTAACAATAGCTGGTCTTATAACTTCTCCTGTGGTTCCAGGTATACTAAGACATCCTTCAGAATCACATTGATTACCTTCTTCATATATAATCTCAGGATTTATTAATTCTATTATACCTTCACCTACATCAATAACTATGACTCTTTTTAAAATTCCAACCTGTGGAGCAGCAAGCCCTACTCCATCTGCATCATACATTGTTTCTATCATATCATCTAGTAAATAGAGAATTTTATCGTCGATTTTATCAACTATCTTTGAAGTCTTTCTAAGTACTGGATCATCTTCTTTACGAATAATTCTAATTGCCATATTTTCTACCTCCTTAAATAATTGTAAATGGATTTATATCAATACTACAAGTTAAGTTTTGTGGAATATATTTATTTCTATTATCTATTAATAAGTACTTTACAGCCTTTTTTAATAATCCAAACGGTACATCCACATCCTTTAGTAAAATTTGATATCTATAGTTTTCTTTTATTTTACTTATCATACTTGGATTAGGACCCAAAATATTATAATCAAAAGTATTGTACCCTTGAGAATTTAAAATATATTTAATGTGATTTGCAACTGAATTAGCTGCATAATCAACTGTTTTTTCATCCTTACCAGAAAAGTTTAATAAAATTAAGTTAGTAAATGGTGGATAATAAAATTCTTTTCTAATTATCAATTCATCTTGAAAAAACTTTTCATAATCGTGATTTCGTGATGCTATAATACTGTAATGATTTGGTTCGTAGGTTTGAAGAATTACTCGGCCTTCTTCTAAGCCTCTACCAGCCCTACCGGCTACTTGAGTAACCAACTGAAAGGTTCTTTCTGCCGCCCTAAAGTCCGGTAAATTCAGTGCAGAATCAGCTGAAATAATACCTACAAGAGTAACATTAGGGAAATCTAACCCTTTAGATATCATCTGAGTACCTATAAGAATATCAATCTCTTGATTTTTAAAACTTTCAAGTATTTTCTCATGAGAACCTTTACGACTTGTAGTGTCCATGTCCATCCGCATAATTCTTGCAGTTGGCAAATAGTGCTTAACTAAATCCTCAATTTTTTGGGTTCCTGTCCCTGAATATTTAATGCTATCACTATTACAACTAGGACATACTGCTGGTACATGCTTCATCTGTCCGCAATAATGACATTTCAGTCTTTCATCTGTTCTATGAAATGTCATTGTAATGTCACAATGCTCACATTTCAAAACATAACCACAGCTTTTACATGATATAACACTAGAATGCCCTCGACGATTTAAAAATAAAATAGTCTGCTTTTGATTTTTAAGATTTTCCTCCATTTCAGCTATTAATTGACTGCTAAAAACTGCCGTATTTCCTAGTTCTAGTTCTTTTGTCATATTAACTACTTCAATATGAGGAAGCTTTGCATCTGTAGCTCTTTTTGTTAAAGTAATTAAATTTAGATTACCATTTAAAGCTTTATGGTAGGTTTCTATGGATGGCGTAGCAGATCCTAAAACTAGTACTGTGTTCTCTAATTGACTACGATACTCTGCAATATCAGTGGCCATGTATCGTGGCGTCTGGTCAGATTTATAAGTATGTTCATGCTCCTCGTCTATAATAATAATTCCTAGATTTTTAAGAGGTGCAAAAATAGCGGATCGTGCACCTATAACGATATCTACCTCATTCATTGCAATTCTTCGCCATTCATCGTATCTTTCTCCATCAGAAAGACTACTATGAAGTACAGCTATTCGGTCGCCAAACCTTCCCATAAATCTTGATACAGTCTGAGGGGTAAGGGAGATTTCAGGGACTAAAACAATTCCTTGTTTGCCCTTTTCTATTACCTTTTCTATCAATTGTAGATAAATTTCAGTTTTTCCGCTACCTGTAATACCATGTATTAAGCATCTATCATTTATATTATTTTTTATAGAATTACCTATTCTATCTATAGCCATTTGCTGCTCTTTATTAGGAACAGGCTTTGGAAAGGCTGAAAAGCTTTTATTAGCAAATGGATCCCTTTTAACCTCTACATCCATAAAACCTATATACCCTTTATCTTTTAAACTATTCAATGTTGTCATTCCAGTATTGGCCATGTATAACAATTCTTTTACACTACACTCACCCTGTTGTTTTAATATCTCTAAGGATACTTTTTGTTTTCTAGCATTTTTTAACGAAGCTAAAGCTTCATTCCATCTGTTATCCTTCACATTTATATATACATATCGCTCTGTCTTTATATTTATTTTACTATTAAATTCATATTTTATATCAATTATATTTTTTTCAAGCAAGGTTTTAATAGCATCGTTAATTTCCTTATAATCTATGTGTTGCATTAACAAATCTAAATATACCTTCCCACCTAAATCATTTATTGTAGTAAGTATATTTTTCAATTTACGTTGACTAGGGGAAATCAATGTATCCCATTGATTATTTACTAATATAATTAATTTTCTTTCTTTATTTATCATACCTTTAGGTATTAGACAATGTATAGCCTCAATGTATTTGCATAAATATTGATTTCTCATCCAAAATGCTAGTCTTAATTGATGTTCTGATAAAATAGGTTGCTCATCTATAACAGCAAGTACTTTTTTTAACTTCATGTCTTTGGCAGACGAGGTAGTTACATTAAATACATAGGCTTCAAGTCTTTGGTTTCCTCTACCGAATGGAACCATTACTCGCATTCCTCTAGTTATTTTATTATATAAATGGGTGGGGATTTCATAGTCAAATAATTTATCAGTTTGATAGCTATTATTATTTACTATTACCTGTACTATTTTAAATTCCTTGCTCAAGAGCCCACCTCCTTATAACAAAATTATGCTATTGCCTTCGCAACGCTTCATAAAATATAAAAGGACTATAAAAGCCCTTTTATTGTACTTTATTTAATAAATTTCTTTGCTTTATCTAAAATACGGTGCGCAATTTCTCTTTTGCTTGATTTTTCTACTTTTTCTATTTCACCATTTTTATCGATAATATTAACAATATTTGTGTCGGTGCCAAAGCCAGCACCTTCCTCTGTGATATCGTTTGCAACAATAAAATCTAAGTTTTTTCTATTAATCTTACCCTTAGCATTTTCAATAACATTATCGCTTTCTGCTGCAAATCCAACTAAAACCCGGTCTTCCTTTAAGCAACCAAGTTCCTTCAAAATGTCAGGATTCCTAACTAGAGTTAATGTTAAATTTCCTTCATTTTTCTTTATTTTACTAGTGGATACCGTTTCTGGACGATAATCTGCAACAGCCGCAGATTTAATAATGATATGTTGATCTATATAATTCTTCATTACTGCATTGTACATGTCTAAAGTAGTATTTATTTTAATTAGCCTAACCCCTTTAGGTGGACAAAGGTTAGTAGGACCACTTATAAGGGTTACATCGGCTCCTCTTTCTACAGCTGCTTCAGCCAAAGAATACCCCATTTTACCCGATGAATGATTAGTAATAAATCTAACAGGATCAAGAGATTCCCTAGTTGGACCAGCTGTTATCAAAACCTTTTTTCCTTCTAAATCCCTATTAGGTTTAGCTATGTTTATTACAAATTCAATAATTTCATCTACATCGGCTAGCTTTCCTCTGCCGATATCACCACATGCAAGGCGTCCTGAAGCTGGTTCAATAAATTGATATCCTAATGAAGTTAACTTTTCTATATTTTGTTGTACAATTCTATTTTCATACATTTTAGTATTCATAGCTGGTGCAAAAATAACCTTCGCAGTAGATGCCATAATTGTAGTAGAAAGCATATCATCTGAAATACCATTAGCAACTTTACCTATAATATTGGCAGTTGCAGGTGCTACTAGTAAGATATCGGCCTTTTGGGCTAATGAAATATGTTCGATATCCCAATATCTTGGTGTGCTAAATGTATCTGTAATTACAGGGTTTTGACTTAAGGCTTGAAAGGTATGGGGCTGAACCATTTCCGTTGCAGATTTAGTCATAATAACATCCACATTTGCCTGAAGTTTCTTTAGTCGACTAACAATATCACAGGCTTTATATGCTGCAATTCCTCCTGTTACACCAAGTACAACATTTGTATTTTTCAACATATCTTCACCTTCTTAATTCGATTCTTCTTCTCCACTTGTGTAAAGTACTTGATCTTCAAATATTTCCTGGGTAGCAATTGATACTGGTTTTGTGGAATAAGGATCAACAATTTTTACTTCATCCCCATCGATTAATTGTCTTGCCCTTTTTGCCGCAGCTACAACTAAAGTATATCTGCTATCTACTTTATCTAATAGTTCATTAATTGGTGGATATAACATTTTATCATCTCCTATTAAAATTTTGATAATATTTTTTCATAATTTCTTAAAACCTTAGATTTTTCTGCCCTTATAATAGCTTCGATATCTTTGACAGCTCTAGTTACATCATCATTAACAACAGCATAATCGTATTTAATCACCTGTTTAATTTCAGAAATAGCAGAACCATAGCGTTTTTCAATATCTGATAGGGTTTCTGTTCCTCTTCCTATAATTCTATTTTTTAATTCCTCTAAGGAAGGAGGTAAAATAAAAATAAATACTGCATCCTCAAATCTTTCCTTAATTTGCAGGGCACCTACAATATCTATCTCTAGTAACACATCATTGCCATTTTCTAAGTTATTCATAACATATTGTTTAGGTGTTCCATAATAATTATCATAAACCATGGCATATTCTAAAAAATCATCACCATCTATCATATTTTCAAATTTATCTCTATTAATAAAGAAATAATTTACTCCATCTTCTTCTCCAGTCCTGGGTAATCTAGTAGTAGCTGATATTGAAACCTTAATTTGAGAATTATTTTTTAATAATTCTTTACAAATAGTTCCTTTTCCTGCTCCAGATGGTCCAGATACCACAACTAGCAAGCCTTTACTAACCATGCTTTTCTCCTCTTCCTGTCTAATATTATTCACCTTCAACAACATTTTCTGCTTCTTTTGTATTATCTTTAGAGTTTAATCTATGTGCTACAGTTTCAGGTTGAACAGCAGAAAGAATAATATGATCACTATCTGTTACTATTACTGCTCTAGTTCTTCTACCGTAAGTAGCATCTATAAGCATCCCTCTATCTCTAGCCTCTTGAATAACTCTTTTAATAGGAGCTGATTCTGGACTTACAATAGCTACAATTCTACTGGCAGATACAATATTACCGAATCCAATATTAATTAGCTTTATATTCATTAGTATTTCCCCCTTATTCAATATTTTGTACTTGCTCTCTCATTTTTTCAAACTCACTTTTTATATTAATAACCAAATTAGCTATAATTAAATCATTAGCCTTAGAACCAATTGTATTAGCTTCCCTGTTCATCTCTTGAAGTAGGAAGTCTAATTTCCTCCCAATTGCATCATCCTCTTGCAAAGTGTTGCTAAATTGATTTATATGACTATATAGTCTAACAATTTCTTCTGTTATGTTGCTTTTGTCAGCAAACAATGCCACCTCTGCTGCCACACGATTATCGTCTAATGAAAACTCTTCATCTAATATTTCTTTAATTCTTTCTATTAGTTTTTGTCTGTATTCTTGAACAATTATAGGACTTCTATCCTTTATTTGAGCAACAAAATCCCTAGTTTTGTTCAAACGTTTTAATAAGTCTACCTGTAATTTGTCCCCTTCCTCTTGTCGCATTATCACTAATTGGTTAAGAGCATTATTAAGAGCCTCTTGTAAGCATTGCCAAATTTCATCCTCATTTTCTTCTTTTTTTTCTACTTTTATTACGTCAGGAAAACGGGCTATTACAGATGTTGTGACATCAGTTTTTATGGCTAATTCTTCTTCTATTCTTAGTAATGCTTTTAAGTACTCTTTTGCTAAGGGCATATCTACAGCTACATTAATATCGCTCTCCCCAATACTTTCATAAGTAATGTAAGCTTCTATACGACCTCTTTGTATATTTGATTTTATAACTTTACGGATGCTTTCCTCTAAGTATGTAAATTTTTTAGGTAACTTTATACTTACATCCATATATCTATGATTAACAGATTTAAGTTCTACCTGAAAACATTTATCTCCAACTTGAGAATCACCTCTGCCAAAGCCTGTCATGCTTTTTATCATAACTTACTCATCCTTCCGTTTGTGTTTCTCGCCTACTATTTTATATTTATATACTAATAATTACAAGTAGATTTAACATTAATTTAATCTAAAACTAAATGAAGTATACTCCAGAACAAATATTTTGGGCAGGCCCATCCATAAATACACTTTCATCTTCCATAACTTCAATTTTAATATTACCACCTTCGGTATTTATATTTACCTTATTATCTACAAGACCTAATCTATAAGCTACCCCAACAACACTACTTACACCAGTTCCACAAGCTAGCGTGTATCCTGCTCCTCGCTCCCAGGTTCTTACTTCTATATTGCCCTCGTCTCTTATTCTAGCGAAGCTTACATTTGTATTTGCAGGATATATATCATGTTTTTCAATTAAGGGACCATAGGTTTTAATCTCTTCTAAATTTAAGGTATCCGTAAAAATAACAGTATGGGGTACACCCATCAAAACTGTAGTAACCGTAAAATTTCTGCCATTTACCATAATTGTTTCATTAATAAAACTAGACTTGTCAGAAGTAACTGGAATTTTACTTGACTCGAAAATCACCTCTCCCATATTAACTTTTACACTTTTAGTCTTATCGCCATCAGTATTAAGACTAACTTTTTTTACACCGGATAAGGTTTCGACTGTAAATAGTGATTTATTTATTAAGCCTTCATCATATACAAACTTAGCAAAGCATCTAATACCATTTCCGCACATAGCTGCTAAAGAACCATCACTATTATAATATTGCATTTTAAAATCTGCAATATTAGACTTATTAACTACTAGAAGTCCATCCGCTCCTATCCCAAAATGTCTATGGCAAGTTTTTTGAGCTAACTCTTTAAATCTTTCTTCAAAGGGGAAATCTTCATATTTGATTACAATAAAATCATTTCCTGCGCCATGCATTTTTTTAAAAACAATACCCCTATTCTCCATATTTTTACCCCATTACTATTATAATTATTAGTTCTATCTTATAAAATTCATATTTTTAATATTGTATTTTTTAGTTAATAATTATATAATAGTGATTTAAAATTTCTAACTAATTTAATTCAACCTTAAATCTTATTTTCCTTTTAATTATTACATTTTTTTAATTTATTTTCTTAAACCTCCATTTTTACATACTTTATATTCGGTGTATTATTAAGATTCAGCTGAAGTTAAAATTTTATCTGAATCTAGTTTTCTTTATCAAATTATGCTATTATGATTACAAATTAAATAGGAGGTAATACTAATGGCTTTAGACGGATTTGTTGTAGCTGCATTAACACATGAATTAAAATCTAAACTATGTAATGGTAGAATAGATAAGATCTATCAACCAGAAGCAGATGAAATAATTTTAACCGCAAGAAGTGGTGGAAAAAATCATAAAATTTTATTATCTACAAATAGTAACTATCCTAAAGTTCATTTTACAAATTCTAGCAAAGAGAATCCAGCAACTCCTCCTAATTTTTGTATGGTGCTTAGAAAACACTTACTTGGAGGAAGAATTATAGATATACTACAGCCTGAGTTTGAAAGAATGATTAAATTAGTTATAGAATCTCATGATGAGCTTAATATATTAAAATCTAAAGAGCTTATAATAGAGATGATGGGTAAACATAGTAATATAATTTTAGTAGACTCAGAAACTAATAAGATAATAGATAGCATAAAACGTATTCCTTTTGATATCAGTAGATATAGACAGGTATTACCTGGGCTAGAGTACGCTATGCCTCCTTCCCAGGATAAAGTTAATCCTCTAGCAATTGTTACAAAAGATGAATTTAACTCTATTATTAAGAGTAAAGATCAACGTACTTCACTATATAAAGCAATATATAGTAGCTTTACTGGGGTATCCCCACTGATTTCTATGGAAATTTGCTACAGATCATCTATAGATGAAAATATAATATTATCAAATTTAGATGAAGAAATGATAAACATAATTTATAATTCCTTTGTAGATACAATCAATATGACAAAAACAAATAATTTTAATCCATCTATTTACTACGATGATACAACAGGAAAATATGTAGACTTTAGCTCTATTAATATTACCCACCTTCATTATTATGAAGAACAGTCCTTAGAATCATCTAGTGAAATGCTAGAGAATTTTTATCTTCAAAGAGATTCTAAGGAACGAATGAAACAGAAAACACATGATTTACGCAAAAGTGTTTCTATTAAATTAGACCGGTTATATAACAAACTAAGCAACCTAAACAAAGACTTAAAAAAGGCTCATGAGGCGGAAAAGTACAAACTTTATGGAGATTTAATTACAGCTAATATTTATCAAGTGGTAAAAGGGCAAGAGGAAGCAGAACTAACTAATTATTATGATACAGATTATAGTACAGTTATAATTTCATTAGACAAAAGATTAACGCCAGCTCAAAATGCTCAAAGATACTTTAAACTATATGCTAAAGCTAAAACTGCACTTTCTCAGGTCAATCATCAAATAGAGAAAACTAAAGACGAAGTTAATTATTTAGAACAAATTCTTATAAGTATTGATCAATGTACACATATTTCTGATATTGAAGAAATTCGCACAGAACTTGAAGAAACTGGATTTATAAAACGTAGAATTAGTAAAAAAGGCATGAGTTCTAATCAGAATAAAAAATCTAATTATCTTAAATACATGTCTTCTGAAGGATTTGAAATACTTGTTGGTAAAAACAACAAGCAAAATGATGAAATTACCTTTAAAGTATCCTCTAAAGATGATCTTTGGTTCCATGTTAAGGATATGCCTGGTTCCCATGTAATATTAAAACAAAATGATAAAACTACAGGAAATTCATCTATATTACAAGCAGCAACACTAGCAGCTTACTATAGTAAAGGTAAAAACTCTACTAAGGTTGCAGTGGATTATACCGAAAGAAGAAATGTAAAAAAACAAAGTGGAGCTAAGCCAGGAATGGTAATTTATGATAATTATTCAACTGTATTAGTTGATAGTGACGACAAATCTATTGCAAATATTTTAAGACAAAATTTATAATACTTCCCAATAAGTGCAAATATAAATAGGTTCCGCTGTTAGCGGAACCTATTTATATTTGCACTTATTTTAGTCTACAATCTTTATTCCCAAAAGCCTGGAAAGCGACACAGCTTGTATAGACGACACTGTAGCTCCATAGACGTCTTCAGGCCTAACTCCTATTCCATCAATGTCACAGCTTGTAAAATCTATACCTTCTAGTTTCGTACCAGACATTTCAGTTTGTTGTAAATTAGAATCCTTGAAATATATATTCTTAAAACTTGAGTTTTGAAAATCTGATTTCTGTAAGAGACAATTTTCAAAACCTACTTGCTTACAATCTAAAAACCTAAAAAAAGCATAGCGAGCATCACAACTATTAAATATAACATTTCTTAACGCTACTTCACTAAAATTTGCACCGAGAATCTTACTATTTAGTATCTCTACTCTATGAAAAACCCCTTCTCTAAAGTCTACATTTGATAGATCACAGTTTTCAAACCTAACATCTGTACAGTCTATTTGCCTAAAGATCACTTGTTTAAACACTACATTCTTAAACACAATCTCTTTAAAAGTAAGTTTTTCTGTAATTTTATCTTCAAATAAACAATCCTTTATAACTCCAGATAAAACTAGACCTTCATTCTCAATATTTTTGTCCTGCAACTGTATTTCTTCTAGTTTACTTGGTAATTTAGGAGATATTATTTTTTTTGTCTTTGAATTTTTCATATAATATACCTCACACTCAATCTATTCGCCTCCAATTATTACAATATTATCCCCATCTATTTCCTCTAGTTGTACTTTTATAATTTCGTCCTTTGAGGTTGGTACATTTTTACCAACATAATCTGCTCTAATTGGAAGCTCCCTATGTCCCCTATCTATAAGTACAGCTAGCTGAATTATCATTGGTCTACCTATGTCTACTAATGCATCTAATGCGGCCCTTGTTGTCCTTCCTGTATAAAGTACATCGTCCACTAAAATAACAATTTTATTATTAATATCTGCTTCAATATTAGATCCATGAATAATAGGATCCATTTGTTCCTTTGTTAAATCATCACGGTATAATGTAATATCTAATATACCTACAGATACTTCTCCGCCTTCAATCATTTTAATTTTTTCTGCCAATCGGTTAGCCAATGGTACTCCACGTGTTTTTATTCCAACTAAAACAACATCCTTTGCCCCTTTATTTTTCTCAAGAATCTCATGGGCAATCCGAGTAATAGCACGGTTAATCGCCTTTTCGTCCAAAAGTTGAACTTGCCTTTTCATTCCAACACTCTCCCTAAAATTATTGTTCTATAGAATAGCTATTATTAAATATTCTTAATAGCTTATTAAAGTATTCTGGTAACTCCGATGTAAATTCCATATACTCTCTCCTAACAGGATGAATAAAGCCTAAGGTTTTTGCATGAAGAACCTGACCTTTTAGATTAAATTTCGAGGTTTTAGCTCCGTACATAGGATCGCCTAATAAAGGATTTCCAATATAAGATAGATGAACTCTAATTTGATGAGTTCTACCCGTTTCTAATCTAGCCTCTATATATGTAAAATTTCTGAATCGTTCTAGTACTTTAAAATGAGTGACAGCATGTTTACCATCACTAATAACAGTTCTTTTTAGTCTATCTACAGGATGACGACCAATAGGAGCATCTACAGTAGCTTCTTCTTCTTTTATATTTCCTACAACAATGGCATGATATTTTCTAGTATTGGTGTGCTCTTTAAACTGCTTTGCCAATATTTCGTGAGAATGATTATTTTTAGCCACTACCAATAGTCCAGAAGTATCCTTATCTATACGATGAACAATTCCCGGGCGCATTACTCCGTTAATATTTGAAAGATTATTTCCACAGTGGTGCAAAAGCGCATTAACTAAAGTACCCGAATAATTACCAGGTGCTGGATGCACCACCATGCCTTGTTGTTTGTCAACCACAAGTACATCATCGTCCTCATAAACGATTCGGATAGGAATATTTTCTGATTCTATTAATATCTCTTGCACCATTGGAAGCTCTATCTCTATTTCATCCCCAGTTTTGACTATATACTTTGATTTTTCTAGTTTTCCATTAACCTTAACAAGTTCTTCTTTTATAAGTTTTTGTATATGACTACGACTTAATTCTTCGTACTGATCCGCTAAATAAACATCTAATCGATTATCCACATCTTCTTCTGCTACTATTAATTTTTCCTGCTCCAAAGCTTATCACTTCCTTTTACACAAATTATTCGATAGTTAATAATTCTAATATTCCATTTAAACTAACTCTTTGTTTATCTATCATATTTTAAAATAAAAATACCTATTAAAACTGCACCAACTACAACAGCAGAATCAGCTATATTAAACACTGGAAAATTTATAATTACAGCATTAAAGTAATCAACAACAAACCCTAATCTAACCCTATCTATTAAATTTCCAATAGCTCCACCTGCTACTAAACTAAGTCCAACTATCATCATTTTGTTTAGCCTATTATGATGTGCATAAAACCATATGAAACCTAATACTAAAAGAGTAGTAATAACAAAAAATAATTTCTGATTTTGAAAAAGTCCAAAGGCAGCACCGCGATTTTCTACATAGGTTAAATGAAATATATTGTTAATAATAGGAATATCTCCAACTGGCACTAAGTATTTCAAGGCTAATATTTTACTCAACTGATCTAATATAAGTACTGCAATAACAATGATATAGTTCATATGTACTCCCCTTCCTATATTTTCTTTCAATAAATGATTATATCATTATTAAAAGAAAAAAGATACAAAATGTATCTTTTTATCAACTATTTTCCTTGTCCATTTGTTCCCTCGCATCCATCATTCCGTCACCAGTATATGGGAGTTGAGATTTATAATAATCCTCTGATATATTTTCTATTTCCTGAACAGTTCCAATATTATAATCATCAAATATACCTAGATGATCTCCTGTAGCAAAGGATGGGTCATTCTTTATATCATTAAATTTGGCTACAGCTTGATATGCATCTTCTCCGTCAAATCCAGTATAATCGTCATAATCTTTATAGCTTGTTCTAAAAGAAGGAGATATTACTTCTTCCTCTACTGGTCTGTCGGTACTTAATCTATGTGCCTCTAGCTTTCCTTTTGCACATTCCATACAAATATTGGCTTCTGGCATAACCTCTAGCCTTTCTTGCGGAACATCATTGCTACAAAGCTGACAGCTACCATAGGTACCATTCTCTATCTTTTCAAGAGCTCTATCTATTTCTGTAATCCTATACCGTTCGTGATTTTCTAGATTAGCCTGCATAGATACCATGAACATCTCTGTACCTAAATCTGCAGGATGATTATCATAGGCTGAAAGTTCTGATGTGTATTCCCTGATGGAAGCATCTGTTGGATGATGTTCTTCCATCATTTTAAGTGTATTCATTGTAGTCTTTTTTTCTTCTAATAATCTTTTTTTAAAGTATTCTAATTTATTTTTATCCAAGGAAATCCTCCTATCTGTAGCCATCTATAATATTTAAAAGATCAGCAACTATTTTACCAATATAAGGGAGATTAACCCAGCTCCGCAATAAGTATATTACGATACCAGCCAAAACTGTAAAACCAATACCCATTCCTAATCCTCTAGCTAACCCTGCAACAAAGTTCATAAAAATGATCCTTCTAGGGTTAGATATCATTTCTACATACTCTGCCACTCTCATATTATCCATCTTTCTTGATAATCTTTCTATTTGACCCATATTAGTTATTTCATTAGCTATTTCACTAGCATGGTTTTGTTTGTTTTGAGACATAATTAACCACCCCAATATTATTTTATCCTATAAACTGATTTTTATCCGATAGCTAAGGATTCTAAGAATTCCTTTATTTTATTTCTTTCATTAAAGCATTAAACTCATAAAAATCTAAAGACTGTTCACCATCTGACAAAGCTTCGCATGGATTTGGATGGATTTCTAGCATAATTCCATCAGCTCCAGCTGCCAAAGAAGCCTTTGACATAGGTAATATAAGCTCTTTCCTACCTGTTCCATGGCTCGGGTCTACTATAATAGGAAGATTAGATAAATTCTTTATTATAGGAACAGCTGTAATATCCAATGTATTTCTAGTATATGTTTCGAAAGTTCTAACCCCACGCTCACACAATATAATGTTTGAATTACCTTCATATGCTACATATTCCGCAGCCATTAGCCAATCTTCTATAGTAGCAGTCATACCACGCTTTAGTAAAATAGGTTTGTTAGTCCTTCCTACTTCTTTTAACAAACTAAAGTTTTGCATATTTCTTGATCCTATTTGTAATATATCAACGTATTTGCAAACCATATCTACATCTCGCGTATCCATTACTTCAGAAACTACAGGTAATCCATGTGCATCTCCTGCTTCTTTTAAGAGCCTTAGTCCCTCTTCGCCAAGCCCTTGAAATGAGTATGGTGAAGTTCTAGGCTTAAAAGCTCCTCCTCTTAAAATATGTCCTCCCAGCTCCTTTACAGTATATGCCGCCTTTTGAATTTGATCTTTACTTTCAACAGAACATGGCCCTGCTATTATTACAGGGTTTTCTTCACCTATTTTTACGCTTTTTACTACAATAACTTTAGTTTTCTCATTATTATTTTTTCCTACTAATTTTAATTTCATATTTTATTCCTTCTTACATCTGTTTTAACATTATTTTTACAATATCCTTAGAATGATCTGCTGCCTGCTCTACAAATTCATTAAAATTACTATGAGCTGATCCATCTGCCTTGTCCGACATAGCCCTAATAATAACAAAAGGCATATTATTAACATAGCATGTATGACCTATTGCCGCACCTTCCATTTCTGTACAGTGGGCACCAAAATTTTCTAATAGACTTTCTTTTAATTTAGAATCACTAACAAATATATCACCTGAAACAATTCTACCACTCACTGTCTTATTTTCCTTTAGCACTTCCTTAGAAGCAATCAAAGCCTTATTTATCAAGTTTTCATCTGCAGGGAAAATAGACTTTTCCATTCTAGGAATTTCACCTAATTTATGTCCAAACCCAGTTACATCAAAGTCATGTTGCTGTACGTCTGTAGAAACAACGATATCTAGTACATCTAAATCATTACTTATAGCACCAGCTACTCCAGTGTTTATAATTACATTTGCATCTAGCTCACTAATTAAAACTTGTGTACATATAGCCGCATTCACCTTACCTATACCACATCTAACAAGAACTATTTCTTTTTTCTCAAGATTTCCTATGTAAAAATTCATATTTGCTATTGATCTTACTTCTTTTACTTCCATTTCACTCTTTAAAACATCCACTTCCTCATCCATTGCACCTATTATACCTATTCTACCCATAAAAAAACCTCCTTAACTATATAATATCCAAATTATTTATTATATTTCATATCTCATAAATCCTTCACCACACAAAAGCCGCATCTCTATGCGGCTTTTATCTAATGCGTTTTCAGTTGTATTATATATATCATCAACCTAATAGTCAAGCTGTTTGACTATCTTGATTTTCCTCAACTAACTCGTCAGAAGATTCAATAAGAGAATCTAATTGAGATTGCAATAATGTTCTAAACCTTGTTTTAAAAATTTGCATTTGCTTTTTTGTACTTTCAAATTCATTTCTAATGTCTTCTACTTCTATATGAGCCTTGGCTATAACCTCTTTAGCTTTTGACTCAGCTTCTTGGATAATAAGCTCTGATTTTTTGTGAGCATTAGCCCTAACATCTTCTGCTGCATTTTGAGCTACTATCAATGTATTTTTCAATGTTTCTTCTATTCCTTTATATTGATCCATTTGATGATTCGCGGCTTCTAGCTTATCCTTTAGCTCTATATTTTCCTTGTAAAGCTTTTCGTAATCAATCATAATTTGATCTAAAAATTCGTCAACTTCGTCTTCTTTATAGCCTCTAATTCCTCTTTTAAATTCTTTATTTTGTATTTCTAAAGGCGTTATCATATTAGTGTGCACCCCCATTATCTATTTAAATAGGTTTATGTAATTTAATTAAAATTCTTTCAGATCTAGTTTTTCCTTCTATTGAAGCTATTATTACTCTGCCTCTTCCTTTAAGAGATATAATATCCTTCTCCATAACTTCGTAGGAAGCCTTTGTAACTTGCATCCAATTAATGCTGACCCTCTCCTTAGATATTAAGCTTTGAGCTTCTGTCCTCGAAACTTTAAAAGCTAGACTTAATACTGCATCTAATCTAAGAGAAGCTACATTTCCATTAATTTGTTTATACGCTATTTGAGATGGAGTGATTTCATCTAATTTTAACTCTTTTACTTTTACAGAAGCATTACCAACTTTGCTTAAATTATATAAAATATAATCCTTAAGGCCACTATTTACTACTACTTGACATGTATTGTTATGTACTATAATATCTCCAATTTTTTCACGTTTTAGTCCCATACCTAAAATCGCACCTAAATAATCCCTATGATCTAAATGTTCAAATTGGGATGTACTCCTAATCTCAAATGCAACTATAGGAGTATCTACTGTATACTCATCTAAATAATCAGGAAAAAGAACCAGTGCCTTTCTTTCAGCTTCCTCATATCCACCTGTTACCATATACCTTATACCTTGAATACCATTTAGTAAGTCACATGCTGCCTTTGTTTCATAGGGAGTTAAGAAATCTGTAGATTTAACGTCATGCCTTTTAAGTACACCATCAGCTTTATCTAGTATCTTAAGCATTACATCTCTTAGTGTTTGTTCTTGAACATGCTCTAATAATTTTTCCTTATCTAACATCAAATCCACCTCTTACAATTATAACATTCTTAAAATTAGAATATATACTACTTGAATTATCAACATTGCTAATAGAGGAGAAAAATCTAAAAATCCAGTATATCCAAATACACTATTAATGATACTACGAGCTGGTGCTAAAATCGGCTCCGTTACACCATATATAAATTGCACAATAGGGTTTGATGGGTTGGGACTTATCCATGGTAAAATAATTCTAATTAAAATTAAAATATTGATAAGCCTAACTAAATAGTATAAAGCCATTGCTATTACTTGTGGTTCAAACAAAATCTATCACCCTCCTCTTTTTCTAATATATAATAGTTCTAAATTCTATCTAATTCGGTTATTTATTTTTGCCAAGGAAATACACCTTTATTTTTTAACTCTTCTTTAATATTGCCAGAAATATCTACATTATTTGGTGCTAATAGAAAAATTCCCGAAGAAACTTTCTGAATATTTCCATCTAGCGCATATAGAGCTCCATTTAAAAAGTCAAAAAACTTTTTGGCCAAATCAGGTTCAATATTTTCTAAATTAATAATTACTGGTTTTCTATTTTTCAAATTATCAACAATACTTGGCGCTTCTTCAAAATTAGTTGGTTCATAGAGTACAACCTTCATTTGAGTAGTAGTATGTATATTAACAACTTTGTTTCTCTTATTATTTACAACCGGAATTAATTCTTCTTCCTCTTCTATTATTTCATCTTCTATTTCTTCTTCCTCAAAAACATCAAACCCCATAAATACCTTAACTTTATCTATTATCTTTGCTGACATATTTGTCCCTCCTTATTAATTTTATCCTTTGCCTACTTAGAGTAATCTCTTTCGCCAAATATAGAACTTCCGACTCGTATAAGACTTGCCCCCTCCTCTATAGCAATTTCAAAGTCATTAGACATTCCCATGGATAAATATTTCATTTCAACATTTTCTAAACCTATTTCAGAGATTTCTTCCGATAAAGTCTTCAATGCGCTAAAATATTGTCTAGTTTCCTCCTGATTCTCTACATGGGGGGCCATTGTCATTAATCCAACAATCTTTACATTATTAAGAGTAACAATTTCCTTCAAAAGTTCCTTTGCACCTTTAACACTTATACCATATTTGCTTTCTTCACCTGATACATTTACTTGCAGCAAACATTCAACAACACGGTTTATCTCCTTAGCCCTTTTATCAATTTCCTCAGCCAATCTGTAAGAGTCTAAGGAATGGATAAGGTCTACCTTATCAATAATATATTTAACTTTGTTACGTTGAAGATGTCCAATTAGATGCCACTTTACCACAGGACCAATTGCTTCATACTTTCTTACTAACTCCTGTACCTTGTTTTCTCCTACGTGTACGATACCATATTCTATAGCCCTTTTCATAATATCTATATCTACGGTTTTAGTTACAGCTATTAACTTAACCTCCTCAGGATTTCGATTGGAAGCAATTGCTGCCCTTTCTACCCTATCTAAGATATCTTCAATATTTTTTTCTAATGTCAATCCAACCCCTCCTAGTTATCTTACTCTTTGTCCTTCATTAGCTTTATCACCATTCATTACTATTTCATCATAAAGATTAATTGTATTTACCCTCTCGGTCTTTTCAGGATTCTCTTTAGACTTAGCTTCAAAATAGCCATGATGAAGTATAGAATATTCTTGATTTGAAGTTTTAATCTTTATTGGTTTAAACTTAGCTATACCATTAACATCTACAGTATATACACCTTTTATTCCATCTTTTTCTACTATAGATGAATTAGCAACCATTACCCCTTCATATCGGCTTTGTATAATCTCTACTGTTAATGTTCGTATATTATAAAAATCATCTATAAACTCATCTAAATCAAATATTACTATTTTTTTACTCTCTTCTTCAATAATATTACGAATAGTAGCTTTAAGCTCTTTATTTTTATCTGTAGGCCTTATTCTAACAACCTTGCCTTTTTCTATTGTATCAGCCTGTTTAGCATCCAGTTCTACAATAATACTCCATTTATAATTTTCTATAATTCTAATAACCGGAGCATCTTCCTCAAGGTCTTTTGAAGGCAAATTTAATTTAGCATTCTTTAATATTTTTAACTGATCGCTATTAATTTCGTGTAGTGTTTTGTAGTTTAATAACTCCTCAAATCCATCGCTACCCATGGCAACAAAACCTGGAGAATCACTATAAATTACCTGAATTGAAGAATTTACTTTATCTTCTAGTTGAACCTTTTGCTGCTCCAATTGACTTATATTTTTTCCTGAAAAGCTCTTTTCACCAACAATAATACTTTTTTTATTTAATAAATCCTCAAGCTCTTCCTTCATAGAAGTTATTCTATCATATCTTTCATCATTTAAATCTTGTTGAATAGATTTTAATAAAGTTGATATTTGCTGTTCAAGTTTTTGAATATCGCCTTGAAAAATATTTTTATCGTCCTGTTTTTCTTTAATATTTTGCAATCTAGAGTTAATAGATTCTAAGTCTTTTCTAGATTTATCATCCAAGCGATCTAAATATACTTCAGCTAGCTTTTCTCCCTTTGCGACCTTTTCTCCTTCTGAAACAAAGTACTTTACATCACCTTTTCCAACACTTGTAAATATTTTTTCTTCTCTTGCAACATAGCCTATAGCTTCTATATTTTTTTCAATTTTTCCATATTCAGCTGGATATGTACTTTGTGATGATGCTAAAAGTAGAGGTGGCATTCTGGAAATGAAGTATAGAACAATTATAAGAACAATTATATATGGACCTTTTTTCCTAGCTCTTCTTTTTTTAATTCTCTTCTTTTCTTTAGCCTGACTCAAAAAATCACCTACCATCAATATTAAATAATATAATTCTTCATTTTCATAAAAAATCCTTCAAATATCAATATATATTTTATAATTCTTAAGCACTAAAACAAAAAACCCTTCATAATGAAGGGAAAAATATTATCTACTAAAGAGTTATACCTCTTTAGTTTTAAATTATGCACTTTTATTAAAATTTCTAAAACCTAGTAAAAAATTTCCCATAACGGCTTATAACTTTTAATTTTCTAATAGACTTAATACTCAGTTGCTCAATATCCCTTCCTTTAGTAATAATAGCAATTGTGTTATTAGATTTATTAGCTCCAAGTACAGTTCCAACAAACTTATTATCGTTTTCAAGCATTATTTTAACTTCATCTCCGACCATAATTTCTGTAGATCCTAACATAAAATGCTTAATGTCTAAGTCTTCCAGATCTTCTTGGTTTAAGTTTTTATGGTCAAGAAAAACAATATTATTATTCAAGTATACTTTCTCTTTTAAAATCATAAGTACATAACCACTAAATGCTAAAACAAACATAGTAATAGATATTGATATTAAACTATCTATCATGCTTTGTCTCACTCCCTAACTATAGCTAAGCTTCATTTTTATAATATTCGGGATGCGACTTATTAATATTGCATTTTACTATAGAGTCGTATTCATCCAACAAATTTTGTTATTTTCTACTGTTTTAATTATACGCTTTTGATTAAATAAATAGTTAACATGAGCTACTATTGCTGTTTTTAATAGAGAATATTGAGTAAGGTTTGTGATTGTTATTTCATAATGTTTAAAAAGATGGCATTCAATCTCCTCTAATGATTTATAAGTTTTCAAATTTTCTACTATAATATTATTTATATTTTCTAATGTTCTTAAGTTCTCATCTACTGCCTTAATAAGTTCCTCCTTATTCATTGGAGAGCAATGGGAAGGAATATAAACTTTGTATTTGCTTTCTCGTAAAAAATTTAATGTTTTAATTTGTTCCTCTATATTTACATTAAATGGAATTTTATGCTTTGTTAGCAGCATTTCATTAAGAATAGAATCTCCACAGAACAGTACGTTATCTATACCAATACCTATATGGTTAATAGCATGACCTAATAATGGCACAACATCTAAAACAACTGAATCAATATTTAGCTTTGTATCAGTTTTATTAATAATATAGTTTACCTTTGAAGGCTTAGCCATAAGAAACTTACCCGTAAGCTCCTTTAAAGGTGTAGCTCCCGCTGAAAGATATATAGGCTCTAAATATGGATTTTCTATAATTGCTGACTCAAATTCTGGAGCATAGATTAATACCCCTAATTTGTTTTGCATATAATTGTTACCACCACAATGATCTGCATGGGAATGGGTATTAATAACAGCCTTTACTTTATAACCTTCACCATCTAAAAGTTTAATTATCTTTTTAGCCACTGTATCTTCAAGGCCACTATCTATTAATATTACGTCTTCGCCGATAACAATATAACCGATATTACATGAATTTTCAATATATCCTAAATTACTTTTAATATTAATAAGCTCCATTTCCCTACCCCTATCTTCAGTAAATTTCATTACATACATATTATAACATATATTTATAGATGGTTATAGGCAAGGGCTTGTAGCCCTTATCTATAAGTATTTACTTTATTTTTACAAATATATAAAACATAGGTGGATGTATTGTTGTTTTAGCACCTGAACTTTCCGTACCTGCAATATTATTAAATACATATTGCACTTCCATATATGGAGTATCATCAATATAGGTCATTTCTTCAATACTAACTTCATGTTTATCAACATTGCTTCCACGAATTTTTTCATGAATTGTAGATGTGATATCATCTATGTTTCCAGTGTAAATTACATTACCATTTTGTAATATTTCTAGTCTTCTATTTGCTTCAGAATAAGATATGGAAATAGTATCCTCTGTATTTTTTGTCTCCATTGCTCTATAAGAAGTGTAGTCTACAAAATAATCATAATTTTTAATATTTAAAAATCTACCATCTTCAGCGATGCTATAATTAAAATATTTATCTTTAGATCCTCCCCAGTATTCCTGCTCTAGTTTAAACCCAAACACATCTTCAGTATGACCTATTTCAAAATCCTCTGGTAAATATTTTAAATCATCTAAATCATGCTTATTTTGAAAATATAAAAGTATAGAGCTAATTTCTTCCCTATCAGTTTTATCTATAGCCGATGATGGTTTTATTATTTTATCATTTGAAATCATATTATTTGCCTTTAATATTTTTTCAAACCTCATATTTTGACTAAACTTAGAAACAGAATAACTACTCAATGGACCTGTAACTACCATTACAGAAATTATTGCTAAGGAAATAGTAAAAACGATATTTTTAGGATTTCTATTTAAAATATAATACAACATACAACCAGTTACCCATAATCCAGCAACTAATACAAAGTATCTATTTTCGGTTATCCCATAGGCATTTATTCGAATACCTAACGAAACAAACATCATTATTAATAGTGGTATTAATAATTTTGGAAAAAAAGATGTGAAGGTTTTAACCCATTGGTTTGTATTACGAAGCGGATAGATAAAAAATATTACAATAGTGCTTATAATAGAAAACCACAGTACAAGATTTGCAAGTATCCCTTGAGGCCATTGGGCCGTTACTAATATTTTTATAAAATATACATATAAGATAGCAGAGTATGCTACTATTAATGGCATTACTATATACAGTAAAAGTACCTTTAAAACCTTAGAATATTCTCTTATATTTAGTTTCTGTCCAAACTCTGGTATGTCAGCCAAGAAAAATGCTGGTGCAAAGATTCCTACGACAATTAGCCAGAGATCGAGATAAATTCTGCCTGAAATATTAGCTGTAAACAAGATATTAATTGTAGATATAATTGCAACTAAACCTAAAAACAATATAACTGAATATAGATAGGTTGTAACAAATCTATTAAAAAGTGTAATTACATAAAGCTCATAATTTTCCTTTTTAAAAAAATATGGTATAAAAGAAAAAGTTAAATATAATGAAATACTAAAGGCGATATATCTAGATACTGATATGTTATTCACCTCATTAAGCATAAATATATAATATAAAACGAGTGCTACTATTGTGCTTAAATATACACCTAGTTTTAATCCTTTATTCAGACTTTGCTTTCTTTCAAAAAATACCTTAATACATAAACATAGTGGAATACCGATAGCTAAAACCATAGCAATACGAGTTAAATCTTCACGAGCATTCATATTTCCATAATCTAAATGATTCATGTAGATTAGAGTAATCACTGTGGATGTTGCTAGTAAAATTGTTTCTGGAAACCGATTTATGCTTGTAACCAGCTTGCTAGTTAATAATTGAAAATACGAGATCATCTTTTTTATCATATTCATATCACCCCTTGTACTTATTTTAATTTTATTGCCATGGAAATAGTGAAATTTCAACATTTTATACTATTCGGTTTTCTTTTTTTATGTATTTTATCGAACAAAGTCGAAAACCCTACGCCCTTACTTAATTATACCATATCCAAGTTCATCTACCTACTAATTGTAAATGAACTATAAATTAATCTATACCAATATTTTCTTCAAATAACAATTTATACGCATCTAAATTTCTTATTGGATTTAGCTCATTGTCATGCTTCATATAATCTATAAGATCTGGGCTCAAACTAGTAGCTTTAATTAAATCCCGTATACCTTTCTCTAATTTCCCAAAATGATATACATAAAGACATGCTCGGTTATAGTAAAGTACGGCTGTATCATTGTTGTATTCTATACCCATAGTAAGTACTTCTACTGAATCCTCATATTCCTCTCTTTCCTTATGGATAATTGCGAGATTTAAAAAACTATTAGGAAACCAGGGATTTTTATCTATAGCTTGTTCATAATAGCCCACAGCTCTATCCTTCTCCCCTAATTTATTTAATATAACTCCCATATTAAATAGAGCTTTAAAATTCTCAGGATTAATTTCCAGCCCTCGGTTTGTCATTTCAAGAGCCTCTTCATTCCGATTTATCTCTTCAAGTATAGATCCTACATTTACATAAGCCCAAAAATCAAAGGGATTTATTTCTATTACCTTTTTATAATACTTAATAGCCTTATCCTTTTCTCCAAGTTCATCATAAATATTAGCTAGAAAAAAATATGCCTTATCATAATATTCATCCATTTCTACAGCCTTCTCATAGTACCTAATAGCCTTGGTAAAGTCTTTTTGGTTGTCATATAGAGTAGCTAAACTATAATATCCCCTAGCATCTTCCGGATCTATGTTTAAAACCTTACTATAATATTCTTCAGCCTTTTCATAATCCTCCAGCTCATCATATAAAAGTCCTATATCTAAAATTAAGTCTATATCTTCATTTCCACCCTCGCAGCCATATGCTTTTTTATAAAACTTTAGTGCTTTTAATAACTGATCCTCTTCTTTAAATTTATTTCCTATTATTTTATAGTTATCTAACATATATTGATTATCACTCATAAAACAACCTTCTTTCATAACATCTTATATGTCTATTAATATTTGTATTTGAAATAGTATTATACCAACACTGAAGTCTAAATACAAAGGTTTTTAAGAAGTGGACTAGAATTTTTATCATTAGAAATACTTGCACTGAAGATTTAAAGCCCTTAGTCTCAAGGCGACCTAAGGGCTTTAAAATTATTCTTTTCCTTTTTTAATCCAGGTGGAACAATAATTGCACCCAGTGTACCATTAATTTGTCTAATATAAGAAAATAATAGGCATTAATCATTTAAAATGACTATTACCTATTACTGAATCTACTCAAATTTGATTGTTTTATTCGATTATAATGTTATTTTTCTCTCGAACTTATGATAGCGTGTTCCTTGAAAAGTTAACTTGCCAATATCTCCCTCTGCTAAAAGACCATACTCCTTTGCAGCAACTCCAAACTCCATTCTATCTCCGCTTTCTACCTCAAAGGTAACATAATAGCTTGTGGAAGTATGGTGATGATGATGTCCTTCATGATTACTACTATTTCTCGAAGTATGATTACGCTTTGCAACTATTTTAGCTTCTACGTTTAAAACTGGTTGTTGATTATTTTCATGCCACTCTTTAACTTCTTTAATTAAAGTAAATATGATAATACCAAATACAAGAATAAAAAACAAAGGGAAAATTGAATACATAATGTCAAACATATCCATAATTACCTCCTAACTAGTCAATCTTAATAGATATTTGTATATTATAATATATTAGACAAAACCTTATAGTATCCTTCAAAAAAATAAAAATTCACCTCTAACTTATTTTAGAGGTGATACATCTACAATATATATTACTTTGATTTTTTCCATGCAGTTAAATATTCTCTTAATTCTTTTACAGTTCCTACAAATACTATTGATTTCATAAATAATTCCTCCTATCAAACGTATGTTCTTGATATCATTATATCCGAACACACGTTTGTTGTAAAGAGAAAAATTCAATTCAATTATTCAATTCTTGGGTTAAAATATTTACTAAGGAATGGACTGGAATCTGAACTATTTATGGACAAAGTTCAGATAAGAATTGAGTTCAAACATACACCAGTCAAATTCATTGATTTATCTCTTTCATTCAAATTGTAAGATAGATGATAGAATTCCCATGTGTATTGATCATGTTTGCCAAATCGGATAACGCTAGCCATACAGTTGCTGTATTTTCATTCGGATGTATACCAATAGCATGAAATGAATGCAAATCCCTATCGAATATGACTTCAACTTTTCGGTTAACATCGTTCAAAATTCCAAAGGGAGTAACAGCGCCTTTCTTCAAACCAAGATAGCTAAACAAATCTTCTTCTGATGCAAAGCTAAGAGGGCGTGAGCCAAGCAACATACGTATTTCTTTTAGATTCACTTTTTTGTCTTTTTGTATGACTAACAAATAGTAGTGCTTCTTTTTGTCGTCACGAAGGAATAAATTTTTTACAATCTCATCCCCATCAGCAATATGAAATGCATCGATTTCTTCAATGGTATTTGCAGGAGGATGCTCTATAATTTTATAACTTATCTGAAGCTTGCTGAGCATATCTAAAATCTGTTGCTTATTCATTTATTTTTCACCTATTTCCTTAATTTTTAAGTTGATATACTATACACTATATTTAACATTAAATATTATGCGTTTTTTTCTTGCAACATGAATATATCTCATGTTATTATTATACATAAAGTAATTAGTTTTGTAAAATTCAACTTTTTAATTAGGTACATGACAATCTTGCATACTGATTTTAGGAGGTACTATGGATACAAAGAAATTTGAGACACTATTAAAAGTCATTGATTACAGAAGCATTACCAAAGCTGGAGAAGATTTAGGATACACGCAATCAGGTGTTAGTCATATGATTAAAGCTATTGAAAAAGAATTAGGTTTCCCTGTTCTTGTAAGAAACAAATCCGGGGTTGTTCCTACTGAAGATTGTAAAAAAATCATTCCCGCATTAAGACAGTTAGTCAATTGGAATGAACAATTTGAACAAATAACTGCTTCCATAAAAGGGATTACAATAGGTAAAGTTCGGATTGGAACATTTACTAGCATGTCAGTGCATTGGTTGCCACGAATTATAAAAGAATTTCAAACAGATTACCCTAATATTGAGATTGAACTTGAGGAAGGGGGTAACCGGACATTATCATACGGAATCGAAAATGGCTTGATCGATGTAGGTTTCTGTAGCAAACCCACAGATATAGATGTAGATTGGATACCATTATTTGATGATTGTTTAATGGCAGTTCTGCCACCAACATTTGAGGTAAGTGGAATGAATACATTTCCTTTGCAGATGTTTAATAAAACCCCCTTTATTGCACTTTCAGAAGATTTTGATTGTGAAGTTCAGAAAATTTTTCAACAGAATAGTATTTGTCCTGATGTGAAATTTTCATCAACTGATGATTACACAATTATCTCTATGGTTGAACAAGAGTTAGGATTCAGTATACTTCCAGAGATGGTTTTGCGAGGATATAAGCATTGTAGTGTTCAGACTTTAGTGTTAGAGCCCTATTGCAAACGCCAGCTCGGTATTGCGCTCTCTTCTATTAAAAACGCTTCTCCTGCAACCAAGAAGTTTATTCAGTACGCAAAGAAAATAATTGATTACAAAGACAGATAGCAGGTGTCATCCTGATTCGCTCGGTCTTTCAGGTAGATATCCACAGCTACAACACGGTGCGGGATTTTATAAGCGTATAAAGAAAACACCCATCCTTCATAAAAAAGCGGAGTGCATATATGCAAAACGGGAGTTTCGAATTCTCCATTCAAAACTCCTGCCAGGCCTCATAAACACCAGGTTTTTAAACCCTGCATCTATATTGACCTAATGTTATGGTCTGGCTGACAGGAATCGAATCAGTGTTTAATATTTTTATATGGTTTGATATAAACTTGTATAGTTGAAAAATAGCCAATTTTGCTCTTGTAATTTCTGTATATTCACTTGCTCTTGGCTCTATTGTGGCACAAATGGCACGCAAAGTGGCACGTGTTTATATATTAATATTATACATTGTATGTAGTAAAGCAGGAAGTTTTATTCCTGCTTTATTTTAATAACGGTGGTAAATGCGATAAAATACATACTTCTCTGTTTGTGTGTTTTATTATTGTATACTATGAAATATTATTTAAAAGAGTGAAAGGACACTTTTAGGACACCGATGTACAATAAGAATATTCTAGGAGTTTACTCAGGGCATTTTTTATATTTTAATTCAACTATAATAAACTTAATCCTTTTTCTCAGTTAACATTCCCACTACTAAAGTACTTTGTTGAAAAATATTTCTAGCATACTCTTTTAGCAACTCATTTTCTTCTCTTAATTTCTCAATTTCCAATTCTAATTTTCTTCTTTCGATTGGAGAAAATTGTTCTAGTCTTACACCTTCTAGTTCAGCAATATGTTGACGACTAAACCTTATAGCCGGGATACCTTTACAAGGTGTTATAACTCCTTCATTTCTATACTTAGTTATAGTAGCAACGTCAACTTGCCACTTTTCAGCTAAATCTTTTTGAGTTAATAGTTTGTCCATTTAATTGTCTCTCTTGTCTTTTAAAATTCTGTCTGTATAATCTGCTTTATATCTAGGTTACTCAATAACTTGTTGCCGTTTTGAATGGCTAGTAACAATACTTGTTTTTCTTCCTAATTTCTCTGTAGTTAAAATTCTTTGATCCTTAAATTCTATTGTGATTAATTCATTCGCTCTTAATCCACCTCTGCATATTCTTTTAAGCTTGGAAAATCCTTAGTAGTAACGACTTTGAGTTTTTGAGCAAGCGCCTTTTGTACTTCCTCTAATGTATGTCCACCTTCAATTCGGTGTGTAATTAGTAAACCTGTCCCTTTCTTCTTCATTGTTTGTCCTCCTTTGTTTTAAATACAGGCTATTTAGCCTTTTTTTCTTTTGCCATTTTCTCGTTGTAAGCTTTTAAAACAGCTTCTGTAAAAGCTTTTTTAGCATTTGGTATTGCTTCTGGATTTCGAATAACTATTCTTATTTCTCTTTTTTTCATAGCTTAATCTCCTTTTATTAGTCCAACTAATCGTTCTACTTCCCACAATGGTATTCTCCTTACAGTACTAACTTTTACTGTAGCTATTTCTCCCCTTTCAACCATTCTAAATATTGTTGAATAACTCACACTAAGCATTTCAGCTACTTCTTTTAACTTATAAGCTAGTTTTTGCATAATCAACCTCTCTTTCATAAATCAATTTTCGAAATTTCTGATAATAATTTTAGTATTTCTCTAATACCTCATAGAATTTATTTTAAACAATTTTATTTTAAATAGGATTAATCTACAGACGAGTAAAAAGTAATTGAATATAACTAATTCTGTAAGGTGTTTTATTTTAAAAATACATAAAAAATAGGGTAAAGCCTAAGCCCTACCCTAATTCTGTTAGTCTATCTATTTAGTTAAAGAAAAAACCACGTCCGCATGAACAAAATAGTACAACAAGTAATAGGAAGAAGAATAGTAAACTATCTCCTGATTCTGCAAAAAGACCACAGTTACAGAAAATTATTACTAAGATCAAAAAGAAGAAAAGCAAGCTACTTCGATTTCCAAAAAAACCACCGCCGCAACCTCCACCCTTTCCAAAAATTTCGCTCATTTATGACACCTACCTTTTTTTATTTTAAGTACTGCTAAATACATAACTTAGTTTATCTTTTAGGAGTATATTTAGCTGTAATATATACTATGAAATTTCGTATAAACTGTTCTATATTTTATGTTGGAAATAAAAAAAGGTAAAGCCTAAGCTCTACCCTAATTATGTTCCCCTTATCTTTTTCAATCGCAAAGCCTACGTCAATATCTACGTTCGCGCCGACATGCACAACATAATATAATAATTAAGAAGATTAAAGAAAACATATATTTCACTACCTTTTGAAACTAAGTAGGTGCAATATATAAGTGGCTTCATCTTTGGTTGTAATATATATTATGAAACAAATTATATATTGTGATATCTATATACAAAATAGAAAAAGAGTAGAGTTTATACTCTACCCTAATCACCTTTCCTTTGCTTTTTACAATTACAGAACTAGCATCCACACCCGCATCTACGTTCACGTCCAAATAGTCCAAATACAAAACATATTATAATAATTATAAATATGAAGGAAATGAAACCGCCTCCGAAAAAACCACCACAACCACAGCCTCCAAATAAACCTTTATTTTCAACGTTTTCACTCATATATTACACCACCTTTCTCAATTTAAAATGTTAGTAGCTGTAATATATGTTATGAAACTACATATAGATTGTGATATCTTTATATAAAATAAAAAAGGTAGCCTACGACTACCACTAATTATCTATTTATTCTTTATCTTTTTCTTTTACTTCTGATGCTATCCCAAATTTCGAAAACTACACCTGCTAATTCAATTATTATATCTAGAATATCATCCCACATAATATCCTCCAAATAACATACGATTATAACTTCTTATCCACCCTTATAAGCCATTCATTAACTAGTGAATTAAATAGTTCTTCTTGTTCTATCTGCAAATTATGTCCAGCCTTATCTAGTACAGAAAAAGTTGCTCTAGGAAAATTATCTAAAATGTTCCATGCATCCTTATATCCTACACTGGAGTCTTGTTTACCTAACAATATGAGAGTAGGTTTATCAAATTTTTTATTTATATTATCTACATCAAATGAAAATTCGTAGCCATTTTCTTTAAGACTTTCTAAAAATCTAATATCTGCTATTTTAACACCAGATATTATTTCGTTTTTATATCTTTCATAGATTATATTATTTTGAACCACTGCCATAGAATTAAAATTTTCAGCATCCTCTGGTATCAGTTCAGATAATAATATATTATCTTTTACTAAAACAACATGTTCAGGAACATTTCGTTTTTTATTATTTGCTATTATAACAGGACAAATTAATAAAACACCATCTACCTTATCCGCCATTTTGTAGATTATTCCTCTTGATAGATAGCCTCCGTACGACTCACCTGCGAGTAGAAAATTTTCATTCGGAATGATTCTTTCAATAAAATCAATTACAATTTCAAGCATAACATCAGAGTTAGTAATCCATTCTGCACTCTCTGATTTGCCCATACCTGGTAAATCAATATATATTCTTTTGTAGTTATCTTTAACACTAAATATAGGTTCCATACATCCAGTCATTAATCTATGATCTGGAGAATAACCATGTAACATAATAATTGGCTTCCCATCACCTATTACTTCGTAATTTATAGATATGTTTTTTATCTTACACTCCATTCTTTTTCCTCCCCTTTGTGTAGTATGCATTTTTACCAGTATGTTCTTAATTGTATACTATCAGAACGTCAGTTCCGTGTAAAGACTTATATAATATAATTAGGTTAAATGAAAAAAGAAGATTTTAAACGCAACCATAAAAACCTTACCTTTGATGAACGATTTTATATCGAAGGATGACTTAAAGAAGGACTAAGCTTTACTGAAATTGCAGATTTATTGAAACGTAATAGAAAGACAATTGCTAGGGAGATAAAAAGTAGGAGATTTGCTAAATGTAAAGATCCAAAGCTTAAGAAAAGTAAATGTGCTTATTTAAAGACGTGCAGCATAACAAATCTTTGTGATAATAGCTATTGTAAAAGAAATGTCCCATGTTCTAAACGCAAAATGCGTACTTGTTCACAGTATTGTAATAACTATGTCCCGGGGACTTGTCCTAAGCTATTAAAGCCACCTTATGTTTGTAATGGGTGTACTTATCCTAGAACTTGTGGTTATGACAAAATGTACTATCGTGCAAGTTATGCAGATGATACTTACCATGATGGCATGTCTTCATCAAGAAAGGGAATAGATTTATCACCCGAAGAACTCAATGAGCTTGATCAGCTTATATCACCTTTACTTCTTAAAGGACAATCTATTGCTCATATTTATGCTACGCATGCTGATGAAATCAAGTGCTCAAAGCGTACTTTATATAGTTATGTGGATCAGGGAGTACTCAAAGTTAGAAACATTGATCTACCGAGAAAAGTACGATACAAGCTAAGGAGTAAAAAGCAAAAAACAGTAAAAATTAGCCAAGAATATAGAGTTGGCCGTACTTATGAAGAATTCCTTGCATTTACAGAAATGAATCCTGAATTAAATGCAGTAGAGGTGGATGTTGTAGAAGGACAAAAGGTGGAAAAGTATTGTTGACACTTTTATTTAGAAACTGTAATTTGATGCTTGTATTCTTATTAAATTCAGCATCACAAGAATGTGTAGCCAATGTTTTTAATAGCCTCGGAGAGGTTATAGGGACTGAGGGAATTAAAAGATCATTTCCTGTTATTTTAACTGACAATGGTTCTGAATTTAAAGACCCTTGGTCAATAGAGCTAGATGATTATGGAGATGTAAGAACACGAGTGTTTTATTGCTATCCACATAAGGCATATCAAAAGGCTAGACTAGAAAAAATCATGAATTTATACGATATATTTGGCCTAAATGAAAATCATTCGATCAACTTAGTCAAGAAGATATTATCTTAATGACAAATCATATTAACAGCATAGCAAGAGCCAGCTTAAATGAAAAAACTCCATTTGAACTGGCTAAGTTGCTACTTGATAATGATTTGTTAAAAGCACTAGATCTTCATCAAATTCCTCATGATGAAGTTCTACTCAAATCGAAGTTACTGAAAAAATAGTAACATAAGTGCAGGCAGACAACGATCCATAAACTATTTTTGGTAAGTGGACAATAAGTCTTGCACACTTATGTCCAGTTGCTTGTTTGCCATGCTAATTTTTCAATAGTATCTACTGCTTTAAGTCAATTATACATTAAATTAAACTATTTTAAGGTGATTTTTGGCACAATGAGTTTTGCATAGCTAGAAAGTGATTGAAACGGGACAATGACTTTTTCAATCAACGCATTCCCAAAAATGCTAATAGACTTGATTATACAACATAAAGAAGATGAACAATTAAGAAGAGAAATGATGGGAGATGAATGGGTATATAAGGATAAAGATACTTCTGAGGATTTTGTTTTTACTCAAAGAAATGGAAAAATGGTCTTTGTAGGCACTATTCCAGACTGGTTTAGAGACTTCATTAGAAAGCATAACCTGAAATACATCACATTTCACGGTTTAAGGCATACTAATGCAACTATTCTAATCAGTAAAAAAATGAATGTAGTAAGTATCGCACACTTACTAGGACATTCTAGTACCTCTACCACTACAGATATTTACGGGCATCATATTAAATCTGTTGAGCAACAAATGGCGGATGAATTTAATGAAATTCTTAGTAGTGGCACAGAAAGTGGCACACAAAGACCAAACTTGAAAGTTGTAAAATGAATACAAACCTTGAAAACACTAACTTTTTAAAGATTTAACACTGGTCTGGCTGACAGGAATCGAACCTGCGACCTCTAGAACCCCATTCTAGCGCGCTACCAAACTGCGCCACAGCCAGATATGTATAGATGAAACTAGTATTGTTTTAGCAACTCTATTGTAAGAGGAATATATCACCTTGTCAAGGATAAAATATATTTAAAATAGTATATATGGCACTCTATAATCATTTATAAAATTTGAGTTAATAATACATTAGGAAGGGCTATAGACCCTTCCATCCAATATATTTCATATAACATCCTTCTCTACAGATTATATATAGTTTTATAGTATTATAGCTATTAGCCCGCCACTACCTTCGTTAACAATTTTTTGAATAGTTTTTTGGAGTTTGACTCTAGTATCATCCGGTACCATAAATAATTTATTTTGTAACTGCTCTTTTACTAAATCATGCAATGACTTACCGAACATATTTGTTTCCCAAATTTTTTCTGGATTTTGCTCAAATTCCTCTAATAAATATTTTATTAACTCCTCACTTTGTTTTTCAGTACCTACTACAGGCGAAACTTCTGTAGCTATATCTGCTCTAATAAAGTGAAGTGACGGTGCATTTGCTCTAAGTTTTACACCAAACTGATTACCATGACGGAACATCTCTGGTTCCTCCAATGTCAATTCATCTAAAGAAGGCGGAACCAATCCGTATCCAATATTCATTACATCGTTTAATGCGCTTTCTATTCGATCATATTCCTTTTTGGCTTTTGCAAGCTCCGTAATCATAGCAATTAGCTGGTAATCTCCTTCTATTTCATATCCAGTTTTCTCTTGTATCACTCTATAAAATAAATTATCTGGGGTAATAAGGTCTATTAATGCAGATCCTTCCCCCATTTTTATTGTATCTAAATTAGCTTTTTTAACATTTTCTACTTCATTTAAACTATTTACTAATACTTCGATATCTCTTAGTCTTTTTACTTCTGCTGCTGCAGATTTTATAGCTTCTAATATTGAACTCTTTAACCAATGGCTAGGTTCGATACTTTCTAACCAGCCAGGTAGATTAATATTAATTTCTGTAACTGGAAACTCGAACAATACATTTTCTAATATCTCATGGATATCATTCATATTAAGCTTAGCACAGTCCTTTATAACAACAGGCACATTATGCTTTTCTTCCAATTGAATCTTTAACTCATATGTAGCTGGGCTATCAGGTTCTCGGCTATTTAGAATCATTACGAATGGCTTATTAATTTCCTTGAGTTCTCTGATAACTCTTTCTTCAGCCTCAACATAACTTTGTCTATCAATATCAGTAATAGATCCGTCTGTAGTTACAACTAATCCGATTGTTGAATGCTCTTTGATTACCTTTCTTGTGCCAATTTCGGCAGCTTCTTCAAAAGGAATTTGCTTTTCAAACCAAGGAGTGTTTACCATTCTAGGTTTCCCATCCTCTTGATGACCTAAAGCACCATTTACTAAGTATCCTACACAGTCAATCATTCTGAGCTTAAATGTAGCATTTTCCTTTAAAACAAGCTCCACTGCCTCGTTTGGTACAAATTTTGGTTCTGTAGTAGTAATAGTTTTACCTGTTCCACTTTGTGGTAGCTCATCCTTTGCTCTTTCTTTCTTATAGGCATTTTCTATATTTGGTAATACTAACAAGTCCATAATTCGTTTTATCAAAGTAGATTTTCCAGTTCTAACAGGCCCTACTACGCCTATATAGATGTCCCCCTGCGTACGTCTAGCAATATCTCTGTAAATATCGTACCTTTCCATACCTTTCCCTCCTTCTTATCTAAATAGGAATAGCCCATTCATATCCTTAACATTATAAATATATGCTTGGATACTAATAATATGACTAGACCAGTTCTTTATTCTATTTAGTATTTTATATTTAAATCTTTGTAGCTTTATGCTAAATATTTTTCAAAAAATTAATAGGAAGGGTCGATAACCCTTCCTATTAATTATATGTATTATTTTTGAGCACTTGAAATTCTAAGCAAAGCTTAGAATTGAGTGCGACATAAAGTTTGTGAGTACAAACGAACAAATTTTATTTTACCAATCTGCATTTATACTATCTACCACTTCTTCAATTTCATGAGTACGGTTTCGGCACATTAAATTAGATACAGCGTCTTTAGCATTATTATTACTATAAAGAATACTATAAATTTCTGATGTAATCGGCATTTCAATATTATATTGCTGTGCTAGTTCATAGGCTACTTTTGTAGTTGTTATTCCTTCTACAACCATTCCTATTTTCTTAAGGGTTTCCTCTAGTCCTTTACCTTCACCAATTAAAATACCCGCTCGCCTATTTCTACTGTGCATACTTGTACAGGTAACGATAAGATCGCCAATACCTGAAAGTCCTGCAAAGGTAGATATATTTGCTCCCATAGCTTTGCCTAATCGTGTAATTTCACTAATACCCCTAGTAATTAAGGCAGCCCTTGCGTTATCTCCAAACCCTAACCCATCTGCTATTCCTGCTCCAAATGCAATTACATTTTTTAGTGAACCTCCAAGTTCTACTCCAATCACGTCTGGATTAGTGTATACTCTAAAGCTTGGTGTAATAAATAAATCCTGTACAAACTCTGCTGTTGATTTATCTTTTGAAGCAACTACAACAGTTGTAGGTATATTTTTAGAAACTTCTTCTGCGTGAGAAGGCCCTGATAATACAACAAATGGATTATTAGGTAGCTCATCACAAGCAACCTGTGAAATCCTTAAGTGAGTATCTTTTTCTAATCCTTTTGAGGCATTTATAATTACTTCATTACCCTTTAAGTAAGGTTTGATATTTTTTAAAATTTCTCTAACAGACTGAGATGATACAGATATTAATATAGCATCTGCATCTAAAACAGCTTTTTCCAAATCTATATATAGGTTCAAATTCGAAGGTAAAACAACATTAGGTAAGTACTTGTTGTTTTTACCTGTCTTTATCATATCTTTATATTGCTCTTCATTTCTCATCCATAGATTAACTTCGTGTCCTTTACTGCAAAGTACCATACCTAGGGCAGTTCCCCAACTACCAGCGCCTAAAACGGCAATCTTTGAATAGCTCATTTTAAACTCTCCTTTATTTCACCCTTGATTTTTCTCCTATTTTTCTTTCATTACCCGCTAAAAGCCTTTTTATATTTTCACGGTGTCTATATATGGCTAATAAAGCTAGAATTAGTCCAAATAATAAATAATTTATTCCATATATAACTATAGTAAAAGGTAAAAGGCTAATCGCAACAATAGAAGCTAAAGAAACGTATTTGTATTTATATAATATAACAACTCCTATAGAAACACAAATAAGTGCTACAAAGGGTTTAATAATTAGAACAACCCCAATAGTTGTTGCAATCCCTTTTCCGCCTTTAAATCTTAAAAGCACGGGCCAATTATGGCCTATAACTACGGATATACCACAAGCCAATGCTAAAGTTTCTCCACCAAATTTATTACCTAAATAAACAGCTAAAACTCCCTTAAATAAATCTCCTAAAAATGTACAAGCAGCGGCCTTTATGCCTAGTGTTCTAAGTACATTGGTGGATCCTGCATTGCCGCTACCATGATCTCTAATATCAATTTTAGCAAATAGTTTTCCTATAAAATAAGATGTTGAAAAGTTTCCGATAAAATAGGCAATTAAAATAAGTAATAGATTGCCCCACATCAATTAATCCCTCCCTGTTTTTTGACGCAAAATAAATCGGATAGGTGTTCCCTCAAAGCCAAAGTTTTCACGAATCTTATTTTCTAAATACCTTAAATATGAAAAATGCATCAGTTCCTTATCATTTACAAATAAAATAAATGTAGGTGGCTTTACAGAAGCCTGAGTAGCATAAAATACTTTTAGTCTTTTCCCCTTATCCGATGGCGCTTGGTTTAATAATATAGCCTCTCCAATTACCTCATTTAAAGATCCTGTTGGTATTCTCATAGCATTTTGGTTAGAAACATGTTTTACTTCTTCCAATACCTTATTCATTCTTTGCCCAGTTAATGCGGAAACAAATAAAATTGGAGCATAACTTATATAAGTAAGCTCATTACGAATTTCTTTTATAAATTCATTCATAGTATGGTTATCTTTTTCTATAATATCCCACTTGTTAACAATGATAATCATACCCTTACCATTTTCATGACTATATCCTGCGATCTTCTTATCCTGTTCTGTGACTCCTTCAGATGCATCTATAACAAGCAAACAAACATCAGATTTTTGAACAGCTGCAATAGCACGAACAATACTGTATTTTTCAACATTTTCCTTAATACGGCTCTTTCTTCTTATACCTGCCGTATCTATAAGTACATATCGATCCTCTCCGCTAGTAAATGGAGTATCTATAGCATCTCTTGTAGTTCCTGCAATATCACTAACTATTACTCTGTCCTCTCCTAGTATGCGATTAATAAGAGAGGATTTACCTACATTTGGTTTACCAATCATAGCAACCTTAATAACGTCCTCATCATACTCGTCATCACCATTAGTATTAAAGTGTTTTACAACTTCATCTAAAAGGTCACCAATACCAAGTCCAAGGGAAGCAGATATTTCAACTGGATCTCCCATACCTAACTCATAAAATTCATAGAAGTGCTCGGATTGGTGCTTTGTATCTACTTTATTTAGTGTAATTATCACTGGCTTTTTAGTTTTTCTAAGCATCTCTGCAACATCACGATCTACAGAAGTCAATCCTTCTCTACCATCCGTAACAAAAACTATTACATCGGCAGTTTCCATAGCTAGTTCTGCCTGCCTTCTCATTTGAGCTGGTATTATCTCTTCTGACTTTGGCTCTATTCCTCCAGTATCAATTAGAGTAAAATTATAATTCAGCCATTCAACTTCTGTATAGATTCTATCTCTAGTTACACCTGGCTTGTCCTCTACTATTGAGATTCTCTCTCCTGCAACTTTATTAAATAAAGTTGATTTACCTACATTTGGTCGCCCAACAACGGCAACAATTGGTCTAGACATTTACTCCACCTCTAATTCTATTATTTCATTCTTAAATTTAATACTCTTTGTATAAACTTTTTACCTTCAACTTCACATACTTGAATAGGTACTCCGAGCTTTTCTTCTAATAGTGTAACAGTATAATCATCTAAAAATATTTCTTCCTCTGCTTTCATCATAGACTCTGGAATAAGTAATTTATCGCCTAAATATTTATCTTTTAAAGTATTATATATATCTTGTCCAGTAATTAAGCCACTTACAGAAACATGTCCACCAAAAAATTTATTTTCTACGCAAATTACTTCTACTTTTAAATTCCCTATTTTTTCTGTCAAATCATCGCACATTGTTTTAATTAATTTGTATGCAGCAGTACCTGTAGCTACTGTAATATGCTTAGGCGTTTTAAGTGCAATTGGCAATCTTCTTAAATATTGATAAAACTCATATTTAAATTTGGTTGACATTCCTACCCCATTTTCTAATTGTGGAAAACCTTCATAGCTTTCGTAGTTAGGGAAGTCTATATCAGCCAGAACATAAAACTCATCTGAAACATGAACAAAATTACGACCAATAGAACTTTTAAATTTCTTCTGCCATTTCTGCACTTGACCTATAGTGTAGGACGCCGTTTCTTTATTAAACGGATCCATCTTATATAATCCTTCTCTATAGGCAGTTAAACCTACAGGCACAACAGCTACACTACCTATACTATAGCTAAGGTTACCTAAATCTTTAATTGTATTATCCAGTTCTTCTCTATCATTTAAATCGGGACAAAGCACAATTTGACAATTCATCTCAATATTGTTTTCTGCGAGTCTTGTTAATATATTTAATATATTGCCAGCAAATCGATTGTTAAGCATCTTCTTTCTAAGCTCACCATTAGTTGTATGTACGGATATATTAATAGGACTAATACGATACTTAATAATTTTATTTATATCTTCCTCACTCATATTAGTTAAGGTAATATAATTTCCTTGTAAAAATGATAACCTAGAATCATCATCCTTAAAATAAAGACTTTGGCGCATATTAGGAGGCAATTGATCTATAAAACAAAATACACATTTGTTTCTACAACTTTTAGCCTGATCTATAATAGGGTTTTCAAACTCTATACCTAGATCCTCATCGTACTCTTTATCAATCTCTACAATCCAATGCTCTCCATCGGTTTTTAAAATTTCCACTTCTAAATACTCATCTGCTAAATAATATTTATACTCAATAATATCCTCTATTTCATGGCTATTTATTTTAAGTAGCTCGTCTCCTACTTGTATACCAACCTCTTCTGCTATACTTCCAGAATACACTTTACTAATAATATTTTTTAAACCTATTTCTCTCAATACTACACCTACTTTTACTTAGTTTTAATACTAGGTACCAATATTGTACCACAGTAAATTACTTGCATCAAATTATATTATCATTTTATTTCAATATCAGTCAAGAGATTAACATCTTTTTTTAACATCCTCTACTAATTCTATAAAAAGATTATACCTTTTCTGTATTCCTGCTACAGTTAATGGTCTTCCTAGTTTAATTAACCCTACTCTTCTAGACAAAAACCCTCCTATCTTCACAGAAAAACTTAATAACGGAATAACATTTATTATTTGAATATTTTTTTTCACATCGTTGCTAAGCTGAAATGCAAAGTTATAGGCTATTTCTGTATATTCTCTGCGGTAAGGTCCCATCCCTAAGGCATATATTTCTCTTAATTTTTCATCTGTACCAATATAAATAGGTGTACCCCTAAATTCTTTTGGCGACTGATCATAATAGGGAATATTTAATATTTCTTCCTTAGTAGGTATACGATCTACTGGTAAATATCCCATGTGTATTGCAGATGCTACAATCGAAGAATGAGCACCACCATAACAAGTATATATTATTTTCATCATTTTATCATCTTTCTTTATTTTATTTGTTATCTAAATCTATAATTACCACTTCTTCATCATATATATTTGCAAAGCCATTTAAAAGATTTTTTAAAATATAACTATTTTTACTGATATAAAGTAAATATACTTCATTTAACCCTTCATCCAAACCTAAGTAATAAAAATATCCTTCTTTACTATAGTTATTTTGAATATTTCTAGGATTTTCAGGGATATTTAATTTTAAATGCACATATGCAGCTGTAATAGCTGCATATGGATTTGTCTTATATATATATATAATTTTCATAACCATAAACACCCTAATGTTTTACAATAATGTATGTTCCCATACCCAGGTCGTGTACTGCCCCATCAACGATCTTTGCAATTGTAGATGATAAATGTATTAATTGTTCTTCATGTTGAGCATAAAAAACTGGAGTCATAGATCCCGGGCTTACCATATCCTTATTCAATGTTACAACTGCAATTATAAATTCTTTTAATCCGATTTCCATAAACTACCCCCTTTTCATATTATCTCTTGATTTTATATGGTGTGCAACAGTTGCATCTGAAGGTTTTCTTTTTGAAGACTCCAATAATGGAGTCTTTTTTACAACTTCAATTAAAGCATCTATATCGGGTTTCATTAAAGTTATAGCCATTACTATATTCCCATTCTCGGCGTTTCTTCTTGCTATTGGTGTAAGCTCTGGTTCATCAACATCCTTTCGTATTCCTAGCTGATTAGCTGCATTATGTTGTATAGCTTGTCTCTGACCAATGTTAGATAAATATGCTATTGCATTTTCATTTTTGGGGATAATTTCCACAGCTAATCCATTTTTTAAAAATATATCTCTTGTTTGTTGTAGACCAACATTCTTAATTACTATATCATTTATTTTTAGCATTGGGCCGTCAAAAGAAATATGTGCTTCTTTTACATCAGCTACATCACCAACTTCTTCACCATGTAATAAATTTTTTATATATATATGTGTTATCAATCCACCTATAACTCCTAAAAATATACCTATATACTTGGTAATTTTTAAAAGTGTAGTAATATATATTATAGCGGAAGTAACTAAAGCAGTAATTGTGGCCATGTAATTTCTTGCTTCAAAGGCCTTGGCAATATCTTCAATATAAGCGGTTCCTCTTGGTACCATCTCTGTTATTTCAATATTATCAAGACTTTCTCTTTCCATACTTCTTACATCTCTAAAGTGTTGGGCGGCCAATGCTAAAAATGTCATGGCTGCAAACTCCTTTTCAATTAGGGCAGGTATAGCTACTGCACCTAGACCTGCAGCGATAAATCCAAGGGTAAAGTGAGTTAAATATCCCTTTGGATATGTTGGATACTGCCTATAGTCAGACTTCATCATATGAACCCTTGCGATTGTTCCCATTATTAAAGCTGGTACAATTAAAATATAATATTTATTCAATACTAAATCACCTATCTACTTTTTATTTTTGCTTCTTCCTAAAAAGTTTGTAAATTCTTGGCCGAAATTAGATATCTTAGACTTCCATTCTGTACCTCCACTACTTAAAAACATAAACCCTACTCCTCCAATTACAATTACAGCTAAAACACCTAATATTCCCGCTCCTGATCCTTTATTGCTTTGTCCAGTGGATTGAGACGGTTTTACTTCCTTTACCACATTTGTCTTTTCTTCCTTAAATGTACCACCAAATAGTGCGGTTGTAATTACTTCTGATATATATCCAGCAGACTTTTCAGCTCTTTCTCTTGTATGTTTATAGGTACCCATTTCTAAAAGCATGGCCCTAGGTGTCAAATCTTGATTATAGTCGCCTTTTGCATAGAAAATATCCTTAATTAAACCTGGATGCATCTTATCTGCTACTGCCTTTACCTTCATTGCCATTTCCTCATTGGCCTTAAAATTTTGATTCCTTCTTCCAACAACTAACCTTACCTTTGAAGTAGGGTCTCCATTAATTTCTGTTAAGTATTCTTCTGCAGGTACTGCGTCCCTGTGCACGTCAACTAATGCAGTAGGTTGGTGCTGTCTTATTAATTGCAGCGCAGTTCTACGTGATCTTTTATAGGCTCCTGCGTCGTGGGGGTCATGAGGTGTATTATCAAATATTGCACTTACTCCATTGCCTTCAAACCCTTCTTTTAACTTTTCTGCTACTTTAAGTACACCACCAGCACCGACTATACTTTCAGTTCCATCAGAGGGTTCATAGGATTCAGCAGTGTGGCTTGCATATATTCCTACTTTTCTTTTACTTTTATCGCCTTGTTCTGCCTGTGTCAATATTGCACTTATATCTATTTTTTGATCTAGTGCCAGCTTTATATTAGCAAAAGCTTCTTCATCTATTTCTGGTAATGAAACATCTTCTACAAACTTTGCATAAGCAATATTAGTTTTCTTATTTACCTTAGTTATCTTATACATTTTGTTATCACCACTTAAATATTGGTCATTCTTTGTAACTTCTCTAGCAGTTTTGAATAATAGTTCATTAGTATTAGAATCATATACTCTGTAATATCCTGATTCTTTACTATACCAATCATCAGCTACTGCTATTTGTGCCATCAATGTAATTAATACTAATAATATACAAAAAAATCTACTTTTCTTCATCCTTATCACCTCTGGTCTCATCTGTTTTTATTTCAATTCTCTTTTCATTTTCACCTAGTGAGCTGACGAAATGTCCTTTATCAAAATGTAAGCGTTTTTTTTCTGTTCCTCCTTGTAGCTTTTCTCTAGTTTCTCCTACTATTTCTGCAATAAGTACGGCCAATATACCTGTAATAACTGTTGTATCTACACCACCAGCTCCACCGAAGCGTGTCGGTGCAGGTATGTTATTAATATTATTCAAAATAAGCTGAATCAAATCACTAATTACAACTCCAACTACCCCAGCAATAAATGCACCTCTCCTAGATCTTCCCAATGCATAAGCTATTATAGCGCCTACAATAGGATAAACATAGTTAGGATCTATGGGTAGTTTCTCTGGCTCAGCAGGAAGTAGGTATCTCTGTACTAAATAAATAGCGACCCCTGCTGCTAATGCACCAATAATTGATCTTGCCTTTTCTTTTCCTGTTTCTGCTTTAATAAATAGATAAATAGCTAATCCCATAGGTATCACAAATCCGCCAATATTAATAGACACTCTATTCGTTATATCAATATCGGGAATAAAAATCGTTGATACAACTATTGCTATAAGTATAGCAAGCGCTGCTTTATCACTCAGTCTTAGCCTATCAAGTACTCTATGCCCTAATCCCATTAAAGTGAGTACTGCTACAACTACTAGTAAAATCATTCCTCCAGACATCTTGATTCCTCCTTGTAAAAAAGTAATTAACTAATTGAATTTTACAAAAACTAGCTACTTATGCTTCAATAATTAATCATATAGTTTATTATTTTAGTTGAATTTATGTTTCCCTTACAATAATTAAACTATACTAAAAGGTATAGTCTAATTTAAAATCTTATATAAAAAAAGATGCTCAAAAAAGTGAACATCTTCTTAAATGACAGGTTAGTATTAAATTTCTTTATTTACAGGAATTATCACAGTAAACTCTGTACCCTTTCCTTCTTCGCTATTTACCTTGATTCTTCCATTTAATGATAATACTATATGTTTTACAATGGCTAATCCTAGACCTGTTCCTCCAACCTTTCTGCTTCTTGCTTTATCAACCCTATAAAATCTCTCAAAGAGTCTGCTAATATGCTTTTTAGGAATACCTATACCAGTATCTTTGACTATAATTATAATATTATTATATTTTTTATAGGCTATTAATTGAACTTTACCACCTGGTGGAGTATACTTAATTGCATTATCTAATAAATTGATTATTAACTGTTTAAACCAATCTGCATTACCATATATAGTAGGTAAATTAAGATCAACTTCGGTATGCAATTCGATTTCTTTAGAATTTGCAATTGGTGTAATAAAATCAGCTACCTCCTTTAAAGTATCTCCAGGGAAAATTTCATGGATAATTAAGTTAGTTTCAATATTTTCTATTTCTGATAATGTTAAAATATCGTTTATTAAACGTTTTAATCTATCAGTTTCAATTTCTATTATATCTAAAAAACGCATTGTTACTTCTTCATCTTCAACGGCTCCTGTCTTTAATGTTTCAACAAATCCACTAATTGATGTAAGTGGAGTTTTTAGCTCGTGAGAAACATTGGTGACAAAATCAGATCTCATCTTTTCTAATCTTCTAATTTCTGTAATATCTTCAATTAGTGCTACTGTTCCTAATGTTCTAATTGGATCATGATCAAGTTGAATTGGATTAGTATGTATTTTTAGTACTTTTTTTTCAGGATAATTTATATTTATTTCAATACGACTTTTATTATTAGTAAATACTTCTATTAGCTGTCTATCTAATGAGTACTTATTTATGACCTCTAATATATCTCTGCCTAAAACATCATTAGTATTTACTTTAAAAAGATCTTCCGCTGATTGATTGAATAATATAATATGTTGATTATTATCTATTGCTATAATTGGATTTATCATACTTGTTAGCAAAGCTTTAAACTTCGTATTACTATCAGATAATTGTACTATCGTATTTTCTAGATGATCTGCCATATGATTAAAATGATTAGCTAACTCCCCAATTTCATCATTTGACTGGACTTTAACTCTTCTATCGAATTTTCCATTGGCAATTTTTTTCGAAGCTTCTATTATTTGTTTAATTGGCTCCATTAGTTTACCAATAAATCTATATCCCAATAATAAGGCAGCTACTAAACTAAATAGAATTGACGCTCCAGTATAATAAAATAGTCGCTGGTTTATCTTATCTCTTTCTACAAGATCCATAGATAATCTTATTACCGCTATATTTTCAGCTTCTAAGTGTGATGGCAATGCAATATATAACATATCTTCTTTTACAGTGCTACTGTAACGGATTTCCATGCCGATCTCACCATCCATAGCTTTTCTTACCTCTGGTCTATTTCCATGATTTTTAGCAGGCAAACTATTAGGCAATGTATCTGCTAGTACTTCCCCGTTTTTATCCATAATTGTTATTCTTGTACCAATTTTATTACCTAAATCCTCCGATAGTCTCTGTAACTCTACAGTATTCGCCAGCTCTTTATTTTCATTAATTACACCCTCTATTAATTGTGCATTTGAAATCAATCTCTGTTCAAGTTCGTTAGTATAATTATTAGTTATAAGGCTTAATGAAAGAAATCCAGTTAACAATGTACTAACAAGCAGTATTAGAGTAAAAATAGCAAATATTTTTTTCTGCATAATGTCACCTACTTCATCTTATATCCTACTCCTCTTATTGTTTCAATATATTCGTTTGACTTATCATCCCCAATTTTTTTTCGTAAATGTCTAATATGTACATCTACTGTTCTTGTCTCTCCAAAATATTCATATCCCCAAATTTCATCAAGTAAAAAGTTTCTAGATAATACCTTTCCCCTGTTCTCTGATAATATTTTAAGAAGTTCAAACTCTTTATAGGTTAATTCTATTGGATCTCCATTAATAGTGACTATATGCTTTTCCGTATCGATAATCAAATTTTTTACACATATGATTTTTTCCATACTTTCCTGTCTACCTTCACTTCTTCTAAGCACCGCCTTTATTCTAGCTATTAGCTCTCTGACACTAAATGGCTTAGTTATATAGTCATCTGCACCTAACTCTAATCCTAGCACTCTGTCAGCTTCTTCACTTTTAGCAGTTAACATAATAATTGGTAGGTTTTCAAATTCATCTATTCTGTGAAGTCTTTTACACACTTCAATTCCACTCATTCCTGGAAGCATCAAGTCCAAGACTACTAGATCAACAGCATTATTCTGTACCATAGAAATACTTTCTTCTCCGTTATCACATAGCAAAACATTATATCCTTCTCTTTCTAGATTAAACTTAATTAGCTCTAAAATATGCTCTTCATCATCAATTACTAATATTGTTTTCTTATATTTTCGATTCATTACGCACCTCACATTATATTAATTGAATTATTGCACCCATTCTACCTGTATTACCTTTTTCCTTTCTATAGGAATAAAATAGATCTAAATTACAGCCTGTGCATAAACCCGATATTATAATATTTTCACTTAATAAACCTGCTTCTTCCAAAGTAATACGGTTAGCATTCCAAAGGTTAAGCTGATACTTATATTCTTGCTTTGGAAATACAAATTTGGATGTATCTATAAAACTATTATTAAATTCATTGATTAGCCTTTGGTCTACCTCGTAGCAGCACTCCCCTATAGATGGTCCTATTACTGCTATTATGTCTTTTGGATTTGATTCATACTCATGCATCATAACTTCTACTGTCTTCTTTCCTATCTTTAATCGAGTTCCTTTCCATCCAGCATGGCTTACGGCAATGACTTTCTTTGTAGGATCTACAAAAAATATAGGTACACAGTCAGCAAATATAGTCATTAAAGGGATGCCCTTAACATTTGTAACTAAACCATCTATCCCACTATAATCCCTTTCTTTGATGTAACCTTTTCCCTTATCTTCATTATTAACAACCTTAATTACATCGCTGTGCACTTGATCTGATATAACTAAGTTTTCATTATCCACCCCTACTGCCAATGTAAATTTCTCAATATTTTTTCTTACATTATTTTCACTATCCTCAGTTTTTAGACCTAAATTTAAAGAATTATATGCACCTTCGCTAACCCCACCTATTCTAGTGCTAAATCCATGTTTAATAAATGGCATATTGTTGAACCTCTCAAAGGTTATAAATTGAACTTCATTTTTATTTACAATATTATATTCCATCTCTACTCCTCCCTAAGCAATAAATAAGAGCAAGAAAAGACCTGCTCTTATAAAATACCCATTATTGTGGTTTTTCACTTAAAATTTTTTTAACTTCATCCATAAAAGTATTTATATCTTTAAACTCTCTATAGACCGATGCAAATCTCACATAAGCAACCTCATCAAGATACTTAATTTTATCAATTACTAAGTTTCCTATTAGCTCTGTTGTAATTTCCCGCTCCATTGTATTATATATTTGCTTTTCTATTCCATCTACTAATTGTTCGATATCTCTTAGCGATACAGGCCGTTTTTCACAGGACCTAATTACTCCATTTAATATTTTATTCCTATTATAAGGCTCCCTATTCCCATTTTTTTTAACTACTATCAATGGGATTTCATCAACTTTTTCATATGTAGTAAATCTTTTAGAGCATAGAATACATTCTCTTCTTCTTCTAATCGCTTGTCCTTCATCAGTTGGTCTGGAATCTACTACCTTTGATTCATGATGTGAGCAAAATGGACAATTCATAATCGTTCCTCCTTCCATTTATCATAGGTTTAATATAAGCCCTTTACCCTAAACGACAAATCATTTTAAACTTATCTATATTATAATATAGTAAAATTTAGATGTCTAATTCTTTTAAAAAGTTTCAGAAGAAGATGTTGTTACTACTTTGGGTATATATATAACTTCCTCATCACCAGATGAAGCTTTTAAAGGCTCCGATCCATCTTTTATTTCGACTAATATTACGTCCTCACCAATTTTTTTTATTTGATTCCATCTAATCTCAAATTCTAATTCTTTACTAAATAATCCTCTTAACCTTCCACTATCTGGAATTATAATGGCATTAATTTTACCCTTTTGTAAATCAACTTCCATATCGGCAATCATCCCTATTCTTTTACCATCAGTTATATTAACTACTTCTTTTTCTGTTAAATCTGATGCTTTTATCATACTTTATCTCCTCCACTTTATAGATTGCATTTTGTCCTATATCTATATTTATATATGTTATATAAAAATTATTACAAAAATAAAACCCCTCACTAGGAGGGATTAAATATGTTTTCTCATATGTCTTAAAGCTGTTTTTTCTAATCTAGATACTTGAGCTTGAGATATACCTATCTCATCTGCAACTTCCATTTGAGTTCTACCTTCAAAAAATCTTAAGGATAAAATATGTTTTTCTCTAGCATTTAGTTTTCTCATAGCTTCACGAAGTGCTATTCCATCAATCCAACATTCATCTTCGCTTTTTTCATCACTCACTTGATCCATAACATATATAGCATCACCACTATCTTGATAGATTGGTTCAAAAAGAGAAACAGGATCTTGGATAGCATCTAAAGCAAATACTACATCTTCTCTCGGTATATTTAATTCTTCAGCAATTTGTGCAATAGTTGGTTCTTTAGAATTTTTATTGATTAGTTGATCCCTTACTTGGAGAGCCTTATATGCTGTATCTCTTAATGATCTACTGACTCTGATCGAGTTGTTATCTCTTAAGTATCTACGTATTTCTCCAATAATCATAGGAACTGCATATGTAGAAAAACGTACATTATGACTTAGATCAAAATTATCAATAGCCTTTATAAGACCTATACAACCAACTTGAAATAAATCATCGACGTGCTCTCCCCTATTGTTAAATCTTTGGATTACACTCAATACTAGTCTCAAGTTTCCTTGAATAAACTCTTCTCTAGCACTATTATCACCCTTATGAATTCGATCAAACAATACCCGCATCTGGCTATTCTTTAATACTGGTAATTCTGATGTGTTTACGCCGCAAATTTCAACCTTATTAATATGCATTGTTTTTCAGTCCTTTCACTATGAATTACCCCTTTAGTATTTTAGATTATTGACCATTTACCCGAAATTATACTGCTAAAATAAAAATTCCTACACTGCTATGTAGTGGTTACTATAGCAGTGTAGGTGCATCTGAAAATATTGCTACAGCTTAAAATCTATCACCAATCAGAAATTTGCTATTTTCTTATACAAAAAAAGCAGCAAAGCTGCTTTTTACACCAAACGATTTATTTCTTTTTGTAATCTAGTTATAATCCTTTTTTCTAATCTTGAAATATAGGACTGTGAAATTCCTAAGATATCTGCAACCTCTTTTTGAGTCTTTTCTTGTCCAGTATTTAATCCGAATCTTAATTCCATTATTTTTCTTTCTCTTTTAGATAACTTTTCTAATGCTATCTTTAGCAGCTCCCTATCCACTTCTTCCTCTAAAAATTTATGTATAATATCATTCTCTGTTCCTAATATATCAGAAAGTAATAGCTCATTTCCATCCCAATCAATGTTTAGTGGCTCATCAAATGAAACTTCCATTCTTACTTTACTATTTCTTCTTAGATACATTAAAATCTCATTTTCAATACATCGTGACGCATAGGTAGCAAGTTTAATATTTTTTTCTGGGTTAAATGTATTTACTGCCTTTATAAGTCCAATTGTACCTATAGAAATTAAATCTTCTATTCCTATTCCTGTGTTTTCAAACTTTCTAGCAATATATACCACTAAGCGTAAGTTTCTTTCAATTAAAATGGTTCTAACAGTACTTTCATCATCCTTAAGCTTAGCTATTAAAAAACTTTCTTCATCATTGCTTAAAGGTGGAGGTAAAGCCTCACTACCTCCTATATAATATAAACTATCTTCATTATAAAGCCTAACTTTCTTTAAAATTTTAATTAAATAATATCGATACATTAGCTTCATTTTGTTAATAATTTTATTCAATTTATATACCTCCAATTTCAATTTTGTATAGAAGGGTTTATAACCCTTCCTATTCGCTATATAATGTCTGGATGTAATAACGCCATATAATCTCCAGTTTTAGACAGTTTCTTATGATAAATAGCAACGATTATTTCCTTAATATCCCTATTATGTTTATCATCATGGATTAGTACATTATCTGGCTTAAATCCAACTAACATTCCGTTTTCGGTACCTAGTGCTTGATAAGGTATTATTCTAAATCTTGTTATCCAATTGCTATCAACCAATTGTTCAACTACTTGTTCAAAGTTAAACGCATGATTATTTAGAAAAACATCTTTAAGTTCAACAGGCAAAAGGCTTTTTATTGCATTATATTCTACAATTATTACAGGATACTTACTAATTGGATCTGTTAACGAGTTACCCGTATCCACTATGCCTTTTAGATCTACTATCTCATCATTAATTTTAATTCTAACATTCATTAATATTTTTTCTTTTGACAGCTGTTTCTGAATATAACCCCAACAAAATTGAATTAAAATATATCCTATGCCACAAGAAATAAATATGTTTTTTATTGATATATTTGTCATGTAAAAGATTCCATTACTTACAATTCCATTGAAGCTTGTGAAATAAAAAAGTGCAAAGCCTGCTCCTCCAAATACTAGTGTTATTAAATAAAATATACCCATTAACCTAAAAAAGTCTTTGAAACGATATGGTGTGAAGGATAAAATAATTATTAACATGGAACAAGCAATCTTCATTAATATTGAAAATAAAAAATATAGAGATGGAAAAAAAATAATAAATGCATATAAAGCTCCTAAGGAAGATGCTAAAATTAATTTTGTACGTTTAGTAGGGTATTTAGCAAACTTACCTGTTAAAGATAATATTATATAATTCATAATAAAGTTTTCTAAAAATACATATTCAGCATATACAATCATAACTCTCCCCCTTATAGGGACATAATATATTCTCTATAAAATTATTCATTTTTTTTGGATTTATGTATATTATATAGGATTGTATATTATTTTTTTGTCATTATCTGTAGTCGAAAAACCACTTTGTATTATATTTTAGGTGGAAAAATGTTAATCAGAAAAGGCATCTTATATTATTAGATTGTGAGAAAAATAAAAAGACCATAGATTTGGTCTTTTATATTTTTTATTTAGTTTATTCAGATATTATCGTTTTCTCCTAAGAAAAATAGGTATATCTAGATCTTCATTTCTATCATTTTTCACATCTTCTTCAGTTGTGGCAGCAACTTCTTTTATTTCAGGTTTCCTAATGATATGTTGTTCTTGAGTATCTATCATTTTTATCATATCTTTTTCAAAACCAGTAGCGATTACTGTAATTCTAATTTCATCTTTTAAATTTTCATCAATTACTGCACCGAAAATAATATTTGCATCCTGATCTGCAGCTTGTGCCACTAATTCGGCAGCCTCATTCACTTCGAATAATCCTAAGTTAGATCCGCCTGTAATATTTAATAAAACTCCCTTTGCACCTGCAATTGATGTTTCTAGTAATGGACTTTGAATTGCTTGCTTTGCAGCCTCAGCAGCACGGTTTTCACCACTTGCATTACCTATACCCATATGAGCTAGACCTTGTTCCAACATAATTGTCTTTACGTCAGCAAAGTCAAGATTAACAAGTCCTGGTACAGCAATTAAATCTGAAATACCTTGAACGCCTTGCTTTAATATATTATCTGCTATTCTAAAAGCCTCTAGCATAGTTGTTTTCTTTTCAATTACTTGAAGTAGTCTATCATTAGGAATAGTAACTAAAGTATCAACACGAGTTTTTAATTCCTGTATACCTTGCTCTGCATGGATCATTCTTCTTCTACCTTCAAAAGTAAAGGGTTTTGTTACTACCCCAACAGTAAGTATACCTAGTTCCTTAGCAATTTCCGCAACAACAGGTGCAGCGCCTGTACCTGTACCTCCACCCATACCAGAAGTGATAAATACCATATCTGCTCCTTGTAGTAATTGGGCTATATCTTCCCTACTTTCCTCTGCTGCTTTCTTCCCAATTTCAGGATTCGCACCAGCACCTAAACCCCTCGTAAGTTTTTCACCAACTTGCAATTTATGTTCAGCTTTAGAAGTGAATAAAGCCTGTTTATCTGTATTTACAGAAATAAACTCCACTCCCTTTAGATCTGACTCAATCATACGATTTACAGCATTATTACCTCCACCGCCAACACCAATTACTTTAATATTAGCGAATGGCTCAATATTCATATCAAATTCCAACACAATATTACCCCCTTGTTATGTAAATAGCTTCATTCGTTTTTATGTCATGGCATAATCCATGGTTGTCTTCAATAAATATTAAATCTATTTAAGAACAAAATCTTTTTCAAAGATTCTCAATGTTGATTTTGTTGAAACACATTATGGAAATTATGACTTATCCACAGTTTTAAAAAGTACATAATTTACTATGTGTTATAAGAAATAACATTTGTATTATTTTATAAACTATAGATTAATTCAACAAAAATCACAGATTTCCTTTTTTTTATATACAATAATATATAAAATTTTATTGTATATAATTTGGAATAAAAAACACCAACAAAAGTCCTAGTTTTTCATTAAAATTTCTGTGACTATTAGCCCAACTTATTTCGCAGTTGATTTAAAACGAATTTTATCTAATAAATGTCTACGGATAATGGCAAAGTTTTGGAAAAGTCTTCCTCCAAATGCAAAGATTGCTGCATAGTATAAAGGTACACCTAAACGGTCACCAATATATGCTAAAAATCCAGCTAGAATAGCATTACCAAAAAAACCTGAAACAAATATTTCAGTATTAAATTTATTTTCTAGCATGGAACGTATTGCACCAAAAACAGAATCTAGAGAAGCCAAAATAGCTACAGAAATATAAAGAGCATATTTGGCCGGATAAGTTATATCTAACTTTAATCCTAAAAAGACTCCTAACATCAATCCTAATATAGCAAAAATCATTTTATTCACCTTCCTTCGGCGTTAGGTATTTCCAAACAATACTATTATTATATTTGGCAATTCTTACATGCTCATCAGTTTCTACCTCTAGTCCTAGTCCATATACTTCTTTTAACATAAAAGCATTAGAATCCGGTGATTTAACTGCTGCACTTAAAGTATCCTGATTGCCTATAGCTTTTATAATAAATGGTTGTCCATAGGTATGATTATTTATAGTAATAGTATATCCTGCACATTGAATTTCTGATATACTCATTATTCTTTGCCCATTAATAGAAAGTGCTTCTGCTCCTGCTATTTTTAAATCATTTATAATATTGAGTACATCTGCATCATGTACAATAACATCATTTGGATTTTCCCACTCGTACAATTCTCTCTCGCTATCACTAAGCTTAATAATAACTCCAGGACCTTCTAAGTCCACAAATCCACTTATCGTTTTGAGTTGTTCATTTTCTTTTTTCAAAACATCTTTAATACTTCCGCCTTCTCGAATAGCATTTTCATATTCAATAAGTTTACTTTTATTAGAAGCTATTAGTTCTTTCATATTTGAGACTTCTTCCTGCTCTCTTTTTACCATATTTTGAAGGTCTGTTATCGTCTTTAAGCTTACAAAACTATAATCACCTTGTACGTTCTTCACCTGAATAGCTATAAAAAAACCAAGAATAGTGCATAAAAGAATTATTATTATTATTTTATTTAACTGTATTTTCATAATTACACCTCTACTTTTCTAAGAAGTAGCATCTATAGGTTTTGCATATTTAAAGTTAGTTGTTTTATTATAACGAGGTATTACAACCTTGTTTTCCTTTTTTATATTAACCTGCAAATTGTATAGTTCTCTCATTTCTTCAATAATTCCAAACCTCATATTAAGGGCTGCGTATAATGATTCTGCATCACCAACTGCTTTTATAGTAAAGGGTGGTAAGGTAGGTACAGAATTAACTAGTACAGAATTTGAAGTGTAATAAATTTCAGTTGTTGAAGTATATCTTTGATCATTAATTGAAATAGCCTCTGCTCCTGCTCCATTTAGTTTGTTAATAACACCTAGAAGAATATCATAGTTATACATAATAAAACTGTTTTCTCCATGGCCAGGATGATTTTGTATAGGATCATCAATTGTAACAACAATTCCGGGGCCCTCAATAGTTTTATATCCAGCTACTACTTGGTATTTTTCCAAATCCTTTTTTAAATTTTTAATAATAAAACTTTCATCAGCCTCTGACATTTCATATTCCTTTAATCTTTTTTCCAATTGTGTTAACTCTTCTGTCAGACTACTTTTTTCAACTCTTAGCTCCTTTAACTCTAATGCCAACTGCTGTGCCTTTTGACTAGATAAGAATCCTCCGGCATTTCCTTTTACTGCTTTAAATTGCATAGATATAGTTAAACCTAAAATAGCGCAAAGGACACCTAAAGCAACCTTACCGTTTAGTTCTTTCATAAGCTAGTCCTCCCATGTGTTCCTATCTTTTACAGAAATATGACCTTCATATCTCATATCAATTACAACATTTCTAATATTTTTTGTATATAGATTCACTAGTATTTCATCTAAGGCTACCATAAGATAGGCAGGATTTTTCCCTTCACCTAACAATACATCTACGCCATCCAAGGTAATTAAACGAATATTATTTTCCTCTGTAATATTAATTTCAGATATCATCTCAAATATTGAAGTCATTTTTGCAGCTTTTAGCAAATCCATAACGACCTTTAATCCTTTATCATTAGTAGTCTCAATCTTTTCGCCTACCTTAAAACTTTTAAATTCTACACCTGTAATTAATATATGATCATTAGCAATATAACTATCCGATGCCTTTAGTACTATATTTTCTTCATCTATATATATATATGACCCCATATATGGTATTATAGCATATTCTTGTCGTTCCTTCACTTCAATTGTAATAGTTCTAGGAAGTTTTCTCTGTACCTTCGATTCTTTAATGTATGGATGAGATATTATGTCTTTTTCTATTTCTTTCAAGTTATACTTGAATATATTTCTATTAATAACTAAATTAGAAAGATTAATAATTTCTTCTGATTCTACCTGTTCATTACCCTCTAACACTATGTTATTTAAGTTCATCAAATCTGACTGTAATAAATAATATATTCCCCAAAATATAAATACTAAAGCAAATAATATACTAGAAATTCTTGTCTTTATTTTACGGGCTTTCTTTCTCTTTTCAATGTAGCTTTTCTCTTCAGCCGCCATCTTTTCACCCCTACCTTCACAGCTTGTCCACTAAAAGACTATATTAAGTGCAGCTATTTGGCCGCTCCTAATATAAACCTATATTCATTTAACTTTTAATAGACAGGTTTACTTTTTTGTTATTCTAGCACCCAATGTACCTAACACTTCATGGATATTTTCATAGCCTCGTTCTACATGCTTTATGTTCTCTACAATTGTTGTACCTTCCGCTGCTAGACCTGCTATTATTAAAGCAGCTCCACCTCTTAAATCCTGTGCGACTACTGTTGCACCACTTAATTTGCTCTCACCTTTAACTATAGCTATTCGTCCATCCACTTTAATATTAGCTCCCATTCTCACTAATTCATTAGCATGCTTATAACGATTTTCAAATATATTCTCAGTAACTATTGTTATTCCATCACTTAGAGTCATTAAAGTCATCATTTGTGCTTGCATATCCGTAGGATAACCAGGATAAGGTAGGGTTCTAATTGATTCTACAGCTTTAATTTCTTTAGGAGCTATAAGTTTTAGACTACGATTATAAATCTGAACTATGCATCCACTCTCCCTAAGTTTATACAATGTTGATTGCAAATGTTCATGTATAACATTTTTTAACACTATTTCACCTTTTGTAATAGCCGTAGCTATTAAATAGGTACCAGCCACAATTCTATCCGGTATTATAGTATGATCTACATCATATAGCTTCTCTACGCCTTCGATACGGATAGTGGCCGTTCCAGCACCTGAAACCTTAGCACCCATAGCATTTAAGAAGTTTTCTAAATCAACAATTTCAGGTTCTCTAGCAGCATTTCTAATAACAGTTGTTCCTTTAGCAAATATTGCTGCCAACATAATATTTTCTGTAGCACCAACACTTGGAAAATCTAGCTGAATATCAGAACCCCTTAATTTAGTAGCTTCACAAGTTAAAAAACCATGTCTTTCCTCTATTTTGGCTCCCATTTCTCGTAAAGACTTCAAATGTAAATCTATAGGTCTTGGCCCAATTTCACAACCACCTGGGTAACTTATTTTCACCTTACCACATCTTGATAACATAGCTCCTAAAAAAATTATAGATGATCTCATTTCCCTAACTAGTTCTTCTGGTATTTCGTAGTTTGTCAATTCTTTAGAATTTACAACAATTGTTCCATTTTCTCTTTTGACTGAACAACCCAAAGATTTTAATATTTTTTCCATAATATCTACATCTAAAAGCTTAGGTATATCGTGAACAACATTAATACCACCATTTAATACAGTAGCAGCTAAAATCGGTAATACAGAATTTTTAGCCCCACCTACTCTAACCTCTCCACCAATCCTATTGCCTCCATCAATAATGAGTTTACTCACTATCCAGTCACCTCCAGAACTAATAAATATTTATTAAAAATTGCATAGTATGTATCAAAAACAAATATATAAACATCATATGCAAAAGTTCTAAAGGTGTGTCATTATTAATGATTAATGTTTTTTAGAAGACTTTCTATTTCCTTATATATACGATCAGCAGCATCGGTAATTCCTTCCTTTCTACTTGCAGCTTCCATGGACTTTAAGGTGTCCTTATTATTTAATATTTTTTCAATTTGTCTATTTAACACTTCTCCACTTAGTTCGTCTTCACGAATAACTACAGCTGCTCCTTTACTACCCATAGCATTAGCATTATATTCTTGATGATTTTCAGCCGTATGAGCTTTAGGAATAAGTATAGCAGACTTCCCTACTGCTGTAACCTCTGCAATAGTAATCGCACCTGCGCTACATACAATCAAATCACAGGCCTTTAGGGCATAAGGCATATCATTAATATAAGGAAGTATTTCATGATTATTAGCTAAATCCTCTTTATTGATATTTTCAATTGTATTTTTATATAATCTTTTACCAGTAACTAAAATAACATTAAAATTTTTAGGCTTATATAGCTTTAACATCTCTACTACAGCATTGTTTATTTTAAGAGCACCACCACTACCGCCTACAACAAGTACATTAGGCAAGTTTGACTTAATGCCATATTTTTTTTTTGCTTCTTCCTCTGTAACATTAAAAAACTCTCCACGTATAGGGTTTCCTGTTACTACTAGTTTGTTCTTACTTTTAAAGTATTTTTCTGCCTCTCTAAAACTAAGCGCAATTTTATCTACATACTTATCTAAAATCCGATTAGTAAGACCTGGAAATACATTTTGCTCATGTATTATTGTCTTAATACCTAGCTTAGATGCCATGTAAACAACAGGACCACATACAAATCCGCCTGTTCCTATAACAATATCTGGCCTAAAATCTTTTATTATCTTTCTTGCTTCTAATATACCTTTAAAGAGCATACCTGCACTTTTTATATTGTGAAGAGAAATTTTTCTTTTTAAATAACTTACGGTAACAAACTTTATTGAATAGCCGGCCTTAGGTACAATATCACTTTCCATACCTTTCTCAGTTCCAATAAATAATATTTCTGCATTTGGATGCTTTTCCTTAATTTTGTTGGCAATAGATATTGCAGGATAAATATGTCCACCAGTACCCCCACCACTCAAAATCACTCTCATCTTGTTCAGCTCCTGTCTAAGTTAGTATGTTTAGATATGTTTAGCAGAATTCCTATAGACGCCATAAAAGTAACTAGAGAACTTCCTCCGTAACTTATGAAAGGAAGAGCCATACCTGTAACAGGCATAGATGATGTTGCAACTGCAATATTTATCATAACCTGTACAGCAATCATAGTAATAATACCAGTAGCCATAACGCATCCTTGTATATCTCGTGCACTCATAGCAATTTTTATTCCTCTCCATATTAAAACCATAAATAAAAGAATAACAGTTGCCCCCCCAATGAAACCTAGTTCTTCTGCAATAATAGCAAATATAAAGTCATTTTGTGGCTCTGGCAAGTAAAAATGCTTCTGTACGCTTCTACCAAGACCTCTACCAAATATGCCACCAGTACCTATGGCTAATAAGGACTGTATTACTTGAAATCCAGTATCTGTTGGGTCCTGCCATGGATCTATGAAAGCTGTAATTCTATCGGTTTTATATCCTTTTCCAGTCAATAAAATAACTGCAAGCATTGCAATTAATCCCGTAACTCCAGTTGCAGCTATTGCCATAAAGTGCGAGAACTTAATGCCTCCCACAAAGACCATAGCAAAAATCATAACAACTACTACAAAGGCTGTACTAAAGTCTGGCTGTTCATAAATTAATCCAAAGTATAGTCCCATAATTAATAAGTATGGCAGAATACCTTGTGAAAAAGTTTGCATTTTTTCTTTTTTACGACTAATGCTAGTTGATATAAATATTACTGATGCAAGTTTAGCTATATCCGAAGGCATAAATGTAAGAGATCCTACCCCAAGCCATCTTTGTGCATAGTTTCTTGTGATACCTAATGGTGTTAATACTGCAATTAAAAGAATTATACTCACAACAAAAGCAAGATTCGCATATTTAGACCAATGCCAATAATTTATTCTAGAGAAAAAAATCATGGCAAAAGTACCAACGGTAGACCATATTAAAACTCTTTTTAAATAAAAATATCCATCGTCCATATTCACTAAAGTATATGAATAACTTGAACTAAACACCATAATGATCCCAATTATAACCAACATACATACGGAAATAAGTAGAATAAAGTCTTGGGGCTGTTTTCTAGCCATACTTTTACCTCCTTAACTGTGCAACAATTTCTTTAAAATGTTTTCCTCTCATTTCAAAGTTTTCATACATATCCCAGCTAGCACATGCTGGAGAAAGTAGTATAGTATCTCCATTAGTTGATATATTGTAAGCACTTTTAACTGCATCTCCTAAATTTTCAACTCTAGTTACATAGTCAAAGTTTAGTCTCTTAGCAGTTTCCAATAAAGTCTGGGCTGTTTCTCCATATACAAACATATGCCTTACCTTTCCATTAAAAGCATTGATAAAATCATCAAACTCTGTTCCTTTATCAAGTCCACCTGCCAATAATAGAATAGGAGTATCTATAGCTTCTAAAGCTTTAATAGCCGCATCAGAGTTAGTAGCCTTGGAGTCATTAATGAACTTTACTCCATTAATAATATCTACAGGCTCTATTCTATGTTCTACTCCTTTAAATGTCTTTAAAGTATGTTTAATAACTTCTATATCCACATTTAAAGAAAGAGCTATGGCAGTAGCAGCTAAAGCATTTTCTAAATTATGCTTACCTGGAATATATATTTCATCTATAGAAATAATATCTATTTTTTCTCCGTCTTTTATGAATACAATCTTTTGATTATCAACAAAAATACCTTCTTTTAATAGTGTCTTTCTACTAAAATAAATTTTAGTTGCGCTTAATGTCTTACTTCTCTCACGTAATGTTAAATCATCATAGTTTATTACTGCAATATTGTTAGCTACTTGATTTTTAAACAAATTGAATTTTGCGTCTTGGTAATTTTCCATAGTTTTATGTCGGTTTAAATGATCTGGAGTTAAATTAAGAATTGCCCCTACCTCTGGTTGGAAGTCAACTATGCTTTCTAATTGAAAACTACTGGTCTCAATTACAATTACATCATCCTCATTTGTTTCTAGTGCCTTGGATATAAAAGCTACACCAATATTACCAACTACATGAGTAGTTCTTCCAGCATTTTTAAAAATTTCTCCAACCAAAGCAGTAGTAGTTGTTTTGCCATTGGTTCCTGTAATGGCTACAATATGTCCTTTAGACAACCTATAAGCCAATTCTATTTCACCTATAATTTCTATTCTTTTGTTTTTTATTTGATCTATAAATGGTATATCTAATGGTACCCCTGGAGAAACCACTACTAGGTCTAGGTGCCCTAATGACTCTATAGTTTCTGGATGTTTTCCTAATATGTAGTTAACATTTAGATCTGACAACAAGCTAATGCTGTCTGTTAAATCCTCTTCTTTTTTTAAGTCATTTACAACTACATTGGCACCTAACTGACGCAAAGCCTTTACCAATGGTACTCCTGTAACTGCTAAACCAATAACTAGTACATTTTTACTCTTTAGATTCATACATACACCTGCTTTCTTAATTTAAAGCCAATACTCCTACTAAGCAAAGAATAACGGTAACAATCCAAAACACGATTACTACCTTAGTTTCTGCCCATCCACTAAGCTCATAATGATGGTGCAATGGGGTCATTTTAAATATACGTTTTCCTGTCAGTTTATATGAAACTACTTGTAAAATAACCGATAAAGTTTCTGCAAAATATATACCACCTACTATAGGTATAATTAAAGCTACATTCATAAGTATGGCAACAGCCGAAATTGCTCCCCCTAATGCTAATGAACCTGTATCTCCCATAAAAACCTGAGCTGGATGAGAATTAAATTTTAAAAAACCTAGACATGCTCCGGTTACTGCAGCAGAAAAAATAGCTAGGCTAGTATAGCCCCAGTTCATAGCCAATAGAGCAAAGAAAGCTGCAATAATAAGAGTTACACCAGAGGCTAATCCATCTAAACCATCAGTTAAATTTACACTGTTTACAGTAGCTACTACTACAAAGACTATAAATGGTATATATAAAATTCCTAAATCTAAGTATTGAGGTATAACAATATTCCCAAAAGTAAAGCTTCCTTTTATAAATGGGACAATTATTTTAGTTCCCATAACAGAAATACTAGATTGATATATTGCTAGAAAAATTGCAACTACGATTTGAAGACTTAATTTTTGATATGCCCTTAGCCCTAAAGACCTTTTTAATACTACCTTTATAAAGTCATCAATAAATCCAATAAATCCAAAGGCCACAGTGGCTCCTAATGCAACTAATAAATCTCTGTTAATTAAGCCTGATGTAAAGGAAGTAACTAATATAGATGCAATTATAATTATGCCTCCAATAGTAGGGGTTCCAGTTTTTTGTAAGTGACTTTTAGGCCCCTCTTCTCTTACTGTTTGACCCACTTTAAGTTTCTTTAAAAATGGAATTATTAATGGTCCCAAGATTAGGGTAACAAAAAATCCTATAATAATAGTGTATATAATCTGTCTATGTTCTAACATCATTGTATTATCTCCTCTCTTGTAAAAACCTTACAATTTCCTCCATTGTCATACCTCTAGAACCTTTTACTAAAATTGCATCATTTTCATTTATATGCTTTTCTAGAATATTGATAGCTTCCGTATTGTTAGGCACTGAAAAAATTTTCCGCTCATCTAGGCCATGTTCCTTAGCTTCTAAACCTATCCAATCGGCCATATCCCCAACAGTAATTAATATATCAATTTTCTTTCTAGCTAAATACTCTCCCACGCTTCTGTGTCCTTCTTCCGCAAAGCTTCCCATTTCAAACATATTACCTAATACTGCAATCTTTCTATTAGCTTTCATGGTTTGTAAAACATCTAAAGCTGCTTTCATAGAATCCGGACTAGCATTATATGCATCATTAATAATTTTCATATTATCCTTCTCTATTACTTCTAGCCTCATTTTAGATGGTTCGAAGTGGTCTAATCCCCTTTGTATTTCTTCTACAGTCATATCATATTTTAGACCAATCCATACTGCAGCTAATCCATTATATACATTATGTAAACCAAGCTGTTTTATTTTAAATGTTATAGGCTTACCTTCAATATTTACTGTAAAGTTACTTCCACTCTCACCTAAATCCTCAATCTTAATAGGGTAAAAATCATTACTAGAGGATAGTCCATAAAAAATTACTTCATAATCTTTATTAGTTTTATCAATATTTTTTAAATGTTCATCATCTCCATTAACTAGCAAATAGTTTCCCTTAACTAGGTTAGTAGCTATCTCCATCTTAGCCTTCATAATATTCTCTTTACTACCAAAATGTTCGATATGAGAAACGCCAATATTTGTTATTACTCCAATTTGTGGATTTACAATATTAACTAGATCTAATATTTCTCCATAGGATGACATACCCATTTCAAGTACAGAAATCTGATGGTGATTTTCTAAATTTAAAAGCGTCATAGGTAGGCCAATCTGGTTATTAAAATTACCAATGTTCTTATGTACACTATACTTACCAGATAAAACCCCACTAATTAAGTCCTTAGTAGTTGTTTTTCCAACACTACCTGTAACACCTATAAATGGAATATTAAATAGGTTACGATAGTAGCGCCCTATATTCATTAATGCTTCTAAAGTATCCTTTACTTGTATAATAGTTATATCCTTAGGTATACTTATATTTTCTAGCTTACCTTCTTGTATTAGTACGGCACTGGATCCATTTTTTATGGCATCTTCAATAAACATATGTCCATCAAAATTTTCACCTATTAAAGGAATAAACATGCTACCTGCTTCAATTGTACGAGTATCTGTAGATATTTTATTAACTGTCTCCTTATTACCTTTATTAATTATAACACCATTACATGCCTCCACAATGGCTTCAATACTTTGTTCAATCATATTAGTCCTTCCTTCCTAGCTATTTCTATTGCTACCTTACGATCATCGAAAGGTAGCACATCTTTACCTATAGTTTGTGTTACTTCATGACCCTTACCTGCAATAATAATTATATCGTTATTTTTTGCAATTTTCATGGCATATTCTATTGCAGATTTTCTATCCTCTACAACCTTATATTTATCTGTTACTTTTTTTATGCCTGCTTCAATCATTTCTATTATTTTTAAGGGATCTTCAGTTCTTGGGTTATCAGATGTAATAACGCTATAGTCACTAAGTCTACCAGATATTTCACCCATTACAGATCTTTTAGTTATATCCCTATCTCCACCACATCCAAATACTGTAATTATGCGATTTTTAGCGAATTCCTTGGCAGATTGAAGTATATTTTCAAGAGCGTCTGGAGTATGAGCATAATCTACGATTACTGCAAAATCCTTTATTTCTTCAATTATCTCAAATCGCCCTGGTATACCCTTCATACCATTTAGTCCAGTACATATTTCGTCTAAGCTTAATCCAAGAATGTAGCAGATTACAATTGCTGGCATTATATTATAAACAGTAAATATACCAGGTATTTTAACATAAATAGATCTTGTCCCAACTGGTGTATGTATGTCAAAATGTACGCCTTTAATATCTACATTTATATTAGTAGCATAAATATTAGCCTTTTCTTTAATACCGAAGGTAAGTAAAGGTACTCTAAGTTTTTTTATTTCATCTGCTATAATCTTTCCATGAAAATCATCGACATTAATAATATTACATAATGTTGTCTTATAAAACAACTTTTTCTTTGCATTTCTATAATTATCCATATTGCTATGAAAGTCTAGGTGATCTGGAGTTAAGTTAGTGAATACGCCTATAATGTATGTACATCCTTCTACCCTTCCTAATTCTAAAGCATGGGATGAAACTTCCATTATACATGTATCTATTTCTTTTTTTATCATTTCAGCAAATATTTTTTGCAAGTCTAAGGCTTCTGGCGTAGTTCGAACAGCCTCCCTTTCTATATCTCCAATCCAGTTTGATATAGTACCAATTAGACCAACGTTTTTGCCATGAAACTCCAAAATACTTTTAACCATATATGTAATTGAAGTTTTTCCATTTGTACCTGTAATACCTATTACCGGTAATTGTTTTGTAGGTTCCTCGTAAAAACGATTTGCAATTAATGCCATTACTTTTCTCGAATCTTCAACTTGAATAACAGTTACATCATCTGTTTCAATTTCCTTTTCTGTAATAATTGCTGTAGCACCTCTATTAATTGCATCTCTTACATATAAATGTCCAGTAGTTTTAAAACCATCTATACATATAAATAAATTGTCTTTTTTTATTAATCGTGAATCAAAATGAACATCACTAATCTCTATATCAATATTTCCTTTAACTTTAATAACTTCAATATTGTTTAATAATTCTTTTAAGAGCATCTGGACACCTCCAAGTACTATTAGGTATTATTAACTGTTATGGTGCTTTTTAAAAGGCAACTAAAAATTAAAGTATAATTCTTTAATTTTTAGTTGCCCACTTTAAAAATATTATTATGTCATATACACCGTTATCGATCTTATTCGGGCTTGAATTCAACACTTATTATTGTACCTGTTTCAACCGTTGTACCTACCTCAGGATATTGACTAGATGCTAAGCCACTTCCACTTATTTTTAGCTTTAGACCCAAATTATTTAAAATTATATTAACTTCCTTTATAGTCTTACCCTTTAAATCTGGAACTTCTACAGTGGAAGGAATATTTTCATTTGGTTTAGTATAAAGTAAAATAATAGATTTTTCTGGTACATTAGCCCCTGGCTTTGGGAACATATCAACAACGATAGCATTTTCATCTGCATAATATTCTGGTTCAGTCCTAAATTGAAGATTATTGTCAAGTAATATTTTAGATGCTTCTTTAACAGTAATATTTCTAACCTCAGGTATTGTTACTTTTGCTCTACCAAACTCCTCTTCCTCTTTATCCGTATATCTTGGCTTAATATCTAGATACCTAAGTGACTCTTCCAATACTTCTTTAACTATTGGAGCTGCCGTTGTACTTCCGTAAGTACTAAAGCCCTGTGGCTCGTCAACTATTGCTAATATAGCTAGCTTTGGATCATCAGCTGGTGCTATTCCGACAAATGAAGATACATATAATCCTTGGGCATAACCTTTTCCAACAACTTTTTGTGCTGTACCAGTTTTCCCTCCCACCCTATATCCAGGAATATATGCATGACTTCCAGAACCATCAGCAACAACTGCTTCCATCATCTCTCTCATTATCTTAGAAGTTTTTTCCGAAATAACCTGTCTAATCATTGTTTCTTCAAAGCGATGAACTACATTACCATCATCATCAGTTAACTCCTTGACTATTCTAGGCTTCATTAACTTTCCATCATTTGCAATAGCGGCTACTGCATTAACTAACTGTATTGGTGTTACAGAAATACTTTGACCAAATGAAATTGTTGCAAGTTCCACTGGTCCCACATTATTTACAGAATACATAAGAGACTTTCTCTCTCCTGGCAAATCTATTCCTGTAATATCTGATACACCAAATCCATCTAAATAATTATAAAATGTTTCTACTCCCATTTTCTGTCCTAACTCAACAAATACCGGATTACACGAGTTTTGTACTGCCTCTACTAAGGTTTGATGCCCATGAGGATTATACCATCTCCAACATCTAATCCTCTGTCCTGACACCATTATATATCCGTTATCAACAAATGTACTCTGCGGTGTGACAACTCCCTCTTCTAGAGCTGCAGCTGTAGTTAGTAGCTTGAACGTAGATCCCGGTTCATAGGTATCATTTATTACTGGATTCCTCCACATAGCGTACCATGCTTCTAATTGCTTCTCTTGATCCATTGTCTCAATTTGTTTTTTTAATTCTTCATCTAATGGGGTCCTTGGAGAGTTAGGATCATAATCTGGTTTAACAGCCATTGCCAACACTTCACCAGTCTTAACATCAGTTACAATTACAGACACACGTTTCGCCTTATTAACTTCTAATGCATTTTGAACTGCCTTTTCTGCAAAGTGCTGTATAACCTCGTCTATTGTCAACACCACATTGAGACCATTCTCTGCTTGGTGATACTTTTCTGTACTAAAAGAAAGTTGTCTACCAGCTCCATCTGTATTTTTAATCCATCTACCTGGTATACCACTTAGATATTTTTCATACTCTAACTCAATGCCAGACATACCCTTATTATCATCAGTTGTATGACCAAGAATATATGCAGCAAAGTTTCCATAAGGATAAAACCTTTTATTATCTTCAGAAACAGAAATACCCTTTAGTCTTTCTGCTCTAATCGCTTTTGCGCGTTCATCATCGATATATGGAGCAATCTTTACTATATACTGGCTAGTTTTTATTTTTTTCAATACTGTTTCTTCATCTAATTCTAAAATACTCGATAAAACTGCTGCTGTTTTTTCAGGTTCCTGTACTTCGTTAGGATGTACCCATACTGTATTTGTACTGGCACTTATTGCTAGTTCTTTTCCATTTCTATCATAAATTACTCCGCGTTTTGCAGGTATAGGAATATCCCTGGTTTGATATTTATTGGCTAAATCCTTATACTTTTCTCCTCTTACTATCTGTATCCACCCTAGTCGTATTATAAGTCCAAATAAAACTAAAGATACGGCTGTGAAAATAAATAAAAGTCTTCTTTTGCTAGAAATACTAGGTTGTGACACATAAATTTCCCCCTTTAAATCCTTATATAGCTAACTAGTTTTGAAAAAAAACTACTCAAATTTTTATTTTCGTCTTGTTGACCAAAATTATCATCCTTTGCTTTATTAATCTCGCTAGTAAGCATTGCAACCTTTGTAGGATTGATATTAATATATATCATTTGGTCTGAAGATGGGTAATCCATTCCTAATCTGGTTTTTGCTTCATTTTCAATCCATCCTGATTTTGAAACCTTTTCAACTTCTACTCTCAACTTTTCCTTTTCAGTCTCTAATTTCTCTATCTGATTTTGCAAGCTATTAACTCTATGCTTTACTTCGGTAATAGCCATGAATCTTGTTAATAATAATATGCTAAAGGCAAATACAGTAGCAAGAGCAATAGCTATAACAAATTTTTCGAATTTATAGTTTTTCTTTAGCTTTTTGTTTTTACGAGTTTTAGGCTGTTGCTTTTCTTCTACTTGTTCATGTATATAAGCAGATTCTTTTCGGGCTAATACCAATTTTATTCATCCTCTCTCCAATTTAGAACTGGACTATATTTTTTCAATTACACGTAACTTAGCACTTCTCGATCTTGGATTTATTTCTAGTTCTTCATCTGTAGGTAATATTGGCTTACGTGTAATTATTTTAACCATAGGTTTTTTATTACATTGACAAATAGGAAACTCTGTTGGACAAGTACAAGGATTACTAAGAGCTCTAAAAGCATTTTTTACAATTCTATCTTCTAGAGAATGAAATGTAATAATACAGATCCTTCCACCTTTATTAAGTTTTTCAACTGCTGCTTCTATAGTATTTCTAATAATATCCAGTTCCCCATTTACTTCTATTCGTATAGCCTGAAATGTCCTCTTGGCTGGATGTGGTCCATCAATACGAGCCCCCTTAGGGATTGCCCGTTTAATAATATCTACCAGCTGGTGAGTAGTAACTATCTCTTCATCATTTCTAAACTTTACAATAAACTGTGCTATACGTTTTGCCCATTTTTCTTCCCCATAACTTTTGATTACATCTTCAAGATCTTGTTCAGAATAGTTATTTACAATGTCTTTAGCTGTTAAAATGTTGCGGTTGTCCATTCGCATATCTAACGGCGCATCATTCATATAAGAAAATCCTCTTTCAGCCTCGTCTAGCTGATGGGAAGATACGCCTAAATCAAGAAGGAGCCCATCAAATCCTAACATTCCAAGGCTTTCTAATACACAACTTAAATTACTAAAATTATCTCTAACTAATTTAACTCTATCCATCATATTCGACAGTTTTTCAGAAGCTGCTTTAATCGCATTTTCATCCTGGTCAATTCCAATTAATAAGCCATTTTGTCCTAAACGCTTTGCAATTTCCTTAGAATGACCCGCACCTCCCAGAGTACCATCTACATAAATACCATTTTCTTTTATATTTAAGTTTTCTATGCACTCTTCTAATAATACTGATATATGTTTAAATTCCATCTAATCACCTTCATCATATATATTAAATACCTAGTTCTGCCATTTTACTTGCTATCTCATCATAGCTTAAATTTTCATCACTATTGTATTCTTGCCATTCTACATTGCTCCAAATTTCTATTCTTGTACCTACTCCTATAATTACTGCATCTTTTTCTAAAATAGCATGTTCTCTTAAATTGGTGGGGATTCTTATTCTTCCCTGACTATCTAATTCACATTCAGTTGCTCCAGAAAAAAAGAATCTCACAAATGCTCTTGCATCCCTATTTGTTAATGGTAATTGCTTTAGTTTATTTTCTAATATACTCCACTCATCCATAGAATAAATAAATAAGCAATTATCCAATCCCTTTGTAAGGATGAAACGCTCACCGAGTTCTTCTCTAAATTTTGCTGGAATACTCACTCTTCCCTTAGTATCTACCGAATGTCCATATTCCCCAATAAACATTTTCATCCCACCTTTATGGGCTTTTAACCCACTACATACCACTCTGCACCACTTTTACATACTAATTCTATCATTTTTCCTAAAATCCTTCTATATATTAAATTAAATTGCAAAAAATAAAAAAAGTCGTATATTTTATCACATCGACTCCTGTCACAAGTAAAAGTTAGTCTAAATTGTTAATTGCTCAAAATATTGTTAGTCTCTAGTTTTTTAATATGTTAGCCTAATAAAAAGATATTTAGTTTTTCAAAAAAATAAAAAGCTGCCGTTTCCCATGGCAGCTATGATTAGCTATCTAATATATTAGTATAACTATTATTAAAATTTTGTAATTAACTATCTAGGTTTTTAGTATAGTTAATTCTATATATTTAAAACATGTTTTTATCTTTAACTAGTTATTAAGGTAACTTAGTTAGAAGTTAATTTTATCTGTTTATAGTAACTCACTATCAATTCATCTAGTTGAGTACTCAAATCATATATTAAGCTATTGTCTACCTTATTTAAAATCATTTCATTTAACATCCCCTGTAATCTCTCGATTTCATTTTTCAACATGTTTTCACCCCAATTTTCCTTTTCTCATGTTTAACAATGTCATTATACGATTAGTCATGATTAAATATTAGTTAAATAATCAAAGTTTGTCAAATAAAATTAGGGTGATTTATATTCATATTATTGATATTTTCTGTTTTTTTCTCTTAATTTCTCGATTTAATAATCTAAATCTTTCTTTATGGATAACTTTGTATTATTATAGAGTTTTTTTGTGCTTTATATAAATATCAAATAATTATTCTTTATAAATCTATTCTCTTATTCTCCGCTTTCTTAAAATTTGACCCATTAAAATGGCACCTATAATGCTTACTATACTTATCAATTGAGCAACTCTAAACGGTCCAAACATTAAACTATCAGTCCTTAAACCTTCTATAAAATATCTCGCAATAGAATATAAAATTAGATACAGAATAAATATTTGCCCCTCATACTTTTTCTTTTTAGAGTAATACAATAAAAATATAAAAACTCCAAAATTCCATAATGATTCATACAAAAAAGTTGGATGCACTTTAACTCCATTTATTTCAATACCCCAAGGTAGGTTTGTAGGTCCTCCATGAGCTTCCTGATTAACAAAATTACCCCATCTTCCAATTGCCTGCCCTAATATAATACTTGGAGCGCATATATCAGCTAAAGTCCAAAACCCAATTTTTTTATACCGACAAAATAAATACCCGACTAATACACCCGCAATAATAGCGCCATGTATAGCTAAACCCCCATTTCTTGTATTTATAATCTCTTTTGGATTTTTACTATAATAATCCCAGCTGAAAATAACATAATATGCCCTCGCTCCAACAATTGCTGCCGGTACAGCTATAAGTGCTAAATCCATTATAACATCATTATATAAACCCTCTTTTTTAGCACGATAAGTAGCTACTGCGATTCCAAACAATATACCTAGAGAAATCAAAATACCGTACCAGGCAATATCTACTCCGAAAATTCTAAAAGCTATCGGATCCATTTTTAACACCTCTCCTATAATTTACTATAAACATATTTTAAAATCGATATAGTAGATTATATTACATTTGACCAATATTGAAAAGGCAATCGGTAATATTTTAAAATTGGAAGGATGCCATATATAACTCATACAACTAGGATCCCTTTATTATCGACAGAACCTGTCTTTCTTTTAAGAAGTGATTTTTTAATCTTTCTTCAACTTTTTCAAAAGAAGTTTCTTTTAAAACATCTATGTATTCAATAAAATTTATATCCTTAAAAAAATATGATATAAAGGAGCTTCCAATGAATTCTATAGAGTTAAAATAACTAAGATTTTCTCCAATTTGCTTTTTCTTTATACGCTGAAAGTCCTCCTTATTAAGCCCTTCTTTTATTTTTTTCTCTATATAATTATTAGTAATCTTTAATACTTCCTTAGGATCCTTTGACTCTCCACCAATAATAGTATGTCCATAATTTAAACCACCTGAATACTCTCCTCCAAAAGAATCATCAATTAGCCCTTTATCATATAAACTTTCAAATAGTTCTGAGCTCTTTCCAAATAGAATGTCTAATAAAAGCCTTAATTCTACCTCCTTCTCTAAAAGTTTCCGTCCCTTTAAATCTAAATCAATATCCTTATATCCAATATAAAATAAAGGTGTAGATACAGACATCTCCTCTTCCATTAGTACTTGGCCTATTGATATACTTTCCGCTGGATAATACCTGTCTATATCAATTGGATCTTTATTTTTAGAACTATCTTTAAAATATTTTTCTATAGTTTGAAACACTTTATCTTTATCTAAATCTCCAACTATAAATACAGCCATGTTGCTAGGATGGTAAAATGTATTGTAGCAATTGTATAAATCTTCTTCTGTAATTTTATTTACACTTTCTACAGTTCCTGCAATCTCATTTTTTACTGTATGTTCCTTATACATAGATTTAAGTAAATTGAAATATCCTTTCCATTCTGGGTTATCATCATACATTTTAATTTCTTGTGCAATAATACCCTTTTCTTTTTCCACATTTTCCTTAGTAAAATATGGAGACTGAACAAAAGAAATTAAGTCCTTTAAGTTTTCATAAAAATGATCAGTTGAAGTAAAGTAATATGCAGTAATATTAAAATTAGTATATGCATTTACATTAGCTCCCCTAGCGGCAAATTTATCAAAAGCATTACCTTCAGGCTCTTCAAACATCTTATGCTCTAAAAAATGTGCAATACCTTCAGGAACCTCATAGACATTATCTTCTTTGTTTGTTTTAAACTTTAGGTCATTAGATCCAAAGTTAGTAGCAAACATAGCATATTGTTTCGTATATCCCTTTTTAGGCATATAAAATATTTTAAGTCCATTATTTAATCTCTTTTCATAAACTATCTCTTTAATTAAATTCCCTCTATGTTTAATAATTTCCATAAAGTATACCTCCCTATGCTTCATTTGTAAGAAAATAAATAGTATCTAGCTTTATTTTCTTTGCAACTTCTACAATCTGATCTATTGTAACTGACTCTATTTTTATAATTAAGTCTTCTATAGGCTCAATATTATTACTAAATACTTGACCATATAAATACTCTGCTAAACTACTAGAGCTATCCCCAAATTCTCTTATTGAGTTAATGATTGACTTTTTAGCATAATCTATTTCCTGATCTGTAATATTTCCTTTTTCCATTTCAATTAGCTGCCTAGCAATTACATCCTTTGTCATTTCGAAATTCTCTATCTCTATACCACTGCTAATCAACATTAGAGACTTGTATTTTTCAACTCTTGAAAAAATATAATAACAAAGACTATTTTCTTCTCTCACTTTTATAAAAAGCTTAGAGTGAGCCCCCCCACCCAGTATACTCGAATATAGCATTAATGCAGGATATAAAGTGTCATAATAAGGTATATTTGTTCTATACCCTAATGTTAGTTTGCCTTGGCTAATATCTGCTTTTTCTTTTATTTCCTTTACTCTTAAATGTTTTACTTCTTCTATTTTGTTTTCAAGATAAACAATTTCATCAATATTTATTTTAAGCGTATTTAGCAATATTTCTTTTATATCATTATGCTTCATATTTCCGACGGCTATAATATCTAATGGGCTAGTTGTAATCACTTTTTTATAGTGATTATACAGACTTTCTGCGGTTATATCCTCTAAATCCAATACATTACCATATTCATAAATACCGTAATTTTCATCTTTACACATTATCTCAATACATCTATCTATTGCATATTTCATTTTATCGTTGATACGACTATTTATGCGATTTTTTAAATTTTCCTTTTCTTGATTAACATAACTTTTTATAAATGAATCATTATCCAAAATAGGATTTATTAGAATATCATTGGCAAGCTCCACACCTTCCTGTAAAACATTGCCCTTTCCTATATAATTTTCATCAGCTACAGACATTGAAAATCTAATAATTTGTCTCTCGCCCTTTTTAGCTACATCACCAAATACATATGCACCGTATAAATCCTCTAGCTTCTTAGATAAATCCTTAGAAGTTTTATATGTATTAGTACCTCTCTGTAACACCATTGGTAAAAGTGCATTGTATGTAACCTCTTCCTTAATCAAGGGTCTTTGGAAATAAAAATTAATTAGGTTTGTTTTAAACTTATCTTCATTAAGTGTATGTAAACATACATTTTTTTTAATTTCTTCACTTTTAATTTTATTCATTTGTATACCTCCTAATGTAATTACTTATTATCCTTATATTTTGCAAGCTCTATTCTTTTTAATAATTCTTGAAGCATGTATTCATCTGGTGTCCACCCATATATCTGGATAAATTTTATATCTTGTGGAGCTTCCAAGGATTTTATTACATTTTGTACCATTTCTAAAGAAGAATTCTTTTGAGATTGATTTGAAATATGTACAATTATAATCTGCCCAACACCATATTCCATTAGTCTTTCCATTTCTTCCTCAATTAACCTTTTATTTAAAAAACTTAATCTAATTTTATTATTATCATATCCATCTTTTTTTAGTAAATTTCTTATTTTTTCTCTAAATAAAACATCTTGCTTTATATAAGTTTCATTTAAGGTTTCTTTATTAAATATCTCTCCAATTAATATTATTCCAGCTCTACTTTTATCCATAACCTGTATGCTCGAATTAACTTTTTCTAAATATGATTTTGCTATTAACTCACTATCCCATAGATAGTTAGTAGATTTAAGTTTCACATCTTCAGTTTGAAATTTAGTCTCTTGAACTATACCCTGGTGTAGCTCTATATCTTTTGTTCCTACTAATGAAATGGGTGTAATAATAATTTGAGAGTTCCCATTATTTATTGCTTGTTGTATGGTTTCTTCTATATAAGGAGCTTGATTTACATATCCTTTATAAACTACATAATCTTCCCCTAGATTTTCTTGTAGCTTTTTGGTCATTAGTTCACTATAAAATGTATTTATATTCCTACCAAGCTTTTCTATCAAAATCTTATGCTTATATAAATCAAAAGGTAGTTTATAAAACTTAAGAAATGCATTAGTATCTTTGAAGTTTTTAATAAGAATTGATGGTTTATATGTTGGTGGGTCAATGTCAAACAATAATATAATTGCCGTTTTATTATCACCGATATTATTATTAAACTTTTCATATGCAATTTCATATTTGCTACCTATAAGAATAGTATTTGCAACCAAATATCCTATAATTAATCCACTTATAGCTTTTTTATAATATCCAAATCTATTATTTTTTTCTTTACTAATTATCAGATATAATAAAATTCCTAAAATCATATATAATATCCTCTCAAATGTACCATTTGTAAGAAGACTTAGTATTGTAATTAATATAAATAAAAAAGATCTGATAAAAATACTCATCTTTACCCCCCTTTCCAAATCAAATACTTCTTAATATGAATATATGTAGTCAAAAATGAATAAAGACGAAGAATATCTTCGCCTTTATTCATTCTATCTATGCACCTGGGGTTATTCTCCTGATAATTTCTTCTACTTCTGTAGCAAACCCGCTTATTGGGCGGCCTTGTCCTATATCTCTAGCTATATTTCCTATTCTTGTAAATAAATCTGGGTCTGCAGTTACAGAAACCCTATCTATATTTCTATCAGCTTTTTTAACTGCGTCCTCTACTTCTTTTTTAATTTGAGCATTTAAATTTCCCTTTGTACCTGATGTCAAATTAATACCAACCAATGCAGTACTATCAGTAATAACTACTGTTGCACTTTTAACATCCTTTAATTTAGTAACTTCTTTTACAATCTTATCAGCCCTATCAGATAAAACTCTATTATCTGTAGTTGTCCTATTATCTGTAGCTATTCTATTGTCTGTAGTCATTCTATTGTTTTCTGGTGCCATTCTGTTTCCTGGTGCCATTTCGTTTGTGTTTGGAAGATTAGTACCAGTTGTAGTTCTATTCCTGTCTATAGTTTGTTGATTTGGAGCGGTTCGGGGCACTGGTCTTTCAGCTGGTCTACATCCTATTGATGCTATTGATACAAGGAGTACAATGCAAATTACTAATAACATATTTTTATTTTTCAAAATATCACCTCCTATATATATTGTTGCTCTTAGATGTTTTTTTATTTAACTACTTTTTTCACTATTTTCTATTGATTAACATGGTTTTTTTTTCATATTTTTGCATACTACTACTTTAAACATATTATTGCTAACAAATGTAGAATAATGTATAATCTTATCTGTGTGCATTTTGTTATAGATTTTAATTTTATATTTTATATATAGAGAGGAAGATTTAGATGAAACTAGGCATTGTTGGTTTGCCTAATGTTGGGAAAAGTACATTATTTAATGCAATTACACAGGCAGGAGCAGAATCTGCTAACTATCCGTTTTGTACTATAGAACCCAACGTAGGAGTTGTATCAGTACCTGATTATAGATTAAATATTCTTAGAGATATGCATAAATCTGAAAGAGTACTGCCGGCTGCAATTGAATTTTATGATATTGCAGGTCTTGTAAGAGGTGCTAGTAAAGGAGAAGGTCTAGGAAATAAGTTTCTATCTCATATCCGGGAAGTAGCTTCAATTGTTCACGTAGTTAGATGCTTTGAAGATTCAAATATTACTCATGTTGATGGAAACGTTGATCCTTTAAGAGATATAGAGACAATAAATCTTGAACTTATTTTTTCAGATTTAGAAGTAGTTGAAAAGAGAATTCAAAAAACTGAAAAGCTACTAAAAAGCGATAAAAATTTAGCAGCAGAGCTTGAACTTCTAAAAAAGGTTGCAGTAGCTCTGGAAGAGGGGATCTCTGCTAGAGCTCTCGAGTATGATGAGAATGAAACTGAAATACTTAAAACATTTAACCTACTATCTACAAAACCTATTATATACGTAGCGAATGTTTCTGAAAATGAAGTTGCAGAGGACGGAGTAAATAATCCATATGTACAAAAACTAAGAGAGTTTGCTAAAGGCGAAGAAGCAGAAGTAGTTGTTATTTGTGCTAAAATAGAAGCAGAAATAGCAGAGCTAGATGAAGATGAAAAACAAATGTTTTTAGAAGAGTTAGGATTAAAGCAATCAGGTTTAGATCGTCTAGTACAAGCATCTTACTCACTTTTAGGTCTTATTAGCTACTTAACAGCAGGCCCAAAGGAAGTAAGAGCTTGGACTATTAAAAAAGGAACTAAGGCACCTGGAGCGGCAGGTAAAATTCATACAGATTTCGAGAGAGGATTTATTCGTGCTGAAGTAGTAGCTTTTAAAGATTTAGTAGAACACGGTAGCCATACAGCAGCTAAAGAAAAGGGGCTTGTACGTCTTGAAGGCAAAGAATATGTAGTACAGGATGGAGACGTTATTTTATTTAGATTTAATGTGTAAAAAGGAAGAGTCTGTGACTCTTCCTTTTTATCTATTTTTTAGCTTTTTAAATTTGCTTAATATTTCATTAGGAAGTAATATTTTTATATATTTACTTCCATTTCTTCCAATTTTAACAATTCTAAAGATAGATCCCTACTTATTCATCTAGTTCTGGTACAACATTAGGCGCCTTTTCTCCAGATAAAGCTCTAACAAGGTTAGTAGCAGCTAACATAGCCATCTCAGAACGTGTTTTCTCAGTGGCTGATCCTATATGAGGTACTGTAACTACATTCGACATTTTAAGAAGAGGATTATTTGGCTCAATCGGTTCTTTATCATAAACATCTAACCCTGCGCCAAATATTTTTTTATTTTCAAGGGCTTCAATTAACGCTTTTTCATCTACTGTTTGTCCTCTAGAAGCATTAATAAAAATTGCTTTTCTTTTCATTAAATCAAATTCTTTAGAGCCTATAAGATGATATGTATCATTATTAAGTGGAGTCATTAATACAATAAAGTCACTCTGCTTTAAAAGTTCTTCAAAGTCACAATATTTTGCGCCTAAAGATTCTTCTATTTCATACTTTCTATTTCTATTGTAATAAAGTACTTCCATATCAAAACCAAATTTTGCCCTTTTTGCTACAGCCTCACCTATTCTTCCCATGCCGATTATACCAACAGTGGCATGGTGAATATCTAGACCAAAAAGATTCTCATTATCCTGTAGTTTCCATCTGCCATCCTTCATATATCTATCTAGTTCTGTAATTCTCCTAGCAGTAGATAACATAAGAGCGAATATTAAATCTGCAACAGAATCATCTAATACTCTTGGTGTATTGGTTCCTATAATATTTCTTGTCTTCATTGCTTTTAAATCGAAATTATTGTATCCAACTGAAACATTACTAACAACCTTTAGTTTTGGAGCACGATGTAATAGTTCTTCATCAATACTAATTCCAGCTAAAAGCAAACCTTCTTTATCATGAATTTTTTTTAGTAATTCACTTCTAGGAATGGGGCCTTCTCCTTCCCACTTCTCATAATCACAAAAATTAGCAATATAGTCTTCGACTTTCTTCGGAATTTTTTGTGCAATATATACTTTGTGTTTGCCCAATGTGATCACTCCAATCTATTTTTGTATTTAGTTATATTATAATAGAGCAAGATCTTGATTTACACTACCTCTATTTAATCTTGTGCAAGCTTAGCTCCCATTTCATATGCTGTTTGAAGAAGTTCTTTAGAGTCACCTACAAAAACTTCATCTGTATTATCCACAAGCATATTATATGAGTATTCAGTATTAATTGCTTTAAAAAATAGATCCATAACTACTGTAGCTCCAATAAACCCTTCTTCTGGCTGTTTTGCTCCTCCTACACATACAAACATGCCTTTTCTTCTTTTATTTTTATCTATTGAGGATTTATTTAATACATATTTACTAGACCAAAAGGATTGGCATCTGTCAATCATAGCCTTCATTATAGCTGTTACAGAGTTAAAATACATAGGTGATCCAATAACTATAATGTCAGCATGATTAAACTTATCGTAAATGCCTGTCATATCATCCTTTTTATAGCAATGTCCAGTTTTACCACAAGAATTACAAGATATACAAGGTTCAAATTTTAAACCCCCTAATTCTATTTTCTCTACTTCCACTCCTTGTGATTTTAGACCTTTAATTACTTCACTTAATAAAATGTCTGTGTTCATTTTAATTCTTGGACTACCTAAAATAACTAAAGCTTTCATCTTAAAACCCCCACTTATCAAAATTCAAATTTCTTTGATGCTACCAGATCGACCAAAGGCCCACTTAAAAACCTCCTGCTCCTCCACCGCCAGCACCACCTCCTCCGCCACCAGTGAAGCCTCCACCGCCTCCTACTGGGGGAGTAACGCTACTGAAAGAATTATTAATACTTTTATTAAATACATTACTTTTATCATTGTTTAAAATAAAGTACCAATACATCCATCCATATCCATAAGGAAAAGTACTTTCACCGTAGTTTGTTTCAATATTAAACTTATTTAATATATCATTATCAATACCTAATGCTAAACCATATATTAAGGAAATATCTTTTGGATATTTAGCTAAATCATCTGTTGAATCATCTTTTTTAAGCTTTTTCATATATTTTTTAAATTCCAGCCATTTTCTATATTGTTCATATCCATAATCAGATTTTCTTGATAGCAACACGATGCCTTGTATTAAAATTAAAACTGAAGTACCCAGTAATACAAACCCAAATGCAGATTCATAAACTAAAGTTACTATACTAATAATTAAAGATATGGGAAAAAGCAACACTAGTGGCAGGCCAAACTTTTTAGTACTATTATCAAAATATCCCTTTGTAATTACATCTTTCTTTATTCTCCTCTGCCACTCCAAATAATGTTTTGTAAAAATTGATCCATTAGTTTTGCTATAGTTTTCTATATCCTTAGTAGTTACAGTTTGGCCATCTCCCATATCGTTAATTAACCAACCTATAAAGTACCTTTCGTGGGACATTAGCTTATCGTCTTCTTCCCTTACCTTAGTTATAGTAAAGTCCTTTAACACATCTTGTTTCTTTTTAAACTCGTCTCCATCCTCTATCCTTACATAACCTTTTCTATAGAGATCAAGTATTGTAGCAATTATGGTGTTGCCACTAATAGTATTGCTTGTAATATATGTAGCTATAGCCGGAGTACAGTCTTCAGGCACATCTAAATATTTTCTTTCTTGTTGAATATCAGTTAATCTTCTAGTCTTAATAGCTAGCAAAGTAAATATAACAACTTCAATTGCCGAAACTATAGCTGCAATTTTGGCAAATAGAGCTCCCCTTGCTTCCCTTTTAATTCTATTCTCTTCAATTTCCTCTTGTAGCCGTGCTTCTTCATTCATAATATTTGAGTAAGCATCTTTATCTACAATATTTTGCGAAGCAAATATAAATTCTCTTGGAAAAAGTATCCTTCCCTCTATAAATGTATCTTTTGGTACATCCTCTACTTGTAAATTAATAGTATTATCTGATATTTTATTTATTTCTCCGTTTAAAGGACCATGAGCAAAAATTTTCACTTTATGGTTTACATCTTTTTCAGGCAGTTTTATATTCACAGAGAAAAAATCTATAGGAGTATCATTTTCTGTTCCTAAAAATTTATAATAAAGCTCACCTATATCATTGTACTTTTTTCCAATATTTTTTATTGTATAGATTATTCTAAATGTCTTTTCTTCATTTTTAGATGGAGAAAATATTTGTAATATTACACTATTGTTTTTCTCTTTGGCTAAGAAAACATTACTATCTCCTTTTTTGGCATCTTCTACTTTTTTGTACTCTAAAACTTTGTCTTTACTGTTTTCTACTACACGTATCCCCTCAATACCTGAGGTGTTTTCTAAAACTATTTCTCTAAATACACCATTATATTTTCCACTAAACTTAAATGTTATATCTTCTACTATTGAAAGGTCCCCATTTTCTAAAATATTGGATTCTACCAGCCATTGGGTAATACCTAATGACTCTTCTCCGCTTGACATTATAGTAGAGCTTATAACCGTTGTTAAAGTAAGAAGTAATAAGGCTATAATTCTAAATGATCTTTTAATTTCAAACACTTCCTTCTTTTTCTAATATTTACTATGAATTTATTTACTTCTTTAATTTAATTATAGGTTAGTTTTTGTATTAACTCAAATCATTATGAAAAATCATTAGACACTATTACATAGACTCCTATAATACTTAATTTTTTAACCTTCATTTAAATTTCAAATGCTACCAATGTTCACAGTCTATTATTTCTTAAAAATGATTGGTAATTGGAAATTTTATACTTTTCTATATATAAAAAAATCCTACTACAATAAATGCAATAGGATTTTTTGAAAAATCTAATAACCTTCTACACTACTATTTTCATCTTTTACTATACTTACAGATGCACTTGCACCAATGCGTGTAGCTCCTGCTTCTATCATTGCTAGAGCAGTTTTTAAATCCCTTACTCCACCAGAAGCCTTTACTCCCATTTCAGGACCTACTGTTTCTCGCATAAGCTGTACATCTTCTACTGTTGCACCACCTGTACTAAAACCTGTGGAGGTTTTAACAAAGTCCGCTCCAGCTTTTTTGGCTAGTTTACAAGCTAATATTTTTTCTTCATTAGTTAACAAACAATTCTCAATAATTACTTTAACTATAGCTCTACCACTTGCAGCATCGACTACAGCTTTAATATCATTTAAAACCTCTTCTTCCTTACCTTCTTTAAGTGCTCCGATGTTGATTACCATATCTATTTCTTTAGCACCATTATCAATAACATCTTTAGTTTCAAATGCTTTAGCCTCTGAGGTCATAGCTCCTAAAGGAAATCCTACTACAGCAGCTACTTTAACATCGGTTCCCTTTAATTGTTCATAGGCAAAAGCAACATTTACTCCATTAACACAAACAGAAAAAAATCCATGTTCCCTTGCTTCCTCACATATCTTTTTAATTTCGTCTTTCTTTGTTTCAGGTTTTAATAGTGTATGATCTATATATTTTGCTATATTCATAATACATCCTCCAAATTAATCTATAATCAACTCTACCATCTCGCCATTTTTAAGAGCAGCTGCATTTCCTTCATCTACGTCGATATGCATTTCCAGCGCATATGTTTCATGAGCCCTTACTAATACATTTTCAAATATAACGGCTCTTTCTCCAGTTGTTCTAACTTTTACTCTTTGCTTATCTACTACACCAAAAGCCTCTGCATCGCTAGTATGCATATGTATATGTCTTGCTGCAGCAATTACCCCTTCTTGCATTTCTACTTCACCATTTGGTCCTACTATTTTAACTCCTGGACTACCTGCAACATCTCCAGAATCTCTTATTGGAGGCTTAACTCCTAAAACAAAGCCATCTGCTAATGATATTTCAACCTGTGTTTTTCCTCTAGCTGGTCCTAGTACTCTTACACCTTTAATTGTTCCTTTAGGACCTACTAAATCTACCTTCTCTTCCGCAGCATACTGTCCTGGTTGCGATAAATCCTTAAACTTAGTTAGATCATAGTTTTTTCCAAATAGTGCTTCAATATCCACCTGACTTAGATGAATATGTCTGTTTGATAGTGCAGCTGGCAACATTTTTTTACTCACAATAATTCCTCCTCCAGTACTTTTAGCCTTTACATAGCTAATAAAAATATGAATTTATAATATTAAAATCATGGTTGTATACAATATTATTATACGTGCTTTTAAATTAAAAATCAAACATAGCTATATAAAATTCTAATTTTTCTTAATCTTTATATAAATAAAAGCTAATTTAGACGGAGCTAGAACTATTAGCTATCGGATAAAATAATAATATTTTGAGGAAAGCATTTGTATTATTATTTTTACTTTCAAATTAGATTTACATAATATGGTTATAGTATATCTACCTAATTATTTTCTTTAATATGTCTTCAAACTCCGGAAAAGATATCGATATACAGCTAGACCCTAAAACCTTTGTCTGGCCTTCTGCCATCATTCCAGCAATAGCCAATGCCATAGCTATTCTATGATCAGCACCACTATCCACTACTGAACCTTTTAGTTTAGTAGGTCCTTCTATTATCATTCCATCCTCTGTTTCTTCTATTTTTGCTCTCATCTTTCTCAGTTGGGTTACCATCATTTCGATCCTGTTGGATTCTTTAACCTTCAGTTCTTCTGCATTTCTTATAATAGTTTTACCTTCTGCAAAGGTAGCAGCAACGGCTAATATGGGTATTTCGTCTATTAGCCTTGGAATTATATTGCCTTCTATGGTTGTTCCTATTAAATTACTATTCTTAACCATAAGATGTCCGTATCTTTCTCCATTAGATACTTTTTCAGAAATTATTTCAATATTAGCTCCCATAGACTTTAATGCATCTATAATGCCTGTTCTAGTTGGATTAAGTCCAACATTCTCGATTAGAAGTTCTGACTTAGGTGAAATTAGGGCTAGAACAATTAAAAATGCAGCAGATGAAATGTCTCCAGGAACAAAAACCTCATTACCTACTAGTTTTTGACTACCCTCTATTTTTATAAAGGTCTCATCTTTTTCTATCTTACCTCCAAAATGATTGACCATTATTTCTGTATGATCCCTCGTTACTTCAGGTTCCTCTATTACAGTAGTACCCGTGCTCTGTAGCCCGGCTAAAATAATAGCGGATTTAACCTGAGCACTAGCTACAGGCAGTTTATAATTAATTGCTTGCAGGTTACCACCCTTTATTATAATAGGAAGCAAGTTATTTTTCTCTACAAAACTAATATTTGCTCCCATTTCCTTCAGTGGATCTGTAATTCGTTTCATAGGTCTGCTTTTTAAAGAATGGTCCCCAGTAAAGCAATAGCTATTATTACTCCCACTAATTAAACCTAACAATAATCTAACAGCAGTACCTGAGTTGCCTGCATCTAGCTGTCCATAATACGGTTTATAGTGTTTGGGCGGCATACCTTTAACTACTGTAATATCATTTTGTTGCTCTACTATTACTCCTAATTTTCCAAGGCAATTTATAGTGTTTTTAACATCCTCAGATAATAATAGATTATGTACATGGGTTTCATTTTCTGCAATACCGCCTAGCATAATACTTCTATGGGAAATGGACTTATCTCCTGAAACTGCTATTTTCCCAATCACTTTATTTACTTTACTTACAACTAAATCCATAATTAACCTCCGCAATGGCTTTTCTGATAATTTCCATAGGTATGTTATTAAATACCTTTACTTGTTCTTTGTCTGTAGGTAGTACAAATGTAATATAATTATCCTTATTCTTTTTATCCATAGCCATAGACTTTAATATTTCTTCACCATTAAATTTATATTCAAATAGATTAGAATAGTATTTATATATTATCTTTTTTATAAACTTATAATAATCTGCTGTAATTAACCTAAGAAAAAAAGATAGATTAGCAGCAAGTAATAACCCTAATGCTACAGCCTCGCCATGAAAAAACTTATTGAAGCTAGTGGATGATTCTATCCCATGAGCAAATGTATGTCCCAAATTTAACGTTTGCCTAAGTCCAAGGTCCATTTCATCCTTTATTACAATTTGCTCCTTCATTTTAATACATTTTAAAATTATTTTATCTAAATCTATATCTCTATTTAAGTACTTCACATAGTTTTTATCTAAATCAACTAATAGGTTGTAGTCCCCTAGCATTCCATATTTTATAACTTCTCCAAATGCAGCTATAAATTCCCTATTAGGTAATGTATTTAAAGTATTAGTATCTACAACTACAGCTTTTGGATGATAAAATGTGCCTAACAGATTTTTGAAGCCTTCGTAGTTTATACCAGTTTTCCCTCCAATACTACTATCTACCTGTGCTAAAAGAGTGGTAGGTATGTGAATCATATCTATTCCTCTCATATATGTAGATGCCACGAAACCACCTAAATCACCAATTACTCCTCCGCCTACAGCAATAAGTACTGAGTTTCTATTATATTTTTCATCAGTTAGCTTATCTATAATTTTTCTATAGTTATCAATAGATTTACTTTCCTCTCCAGATGGAATTATAAAGTGATCAAACTTAGCTCCATTGTTCTTTAATACATCTATTATTGTTTTGCCATAATGATTAAATACATTTTCATCTGTAAGCATAAATACAAACCTGTTTTTAATATAGGAACTTAATAATGAATCAAGCTTCACTATTAAATCCTTAGCCATATATAGAGGATAGGGTTCTCTACCTATATTTATTTGTGTACATAGCATATTATCTACTCCTTAAATAGTCTATATATCTTTTATAGTTTGATAGCATCTCCTCTATACTATCTCCCCCAAACTTTTCCACCATTTCCATTGCTATAATAAAGGCACATATTCCTTCTGCTACAACAGACGCTGCTGGTACTGCACAATTATCACTTCTTTCTACTATAGCTTCTTTTTCTTTCTTAGTTAACATATTTACTGTTTTTAGTGGCTTAGTAAGTGTAGGTATAGGTTTCATATATCCCCTTATAATAATATCCTCCCCATTACTTACACCTGCTTCAATTCCGCCTGCTCTGTTAGTATTACGATAATATCCTTGTACTTCAGAATACCCAATTTCATCATGGAACCGAGATCCTGCTTTACTAGACCCATCTATTCCATCCCCGATCTCTACAGCCTTAATTCCTTGCAATCCCATAATACCTTGGGCTAATATTCCGTCCAATTTTCTATCAAAATGAGCATAGCTCCCTAGCCCGACTGGAACATTTCTAATTACTACTTCAAATGATCCACCTAAGGAGTCCCCAGTTTGTTTGGCCATCTCTATTTCTTGTATCATTTCTACTTCCACATTAGTATCAATACATCTTACTGGAGATTCATCTATTCTATTTTTATAATTAAATATGTCTTTTTGGCAAAATCTATAGTTAACTTGTCCAATTGATATTACATGACCTAATATTTCTATATTAAATATAGATAAAAATTGCTTGGCTATACTACCAACCGCTGTACGAATAGCAGTTTCTCTAGCACTAGCCCTTTCTATTACATTTCGGATATCCATGTGATTGTACTTCAATGCTCCTACTAAATCTCCATGACCTGGACGAGGTTCTTTAATATGATTTTGTTCCCCTTCTAGCTTTTCAAGTCCCATAATATTTGTCCAGTTTTTATAGTCAATATTTTCAATCATAATAGTTAAAGGGCTACCTAGGGTTTTACCGTCTCTTACTCCAGTAATTATCTCTACTCTATCCTTTTCTATTTTCATTCTATTGCCCCTACCATATCCCTGCTGTCTTCTTCTTAAATCTTCATTTATAATATTTATATCAATAGGTATGTTTGAAGGTAAACCTTCTATAATTGCTACTAATCCTTTTCCATGAGACTCTCCAGCAGATAAATAACGAAGCATATTCTTCATCCCTTTCACACTATTAACTATAAAAAGAGAGAGCATATATCCCTCTCTTTACACCTATTTATTATTCATAATAATTAGCATTATATCATCTTTTGGTTGTTCCTGATTAGTATGTATAAATAATTCTTCTCTAATTTTATCATTAATCTCATCATTGCTCTTGCTATAATTATCTATTAATATTTTTTTAAGTCTATCTATGCCAAACATTTCTCCATCAACTCCATAGGCCTCGATAATACCGTCCGTAAAAACACAAATTAATTCATAATCGGATACATTATAGTAATCATCTTCGTATTTTGTATCACAGAAGATTCCTAAAGGTAACCCTCTGTTAAACACAATTTCTTCAGCTATAATAGTAGTACCTTCTTTTTTTATACCTATAGGGAAATGGTGTCCTCCATTTGCTATATTTGTCCTATGAGTCTTTAAATCAATAATAGCAAGTCTAGCTGTGGCATATATATCTAAAGAATTAAAGTCCTCACATAGATTATGATTAATTATAGTTAAAATTTCCGCGGCGGTTTTTTTATCATCTATACAGGACTTTAGAGCACCTTTAATCATAGCAGAGAAATAATTAGCTAAAATACTATGTCCCATAACATCTGCAATGAAAATACACAAGAAGTGATCATTCATAAAAAATATATCACAAAAGTCCCCACCTAAGTTAGCCGTAGGATAAAAATAGTAAGATACTTTAGTCTTATTTGGTAGTGTAATGTTATTGTTAGGCATAATTAATCTTTGTTTTTCCTGAACAAGTTCTAATTCCTTTTCCATCATTTTATGCTCAATTAGTTTAGATGCATTTTTGTATCTCTCTATAGCAAATATAATTTGTGTAGCAAATATATTTAATATCTTCAAATCATCTTCACTATATCTTGATGCATTAGCAACTGCTATATATCCAATCACAATATCATCAATAACTAAATTGTGATAAAGTATAGTTCTTATACTTTCATTTTTAATAAATGAGGGTATATTGCCTTCATTAAAATATTTTCCATTAATTATCTTATATTGTTTATCTTTGAGCTTTATATGAAGATTTTCTGCCAATACTTTTAAATCCTTATTTTTTCCATATGTACTTTCATGGTAAATTCCTTTATCAAAGCCCTTCATAACTATAATAGCAGATTCGCTAAAAGTTACGTTGCATATTTGTTTGCTCAAAGGCTTTAAGAAACTATCTAAATTTAAGTTTTTATACAACTCATCCGTAGCCTTATTAATAAAATTCAGTGATCCTCTTAACTTTTTGATCATAAAATCTGAATCTCTTTTTTTTCTTGTTATTTCAATAGATAATCCTATTAAAGAAGCTACTGATGCAATAAAATCTATATCTTCATCTGTATATTGTGCGCTTTCTTCAATAAAGAAGCAAGTCATGAACCCAATAACCTCATTACTAGATATAAGCGGAAAAACTGCCCTAGATTTATAACCTTCATTTTGCGCCAGAAATCGTTCACTTTTAGCGCGCTCGTCCTTAAAAATATCCTTTATCCATACTATTTTTTTCTCTCTAATTGCCTCATGTATATAGATAGGATAGCTGTCAAAAGCTATGTGATGCTCCTTTTTTTCATTCCTCTTAAAAAAATTCGGAATAAAATCTAAAGTCGAAGAACAAACTAAATGAGCATATTTATAATCACGAATAAATAAATTAACACAAGCTTTAGCAGGAACTATTACATCTAGCATTTTTTCTATAATATCATCTTTTATGTCAAAGAAATTATCTGTTGAAGTTACCATTGTAGAAATTTCTACTAATGCTCTTATTCTGCTATCAGCATATTGCATAATTCTTTCCCCCTAAACTTCTTTTACATATCATTTAATAGTTTTTCAAAGTCAACTCCCTTTTCTTCTTCATCCCTAGCCTTATTTATGATATTAGATAAAAAAGTAATAAATGCTAATGCCAAAATAATGCTAGATACAATCATGTAATAAATAGTATACGGTGTATACCAAGCTGTTATTGCAAGATAAATACTTAAAATAACATATCCCTTAATCTTATTTTTAGATAAAGCTACCTTTTTGTATTTATACCATTTCTTTTCTCTTCTGCTTATTTTACTTTCAATTATTTCATCTATTTCTTCATCATTAGGGAATAAGCCATTATTTTCAATTATTTTTAGTAACTGCTCTTTGTTTACAAGTAATAGTCCATATCTTCCATTTAACTTGCTTACAAAGTCATAACTATCGTTAGTAAAATCTGATGTTGTAACTAAAATGCCTTTTTTTATCTTGTTATCCGTTAGCAAATAAAGAAATTCTTTTACTTCCTTTAGCTCTACATCAAAATCACTTTTATATATATTAAATAATAACATAATTTCTTCTTCCCTGTATACAGAATTTAACAATATATATCTTTGATCACATTCTATAAAATTAAATTTACTAAAACCCATAGGTGCAAATACTTCTCTGATATACTCTTTCATTTCATCAACTGTCTTATTCATAATTTCATTGTAAACCCTTTGACTTGCAACATACCGCCTTTTTTGCTCTTTTAATTGTTCAAATTTATGTTTTCTCCCCATTATAGCTAAGCTATGTACTATAATAAAGCTAACTGTGGAAAGTAATATGGATAAGTATAATTTGTTTGTTTTTAAATATAGATATAAAAATGCTATAAAGAACACAAATATTCTCCAAATAGAATAGTCAAATACTTTAGCAAAATTATTCCTTTTATCATCTTTAACACTTAAGTAATAGTTTTTAAAACGCAGACTATTACTTCTATTTTTTTTATGACCTTTTAATTGATTAGCTATAAAGCGAAATAGTGAATCTATTTTTTTCATTTTTTATCCTCCTATATATTGGACTGAAACTATACATATAAATAATATTATTTCTACTTTTTCCAATAATAGTAAAGTTATACTTAAGAGAAATAAAAAAAGACCTTCTTTCATATTTACTTCAACTTTTGGGTACAGATTTACGCAATAGAATAGCCACAGGATACATGAAATATCCTGTGGCTATTCAAAAACTTAGAAAACATACTTATTGAGCTTGGCCTAATTACAAAAAAAATTTTTTATTTAACCCATAGCTTTTTCTAACTTATCTAAATGTTGTAGAGGAAAATGTCTTAACAGTTCTTTAAACTGCTCAACAGTTAATCCAGAAGTTGTTGTGTAAATCTCGATTTTTTCATCTAATCCAGCATTGATAAATCTAGTTTTTATTTCCTCAAAATTTACTGATGAATTCATATTAAACCCTCCTTGAATAGATTTCAATTATAGTATGAATATATATATACTTTTCTATTCAAAGTACATAAGTTTAATATGATATTAATTTATTCTATAGATAACAATTCTAAATCTCATCTAATATATAAATTTTACTTATATGTTTCTTCTTTTAACGAGGCTACATAAGGCAAGTTTCTATATTTTTCTCCATAATCAATTCCATATCCTACAATAAACTTATCTGGTATTTCAAATCCTATATAATCAATATTTAGATCACATTTTCTTCTTTTAGGTTTATCCAGTAGTGTACATATTTTTAAACTCTTAATATTTCTTGACTTTAAATTATCTGTTAAATATTTTAAAGTTAATCCTGTATCTATAATATCCTCTATAATTAGAACATGTTTTCCTTCTACTTCTAGGTCTAAATCTTTTAATATTCTAACTATACCAGAGCTTTCTGTAGAATATCCATAACTAGAAACAGCCATAAAGTCAATATAAACAGGTATATCAATTTCACGTATAAGATCTGCCATAAAAACATTGGCGCCTTTAAGCACACCTACTACAACTACTTCATCATCTCTATTATAATCTTTTGATATTTTCTCACCTAATTCCTTTACCTTACGAGAAATATCCTCCTTTGAAAATAATATTTCTTCAACATCATTATGCATATGATCACCCTTTCTATTATCTTATAAGATAAAAAATTGTCTGATGCTATCACATCAACTTCTACTAATTTTTAACCTTTGTTAAAAATTTTAAGTACTAAGACTACTGCTAATATCTTTCTTCCTTAAAAACTGCCATCAAATTAGAAAAGTATCCTTTCTTGCTTGTAAATAAATAAATTGAGGAAATTATATATAATATACAATTTCCTCAATTATAACATAATATAATCTTTTTCTGAATATTTTCCTTTAAAATCATATTAATATTCGATGCATTAACTATTACATATTTACTTTTAAAATTCAACGTATTTTAAATCACTTTCTAAGTACCTTGCTAATGCATAGATGGTATCGGATAATCGATTAACATATTTAATAAGTACATCACTAACATATTCCTCTTTCTTTAAGGTTAATATTCGTCTTTCTGCTCTTCTACAAATAGTTCTCGCCACATGAAGGCTAGCAGATGCTTTATTTGTTCCAGGAATTATAAATTTATCCATCTTTGGCATCTTTTCTAAATAGTTATCTATAGTTTCTTCTAAATATTTAATCTGCTCTTCTGATACTTTTGTTTTGAATTTTTCGCCATTTTCAGTTGCAAGTTCTCCTGCAACATTGAACAATTCCCTTTGTATACGATATATTATTTCAACTATTTCCTTGTCATCTATAAAATTTCTTGCTAAGCCGAGCATAGAGTTTAATTCATCAATAGTACCATAACTTTCAACACGTATATCATCTTTTTTTACTCTTTTACCATCATATAAACTAGTTTCTCCACTATCCCCTGTTTTAGTATAAATTCTCATAAATAGCCCTCCTTATCTTATTATATATAAACAAAAACTCACCTATTTTATCCTATATATAACAATTCTAATATTGTACCCTCTTTTTGTGAAAGAGATACAGAATTATACTTTTAAGGACTTCTTAAAACTAAGTTCTTACTAGAGTTAATACCCAACAAGAACCCAGTTTAAGCGAAAGATGAGTTTTATTATTTTATTATTTTATTATTTCGTAGACTTTAAATTTCCTGTAAAGTGGCATGCTACAAATGTTTCATTACCTATGTCTTTTAATTCTGGTGTTTCTTGCTTACAGATATCTTGTCTATACATACATCTTCCGTAGAAACGACAACCTGCCGGTGGATTAACTGGGCTTGGTACGTCTCCTTCTAGTAATATTCTTTCTTTCTTTATATCAATTTGCGGAACTGGAATAGCTGAAAGTAGAGCTTGTGTGTATGGATGCTGTGGTGATTTAAATATTGATTTGTAATCTGAAAGCTCAACAATTTTTCCTAAATACATAACGGCAATTCTGTCACTTACGTGTTTAACAACACTTAGGTCATGAGAAATGAATAAATAGGTTAGCCCCATTTCTTTTTGCAAGTCATCCATCAAGTTTAATATTTGCGCCTGAATAGATACGTCTAGTGCTGATACTGGCTCATCCTGTACAATAAACTTTGGATTTAGAGCTAAGGCTCTTGCTATACCTATTCTCTGTCTTCTTCCACCATCTAGTTCGTGAGGATAGACATTTGTAAGTCTTTCTGCCAAACCTACGGTATCCATTAGTTCTTTTACTCTTTTTTGCATATCAACTTTAGATTTAAATACTTTATTTACTACTAATGGCTCTGCAATAATATCTGATAAGCTCATTCTTGGGTTTAAAGATGCAAATGGATCTTGGAAAACTATTTGCATTTCTTGTCTCATTTGTCTCATTTGCTGTTTGTTAAATTGAAGAATATCTTTACCTTCAAATATTATTTCTCCATCTGTTGCTTCTAATAGTCTTAATACTACCCTACCTGTAGTAGACTTACCACAGCCAGATTCTCCTACTAGTCCTAATGTTTCTCCCTTATTTATATAAAAGTTTACATCGTCCACTGCGTGGAGTAATCCTTTTTTAGTATTAAAATATTTTTTAAGATTTCTAGCTTCTATTAGTCTTTCTGCCATTTTTTTCACCTCCTAGGTTAGTACTTTATTTTTCATATAATAAACAGTTAACGTAATGTCCTGGCTCTACTTCTGTCTTCTTAGGTATCCTTTTACTACATTCTGCTGTTGCCTTTGGACATCTTGGATGGAAAGGACAACCAGTTGGTAGATTCGTTGGATCTGGCATTAATCCCTTAATTGGCTTTAATCTATCTTCGTCTTCTTCGATGTTTGGTATTGAATTAAATAGTCCTAATGTGTAAGGATGTTTTGGGTTTGTAAATAACTTTCTTTTATCTGTATATTCTACTACTTTTCCTGCATACATAATAGCTACCTTATCGCATACATCTGCAACTATTCCTAGGTCATGGGTAATCATAATCATAGATGTTTTAAATTCTTCTTTAAGCTTTTTCATAAGTTCAAGTACCTGTGCTTGAATAGTTACGTCTAGTGCTGTTGTAGGCTCATCTGCAATAAGTAGAGTTGGGTTACAGGCAAGTGCTATCGCAATAACTACCCTCTGTCTCATACCACCACTAAATTGATGTGGATAATCCTTTGCTCTTTCTCCCGGAATTCCTACTGTTTCAAGCATTTCTTGAGCCTTTGCCCATGCTTGTTTTGCATTAACCTTTTGGTGGAGTTTTATAACTTCTCCAATTTGATCTCCAACTGTCATTACTGGGTTTAATGAAGTCATAGGATCTTGGAAAATCATTGATATTTTATTACCTCTAACTTTTCTAAGTTCTTGTTGGTTTTTCTTTAAAAGGTCTTCACCTTCAAATAATATTTCTCCACTAACAATTTTACCCGGAGGGTCTGGAACAAGTTGCATAATTCCTAGAGCTGTTGTTGTTTTGCCAGCTCCTGTCTCTCCTACTAATCCTAGAGTCTCACCTTTTCCAACTTCTAAACTCATATCTTCTACGGCACGGACTGTTCCATCCTCCGCTATATAATGAATAGCTAGGTCTTTTATTTCTAATAAATTATTTTTACTCATTCTCTTTCTCACTCCTATCCTTTTGAGATTAGTTCTTTAGTCTAGGATCAAGTGCATCTCTTAATCCGTCACCTAGAAGGTTTAGAGCAAATATAGTAATCATAATTGCAAGGCCTGGAAATGTAGCTACATGCCAATGATCTCTAAGGTATTCACGACCACTAGATAGCATTGCTCCCCACTCTGGTGTTGGTGGCTGAATTCCTAAACCTATAAAGCTTAGTCCAGCTGCTGATAAAATTGCTCCCGCAACTCCTAATGTTGCTTGTACAATAATTGGTGCCATTGAGTTTGGCAGAATATGCTTTGTAATAATTCTAAAATCACTTGCTCCAACAGCTCTCGCCGCTTCAATAAACTCCTGATCCCTAATAGATAATACAGAAGCTCTAACTATACGGGCATAGGATGGAATCGATCCAATACCTACGGCAATCATTACATTTTTAAGTCCTGGTCCTAGAGCTGCTACAATTGATATAGCAAGTAGGATTCCAGGAATAGCAAGTAAAATATCCATTACCCTCATAACAAAGTTATCTAATTTTCCACCATAATATCCTGCTATAGCTCCAAAAGCTCCTCCTATTATGGCAGAAATACCTACGGCTATAAATCCAACTTGAAGAGAAATTCTTGAACCATAAATAATACGACTAAAAATATCTCTACCAAAGTTATCTGCTCCTAGTAAATACTTACCCCCTGGAGCTTGCAGTTTATCCTTTAAATTCTGATCGTCAAAACCGTATGGTGCAATAAAATCTGCAAAGATTGCTGCAAAGATTAAAAGTAAAATAATAAAAAGACCCACCATAGCCATTTTATTTTTCTTTAATCTTCTCCACACATCACGCCAAGGGCCTGATTTTCTCTTTTTACTAACTGTTTTTTTATCCTGACCATCTATATTTTTAACAATTGATTTTGTTTCTGACATAGAGCTGCCCCCTTTCCAATTAACACATTAAATATTATTAATGCTTTTTTCTATAAAATAAATAGTTATTTTACAATAACGAATTATATAACTTTCTTAATTAATAATTAATAATTAAAACTACTTATATTGTGACTTAATTCTCGGATCTACAAAGGCATATAGAATATCTACAAGAAGGTTAATAATACTAAACGTAATAGCAATAAATAATACTCCACCTTGTACAACTGGGAAGTCTCTAGATTTAATAGAGTCTACCATTAAACGTCCTACTCCTGGAATAGAGAAAATAGATTCCGTTAATACGGCTCCGCCTAAAAGCCCCCCAAATTGAAGTCCGATAACTGTAATAATTGGAATAAGTGCATTTTTAAGGGCATGTCGATTTATTACAATGGATTCTGTCTGACCTTTAGCTCTTGCTGTTCTAATATAATCTTGACGCACTACTTCAAGCATACTAGATCTAGTCATACGAGTAATAATAGCTGCAGAGCTTGTTCCTATAGTAATTGCAGGTAATACCATGTGCTTTAGGCTAGTAAAGCCAGATGATGGAAACCATTTTAAATATACAGAAAAAAATAGAATCATCATAAGTCCTTGCCAGAAGTTTGGCATAGAAACTCCGATTAAAGCTGCAACCATACTAACTGAATCAAATATAGAATATTGTTTTGTAGCTGAAATAATTCCTGTAGGAATACCTAAAAGAACAGCAACTATAACCCCTGCGGCAGCTAATTTTAAAGTAGCTGGAAATCTATCTGTAATTTCACCTACTACAGGTCGTTTTGTTACGTAGGATCTACCTATATCTTGATTAACTACTGCATTTTTAACATATCTACCATATTGAACAAGAAAAGGATCATCTAACCCCATTTCCTCTCTTAATCTTTCAACTTCGGCTTTAGGTGCTGTCTCACCAAGCATAATTTTTGCAGGATCTCCAGGTGTAAAATACATTAGGGTAAATACTATAAATGATACGCCTAACATAACAGGGATTAACATAATAAGTCTTTTAAATATATATTTATGCATTTAAAATCCTCCTTTCTCAATTTCCTAACTATAATTGTGCATTATAACAAAATCCTTCTTCATAAGATTTAAATATTAATTTTGTTGAAATCCATTACAGAAATTATAACCTTTTAACAATTTTATAAAGCAGATAATTTCCTCTGTTATATAAAATATAGGGCCATATAAATATGACCCTATATTAAAATGCAGTTACGACTTTACTATGCAGTTAAATTATACTATTACTCGAAGTACACAGAACCTAATCTATGATGTCCTGCTGGATGTTGTACAAAACCTTTTACATTACTTCTTAGTCCTTCAACGTTTTCACCGTTGTTTAAGAATATCCATGGAGCATCATCTCTAACAATTTCTTGAACTTCTAAATATGCTTTTTCTCTTTCTGCTTGGTCTGTACTCCTTCTTGCTTTATCTAACAATTCGTCAATTTTAGCATTACCATAGAATGTTCTGTTACCAGCATCTCCAAATTGTGAGGAGTGGAACAGAGGATATAGACCATAGTCAGGATCTCCTGTTACAGTAACCCATCCAAGGATAAACATGTCATGTTCACCTTTAGCTGTACCATCTAGATAAGCACCCCATTCAACTACCTTTACTTCAGCTTCAATATTGATTGCTTTTAATTGGTTTTGAACAATTTCAGCTATATCCATTCTTACTTTACTATCGTTTGTCCAAATAGATGTTTTAAATCCATTTTCAAGACCTGCTTCTTTCATTAGCTCTTTAGCTTTTTCTACATTGTATTCGTATGGCACTAATTTTTGGTTTGAAGCCCAAACGTTTGGTCCTAATGGTCCGTTAGCTAGCTCTCCAACACCTTGCATTACAGCTTCGATAATTGAATCAACATCTACAGCATGGTTAATAGCTTGACGTACTCTCACATCATCAAAAGGTTTCTTTTGAACGTTAAATCCAATATATGTTGTTGATAAGTTTTCTTGTCTCATCAATACCAAATCTTTATCTTCTTCTATTCTTTTAACATCAGTTGGTAAAACATCATATATAATATCAACTTCACCAGTTTCAAGGTTAATAGTTCTGTTTGTTGCTTCTGATATACTTCTAAATTTAACCTTTTCAACCTTAGCTTTTTCGCCATGATATCCTTCAAATTTTGCTAGATTAATTTCATCACCATTTACCCAGCTTTCAAACTTAAATGGACCTGTTCCAACTGGTTTTTGTCCATAGTCATTTCCACCATCTGTTACAGCTTTTTCATTTAAAATACTTGAAGCTGTATGGGCCAAGTGAGAAAGTAGTGGCGCAAATGGTTCTGTAGTAGCAATTCTAATTGTATAATCATCTACTATTTCAATCCCATCTTTATTAATTGCTCCTACAATATGTCCAACATGTGGAGACTCTAAAGCTCTTAATAATGTAAATTTAACGTCACTTGCTTTGAACTCTTCACCGTTATGGAATTTAACACCTTGCTTTAATTTAAATTCAAATGTTAAATCATCAATCTTTTCCCAAGATTCTGCAAGGCCTGGTTGTAGCTCCATATTCTCATCTTGTACTACTAATGTGTCGTAAATTTGCTTAATAACCCTTGAAGATGCATTATCATTAGTGCCGTGTGGGTCTAGTGTTTTAGCATCTGAATTTTGAGCTACTACTAATGTGTCTTTTACAGATCCAGTATCCTTTGGTTGGTCTGTATCTGGATTGTCAGTTGTAGTAGTTTTTCCACATCCTACAACAATTAATGCAAATGCAAGAATCATGCTTAACAGCATTAATAATTTTTTGTTCTTTTTCATTGTTTTTCCCCCTTATATTAATATATTTATTTTGCCAAAGGGCAAAAATTGTAACTAAGTAATTGTGCTCAAACTCTGAACTTATCTACATATTATGTTTATTTATAATGATATATTACCGAAAAAACGGCAGATACATTAGGTAAATACTTTACTGTTATGATCCTTAATTATAATTGCTATTTAAGATTCCAATCTGCAATTTTGCAAATTATATTTTCGTTTCATTTAAAATTTTTAATTATGAGAATAGTCTTTTTTGTATTTCCTCTATTATATACCTGCATAAGTAAATATTGCAATAATAATTATTTTTTATTACATTTTGTTAATATTTGTCCTCTTTTTTAATATTTTTGTTACATTTTTGTAATAAATTAAAATAAAATAAAAATAGATAAGCCCCTTAACCATTATCGACGGTTAAGGGGCTTAATATCATTTTTTTACTACTTCGCAGGCTTTAAGTTTCCTGTAAAGTGGCATGCTACAAATGTTTCATTACCTATATCTTTTAATTCTGGTGTTTCTTGCTTACAGATATCTTGTCTATACATACATCTTCCGTAGAAACGACAACCTGCCGGTGGATTAACTGGGCTTGGTACGTCTCCTTCTAGTAATATTCTTTCTTTCTTTATATCAATTTGCGGAACTGGAATAGCTGAAAGTAGAGCTTGTGTGTATGGATGCTGTGGTGATTTAAATATTGATTTGTAATCTGAAAGCTCAACAATTTTTCCTAAATACATAACGGCAATTCTGTCACTTACGTGTTTAACAACACTTAGGTCATGAGAAATGAATAAATAGGTTAGCCCCATTTCTTTTTGCAAGTCATCCATCAAGTTTAATATTTGCGCCTGAATAGATACGTCTAGTGCTGATACTGGCTCATCCTGTACAATAAACTTTGGATTTAGAGCTAAGGCTCTTGCTATACCTATTCTCTGTCTTCTTCCACCATCTAGTTCGTGAGGATAGACATTTGTAAGTCTTTCTGCCAAACCTACGGTATCCATTAGTTCTTTTACTCTTTTTTGCATATCAACTTTAGATTTAAATACTTTATTTACTACTAATGGCTCTGCAATAATATCTGATAAGCTCATTCTTGGGTTTAAAGATGCAAATGGATCTTGGAAAACTATTTGCATTTCTTGTCTCATTTGTCTCATTTGCTGTTTGTTAAATTGAAGAATATCTTTACCTTCAAATATTATTTCTCCATCTGTTGCTTCTAATAGTCTTAATACTACCCTACCTGTAGTAGACTTACCACAGCCAGATTCTCCTACTAGTCCTAATGTTTCTCCCTTATTTATATAAAAGTTTACATCGTCCACTGCGTGGAGTAATCCTTTTTTAGTATTAAAATATTTTTTAAGATTTCTAGCTTCTATTAGTCTTTCTGCCATTTTTTTCACCTCCTAGGTTAGTACTTTATTTTTCATATAATAAACAGTTAACGTAATGTCCTGGCTCTACTTCTGTCTTCTTAGGTATCCTTTTACTACATTCTGCTGTTGCCTTTGGACATCTTGGATGGAAAGGACAACCAGTTGGTAGATTCGTTGGATCTGGCATTAATCCCTTAATTGGCTTTAATCTATCTTCGTCTTCTTCGATGTTTGGTATTGAATTAAATAGTCCTAATGTGTAAGGATGTTTTGGGTTTGTAAATAACTTTCTTTTATCTGTATATTCTACTACTTTTCCTGCATACATAATAGCTACCTTATCGCATACATCTGCAACTATTCCTAGGTCATGGGTAATCATAATCATAGATGTTTTAAATTCTTCTTTAAGCTTTTTCATAAGTTCAAGTACCTGTGCTTGAATAGTTACGTCTAGTGCTGTTGTAGGCTCATCTGCAATAAGTAGAGTTGGGTTACAGGCAAGTGCTATCGCAATAACTACCCTCTGTCTCATACCACCACTAAATTGATGTGGATAATCCTTTGCTCTTTCTCCCGGAATTCCTACTGTTTCAAGCATTTCTTGAGCCTTTGCCCATGCTTGTTTTGCATTAACCTTTTGGTGGAGTTTTATAACTTCTCCAATTTGATCTCCAACTGTCATTACTGGGTTTAATGAAGTCATAGGATCTTGGAAAATCATTGATATTTTATTACCTCTAACTTTTCTAAGTTCTTGTTGGTTTTTCTTTAAAAGGTCTTCACCTTCAAATAATATTTCTCCACTAACAATTTTACCCGGAGGGTCTGGAACAAGTTGCATGATTCCTAGAGCTGTTGTTGTTTTACCAGCTCCTGTCTCTCCTACTAATCCTAGAGTCTCACCTTTTCCAACTTCTAAACTCATATCTTCTACGGCACGGACTGTTCCATCCTCCGCTATATAATGAATAGCTAGGTCTTTTATTTCTAATAAATTATTTTTACTCATTCTCTTTCTCACTCCTATCCTTTTGAGATTAGTTCTTTAGTCTAGGATCAAGTGCATCTCTTAATCCGTCACCTAGAAGGTTTAGAGCAAATATAGTAATCATAATTGCAAGGCCTGGAAATGTAGCTACATGCCAATGATCTCTAAGGTATTCACGACCACTAGATAGCATTGCTCCCCACTCTGGTGTTGGTGGCTGAATTCCTAAACCTATAAAGCTTAGTCCAGCTGCTGATAAAATTGCTCCTGCAACTCCTAATGTTGCTTGTACAATAATTGGCGCCATTGAGTTTGGCAGAATATGCTTTGTAATAATTCTAAAATCACTTGCTCCAACGGCTCTCGCCGCTTCAATAAACTCCTGATCCCTAATAGATAATACAGAAGCTCTAACTATACGAGCATAGGATGGAATTGATCCAATACCTACGGCAATCATTACGTTTTTAAGTCCTGGTCCTAGAGCTGCTACAATTGATATAGCAAGTAGGATTCCAGGAATAGCAAGTAAAATATCCATTACCCTCATAACAAAGTTGTCTAATTTTCCACCATAATATCCTGCTATAGCTCCAAAAGCTCCTCCTATTATGGCAGAAATACCTACGGCTATAAATCCAACTTGAAGAGAAATTCTTGAACCATAAATAATACGACTAAAAATATCTCTACCAAAGTTATCTGCTCCTAGTAAATACTTACCCCCTGGAGCTTGTAGCTTATCCTTTAAATTCTGATCGTCAAAACCGTATGGTGCAATAAAATCTGCAAAGATTGCCGCAAAGATTAAAAGTAAAATAATAAAAAGACCCACCATAGCCATTTTATTTTTCTTTAGTCTTGTCCACACATCTATCCAAGGACCTCTTCTTTTTTTCTTAGCAACTGATTGTTTACCTTGTTCATCTATATCTTTAATAGCTACTTTTGTACTAGCCATATATTTACCTCCTTTTCCAATTAACTTTGTAAACCTTTATTATATGAATGTTTATTTATACTGAGACTTAATTCTTGGATCTACAAAGGCATATAAAATATCTACAAGTAGGTTGATAACACTAAAAGTAATAGCGATAAATAATACTCCACCTTGTACAACTGGGAAGTCTCTAGATTTAATAGAGTCTACCATTAAACGTCCTACTCCTGGAATAGAGAAAATAGATTCCGTTAATACGGCTCCACCTAAAAGTCCTCCAAATTGAAGTCCGATAACTGTAATAATTGGAATAAGTGCATTTTTAAGGGCATGTCGATTTATTACAATGGATTCTGTCTGACCTTTAGCTCTTGCTGTTCTAATATAATCTTGACGCACTACTTCAAGCATACTAGATCTAGTCATACGAGTAATAATAGCTGCAGAGCTTGTTCCTATAGTAATTGCAGGTAATACCATGTGCTTTAGGCTAGTAAAGCCAGATGATGGAAACCATTTTAAATGTACAGAGAAAAATAGAATCATCATAAGTCCTTGCCAGAAGTTTGGCATAGAAACTCCGATTAAAGCTGCAACCATACTAACTGAATCAAATATAGAATATTGTTTTGTAGCCGAAATAATTCCTGTAGGAATACCTAAAAGAACAGCAACTATAACCCCTGCGGCAGCTAATTTTAAAGTAGCTGGAAATCTATCTGTAATTTCACCTACTACAGGTCGTTTTGTTACATAGGATCTACCTATATCTTGATTAACTACTGCATTTTTAACATATCTACCATATTGAACAAGGAAAGGATCATCTAGCCCCATTTCCTCTCTTAATCTTTCAACGTCTGCTTTAGGTGCTGTCTCACCAAGCATAATTTTTGCAGGATCTCCAGGTGTAAAATACATCAGGGTAAATACTATAAAGGATACACCTAACATAACAGGGATTAACATAATAAGTCTTCGTAATATATACTTATGCATTTAAAATCCTCCTTTCTAAATTTTCAAGCTATTATAAAGCATGTTTTAGAATATTTTTTATAGTATATAAATATAGGAGTATAGGGTCATTTCAACTATGACCCTATAAACATATAATTAATTACAATTAATTTATTCGAAGTACACAGAACCTAATCTATGGTGTCCTGCCGGATGCTGTACAAAGCCTTTTACGTTACTTCTTAGACCCTCAACGTTTTCACCGTTGTTTAAGAATATCCATGGAGCGTCATTTCTAACAATTTCTTGAACTTCTAAATATGCTTTTTCTCTTTCTGCTTGGTCCGTACTCTTTCTTGCTTTATCTAACAATTCGTCAACTTTAGCATTAGCATAGAATGTTCTGTTACCAGCATCTCCAAATTGTGAAGAGTGGAACAGAGGATATATACCGTAGTCAGGATCTCCTGTTACTGCTGTCCATCCAAGGATAAACATGTCATGCTCACCTTTAGCTGTACCATCTATATAAGCACCCCATTCAACTACTTTTACTTCAGCTTCAATATTGATTTCTTTTAATTGGTTTTGAACAATTTCAGCTATATCCATTCTTGATTTGTTATCGTTTGTCCAAATAGATGTTTTAAATCCATTTTCAAGACCTGCTTCTTTCATTAGCTCTTTAGCTTTTTCTACATTGTATTCATATGGAACTAATTTTTGGTTTGAAGCCCAAACGTTTGGTCCTAATGGTCCATTAGCTAGCTCTCCAACACCTTGCATTACAGCTTCGATAATTGAATCAACATCTACAGCATGGTTAATAGCTTGACGTACTCTCACATCATCAAAAGGTTTCTTTTGAACGTTAAATCCAATATATGTTGTTGATAAGTTTTCTTGTCTCATTAATACTAAGTCTTTATCTTCTTCTATTCTTTTAACATCAGTTGGTAAAACATCATATACAATATCAACTTCACCAGTTTCAAGGTTAATAGTTCTATTTGTTGCTTCTGATATACTTCTAAATTTAACCTTTTCAACCTTAGCTTTTTCGCCATGATATTCCTCAAATTTTACTAGACTAATCTCATCACCGTTTACCCAGTTTTCAAACTTAAATGGACCTGTTCCAACTGGTTCTTGACCATAGTCATCGCCAGCATCTGTTACAGCTTTTTCATTTAAAATACTTGAACCTGGATGAGCTAAGTGAGCAAGTAGTGGCGCAAATGGTTCTGTAGTAGCAATTCTAATTGTATAATCATCTACTATTTCAATTCCATCTTTATTAATTGCTCCTACAATATGTCCAACATGTGGCGATTCTAAAGCTCTTAAGAATGTAAATTTAACATCACTTGCTTTAAGCTCTTCACCGTTATGGAATTTAACACCTTGCTTTAATTTAAATTCGAATGTTAAATCATCAATCTTTTCCCAAGATTCTGCAAGACCTGGTTGTAACTCCATATTTTCATCTTGTTCTACTAATGTTTCGTTAATTTGCTTAGTAACCCTTGAAGATGCATTATCATTAGTGCCATGTGGGTCTAATGTTTTAGCATCTGAATTTTGAGCTACTACTAATGTGTCTTTTACTCCTCCGTTAGCACCACCAGTAGCGCCGTCACCTGAGTTTCCACATCCAACAGCTACTAATGCTAGTACAATTATCATGCTTAATAATGCAAGCATTTTTTTGCTTTTAATCATTTTTACTCCTCCTTAGATGTTATAATTTTTTGCTTTAGGTAAAAAGTAGTAGTGCTTCGTCTAATTGCAATTGTAGAAAAGTAAATTGCAAATGACATCATATTTGAATTTTTTAGATTAAAAACATTATATAATCTCTCTAACGCTTATTGCAAGGGTAATTGTCGAATTTTAAAATATCTTAATATTTGAAAATCACCATCTTTGTGACTTTATTAACCAACCATATATATGTGTATTTGCCAATGCTTAAAGGTACCTTAATTTAAATTTGATTTTTAGATTTTTTCTTGTTTTTTAAAAAATTTTTAACTTTTCTTAACAAAGTTGACCAAGGTCTGAATTGTTTAAATATTTTATATTTATATATAAAAAAAATAATACCTTGCAATAGGATACGAGGTATTATTTAAGTATATCTATATTTAATTCTAAAATTATAACAACATAAAATTCTAAGACTTATTATTTTTTTGCTCTTGGTGGCATAACAGTAGCAATTCCGTCTAATACAACTATATCGTCCTGATTTGTACAAGTAGTTTTTAACTTCACTCTATTTTTCTCATTATTTATTTCTATAATTTCTACTGTCGCCTTAACAGTATCTCCAATTCTAACAGGAGCTAAAAACTTAAGCTCTTGACCTAGATAAATAGTTCCTGGTCCTGGCAAATACATTCCAAGAACTGCTGATATAAGCCCTGCACTTAACATTCCATGTGCAATTCGCCCTTTAAACATACTGATTTCTGCTTCTTTTTGATTAATGTGAGCTGGATTTAAATCTCCAGTAATTCCTGCATATAAGTATACATCTGTTTCAGTAATTGTCTTTTCAAAGTATGCAGTATCCCCAATATTTAATTCCTCAATTATTTTCCCTCTCATTACACCCCAACTCCTATTCAGTAATATTTTTAATTCTACTATTTTATAATATAACCAAATATTTCTTTATGCAAGAAAACAAGGAGGTGCTATTCCTCCTTATTTTCATTAAAAATTTTCTCTATTATTTCATCCAAAGATTTAAAAGAAAAGCTACTAATAGAAAAGATCCTACAGTTCCTACAACGTAGGGAAATAAAACTTGGAAAAATGCTATAATAAATGCTAAAATATCAGTCCAGTCAAATTCTATTTTTTCATTTTGACCATTTTCCCAATATTCTGTCGGGTCCTGCTGCGATTGTTTCTTTAACATTTCTACCCCTCCGTTACACTAGTTTTAGATTAATGCAAATTATAGCAAATGACAAGCTACAAAATGTTCCGTAGCTACCTCTCTAAACTCAGGAACCTCTTCTTTACATCTTTCCATTGCATGGGGACATCTAGTATGGAATCTACACCCACTTGGTGGATTTGCAGGGCTAGGTATATCACCTTTTAAAATAATTCTATTCCTCTTCATCGTTGGATCTGCAATAGGAATAGCAGATAATAGCGCCTGTGTATATGGATGTAGTGGCTGCTTATATAGTTCGTCTTTTGGTGCTAATTCCACTAAGCTACCTAAGTACATTACACCAATTCTGTCACTGATGTGTTTTACAACACTAAGGTCATGAGAAATGAATAAATATGTTAGCCCCATATCTTCCTGAAGATCCATCAGTAAGTTTATAACCTGTGATTGTATAGAAACGTCAAGCGCAGAGACTGGTTCATCGCACACTATAAATTCTGGATTTAGTGCTAATGCCCTCGCTATACCAATACGCTGTCTTTGGCCCCCACTAAATTCATGTGGATATCTTCTTATATGATAGGGTGCCAAACCACATTTTTCTATAATTTCACTAACCCTATCGTTTACTTCCTTCCCCTTTTTAGCTAATCCATGTTCGACTAAAGCTTCTCCTACAATTTGAGCAACGGTCAAACGTGGGTTTAAGGAGCTATATGGATCTTGGAATACGATCTGCATTTTAGTACGAAGTTTAATTAATTCCTCTTTTGGAAGACTGAAAATTTCACTTCCTTTATAGTAAACTTCACCATCAGTTTTTTCTAGGAGTTTTAGGAGTGTACGACCAGTTGTCGACTTACCACAGCCTGACTCACCTACAATACCTAAAGTCTCTCCCTTTTTAATGGTGAAGGATATGTCTTCAACAGCACGAACATGACCAACTGTTCGTTTTAAAAACCCACCTTTTATCGGAAAATACTTTTTTAAATTTTTAACTACGACTAAGTCCATATTTTCCTTTATTAGTTCTGCCATCTATTCCACCTCTCCTTCATTATCATATAACCAGCAACGAACTTTACGCCCTGTGTCTATAGACTTTAATTCTGGAACTTTACTTTGGCATATTTCCATTGCATGACTACATCTTGGATGGAATGAACACCCTTCTGGCATAGCTAAAGGATTTGGTACACTACCTGGTATTACATCTAATCTCTTTGCTCCACCTTCTAAGCTTGGTTTTGATTTCATTAGTCCAACTGTATAAGGATGTTTTGGCTTCTTAAATAAATCTACTACTTCAGCTTCTTCTACTACTCTTCCAGCATACATGACTATAACATGATCTGCCATTTCTGCCACAACTCCTAAGTCATGGGTTATTAACATTATCGCAGTGTTTAGCTTCTCTTTTAATTCTTTCATTAACTCTATAATCTGAGCTTGAATAGTAACGTCTAAAGCAGTGGTTGGCTCATCAGCAATTAAAAGTTTTGGATTACATGACAATGCCATGGCTATCATTGCTCTTTGCCTCATACCACCACTAAATTGATGGGGATAATCATCCACAACTTCTTCTGCTCTTGGTATACCAACAATTTTTAACATTTCAATGCACTTTTCACGTGCGGCTTTTTTATCCATATTTTGATGAAGCATTATAGCTTCCATGATTTGACTTCCAATTGTAAATACAGGGTTTAATGAAGTCATTGGCTCTTGAAAAATCATTGCAATATCATTTCCCCTAATTCTTCGCATTTCTGATTCTGATAATTCTACTATATTTTTATCATCAAATATAATTTCTCCATCAACAATTTTTCCTGGAGGTGTTGGGATAAGTCTCATAATAGACATTGAAGTAATACTTTTTCCACATCCTGACTCTCCAACTATTCCTAAAGTTTGACCTGGCTTTAAATTGAAATCAACACCATTTACAGCTGGTACAACTCCGTCCTCTGTATAAAAGTGGGTCTTTAAGTTTTTTACTTCCAATAAATTTTTCATATCTACACCTCCTACCTATTGTTTTAGTCTTGGATCTAGTGCATCTCTTAATCCATCCCCTAGTAAATTCAAGCTCATAACGGTTACAAATATTGCAAGTCCTGGTGGTATCCATTGCCACCAACGATATTTAAGTACATATTGACTTTTAGCATCGGTTAACATATTACCCCAAGATGGTATTGGCGGAGCTACACCTAGACCTAAGAAACTTAGGGAGGATTCCGTTAATATAGCTCCTGCAATTCCTATAGTAGCAGAAACTATTACAGATGCCATAGTATTTGGCAGAAGATGAGCTACAATTTTTCTAAAATCGCTAATACCAAGTGCTGTAGCAGCTTCCATAAATTCTCTTTCTCTTAAAGACAGAATTTCTGCCCTTACTATTCTGGCAATACCTGGCCAACCTAAAACACCTATTACGAGCATAATATTATAAATACTCGGCTTAAGCATAGCAACAATCGTAATAGCTATAGGCAAAAATGGCAAACAAGCAAAAACGTCTGCAACTCTCATAATTACATTATCTACACTTTTGCCATAGTATCCAGCTATACCTCCTAATAAAACACCCAGAACTATCCTTATTCCTGTTGAAACAAATCCTACAGTTAGGGAGATTCTACCACCATATAATAATCTTGTGAAAATATCTCGTCCTAGTGAATCTGTACCTAAAAGATGTTCGCTACCAGGTTTTGCATTTGAATTAACAAGATTAACAGCATCACGTCCATAGGGAGTTAAAAATGGTGCAAATATAGCTGCAATAGCCATTATTGTTATTACTATTAGTCCTAACATAGCTAATTTATTTCTCCTAAGTCGTTTCCACATTATTTTCCACGGGCCTATTACAGTACTTTCTGTAGCTAAGTTTTTTCCTTTATTAATATCTATTTTTTGTTTTTTTTCACTTATCATATATATTTTCCCCCCTTCTTAATCTACTCTTATTCTAGGGTCTACAAATGCATAGGATATGTCTGCTACTAGGTTGCCAAATAAAGTAAAAATAGCTAAAAACATATTTATCCCCATCATTAGTGGATAGTCCCTTTGCAGTACTGCCTGATGTTGAAGTTTACCTATACCAGGAAGTACGAATACCATTTCAGTCATTAATGCGCCTGAAAATAGGGTAGGTAGAGAAAATCCTAGAAGTGTAATTACAGGTATTAAAGCATTTCTTAAAGCATGTTTATATATTACAACCTTTTCCCTTAAGCCCTTAGCTCTTGCTGTACGTACATAATCTTGTCTAATTACTTCTAGCATACTAGATCTTGTATATCTCATAAAACTTCCTGCACCACTTAAACTAAGAACTACCAAAGGCAATATACTATGTTTAAGTATGTCCGGAAAGTTTGTCCTAAATGATAGTGGCATACCAGGAGTCACTAAACCCGATATAGGAAACCATCGAATATCAATAGCAAACCATTTAATTAAAAGTAATGCAAAGAAAAATGTTGGGATAGATATTCCAATTAAGGCAAATACAGTACCACCATAATCAAAGATTGAATACTGTTTTGTTGCCGAAATTACTCCAATAGGTACAGCTATTATTAAACTTATTATTAATGATACAAAAGAAATATAAAATGTTGCCCACATTCTTTCGCCTATTAGCTTTGCAACAGGCTGTTTTAATTGAATTGAATTACCAAAGTTCCCTTTTAGCATATTACTAATGTAATCTATATATTGTTCTGGTCCAGATTTGTTGAGTCCATAGGCTTCTTCTAATCTTTGAAGTTGCTCTACAGTCATGTTTGGATCTGAATAAAATGATGCTAGGGGAGACCCTGGAGCTAACTGAAATATAGAAAAAAGCAGAATACTAACTCCAATCAAGATTGGAATTTGCTGTAGTAATCTTCTTACAATAAACTTACCCATATATAATCCTCCTTCTGTAAGGTTTAGTAAGTACATATAGCCTAGAGAACTAGGCTATATGTATATAGAATTGATTAGAAACTCTAATTATTGAACAATTTCGATTAAATGAGAATTTGTTGACCATTGAGTGAACTCTGTAGGATTAAAGTTTTTAACTCTCTTGTTTACTAACCATGGGTTCATTCTTACATAAACGAATATATATGGTAGTTCTTCGTTAAATTCTTTAGCAAGCTCTAAGTAAATATCTTTACGCTTTGCTTCATCAAATTCAGTTTGACCTTTAACCATTAATTCTTCAATTTTATCATTTTGGAAATATCCTTTGTTGTTTCCTGGAGGTAATGTAGTCTTACTGAAAGTAGAATACATATCTGGGTCTGCAGTTAATCCCCAAGCCGCATTAGTAATATCCCACTTCCCTTTATTACCTGGATCACTTGTTAACTCCGATAAAGAGTTAAAGTCCATTAAAACGATTTCACAATCTACACCGATTTGCTTCCAGTTTTCTGCCGCTAGAGCACTAACCTTTGTAGACCATTCTGCCTCATTGTAAGATGTCCATTTAAATGCTAATTTCTTTCCATCTTTGTATCTAAATCCATCGTTACCCATTGTCCAGCCAGCTTGATCTAATAATTCGCCAGCTTTTTCTGGATTATATTTATATTCGTTTAATTGGCTTAGGTCTGGATATGCCCAGGATACTGGTGAAATTGGAGTATGGGCAACTTGACCACCCAAGTCACCAAAGAAGGACTGAACAAATCCATGTCTATCTAGTCCATAAACAAGGGCTTGCCTAACTAATTTGTCTTGGAAAATTGGGTTTGTAAAGTTAAATGCAGCATATGCATAGCCGTTATTCCAGTTGTTAATTAATTCTGAATGTTTATAACCTTCTATAACCTCGTAGTTTTCCTTAGCGTTTTCAAAGTTTACAGCATCTACAGAACCGACTTCAAACTCTGCTAATTCGTTTTCGTTAGCAACTACTTTCCATATAATACCATCAAGTTTTGGAGCACCTTGCCAGTAATCTTTGTTAGGCTCTAACTCCACATATTGCTCAACTTCATATTTCTTTAATTTAAATGCTCCATTTCCTAATGGATCACGGTCTAAAGCTGCCATTTCCTCTGCATTTGCTTTTTCATAATAGTGTTTTGGTACTGGGTAAAAATTTGCTATTTGTCTTAATGTAACTGACATAGCTTTTTCTACAATAACTTCAACTGTATATTTATCTAATGCCTTTATACCTTCTGCAACTTCTGCTTTTCCATCTTTTACATCCTTAGCACCAACTATACTTTGTATTCCTGCGATATATAGTTTACCTTTATAATCTGGTGCTAATATTGTGTTATAGCTGAATACAACATCATCAGCAGTTACTTCAGTTCCGTCATGCCATTTTATACCTTCTCGTAAATGGAAAGTATAAACTAATCCATCATCAGATACTTTATATTCCTTAGCTAAAGCACCATCTGTAGTTAAAGCTCCACTTGGCTCAACTTGTAGTAATGGATCAAATATTAATTCGTATATGTATCGATCATATGTCGTACTAGATGTAAGTGGGTTAAATATACCCTGCGGGCTTGTTCCACCTACTGTTAACACATTACCTCTTTCAGCACCTGGATAAACTGCACCTGGTTCTTCTGTCACTTCATTTCCTGGGCCCGGTTCAACCGCAGCCGGTTCCTTAGGTGTACAACCTATAAGGAATGTAGATACTACCATTGCGAAAATCAATAATAATACAACACTTTTTTTCAACATTTTGTTTCCCCCTTAAATATTTTTATTAGTTTAAAATTATAGTAAATATTTTTAAGCATACCCCCTTTCAAGTTATAATTTAATTTTAAAAGTCGTAGATGTTATAAATATTTATATTTTTTGTATAGCTATATATGTATTTTGTTCTTCTTGCCAGTTATAAAATAGCTTGATTATACTGCATATAGTGGTTCAAATTTATTATTATTTGTTATTAGTTTAAAAATATTCATCGATTCTTAATAATAGTAATCCTTATTTTATTACATTTTATTAATAATTTCAATAATTTTTATTAACATTTGTAATAATTTTCAGTATTCAGATAATGGATCTTAGTTTTATAGCTTTAATCTACTATCTGTTGATTTTAAGTTTATTACTTCCTTTGAAATAACATAAGGACTATATGTAAAAGTTGTTAATATGATAAATACTGTTAGAAACATAATTGTCAATTTTAAATAGTTCTTTGTCTGAGTCTCTTTATTAAATATCCAAGTTACAAACAAAGAAAATAATAGAATTAATAGAATAACTATATATTGGGAGTTATAAAAAGATAGTAGTTTAGGATAAATAATAGAGTATCTATAGTCATAAAAATTATTAAATCCCTTCATAAATACAATGTAAGTGACTAATGACACAAATAATAAGTAACTGGTCTTATTAAATTTCTTTGAAAAATAATGTAATATAGTTATGATTAAAATAATCAATAGTAAAACAATACTTAAATAGACTATCATAGGTAAGGTAGAAAAAATATTATTAGCTAACATATAACCCAAGGAAATTGACGTAACATTAACATCTTGCATAAGCAGTCCTGTAATTTCACTTATATTATGCTTAGTTTGCATGATTAAAACAGTAATGAAAAACGACATCAATAAATATGTAGTTATAATCGGTTTAGAATTTAACCATAATCCTAGTTTATTTTGTTTAGATTTATTTGATATATAGCATTTTAAAAGCACTAATACAGCTCCAATAGGAATTAACCACCATGTAGCCATAAAAATATAAGCTACTTCTAAAAGTAAATGTTTATTCCCATAATATTCAATATAGTTATTGATTAAAATACCGACTTCTTTGATCTTAGATAGATTAATATTGCTAACAGTATTTAAAGTTGTACCAATATTTTCATTATTATTATAAGTAAGTATTGAAGCTACAATGCCAGAATTTCTAAATAAGATATGTTCTCCATCCACATAACTATCATCTAACTCATGTGAAATTTCTAATTGATTACTAATATTATCAAATTGATTTAATACCTTCTTCCCTACTAATCTATTAACCCTTGGATTTAAAAATGTAGCAATTTTTAATATACTCTCTTCTGGTGCAGATACATTATCTAAATAAATTATTTCAGTTTTCTCTGGTGGAACTAGAAGATCTCTTAAATACTCCATAATCCCTACAGATCCAATGTGTTTACCATTAAACCCTGCAAATACAATGGTAGAATCTATCTTTTCATCTTTAGCTGCAAGTACACGGGCTAGTTCAAGCATTAAAGAGGTAGATGTAGCATTATCCGACGCTCCTAGATATTGTTCCTTTTTGCAATTCATTCCTAAGCCATCTATAGAGGTTGCTATTATAATATAATTACCATTAGGATAACTAGACCCTGGTATAAATCCATAAATATTATTAGATAAGACTGTATTAAAAGAAATCGGCACATGTATATCAAGCTTATATCCTTCATTTGTATAAGAGATTAATTTCTCATACGTCCCATCATTTACACCAATTTTAATAAATCCTTTAGTTGGAAGCCATTTGTTTTTATATCCTAAGTTAATATTTGGTTCTTTAATGGGATGAGTTTCTGGATAAATAATTACGCTAGTTTTTCCTATATAGTATAATCTGTCATCTACTTCTTCTTGACTAAGTCCTAGCTTTTTTATGCTATCATCTTCATAGTTAATAAGAATAGCTTTATCTTTAAATTTATCACTAGATTCAATAAGTTCTTTAGGATTAATAACATGTGTTATATTTCCTTTAAAGCTCCCTCCCATACTCATATTATCTAATCTAATTGTAAAGTCTTTCCTTTCTTCATATGAATCAACTATATCTCCATTGTTATTAATTACGTTAAACCTTGGTGATCCAATCCATTCAAAACTAACTGTTTCAAATTCTTTTTTATATCCTTCTTCAATAAAACTATGTAATCCAATGGATTTAAAGTGATTTTCTATATACTCCACGGTTTTTTCATTACCTTTAGTACCAATTAATCTTCCTTCGTATTTTGCTGAGGTCAATATATCTATATGGGATTTAATATTAACTTCCTCAATATTTGCTTTTATTGGCTGCCCAATAGCATAGCCAGTTGTAAAGACTAAAACAAATAATAAGAGAAAAATTAATTTTAAATATACATTTTTCAAATTTGTTACCTCCTAGATATTTTGTACTATTTAGAATTTTATACTATATTCTATATATTCTGTAATTATCCTGCTAATATTTTCTAAATCTTTCTAAATTTTATATATACTTCTCAATCTATAGATATGCGTATTAACTTAACCTATTCTTAAAATATAATCCAAGCCTTTATTTAAACACGTTTTACAAAATATCTATTTAATAAGATTTATACTTTTCTATGGGTTATAAAACTAGAAGGATTACAATCTATTTATAAAAAATAATGATATAATAGAATACACCGAATATTAACAGGAGGAGCATTTCATACTATGGATATTAAATTGATTAAAGAAACAATAAAAAGCAAGAAACCTGTTATTCTAGATATTATGTATGAATCTGCAGTTATTGTTCCAATAATTAAAGTGGATGGAGACTATCATATTCTTTTCCAAGTTCGATCCTTTTCGCTTAATACCCAACCAGGTGAAATATGTTTTCCAGGAGGTAGATTAGAAGATAATGAAGATGCATTTAGTTGCGCTATACGGGAAACATCTGAAGAACTAAATATTTCTAAAGACAATATTGAAATTTTAGGTGAGCTAGACTACTTAGTAACTCCATTTAATATGGCTATATATTCATTTTGTGGAATTCTTAATGATGTTCAATTTAATTCTATTGAATATAACAAAGATGAAGTTTCTTCTATATTTTCTGTACCTATAAAGGAGTTGTTAAAACAAGAGCCTCAAGTAAGTAACATGACAATCCACACTGAGCCCATAGACAATTTTCCATTCCAGTTAGTGCAAAATGGAAAAGCATATGATTGGAAGTCAGGTATATACCCAGTTTATTTTTATAAGTACAAAGATCATATCATATGGGGAATTACTGCTAAAATATTAAAAGGTTTTTTAGATACATTTAAATAACACTCGTCGGATGCTACGCAAAAAAGAAGAACCTATTAGTCTCCAACTATAGGTTCTTCTTCTGTATTTGTCTCAAAATAGTCAACTATCTTCTGTATACTATTGTTTTTTGAAGTAAAGTAATAGCCTTCTATATAAATAAACTTATCTTTTATTAACCCATAAATAGGTTCACTTGATGCAGGATAAAAGTTTACTGTGGCAACTAAATTTTCCGCAGAGGAATGTTCATAATTATCTATGGCGCTATGTGCAAATATATCCTCTACTACTTTATTGATCTTTTCTCCAGTACTTATTTTGCCTATAATCTGATTGTCAAGATTTTTAACTTCAATACTAGTAGACTTGTCCAATAGATCTCTTAATTGTGTTAATGTAAAACTATCCCGTTTTTGCATTTCTCCATTAACAATTGAATCTGCTAGACCTACATCCTCTTCTTCTAATGAATTATTATCCCCTTGTTTCTCTGTACATCCTGTCATCATAATAACTATAACACTAATTATAATTATCAATACAAGTAAGTGGTTTCTTATTAATTTCAAAGCTATCACCTTCTTAATTAAATTTAAGCTTAATAATCTTATTTCTATTATTGCATTTATTTTAAAATCTATAATTCAATAATATGTTTTTAAAAATATTTATATTGTACTTTTATTAATCCAACTACTACCTTGAAGTTTGTTATTAACTTTGAGTCTAGCCAAAGTATTTTTAACATTAGCCACTAATAATTTTTTCGTAATTTACTTTCACTCCATCATCTAAATTTATATTTTTTATTTTATCAATAATTGACTCTTTATGTCTATGCATATATATTAAAAATTTAGAGTCTGCTTCTTTTTTACAATCTAACATCCAGTAAATTGGCCTTTTTTGATATATCTTTACATGATCTAAAAAGAAGTCCTTAAGAAAGTAACGTCTTAATTTTTCATTTGCAGTTTCATTTGTTTCTCCATATAAAACTGTAGCAACATAATTTAAGTTTTCCTCTAATGTCTCTTCTCCAAAGGTGATTTTTACAAACTCAATAAATCTACTTACTATATCATTTTTAGAAGATTTGTTCTCCGTAATAGGGATCATATTATCTGTTACAATATTAATAGAAGATTTTTTCCATCCACTCTTAGTATTTACTCTCCAAGCCCCATCTTGAAATTTAAATTTATACTTAAAATTTCCACCAGCATAAATAAGACCTTCCTCATCTAGAGAATATCTGCCAAACATGCAACCTACTCCATATGAAATAAAGGATTTAATATCTCTTTCTTCCTTAGCTCTTTTAATTGTTATATTTTCATATTCAACTTCAGGAGTAAGCTCTTCCTGTATTCCATAAATATTAATAAATATACTATTTAACTTTTCTTCATTTTGCTTTAATCTATTAAATTGATATTCTGTAAAATCTGCCCAATTCTTATAAGCTTCCTTAATCGTTTTAGCTTTTAACTTATAATGTAATATCGGATGTTTTTTAAAATCCCATGAGATTTCAAAGGAATCCCAGTCATTTTTTGAAATATTAATATTTTCAATAACTAAATTATCAATATCTCCATATATATTATTATCTACTGGTTCAATTATTGGTATGTTTTTTATATCTCCAACTTGTATATTAAGACTAGGGTTTAAGAACTTCATATAATGATTTGATAATTTAGAAGCAACCAAGCCTAAAATGTAATAAAGCTTGCTTTTTTCAACAAATATCATAGATCCAGCAACATCAAAAATAAAGCCCTTTGGTGAAAGCCTAGGTCCAATATCCTTTCCAATAAAGGTATAGGTTATTCCTTCTTTGAAATAAAATTCTTCGTTTTTTATTGTTCTAGTATAATTGCCGTATAAATTTTCCGCGTACTCCTTAATTTCATAACCATTATTTTCCCAGTTTATAACAAAACAATTATTGCCATACCATTTTCTATATCCTCCACCTTTATTATATGGGACCCATTTATAATTTAGGATATTAGAACTTGTATTAGAAAACCATATTTTCTCCATATTTACCTCATACCAATATCTTAAAAACCTATTATTATCTGAAGTAGCCATACCCTGTCTAGGTTTCCCTATTTCATTTAATTTTTTGCCATTTTCAAGGGTCTTAATCGTATTTTCTCCAATCCAGAATGCTATTTTACAACCTGGTATTCTTTTGAAAATATTTTGATCTATAATAAACTTATTCTCACTGTTCTTTAGCACTTTACCTTCTACTTTTCTATCTCGCTCTCCTTCTCTATCAACTAATTTAATAAATGTAGATTCAGTCCCTACATTACATTTTCTAATTACAAAAGTACTAATAGATACTGATGCATCTTTAAATCCATCATCCTCTAATTGAATCAAGCTTAGTAACTGATAGTTGTTAATTATATCCTTTCTTAAATTCTCATAGGATGAAATAAATTGCCATACATTTGGAGTCATGAAACCAGCAAGGCCATTATCCTTTGTAAAATTCATATTCCTCATCATGAATACGGAAAATAAATCATATTTATAGTCCCAATAGTGCTCTTCCACAAATCTTTTCAGTATATTATTAAATTTCCTTAGTCCACTGTAAGGGGGATTTGCCACAACTACATCATACTTCTGGCTCATAATCTTTCCCTGCTTAATCAAAAGAGGTAATTTCTCTAATATAATTTGTCTGTGTTGAAACTGAAATAGATCTGATGCGGGTAACCTCCTAATTTTTTCGATTTTCATTTCTAAGGACCCAAAGTCAATAGGTTTTATATTAAGTAATGCTCCATACTCTTTGGCATCTTGAAAAGTATTAACTAAATACTCCACAGCCTCCCTAGAAACTTGACTTTCTAAATTAGATACCTCTGCGTTTATAAAAAAATCTATTGTCTCTTTAGAAATTTCGTTACTTTCTTGAATAGTTGCCAAGTTTAACCTCGGTTGATATTTAAAAATATTTTCATTTTTACTTCTTGCTTTCATTAAAAGTGCAAATGCTGCTAATTTTCCGACTCTGTCATCTATATCTAGTCCATAAAGATTTTTCTCCAATATAAGTATTGGAATTTCTTCTTTTGAATAACCTAAACTGGAGTAAATATCATAAAAAACATCAAAGGCATGTACTAAAATATGTCCGCTCCCCATTGCAGGATCAAGCACCATTATTTTTTCAGGATCTAGGTCTGAACTTATACATTTTTTTAAGAATTCATCATTTCTTAGATTAACATCTACATCTTCTATAAAGTACTCCCATTTTTTTCTTAACACTTCATTTGGATACGATTCTAGCCAGAGTTTTCCTAGGGAATTTTCTACCATGTATTTAACAATCCATTTTGGTGTAAATATTTGTGTAGCAACAGGAATATTTTGTTTTGTTAGCTTTTTCTTTTTAAGATCTGAAAACACCTCTTCTTTGCTTATTGAAAAGTAGTATTGATGAAGCCATCCTATTATTTCTATACCACAGTCACCTTTTTCTACTTCTAGTTTCTGTCCGCCACAACCTGATCCAATACTCCAATAGAATTCTTCTATATCTTGTAACACATCTATAATAATAGTGGATTTGTAAAAAATATTATCAGGGAATAATAACTCAATATAATCCTCAATCTTTTCAAAAATTGTAGGCATTTGTTCTGCTAACTCATTACATATATTAATGAAAGCATATTTATCAAACTCATCCTTTTTAAAATTAAAGGATATATAATCATTTACTTCCATAAACCTAATAGCTACTAATCGAATAAACCAAATATATGCAACATCCTCAATCAATTGTTCAAACCCATTTTCTTTAATTTTATTAATCAAGTTGCTCCTTTGTTTTATTTCATATTTTTTAAAAGTTTTACTATCTTTTCCGCCTTTTACTTTAAAGCCATCTTCTAGATATTCAATATCTAATATACAATTCTTTGTAATGCCAAGATCATAGATTCTTGCAATAATGCCTTCAGTCAATTTATGTCTTGCCTTAATGGCAAAATTTTTAATTGCTGTTTTATCCATCTATATTTCTCCTTATTACTTATATATTTTAATATATATTTCTTCCATACCATGGGGCAATCCTTTCTGATATAATAATTATAAAATTCTACAAACTTAGCTTAAATCCTTTTTTATCTTCGGTTATTGCCCGTAATATTGATAATGTGCTAAAATTAACTTAATCTATGCTAATATTGGAGGCGAAATTATGGAGATATTTAAAATTGCATTAGATCTTGTAAATAGTCTTTCTCTAATGTTTGTTATAACCTTTCTATTATCAAAAACTAATTCATTTAAAAATTTAGTTTTAAATAAACAAAATACTTTTTATAATAAAATATTTTTAACTATAATATTTGGACTTTTTGGTATTTTTGGTACCTACTATGGGTTTCCCATAGATGGTGCTATTGCCAATTCTAGAGCAATAGGGGTTGTAGTAGCAGGATTATTGGGTGGTCCATTTGTAGGTATTGGCTCTGGACTTATTTCAGGTATCCATAGATGGGCTATCGATATTGGAGGGTTTACAGCCCTTGCATGTATGTTATCTACTATTTGCGAAGGTATAATTGGAAGTATTGCATATAAGTACAAAAATAAAGTAAAAAGAAAGTGGCTACTAGGATTTTATATTACTGTATTAGCAGAAATACTACAGATGATCATTGTAATCTGTGTGGCTAAACCCTATGCTTTAGCCATTAAGCTAGTAGGAAAAATAATTATGCCTATGACATTAGTAAACTCTGTAGGTGTTGCATTGTTTATCATACTTTTGGAAAACATTTATAAGGAACAACAAAGGGAAGCTGCGGCCCAATCAGAATTAGCTCTAAAAATTGCAGACAAAACACTACCAATATTAAGAAATGGTATTAACAGAGAAACTGCTTTAGCCACTTGCAATATAATACATTCAATAGCGAAGGTAGATGCAGTAGCAATTACCGAAGGCTCTGAAATTCTTGCCCACGTTGGCATTGGTTCAGACCATCACTTACCTGGGGAAATGATAAAGACATCCGTTACTAAAACAGTACTTGAGACTGAAAAATCTATTATTGTAGACAATCATAACAAAATTGGATGTCAAAATAAATCCTGTAAACTTAACTCTGTTATCATTGTCCCTTTATTTAAAAAAGATCGAGTTATAGGAGTATTAAAAATATATAAAACTAAAGAAAATGGCATTTCAGATGTAGATGTACAATTAGCTGAAGGATTAGCTAAACTTTTTTCAACTCAAATTGAACTTGCAGAGATAGATTATAATGCTCAGCTTTTATCTAAAGCCGAGCTGAAAGCGTTGCAAGCTCAAATTAATCCCCATTTTCTTTTTAATGCATTAAACACTATAGTATCTATGTGTAGAATAAATCCTGAAATTGCCAGAAAGCTATTAATAAATCTAGGTAATTTCTTGAGAGAAAGCTTTAAAGAAAACAATGATATAGTTGATATAAATAATGAAATAAAACATGTGGAAGCCTATTTAGAAATTGAACAGGCAAGGTTTGGAGATAAATTAAAAGTAGTCTATGATATAAATACTGATAACTTTCAAATTCCCCACCTAATACTGCAACCATTAGTAGAAAATGCTGTTAAGCACGGTATATACCCTAAAAAAGAAGGTGGAACAATTGCTATAGCTATAAGGGATTATGGAGATTGCTATAATATAAAAATTGAAGACAATGGTGTTGGATTTGATCAGCCCTTTGAAAAACCTACTAATCATGGAATAGGAATAAACAATATAGATAAGAGGCTTAAATCTATATATGGGAGTGATTATGGACTGAAAATTGAAAGCAAGAAAAGCTTAGGCACTAAAGTTTTAGTTAATATTCCAAAAAGGAGTGCTTAATATTGAATATAAGAGCTGTAATAATTGATGATGAATATTTATCAATTGAAGAACTAACATTTTTACTATCTAAAATCCATTATATAGATATTGTCGGAAAGGCTGATTGTGGGATTGAAGGACTAGATCTTGTAAAAAAACTAAGGCCAGATTTAGTTTTTGTTGATGTAAGGATGCCTGATATTGATGGGATTCAACTTAGCAAAGAAATTAATAAACTAAATATTGAATGTAAAATTATTTTTACTACCGCCTATGACCAATATGCGATAGAAGCCTTTGATGTAGATGCCATTGATTATATATTAAAGCCCTACGAAGAAGAAAGAGTTTTAAAGGCAGTTTCTAAGGTAAGATATATAATAGAAAACAATTATACAAATAATAATAAAGTATCAACAAACAATATTTCTCTTAATAAACTTCCTGTGCTAAAGGATGATAAGCTACTTTTAATAGATGTAGAGGACATTCTTCTAATATATACAGAGGATCGAAATATATTTATAAAAACAAATAAAGAGACATTTTCCTCTAGCAGTTCTCTACAAGAACTAGAAGAAAAACTTAACGAAAAAGGTTTTTTTAGAACCCATAGGAGTTATTTAGTTAATCTTAATAAGATAAGAGAAATTTCACCATGGTTCAATGGCTCCTATGTAGCAATTGTAGAAGGAATTAATGATGAAATACCAATAAGTAGAAATCAAGTGAAACTATTTAAACAAATATTAGGAATTTAATACTAGCCTTTCGACGCAAAAAACGGGTCTTTTAGATCTGTTTTTTGTTATTTGGTGCTTTTTTTGACTTTTTGAGAATAAAGAATTATAAGATAATTAATGGAATATTAATAAATTAAGGAGGAGAAAAAAATGACAACTTTTCTTATTGGGCTAGCAATACTTATTATTGGCGGACTTATTTATGGAAAATACTGTGAGAGTGTTTTTGGTCCTGACGATAGACCTACGCCAGCTGTTAGTAAGGCTGATGGTGTAGACTATGTAGTAATGAAATCATGGAAAAACAGTTTAGTGCAATTATTAAACATAGCAGGTACTGGGCCTATTCTGGGACCTATCCAAGGTATTTTATTTGGACCTATAGCATTTTTAACTATACCCCTTGGATGTGTTCTTGCCGGTTCTATGCATGATTATTTCTCTGGAATGATCTCTATGAGAAATGGTGGAGCTCAAATGCCTAAGATGGTAAATAAGTACTTAGGCGGTGGGGTTCATAAGGTATACAATATTATTATGTGGGTATTGATGCTTTTAGTTGGAGCCGTTTTTGTTTATACACCTGGAGACTTAATAGTTACTGAGTTAATTGGCCAGGAAGCTGTTGCTTCAAATAAGGTATTGTGGATAGTATATGGTGCTATATTTCTTTATTATCTAATTGCAACCTTATTCCCAATAGATGCAATTATTGGTAAGGTGTATCCGGTGTTTGGTGGAATTCTTATACTATCAGCTGTTGGGGTTTTTGTAGGAATAATAATGGATGGTGGAGCGAATCTTACAAATTTAGCTTTAAATGCTAACATATTCTCTCAACATCCTTCTAAACTTCCATTTATGCCTATATTCTTTATCACTGTTGCCTGTGGTATAATGTCAGGATTCCATTCAAGTCAAGCAACATTACTTTCTAGAACTGTTAAGAGTGAAAAAGAAGGAAAAATGACATTCTTTAACATGATGTTAGTAGAAGGATTTATCGCCATGGTATGGGCTGCAGGAGCTATGATATTATTTAATAGAGGAACAGCTCTTGACACAAATGCAACTCTAATGATAGGTCTTGTTTCAAGAGAATTCCTAGGAAGTATAGGAGCAATCTTTGCGATTATCGGGGTTATAGTACTTCCTATAACATCAGGAGATACTGCATTTAGATCTTTAAGACTTATGATTGCAGAACAATTCAATATAGATCAAAGTGATGCTAAAAAGAGAGTCGCTGTTACTGCCGCTATATTTGTGCCAGCACTTCTAATATTAGGATATGCTAAATTAAATCCAGCTGGGTTTAACATACTATGGAGATACTTTGCTTGGACAAACCAAACAGTTGGAATATTTGCACTGGCAATGATTACAGTTTACCTATCTATTCATAAGAGAAACTATTGGATATCATTGATACCAGGTATGTTATATACATTTGTTATATCTAGTTATATCTTCCATGCTCCTATAGGATTTGGTTTAGAAGGCCGAATTGGTTCTATGTTTGGACTTAGCCCAGATAGTTATATGATTTCTTATGTATTAGGTGCAATTTGTGTATTACTTTACACATTTGGTATTTTTAAAAGAGCTTCTAATAAAGAAGAACAAATCTTACAAAATGCATTAGATTAAAATAGTATATAATTTAAACAGGATTACCTTTGAAAGTAATCCTGTTTTTTGTATGACTACAGCAGTAAATACTTAAAGGGACTATCCTTGATATTAGCGATAGTCCCTTTAATATTTAATGAAAGTTTGTATTTACTTTCACTTTCTATTTTGCTTCAACCTTGTTTTGTTTTAAAATATCTCTTATTTCTTCTAATAAAAGTTCTTCCTTTGATGGTTTCGGTGGTGCTTGTGGTGCAAATTTTTTAAACTCATTTAACATGAAATTCCTATCTTTGTAATAATTTTATTTGTTTTATCCTCTTATTAAATCTTTTATTCGTTTTTGTATATATTTTAAATCATAAGATATAAAATCTTTTTTTCCATTTACAATTATCGCTTCATCATCTATTCTATATTTTATAGTGAAATATCTTTTTTCTGCCTCTTCATCTATTTTATCACCATAACTATCATACTTTTCATATTTCCACTGTCTTCCCTCTTGATAAATAATAAAATTCAACTTACCTTCTTCTAAGTCTTGTTGTATTTCTTCCGCTAATTCCTGCAATCTCATTTAAAAACCTCCTGATAATCTCAGTTTATCTTTTACATAATTAAGATAATAAACTTTTGTGCTTCATATGTCAATAGGTTGAAATATAAATCATTATATATTATAAGCTCTGGCAATAATTTAATGTATACTACTCATTAATTTGGATAAGATGATATAGTTATTGTTTTAAATTAGTACCTTGCATTAAAAGGTAGTATATTATATAATGTACTAAAGAATATAATAGGGAGAGAAACTTATGAACATACAATTTAAAAAAGGCGTACTAGAACTTTGTGTTCTTTCCTTGCTAGTTAAAAGAGATTATTATGGCTATGAGTTAGTAGAGCATATTTCTATATTCATAAGCATATCTGAAGGAACTATCTACCCTTTACTTAGAAGATTTCGTACAGAGGGATATGTAACTACTTACTTACAAGAATCTCAAGAAGGTCCACCTAGAAAGTATTACAAAATAACTTCTAAAGGCAAGGAAGTATATGATGAATTAGAAATAGAATGGGAAAGTTTCGTTAATGGGGTTAATAATATTATAAGGGGTGTTTTTAATGAATAGAAAAGTATACTTAGAACAATTAAAATTTGCCTTACAAGGCATGCCTAATGATGAGTTGCAGGATATTTTGTATGACTACGAAGAACACTTTGACATAGGACTTTCTAAAGGAAAATCCGAAGCAGAAATTTCAAATGAATTAGGAGATCCTCAACAAGTTGCAAATAATTATAAAATAATATCTAATCCTGCTAATTATGATAAAAACTATAATAAAAATAACAATTATTCTAATGACAATACAAGCAAAATAATATCTAAAAAAATATTACCTATTTTAGCTGGAGTAACTATTGTGGTCTTTGGAGTTGGTCTACTATATTTAATGATAAGCAATAATTATAGACCTGGAAATTTTATGAATATTATGTCTATAGATGGAGTAGTAAAATCTGAAACTATTGATAAAAACATGACTGAAGGTATTAATGGAGTTAACAGCATTTCTGCTATTACCAGTTTTGTAGATATTAAAATTATTCCACAAGAAAGAGACGATGTAAGAATTTATTACCACGGAAGCATTATATCCAATATTGTACCAGATTTAAATGTAACCAAAGAACTAAATAATTTAAAGATAGAGTTGAAAACTCGAAAAAATATTTTTACAAGTGTACGTAAATCTGATTTAGTTTTAGAAATATTCGTTCCGACTACTTTTGATGGAAGTTATAATATAACTTCCTCTTCTGGCGATATAGATATAAGTGATTTAAAAGGAGAAAAGTTTAATATTAATGCTAGTTCTGGTGATATAGATATAAGTAATCTAAAAGGAGAAGAGTATAATATTTATGCTAGTTCTGGCGATATAGATATAAGTAATCTAAAAGGAGAAGAGTATAATATTAATGCTAGTTCTGGCGATATAGATGTAAAAAATATTAATGGTGAAACATTAAATATAGTAACTTCTTCTGGTAATATTAATGCACAAAACTGTATAGGTTATTTATATATGACTAGTAGCTCGGGTGATATTATATTAGATCTTGAAAATACATCTGGAAATATAGATTTATCTACATCTTCTGGAGATATGACATTAAAACTATCTGATAAATCAAACTATGCAGTTACAGGTTCAACTTCTTCAGGAACCTTTAAATCTAATATTCCAATGACTATAGATGAAAATAAGAGTGGTAGATTTAAGGGAACAATAGGTTCTGGAGATAAATATATTAAGATATCAACTTCATCTGGAGATGTTAGATTTGATAAAAGATAAATAAAGTTTAAAGGATATTTTATTGAATTTATCCGAGAGTATAGATAAATATTAAATATTAATAGGAGAAAAGGAAAAATTCGCTAATAATTTAGTGAATTTTTCCTTTTTATTATCTTCTTTTTTATATATTATGAATCTTAAAACCATTCTTTTATTAGAGCTCTATAAAAAAACACATGTCTAAATTTTCAATAATATAATCAATAGCCTAACTCCTTATTAACAATGATTACATGAATCCTTCCTTTCGCACTCTGTCTCTTAATTACTGTATATTCATTACAGATTCTACCCTCAGTTTTACAATCCATGCAATGCCCTACCTTTGTACAAGGATTATTTTTGTGAAGCCTTATATTATTAGCAGGGGCTGCCGTCTCCTCAACTCTTGAAATAGCCTGCTCTATATTTTTTACTAACTTATTGATTCCTACTACTACTATAACTTGATCTGGTCCATATAACATAGCTGCTACTCTGTTCCCATTTCCATCTACATTATAAAGTTCGCCATTTTCAGTAATAGCATTACTGCCTGTTAAGTATGTATTAGCAAAAAAACTCTGTCTAAAAATTTCTTTCATATCTGCAGGAGCTATACCTTCTTTATATCTATCTAAAAGTTTATAATTTCCCTTTCTAAGAAGATCAATAGCACCTATTTCAAAAAGTGTCATAGAACCCCCGATTCCTACTAAGCTTCCTTCTTCTACTAACTCTTTAATTTTTTCCAAGGCTTCCTTTTCTGTTTCTACATAATATCCACTCATATTGTTATTTTCTAAATTTTTTATGGTTCTTTGTACTCTAGCATCTACAATAAATTTAGCATTTGAATCCATTGCTTTCCACTCCCCATTTTTATACTATTATAACATATATAAATTATAATCTCAAAATTGATATGGTAAGTTTAATTTTTGGAATGACAGGATGTATTGTAAGAAATCAAAGTTCAGTACACAATACTATTACGGAAGGTCAGAAAGTGACTATTTGTTAATGGAACTAAATATATTCCTTCTTAATTCCCATACATTGCATCCAAAATTACTTACTGCCGTAATACTAGTATTGTTAACTGTATCATAACTCGATATAAAACTTACCCCTGGATCGCAACCTTGAAAATATGGTATATATGTATTATCTTCTATCTTACCAAGCCAAATACCATATCCATAGTATTCTGAATTACTGCTACTTTGTACACTTAACATCTGTTCCAACATTTTATTAGAAATAAGTTTTTCACTTAATAAATTTGACCAAAACTTATTTATATCTAAAACTGTAGTAAATCCTCCTCCTGCACCAGTTCCTTTAACATCTACACTATAAATATTGGTATAATATTCTCCACGTTGTTTGTCATATATATACGAGTTAGCACAATTTTCAGGTAATCTATCCAATTCATAGTAACCTGTATCAAACATACTACAAGGTTCAAAAACATTCTTTTTTAGGTATTCATCAAATAATTGACCTGTTAACTTTTCAATAATTAAACCTAATACAACAAAGCCAGTATTATTGTATTGAAATCTTTCTCCTGGTCGATACATCATAGCTTTGTTAATAAAAAGTGGTATTAAATCAGATGACTTCCTAATTTTATAGTTAGGATAATCTTTCCACAACTCATCATATTCACTCATTATACTTTCATCAAAGTAATCTGGAATTCCAGATGTATGACACAACAGTTGTCTAACTGTTATTCTCTTATCAATTTCCTTTAAACCAAAATCAAGTAAATTTCCTATGTTATCATCAAATCTTAATTTTCCACTTTCTATTAGTTGCAAAATGGCAACTGCAACAAAAACTTTTCCTGCCGAAGCAGTAGCAAATTTGGTATTAAGTTTATTAGGAATTTTATTGGACAAATCAGCATAACCATAGTTTTTTTCAAAAATCACAGTTCCATTTTTAACAACAGAAATACAGCCACTAAAATCTTTCTCTACCATCTCTTCAAATTCCATTTTTCTCCTCCATTTATATTAAATAATTTTTACTTCGCTATATTTTACTGATGTTTATTAGCATTATGCAAATCAATCTGTTACGTCTAAAAAGATGATACGCAATATAGTTTACTAAAAGATAATGCTTTTAACCTTTCTAATCTTTTTTATAGAGCTCACACAAAAATCCACTACCTCCAAATATAGAAATAATTGAACTAAATATTAAAGTGCTCTCATAAGTCATAGAAAAATTAGACCATATACCATCATTGAATAAAGTAAGTAATTATCAGAAGATGGTCTCGAATCCTTAGTTTGCCTAAACCGACCTCCTTCCATTTCTTCTAATAAAACTTGTGTAATATCGTGATTAGTTATTTCTATTTTCAAGCTATCTCTAGAACCTCGCTCTCCGATTTCTAGCATTTGAATCTTATTAGCTGAAGTTAGTACAGAAATATCAAATAATATTTCCATCTCTAAGGTTTGCTTAATTTCCCATGATCCACGAAATTGATCAAATATGGAAAATGCAACTTTCTTACCTACTCCTTTTCCTCTATAATTACGCATTATAAAAAAATCACTAATTACATTAGTTTTCTCTACTAAACTTAATACTGTAAACTCCTTAGGAACATCAAGAATAATAAAAGCAAACCCAGCGATTTCATCGTCAACTTTGACTATAAATGGGCGCCGATAATTATCTGTCCATTGATTATCTAAATACTTATATGAATATAACCCATGTTTATTTAATACATGTCCATCAAATTCACTAGAATCATATCAATATAACTGAATCAAATTATATAAAATAGTTTTATCTTCATATGGGACAAGCGTTACTTGAATATCCATTTTTAAGACTCCTCTCATACTTGTTTTAAATTTTAAAAGTTACACTAGTACATACCTATCTACAAATATGTATCAAATCATATTCTCACTATATGCTAATTATAACATTAATTTCAAAATATTGTATATCAGTAAAAACATCTGCTATCTTTCTTTAAAATTAGTATCTTTGTATATAAGTATATTTAGCTATAATGCCATTAAAGCTATTTTAAATTTTCTATGTACATTAATGTGTTAAATATCGAATTAAAAAAGCAGCTCAAAAATCAAACTACTTCTTTTTTATGTACTATTTTAAATTCATAAGTGTACTTGTACTTATTGGCATTTCTAAAATATCTTTATCCTTTATAGACTGTAAATAACGCCTTGTAGCTTATATTCTCATATTCTAATATCCTGTAATTTATCTAATGTTGCTATTTATACGGTACAATTTTGATACATTTTTGTATCAAAATCGTACCGGCTTTTTGTTGTTAATATTAAACTTGAAAATAGATGTCCCCTATAGTTCTGGCGAAGGTTTTATGACAATATAATTTAAACTAATTCGGAATTAGGAGTATAACATTTCAATATCAGAACTTAGAAAAAAACCTCGCAAAAACAATAAAAAACACCAGCCCTTAAGCTAGTGTAATTAATATTTAAAGTGAGCAAATCTATAAGCCGAGTTCTGTGTTAGACGATCATCTATCTAGGCCGGCTGTTACCAGACGGCTCAAGCAACCTACCACGGAACACGACGGGTCGCCGCTTTTTTGTTCCTACTTGGTCTTGCTCCAGGCGGGGTTTACATAGCAGACTAGTCACCTAGCCTCTGGTGAGCTCTTACCTCACCTTTCCAGCCTTACCAGACAGCTACAAGCTGTTCTCACCACAAACTCAATATTTCTACTGAGCAATGGTTCTGGCGGTATCTCTCTGTTGCACTTTCCTTGGGGTCGCCCCCACTGGGTGTTACCCAGCGCCTTACCCTATGGAGCTCGGACTTTCCTCGTTCACAGCATAGCTGTGCCCGCGATCATCTGACTTACTCACAATATTATTTTTTTAAAGTAGATTTTAATCATAACACTATTTAATCAAAATGTCAAAATGTAAAAAATGGTACCTATTTTTTGTCCATAGCTTCATTAGCTAATTGATCTGCCCTTTTATTTAACTCTCTACGTATATGTATAATTTCAAAACTCTTAAACTTTTTAACTAGTGGCATAACCATATTATACATTGGGATCATTCGTTCGTTTTTAACTTTATATTCTCCTTTAATTTGCTTTACTACTAGTTCGCTATCTAAATAGCATGTTAATTTTTCAATACCAATGTCTAGGGCGGCTTCTAGTCCACGGCTAAGAGCCTTATATTCTGCAACATTATTAGTTTGCTCTCCAACATATTGGCTAATTTCTCTTATTACATTTCCGTCTTTATCTTCTATAAGTATACCTATTCCTGCTATTCCTGGGTTACCCCTAGATCCTCCATCAGTATAAATTATCGCCTCTTTTAAGTCCATACAATCACCCTTTTAATATATTTTTAGTGTTATTATTATATATGTAATTAAAGTGTTTGAAAAGGATTAATGTCTATACTCGATGCTATAATATTTACATTTAATCCTCTTTTTCTTACTTCATCAGATAAATAGTCGGCTAAAAAGTTAGCAAAAAATTTTTCGCTATGGTAATGTTCAATATCAATTACATTTATTCCCTGGGAAATTGCATCTTGAGCATCGTGATACTTTACATCTCCAGTAATTACACATTGACAGCCTTCATAGATGGCGGACTGTATAAGATCTGCACCACTTCCATTAATTACAGCTACATTTTCAATAGTAGCCTCTAAATCTCCTGCTACTCTAATATATTTAATATTAATTTGTTCTTTAATTTCTGTTACCAGCCTAGCTAGTGTTTTAGGATTATTTAACCTTCCAACTCTTCCAATTCCATTGGATGGTTCTTCATCTTCTATAGAATAAATATTATTTCCTACTTCTTCTAAAATCTTTGTATCTTTTATATTTAATCTATCTGCAATATAATCGTTTAATCCTCCAGATGCTGCATCTATATTAGTATGGGCAGCATAAATACTAATATTGTTTTTAATAGCCTTATAAATAAGTTTTCCTTTCATATCTTCCTTTGTAATATTTTTTAATGGAGAGAAAATCATTGGATGGTGAGTAACAATCATATTAACATTATTTTTAATAGCCTCGTCTAAAATATCTTCTGTTATTTCTAGTGTTGTCAAAACAGCAGTTACACTATCTTCTTTACTTCCTAGCTGTAAACCTACATTATCCCATTTATATGCGTAGCTTAAAGGAGCTAAATTTTCGATAATCTGAGTTATATCGCCTACTTTTATAGACACTCAAGCACCTCCTCTAGTTTTTTTAGTTTAATATTCATCTCTTTTAATTTTTCAACTGAAGGCTCAGAGGCATTATTGGATATGTTTTCTATAACCATTTTTGTTGCTCTTATTTTCCCACTAATAAACTCAATAGCTAATGGTTTTGGATTACTATTTATGTGAAATCCAATTTCATAGCAAATTTGATCCCTTATTTCTTGTATTCCATGAGTTGCCACAATAATTTCATAAATATGATGGTCTTCTTTAACTAATAGATCCTTTTCTATAGTAAAGCCATTATTTATTAAATACTTTCTTAGTTCTGGTTGGGCTTGCATTGGCTGAAGAATTAAGGTATTAAGTTTTTCTACTACTTTCTTTGAAGTAGTTAATAAATCACTTATTAATAATCCACCCATACCTGCAACAATAACAGTATCTACTTCCCCAGGTTTTAAAATTGAAAGTCCACTTCCTAGTCTAGTTTCTGCCACGTCTGAAAGGGCATATTTTTGAATATTATTTTCAGCACTCTCTAAAGGTTTTTGGTTAATATCCCCTGCTATTACAAAGGGACTTATTTTATTTTTCAATAAATATATAGGAATATATCCATGATCTGTTCCTATATCAGCTACAACATCTCCTTCTATAACTTGATCTACTATTTTTTGTAATCTTGGAGTTAGTTTTATGCTCAATTCTAAATCACCTCTTTTAAATTTAGCTATTGAATTATCATTTACAAAAGGTACCATCATATTTTTTATAAACCTTCCCAAACTAATTGAAAGGAGGTTTCATCATGCCAAATACTAAAAAAAGACCTAAAAAAGTTATACGCCCAGAGGAATTGATAAGCTTTAGCTGGGGTGGAACAACTCAAGAATGGGAAGAAGAAGCGGATCAAATAATGCACATCTTACAAGACCAACTAGATAATCAAGAATCCGATGAAGAACTTCAGAATAAAATAGAATATGGACTTAGATGGAACTATTGGCATTAAATATATCCTAAATATTAACTACCTATTTTGTTAGTTTATTATCAAAAATAGATTCGCATTTTTGCGAATCTATTTTTCATTATATGAGAACGTATAAATTAAAAAATTATTAATTATCTTTAAAGAAGTAGAAGATTGGTAGTATTTAAGGCACTTGAAAATTCAGAGTAAATTTTGAGTGTACTATAAACCGATACAATACCATCAGACAAATTGTTATAAAGCGAAACTATATTTTTACTCTAAATAATCCTTTAACTTTTTACTTCGACTAGGGTGTCTAAGCTTTCTTAATGCTTTTGCTTCAATTTGTCTTATTCTCTCTCTTGTTACATCAAACTTTTTACCTACTTCTTCTAAGGTTCTTGCTCTACCGTCATCTAATCCGAAACGTAATCTTAATACTTTTTGTTCTCTAGGTGTTAGTGTATCCAATACCTCAACAAGTTGCTCTTTCAATAATGAAAATGCTGCTGCCTCTGCTGGAGCTGGTGCATCATCATCTGGAATAAAATCTCCTAAATGACTATCTTCTTCTTCACCAATAGGTGTTTCTAAAGAAACTGGTTCCTGAGCAATTTTAAGTATCTCTCGAACCTTGTCCTCTGAAAGATCCATTTCAACCGCAATTTCTTCTGGTCTTGGGTCTCTTCCTAACTCTTGTAACAACTGTCTTGATACACGAATCAATTTGTTAATTGTTTCAACCATATGAACGGGTATTCTAATAGTTCGGGCTTGATCCGCTATTGCTCTTGTAATTGCTTGACGTATCCACCATGTAGCATAGGTACTAAACTTAAATCCCTTTTTATAGTCAAACTTTTCTACAGCCTTAATAAGTCCTAAATTTCCTTCTTGAATTAAATCTAGAAAGAGCATACCTCTACCTACATATCGCTTTGCAATACTTACAACTAACCTTAAATTGGCTTCAACTAACTTTTTCTTTGCCTCTTCGTCTCCTGCATCCATTCTTTTTGCTAGATTAATTTCTTCTTCAGCAGATAATAAAGGCACTTTCCCAATTTCTTTTAAATACATTCTAACAGGATCATCTATATTGACCCCTTTTAGCAAACTAGCATCATCTTCAATATGTTCTTCTACTTCCATCTCCGGTTCTAATGCAGATTCATCAATATCTATGTCTTCATCTGTATCTTCCTTATCACCTACAATATCTATACCCATTGTAGCGAAGTGATCATATATTTCATCTATTTGATCCTTATCTAAATCGACATCCTCTAATACATCCATAATTTCGGAATAGGTAATCATCCCGCGCTTTTTACCTTTTTCTATTAGCTTTTGAATTGTCTGTTTTTTTGTATCTTTTATATTATCCAATGTTACACCCTCCCTTCATTACGCCTTCAGCTTTTGTATTTGTACATTCTTTCTCACTATTTCCATGCCTATATTTAGCAACTTGCTCTCAACCTCTTCCTTAGTTAAATTTGAATCTTTCATAATGCTATTTTGTTCTTCCTCTAATCTCTTTATATCGTAAAGTAACTTATATTTCTTTAAGTTAATAACATACTTTTCCAATGTATTATTTAACTCAATGTGCTTAATATCAGTTGACAATATCTGCTTTATATCTTCTTTTAAATGAGGAAGTATTTCTTCTATTTGCTTTTCATCAATGCTTTTCACGTTATCAGCTAAATATGCGACTATTTCTTGATGGCTCCAAACTGAAAAATCCTCCACAGATATACTATTCAATATATGTTGTATTAGTTTATTATCTGTAAGCATAAATTTTATTAACTGTTTTTCTGCAATAATATGTCCCTTTTGTTCTACTAAAGGAATTATTTCTATATACTTATTATCCCTTTTGTAGTTTGAACTATACTTAACGTTATTTCTATTCATTGATATGTTTTTAGACTTACCTAATACTTCTAGTTTTATAGCTTCTTTTGAGATGCCTGTCTCATTTGCGGCCTTTTCAATGTAGGCTTCTTTTTCTATTGGACTTTTAATATCTCTTATAATAACTGCAATTCTTTTTGCAAGTTTTACCTTATCTTCAATAGTATTACTAGAATACTTATTTTTGGCTAAAAGTATTTTATAATCTATTAGACTAATTGCATTATTAATTTGTTCCTTAAATGCTTCATTACCATAAAACTTTATGAAATCATCTGGATCTTTTCCTTCAGGTAAAGTCATAATTCTAAATTGACACTCTACTTCATTTAGTATATCAACACTCCTCATAGTTGCTTTTATACCTGCTGTATCTCCATCAAAACATATTATAACTTCATCACAATATTTTTTTAATAGTTGACCATGATATTTTGTTAAGGATGTGCCTAATGAGGCTACTACGTTTTTAAAACCTGCCTGATGCAGGGCTATTACATCCATATATCCTTCTACTAATATCATTTGTCTGTTATTAATATTTTTACGAGCAAAATTTAAACCGTAAAGTATATTGCTTTTATTAAATATTTTTGTTTCTGGAGAATTTAGATATTTTGGTAATGAATTATCCATTACCCTTCCACCAAAACCAACCACATCTCCACGTATATTGAATATAGGAAACATTATACGATTGCGAAAATAATCATAATATCCATTTTGTTTATTTGGTCTTATTAATCCGCACTTTTGGATATCACTTAACTGATAACCCTCCCTTTGTAAGTATAAAATAAGGTTGTCCCAGCTATTAATAGCATAACCTAATCCAAAGCTCGCTAAGGTTTTGGGATTTAGTCCCCTATTTACTAAATATTCTAAAGCTGGGTTAGGCTTTTTAGTCAAGTTACGATAGAAATATAGCCCTACTTTTCGATTAATTTCATAACAAAGATTCTTTTCTTTTATTTCTCTTTTTACTTCTTCTGAAGACTCTGTACTTTTGATTTCGATATTAGCTCGTTTCGCTAATAGTCTTACAGATTCTATAAAGTCTAAGTTTTCAATTTTCATAATAAAGCGAACCACATCGCCACCTTCGCCACAGCCAAAGCATTTGTAAATTTGCTTTTCACGATTTATAATAAAGGAAGGTGTGTTTTCACTATGAAAAGGGCATAGGGCTTTGTAAGAAGATCCTACTGATTTAACTTGTATATATTGCGAAATTACATCTATAATCTCATTACTGTCTTTTACTTCATTAATTAACTCTTCGGGAAAAAAATTCTCCATTATAATCACCTATAAATATTTATACTATATACTTCTGCTTATTTTTATAATCTCCTTCTAGCAGCATGCAATTCCTTAAAGGTTTTATCAACAATTTTTCTCCACTAGCATATGATGAAATTTATTCGACATATATCTTAGTAATTCCTTCTTTAGAACCTAAAAAAAAACATTCTGAATATTTATCATGGTAGAACATATATATTATTTCTTAGAAGGAATAAATTTTTCATGAAAAATTTCAATTGCATGGGAGTCTGTACATGTTGCTATAAAGTCAGTTACGCTTCTTTCCAAACCTTCTTTGCTAATGTTACCATAATATTTTATGGGCATTTCCTTAGGGTGACTTAAAAAATAAGTATACAAAGATTCGACAATAAATTCTGCTTTCTTTTTTTCTTCAGAACATATTTCACCATAATATACATTTTTAAACATAAAGTTTCTTAATATGTTCATCGCTTCTAAAATCTCATCACTTTGATAAATATCTATATTTATACCTTCTTTATGATTTTTATTCGTTTCATTAATAACATCAATTACAAATGTATTAATTCTTTCACTATGGCTACTACCAAGTCTTTTCAATACAATGGATGGTAAATCTTCTATTTTAAGTATACCAGCATTTATACTATCTTGAATATCGTGACATAAATAGGTGATACGATCTACTTTCCTTACTAATTTTCCTTCTAGCGTTAGTGGCTCTTTTGGTCCTGTATGGTTTAATATTCCATCTCTAACTTCCAATGTTAAATTTAAGCCTCTACCATCTCTCTCTAAAATATCTACCACTCTAAGACTCTGCTCGTTATGTCTAAATCTGCCACTTAACCTATCTAGCACGTCTTCACCTCTATGTCCAAAGCATGTATGACCTAGATCATGACCTAGTGCAATGGCCTCTACTAAGTCCTCATTTAGTCTTAATGCTCTAGCAATAGTACGTGCAATTTGATTAACTTCTAATGTATGAGTTAGTCTAGTTCTAAAAAAATCATTTTTTACAATAAACACCTGAGTTTTTTCTTTAAGGCTTCTAAAGGATTTACAATGAATTATTCTATCTCTATCCCTTTGATATATCGTACGAATATCACATTCTTTTTCTGGTATTATTCTACCTTTACTATTTTTGCTAAACTGAGCAAAAGATGAAAGTGTAGTTTCTTCTAATTGTTCTGTAGTATGTCTAATAGATAGAGTCATAAGCTCCGACCTTTCTATATTTCATTTTCAAAATTAATACTATGCTGTGCTAATAATTTTCAAATTTTTTCTTTATTATATATACCTCATAACTTTAAAAATTCCTCTTTATCGAACATATTTTCTATAACATAAATTTTTACTAATTATATTTTATTTATACCCAATTTAACATTTTAAATTACACTATTGCTATATCATATGATAATGCCCCAGATTAATCTTCCTATGTTGTGCTAGTACTCATCAATATACAACTGCATATGGTACAAAAATAACCGACTATGTCGGTTATTAAAAGTTATAGCCTATATTAATAGTACGATACCATTTATATGAATCTGTTGCTTTAAATTTACTTAGATCAAAACCAGTTAGTCCAAATCCTACTATTGTAATAATAGTACCTGTTATAATTAAACTAATGCCTAACGTAATACATTTCTTTTTGTAATTTTTTATTCTCATATCCTCACCACTTTCTCATTAATCACTCTACCTAATTTTGATCTGAATGTTTTCATTATACCAACTAGTTTTTTATACAAGTAAGTAGTAATTAATGCTAACAAAATCGACAATCCCATAAAAGCAATCCCTAATCCAAGTTGAACAATTCCCACAGGTAGTGTTTCTACCATTACAAATGGTGCTCCCAAAATACTAACTAAAGATCCAATAAAAAATGAAATTGCACTTACCCCTGTTACGAAAGGAAAACTCCACATAACAATACAAGCAGATAAAACAAATAACATCGCTGATAATGCTAAAGACCCCCATAATGGGAATCCTAAAATTAATAATACTTTATTTATAACTTTACTCCCAGTTGACGGCACTTTAATAATCATATCTTCTTGCTCTAATAAAATAGTATCGGCTATATCTCTTGGGTTACCTACTTTTTCGATTGCATCTACTTCTTTGCATCCATCTTCTTTATAGTCCTCAATCATTTCCTCATAATATCTAATAAATTTATCACGGTCTTGTTTTCCTATACATTTTAGATATCTCTCTAATGTATTTAAAAATTCTAATTTATTCACTCTCCTTACCCCCTTTTATAAAATGATAAATATTCATAACTTGTTGCCAATCATTTAAAAATTCATTTATGTGATTTTTCCCTTCTTCTGTAATCCGATAATACTTACGTAATCTGCTATTATGTTCTACAGAATATGTTTCAAGGTATGCGTTTGATTCTAGACGCTTTAATATTGGGTACAATGTAGATTCTGAAATCTCAATACAATCAGAAACATCTTTTACAATTTGATAACCATACGAATCGGATTTTCTCAATACTGCAAGAACACAAAATTCCAATAAACCCTTTTTTAATTGAATATCCATCTCATACCTCCTGACACCTTATACTATACAATGCATAGTATAAGGTGTCAAGTATTGTTTTTTTAAACAACTATCATTTTTCAGTAGAGATTAAAGTAAGTACATAGCCTTTCAAAAACAGAAACACTATATACTCTGAAAGCCATTACTCCTTTAATAAGAACAACAGATTCAAAAAATAATCACATTATTAGTTGCCTAATAATGTGATTATTAAATAATATTTGATTATATCAAGTTTTCGATACATACCTTAATAGTTATATCCTTCTACTGGTTTTCTATAAACACTAACCATCAGAAGTTCAAGAACAAAATGCCCACCACTTTCATCAATGACACATATCCCGACTCTGCCAATATTCCCTTCCCTTCAAGGTAAGCCTGCTGCCGCCTCTTCCTTTTCTGATTTTTACAAAACCCTTTTCCTCCATGTCCTTTAAAATATCTCGAATATCCTTTTGGGACAATAGAAGATGCTGCTTCTTTGCTTCCATCATCAATTTATCTCTTCCGATAAACTCATTCCGCTCCGCTGCCATATAAAGCTCTTCCAGAACAAACCAGAAGGGAGAAACCACCTCCTGCAGTCTCTCCTTCTTCTCCACATTCATCGGTCTGGATGTCCGGCCATGGAAAATAGTAGGCGGTAAATCATCTATCTCAATCACCTGTTTCCCGGTATAAACAAAGTATTCCACTGTGTTATGCAGTTCTCTGATATTTCCCGGCCAGGAATACTGATGCAGAAAGTCTTTCACCTCCTCTGATAACTTAAAGTCACCCTGGAGCTCCTCTTTAAAATGCTCCATCAAAAGAAAAACATCCTCTCCCCGTTCCCGTAGCAGCGGTACTACAACTGTCAAGGTATTTAGACGGTAATATAGGTCCTTTCGGAAGCTTCCTTCCTCAACCTTCTGATCTAGGGATTCATTGGTTGCTGCAACAATTCTTACATCAACGCTTATGATTCCGCTGCCGCCTACACGCATGACTTCGCCTTCCTGCAGAACTCTCAGTAGCTTTACCTGCATGGCCTGACTCATACCTTCTACTTCATCGAGGAACAAGGTACCGCCATGGGCAAATTCAAACAGTCCGGTACGTCCTCCTTTTTTCGCACCAGTAAATGCACCCTCTTCATAGCCGAAAAGCTCGCTTTCCAGAAGATTTTCCGGCATAGCTGCCACATTAATGGCGATAAAAGGACCCTTACTTCGCTTAGATGCACAATGTACCGCATGAGCCAGCAGTTCTTTTCCCGTTCCTGTTTCACCTGCAATTAAAACCGGACTTTCGGTGGCCGCCATCCGTTTTAAAATCTCCTTCGTCCGGCAGATACAATCTGACTCTCCGATTACATCATCAAAGGTGTACTTGGCACAATGACCTTTTTTCAGCAGCTGGCTTCTTAACTCATTCTGTTTGGATTCCAGCTCACTAAATTCCTGCAGGGTAGCAAATGCACCGATGCATTCCTTTTGCCGCAGAACCGGTATAACTGCAATACTTACGTTTACGCCGCCCAGCTTAATCACTTTAGGCGGAATTTCTTTCTTGTCTTTCAAGGCGCTATAAAAAGGAATATACGGAAATACTTTTTCCCCGCACCTGCCAAGGACAAGATTCTCCTCAATCTTTGCAATCTGACAGGCTTTCTTGTTGCATGCAAAGATTTCACCCTTTTCATTAACGCCTATCAGCCCCTCATCCAATATTTCCATCAAAATATGGAACTGGCTTTCCAGTCTTCTAGAACGGGCGTATATCTGATTAAAGCTGTAATTATTCGTTGCCATTGCCTGAAAATAATTCTGGAATTTTTTCGTATCCAGCAGCTGTTCAAGTCCCAGACGCAAGGCAATCTCAATCATCATCCCCGATGTACAGGAACGGTCTCCGATATTTAAAACCTTCTTTACGCTCTGAGGTACATATCTCTCCTCCTCCGGCGTTACAGCCATATCCACCGGCTCTTCCAAAACAGCACCTGGATAAAATGGAATAAAACGAATATGGTTTATCCCCAGCTGCTGCAGCTGTGCAATAGCCTCCCGGGCCATGGTATCCGTCAAATTTACAAAAAGCGCCCGGGTTCCCTTTGGTATCATACTGAGGTTTTGCAGCGTACTCCATCGGTAGGAAACCTCAATTCCCATGGTCTGGCTGTCTATTGGAACATGACGGGCCACTTCTTCTGCGGAACCATATGCATCTGTTGAAATCGCAAATAAATCTGCCTTAGGCAACGCTCCCATGGCAGACCCATCGCTCACGCTGTAGGATGCTATTTTTACATATTCTCCAAACAGTTCATTAATTTCTTTTGCATAAAACTCTCCGGCCTTGGAATCAAAAGCCACTACAGATATCGTTTTTTTCATGTTTCCTCCATAATTTCCTCATATTAGTTACATATATTATAGCTTAAATATTAAGTGAATTCAATTTATTACTTTTTTATATTTCCATGACAAAAGAATGCTGCAAATTCTGTTATACCAACATACATCTTTCTGCAGCATCCATTTTATTGCTATTTTTCTCTCTCTTTAACAGCCAATCCTCGCCTTATTTTACAGCAATTGCTTCAATTTCACATAATACACCCTTTGGAAGGGTCTTTACTGCTACACAACTGCGGGCTGGCTTTGATACGAAATACTTTGCATAAACCTCATTAAAAATTGCAAAATCTCCCATATCCGACAGAAAGCAGGTAGTCTTAAATACTTTTTCAAATCCGGTACCTGCCGCTTCCAGGATGGCACCTACATTTTCACAGCTTTGTTTTGTTTGTTCTTCAATTCCCTCCGCTATTTCTCCATTTTCCGGATTAACTGGAATCTGGCCGGAAGTGTAAACAATCCCGTTTACTTCATAACCTTGAGAATATGGCCCGATAGCTCCGGGCGCTTTTGTTGTTTCAAGAATTTTCATGTGTTCTTCTTCCTTTCTTTTCATATATTATAGGTATTTTTCTTAGTCCTCCAGAGCCTTGTTAATATCCATGGTCAATTCATTGTTTTCTAAAACAAAGCATGGAATTCCTAGGCGTTCTGTTCTTCTGATTTCATCGTAAAGAACATTAGTATCTCTCAGTTTTAGATATTCCTTTAAATCTGCATGACAGGACAGGATATTCTTAAAATCGATATCTGCTCCAGCAGCAGAAAGCTTGTTTAATGCAGCTAGGGTATCTGGGCAAAGATGGCTTCCAATTACAGTAATTTTCATATGATTTCCTCCTTATTTTACAGCTATTGCTTCAATTTCGCATAATACACCCTTTGGAAGGGTCTTTACTGCTACACAACTGCGGGCTGGCTTTGATACGAAATATTTTGCATAAACCTCATTAAAAATTGCAAAATCCCCCATATCTGACAGAAAGCAGGTAGTCTTAAATACTTTTTCAAATCCGGTGCCTGCTGCTTTCAGAATGGCACCTACATTTTCACAGCTTTGCTTTGCTTGTTCTTCAATTCCCTCCGCTATTTCTCCATTTTCCGGATTAACCGGAATCTGGCCGGAAGTGTAAACAATCCCATTTACTTCATAGCCCTGAGAGTATGGTCCGATAGCTCCAGGCGCTTTTGTTGTTTCAAGAATTTTCATGTGTTCTTCTCCTCTCTTTATATTTTACTTTTCTCTATCTTTAACATCCAATCCTTACCTTCCACTAAACGTGCGACAATCATGGAGGCAATGGTATCACCTGACGCATTGAGGCAGGTAGCTGCCGGGTCCACCAAAAATCCGATGGTGGCAACTAATGGAAATGCTTCCCACGGGAAACCAAAGAGACTGACAATCAGCATTTCTCCTACCAGACCGCCGCCTGGAGCACCGGATAATACAAATGCACTTAAAATTGCTACCAAGACAGCCATGGCATAGGTCCCCACTCCTGTAAACGGCATTTGGAACACACCAAACAGGAAAGCAATTTTCGTTATGGACGAAAGTACAGAACCGTCCATATGCATGGTAGCTCCCATAGGCAGAACGATGTTAGAAATATCCTCCGGTACTCCAATATTTTTACAGGCTTCCATATTAACAGGCAGGGTAGCTACAGAACTTTGTGTGGCAAATGCAGTAATTGCAGGATTGAAAATGTTCTGAACCATTTTCTTTACTCCCAGCCTTCCCCCAGCAAAATATGCATAAGCCGGGTAGAAAACCACTCCATAAACAAGACACATAGGATAATAGATCAGCATCGTACGTCCATAATCCCCAATCAGCTGAGGACCAAACTCACCAATCAGGTTTGCAAAATAAGCGCCCAATCCAATAGGAGCTAGCTTCATAATCATTTCCACAATCTTCATAATGACCCTATTCAGGTTTCCTAACAACTGGCCTACATAGCTTTCTTCCCCACCACAGGCAGATACAGCCAGACCAGAAATGATGGCAAATACAATAATCGGCAGCATGTTTTTACGGCTCATAAGACCAGAAAAATCGTCAACCGTCAAAGAGCCTACAATCATAGAGCTGATGCTTGCACTCTCCTGCATCTCTGCGCTTCCCATTGTAATTGCAGTATTCGCTGCTGGCGGCCAGACATTGACAACCGTCAGGACTAGAACTGCTGCGAAGCATCCAGTTACCACAAAGGTCAGCACCATACTTCCCAGAATTTTACCCAGACGTTTCATATTCAGCATACTGCCTACAGCGGTTGCAATTGAAACAAATACCATCGGAACTACGATAGTAAACATTAAATTAATGAAAATATCCCCCAAAGGCGCAAATACTGTTGCCTTTTCCCCCAAAATAACACCCAGTATAGCTCCTGTAATAATCCCACCAAGTAAAATGAGAGGAAATCGATAATTCTTCCATATTTTCTTCTTATCCATATGTTTATGCTCTCCTTTCCATAATTTCATAAAAATGCTCTCTTTTATATTTTATAATTTATCAACTGCTTCTTTTAATTGTTTCAATGCCTGTTCCAGTATAGAGCGCGGACATGCTGCATTAAGTCTCATGTAACCGGAAAGGCTACGTCCAAAGCTGCATCCTTCATTTAAGCCTAGACCAGCCTTCTGAATCATGAAGTCACGGAGTTCTTCATTGCTCATGCCTAATTCTCGGCAGTCCAGCCAGACCAGATATGTAGCATCTGGAACATTGGGCTTAATTTTTGGGATGTTTCCATCAAAATATTTCTTAATAAAATCAAAGTTTTCTGATACGTAAGCAAGCAGTTGTGTCAACCACTCTTCACCTTCATTGTAAGCCGCTTCCATGGCTACTGAGCTGAAAGCATTGTTTCTATGAATATCCATATTCATCCAAAAACGGTCGAACTTCTGCTTCATCTGTTCATTTGGAAAGATAGTCGTAGAAGCCTGAAGACCTGCTAAGTTGAAAGTTTTAGTTGCAGATACACAGGTAATGATTTTTTCCGCAATTTCTTTGGAAAGTGTTGCTGTAGGCGTATGCTTCTTTCCATGGAAAATCAAATCTGAGTGTATCTCGTCTGACACCAGAAGAACATCGTTTGCAATACAGATTTCCGCCATCCTCTTTAATTCCTTAGGCTCCCATACAATGCCAAGGGGATTGTGAGGATTACACAGAAAAAAAATCTTACACTCTTTTGCCTTTTTTTCAAAGTCCTCAAAATCAATATACCATTTTCCATTTTTCTCTATCAACTGATTTTCTACCACTACTCGTTCCCAAGCCTCTGTGACATCATAAAACTCTGAATAAACCGGAGTCTGAATCAAAATTTTGTCGCCGGTGTGGGTGAAAATTTTAACAATAGTCGACAATGCAGGAACAACTCCTAAGCTCCAGCTCATCAGAGATACATCAACATCCCATTGATTCCTCCTTTTTTGCCATTCCTGTACGGCCTTAAAGTAGCTGTCCGGTCTGGAAGTATAGCCCCAGATGCCTTCCTCAGCTTTCCTTTTGCAAGCATCGATGATTGGCTGAGCAGTTCTGAAATCCATATCCGCAATCCACAAAGGAATCACTTCACTTGTATCGAATTTCCCCACCCGTTCATCATACTTTGCAGCACGGTTATTACTGCGGTCAACGATTTCATCAAAATCATATTTCATAATAAATCTTCCTTTCCTCACTGCCCTTGCTGTTTGCAGTTGATACTAAATATAATGAGCAAAAACCATGCCAAAATTTTTTTCGGCATTTTTTTAAAAAAATTTATATTTTTTAGCCTTTTCAGTTTATTTTAATTGGTCTATTTGGTTATATATATGGTCAATCTGACCATTTTAACCATATTCTTTGTTCATTTTACCTTTCTTTCCGATTCTAACCTCCCCTTTTTCTCCGATTCAAAATTGGCATATTTTTTGCTCTATATAAAAAGTAAAAAAGCAAACCCTGAAAGGAGATTTTCCCAATGCTAACAAAAGAAAATTTATTAGCCTTATTAAAGCAGGAGGTTGTTCCCGCCCTCGGATGTACCGAACCTGTTTGTGTAGCCCTAGCTGCGGCAGACGCCTACCATGCCATTGGAGGCAAAATTGTTTCTATTAAAATAGAGGTAAATCCTGGAGTTTATAAAAACGGAATGTCTGTAGGTATCCCCAACTTCGACCGCGTAGGCCTTAAATATGCGGCCTCACTGGGAGCAACCATGGGAAATCCTGAGAAGAAGCTGGAGCTTTTAGAGGACATCACACTAGAGGTAAGTCAGAAAGCCATAAAAATTGTAGAAAACAGCCAGGTTATAGTAGTGATTAAGCATGAAGAAACTCAATTATATGTACGATCGGAAATTATCACCACTGCTGGAATCGGTATCAGCGAAATCCGCGGCACCCATTCCAATATCATTTTTACCAAACGAAATAATGATGTACTTCTGCAGAAAGAATACTTTGCCGAATCTGACGATTCCCTTCATCAACAGCTTAAGCTTATGAACATAGCTGAAATGCGTGAGTTGATTGGTCAGTGCAGTGAAGAAGAACTTTCCTTCCTGCTAGATGGCGTTGATATGAATGAAAGGCTGGCAGACTATGGTCTGGAGCATTCTCTGGGAATCGGCATCGCTTCTGCCCTACAGGAAAAAATGACTGCAGATATTATGGGAGATAATTTATTCAGCCGAACTATGCTCCGCGTTGCCAGCAGCGCCGAAGGTCGTATGAGCGGTTGCCCATACGCTGTCATGAGCAGTGCCGGCAGCGGCAATCACGGAATCACAGCTATTCTTCCCGTAGCCGAAATGGCCCGTTACTTAAATTCCTCTAGAGAGCAACTGGTAAAAGCACTGGCATTTTCACACACTCTGAACGTTTATATCAAGCTTTTTACAGGCAAGCTATCTGCCACCTGTGGCTGCGGCGTATCCGCTGCTACAGCAGCATCAGCAGCTATGGTATGGCTGATGGGCGGAAATGACCGCCAAATTGCCAATAGTATTATTAACATGAGTGGAAATTTAACCGGTATGATTTGTGACGGCGGCAAAATCGGCTGTGCCTTAAAGCTGGCTACTGCAACAAATGCAGCATTAATGTGTGCTTATCTGGCTATGTCTGACGTAGCGCTGCAGCCATCAGACGGAATCTGCGATATAACAGCAGAACAAGCTATACGAAACATGGGACAAGTTAGCAATCCTGGCATGGCTGAAACAGACCGAACCATTCTCTCTATCATGATAGAGAAAGACCAGAGGTAGTAAACTGTACCCTGTAAGATAGATGCAGAAAAGAGGCTGTGTTAACTTACAGGGTACTTTTTTTATTAGTAGCTATTATTATTTCCTCTGTATTATTGCTATTAATATCGTTAACAAAACATTGATTGTTACAGTAAACATTAGAACTGCAACACTTCTTAACCGTATATTTCTAACTATTCTAGCTAACTGCAGAAACTAAAAATTATGCGTTATAAATATAAACGTATTATGTTATATATTTATAACTCTATTAATATATATATTAATGTGAAAGACATGTGAAAGAGGGATTATTTATGAAAAAAAAATTTAATGACGTAAATAAGTTAGGCTATTTAGGTTTATTCGGATTGTTAGGTTTATTGGGATTATTCACAAATAATACGAATTATTTTGGATTTCTTGGATTCTTTGGATTTTTCGGCTACTTCAAGGTGGTACAAGATTAGTTATTAAGATGAGAATTGTGCCTCAATCGATGACCTTGCACCTTTCTTTGTTTTAAATTTTTGAGATGCCTCTCTCCATACTTTTATAACTTCGTTACTGCTGAGTTCTGCATTCTTCAAATGTTTTAAAGCTTCCTTTTCTGAATTATAAATCATATCAGTATAGTTGTCTTATCTTTTATAGAGTTATCTATGCCATGGCAAACAACAACGCTAATCCATGCATTTGGAAATAGGTTCAAAAAGTCATCTTCAATAATAAGCTTTTGCATTAAAATATACCTCCTTAAAGATAGATAATAAAAAAAGCCATAGAAATATTATTAAATATCTCCCAGGCTTTTATCCCTCCGTGTACACAGTTAACTGTGTGTTTTCTCTCGGACCTGCCAGGTACAAACTGCGGAACCCTAGAAAACTTAAATATATAATTAAATTATGATTTACAGGTCTAAAGTTATAAACTAATTTTAGGATAATATTAAGATTGAATCAACTTGTATACCTTCCTTCACAAAATCTTACATATCCGATTCTAATATAAATCTTTCTAAACCAGTAGAAATTTTATACTACTATTATGTCCTAGAATTTATATTTTTCCTATCATTCACTTTTCTTTTCAATAAAACTACGTACTGTATTTCTAACTAATCCATCTTTTATATGTCCCTTCTCTATAAAAAACATAGATATTGCTCCTAAACCAACATGAGTTCCTACAGAAACTCCCATCTGCATAATATATATGTCTCCTAAAAAATCAGTTTCGTTTTGAATTTTTATTTTTAAATTTTCAGCAACTTCTATATCTGATGTATATCCTATTATAATAAAATTTGTAATATCTGTGTCATTTCTGTTAATAAATTCATTAATATAGTAATTTAATACTCTTTTCTGTCCTCTTTCCTTTGCAACTATTGCGCCCTTCCCTTTCCTCATGGTCATTATTGGTTTTAAACGTAAAATCTTACCAATAAATGCACTTGCATTTGTAAGCCTTCCACTTTTTATTAAATGATCTAAATCGTCAACGGAAAGAAAGTGCTTTACATTTATTTTATAAACTTCATTAAATTCAACTATTTCTTCAAATGAAGCTCCACTTTCTCTCATCATTGCACTTTTAAGAATTAACCAACCACTTCCATGACTCATGCATTTGGAGTCAACAACATGTATTTTAATAGAAGAGTCAGGATTTTTCTCATTGAAATAACCCTTTGCAATTACAGCTGATTGATAAGATCCACTTGTTCCACTGGACATACATATACATAATATTTCTTTGTATCCATCTTTAACCGCCTTATTCATTATATCTAAAAATTCTGTTGGACTTGGCATACCTGTTGTTGGATACTCGGATAATCCCTCCATAATTCCATAGAAATCATTGGGCTGAATATCTATCCTATCTCTGTATATCTTCCCCTCTATATTTATCGTCAAGGGCGCCAAGCTTATATCGTATTTTTCAAGTATTTCATTTGACAAGTCACATGTTGAATCAGCTATAATTTTTATCATACATACCCTCCAAAATAATCTTTACCATTTAGAATAAATTATTTTATATCTATATATTTATATGTATTCTACATTTTTCCCTATAATTCCTCTAAAATTGACATTTATTTTTATTTTATTTCGATTCAATCTCATTCCTACCAATATTATTAAAAATCACCAGATATTATTATGTCTTCATTATACATCTAATGATCGGTTTAACATTTTTACCTAATGAATCTATACTATATACAAAGAAGATATCTCCAGACATAACATATTTCAATAAAAAATAGGGTATTATCTCTTAAGTTACTAAGAAATAATGCCCTTGATTTATTTTATACTAAATCTATCAAACCATTGCTAGCAAAATATACCAACCTACCTTTTTCACATTAAGGAACACTTCTAATGAAAAAAATATATGTGGTTATAAATTCATGTACTGCGAATATTATTTGTATACTATCTTCCTGACCGTTTCCGGTGAAAGACAGTATTCCTCAGCAAGTTCTTCAATGCTTGCTTTGTTAAAAAATCTATTTCGAATTTCTTCATTTCGCTGTTTGTAAAACATTCTTGCCCCAGTATCATGCCCCCACTTCTTGCGTTCTATATTGCTTGGAATATACAGAGTCTCGCCCGAGGCATATTTCCACCATTATTTAGCACCATTTATATGATACTCTTATTAGTTAGTGAGCATATAATGTATCGAATAAAAATAAAGGAGTCTGATATATATGGAAAATTATTGCACCTCAAACTTTACAGAGCAGCAAGATAATCACTGTGGGTGTAGATACTATCATCCCTGCAGATTTCCAAAGCCCTCAATATATTCACCCTCTATGGAGTATACAGTGTCAGTACCAATAAACTTAGCAAAATCTTTAGAGGGGAAGTACTTTGTTGGTTATGCAGATAACCTTACCTTCGGAAAAGGAACCAGCGCATGGGCAAGACTTTATAACCCACCTAATTCTGGTGTGAATTTGCATGTAACTGTTTGGACTGTTACAGACATATCAGAAAGTCCCTTCAGAGCTCAAATATGGTTTAATGCAGTTCCACCAGGAACACCGCAGGATTCTCAGTTAGTAACCCCTGCTAACCTTGCCCTTTATCCAATACCGACACCAAAAGTTAGACTTCAGTATGCCTCTACGGTGACAGGTGAACCAACTGGAGGAATCAAGGCCTTTGTTCGTCGTGGCCAACCTGAAACTACACTAGTTGATGATGAGCAAGGCAAATTTATCTTCCCACCAGGCGGCTCTTTTCTAATTTTCTTATCTAATCCTGAGGCACCTGATATTACAGCTGGAGGAAGAATAGCCTTTGGCTGGTGGGAAGAACCTATAGTTTGCGAAAGATAACTCCAGTAGATTAAATATTTAATCAAAAATAACTAGCTAGTACTTAATACTAGCTAGTTATTTTTTTTAACCTATACTTATATACGAAATTGGCGGCTACAATCATAATAGAGCAATCGCACTTTGTCACCATTATAGGACACTTCTTTCGAACATAAATTTTATAGTTGTTCTGACTAACTGCACAAAATATAAATATTGTGAAGTAAATAATGTTCTTTGAAAACTGAATAATGCAGTATTATAAAATAGAAATTTACTATAACAATATAGAAAATATGGTATAATTTTCTTGTTGGGTAAATCAGATTAGTAGCAAACAATGAATCAAAACTGTTAAGGGGGTGAGGCAATATGAAAAGAAAGTTTCCGATATTAATTATTATGGTAAGTTTAATTTTTGGAATGACAGGATGTATTATAAGAAATCAAAGTTCAGCACACAATACTATTACGGAAGGTCAGAAAATAACTGATACCTATATCTATACTGTTGAAGATGACTTTAATGGAATGAAATTAGAAATAAATTTAGCACTCACAAAAGGTGAGGTCGAATTTGAGCTTAAAGACCCAAATGGAGTTATAAAATGGGATGGAAAAGCTACTTCAGAAAAATCGATTAATGAAATTAGAGAATTTGAAAAAATAGTTGGAGAATGGACTTTAATTTTTAAAAGTATTGATAATACAGGTGAAGGGAAGTTAGAATTACAGTTTAATAGATTGTAAAAAATATAAAAGTTAAATAATTATTTAAAATACCGTATTATTCAGGAATGAATTTTACGGTATTTTTTATGTCGCAATCTAAGAATATTATGTATTAGTATTACTAAATATTTAGTAATGCATTTGAAATTTCACCAGATCTTTCAACCGTTATACCAAGTTTTTTCTTAAATCTTTCATCCTACATTCTTGCAATAATTATCTTGTTGGGGGATATTTCCTTAATAATACTTGTTATCTTCTGAATTGATTCTTCATCATCGTTATAGCCCTTAATGATAGTAATTTCAAATATAAATTTCCCTTTGTATTGTTTATTAAAGGAAATCATGTTTGAAATATATTCTACTAACGTATATCCTTAAATCGATCTTTGGATTTTTTGAAAATCTTCTTCTGTTATTAGTTTTATCTCTCTAACAACCTCATCACATTTATTAGCAATTTTTATATATTTATCTCTACCTAGTAAATATCCATTAGAAAGCAGTCTTACAGGTAAACCTTTGACTTTGATAAAGTCGACAATATCACCAATTTTATCATTTACTAAGGCTTCTCCTTTTGAGTTAATAAAAATTAATGTGCTTTTGTATTTTCTATCATGCTTTCTAGTTCAATCAACAAACTATCTATTTTATCAAATGACTTTTGGGTATCTACCTTATTTTTTGACCTTCAAATAGGACAAAATATACAGCCAAAGTTACAATGATTTTCTGGAAGTATGTTAACTTCCAGCACCTTTCTTCCATCTTCAATATAGATATCTTTATAACTGAAACCGCCCATCACCTTATCCTTCTCAAATTACTTTATTGATACTTCTTTATTGTTAATATCAAGAATTGAAACCTTACATGTTCCACCTAGATTATCCTGTACTGTTTTTGCTAAATCTTTTAAAGCATTCTCAAACTCTTTTAATCTTCTTTCATCAATTAATTCAATGCATAAAAAAGCATTTTTGGTATTTTCAGTGAGCATTGTTCTTACTGATTCGCGCCAATTCCAACACCTGCAAATTGCTCCTTCATTAATGCCCAACAACATGCCATATCGTAATAATACCACTTTTAAGAGCCTTCTTTATTAAGGGTTGTCGATAACTTGACAATGGATGACTTCTCATGAAACATTCTAAAAGCTCTTTCATAATATTGAATGCTTCTATTATAATTTTCATGTCTCTACTAGATTGAAATTATATGTAAGGGTGTAGCAGTAGACAAACCATTTGAGAATGGTATATTAGCCTACTTATTTATATACTCCTCTATAATTCTCAGGTAACAATTCTGCTATTTTCTTCATTATATATTTTGTAGCAAAATCTTCATATTCTTTTTTATCTTGCTCTTTCGATCTCTTGGGAGATTCAAATTGTTTTCCAATGTTGATATGAACATCTGCATAATAAAAGGTTTCCGCACTCATATCCCCTTCTTTATTTATAGGCAACAGTTTTTCTGTCCCATATAATCCTATAGGTACAATAGGGGCTCCTGTCATTGTTGCTATAAGAAGGATTCCTTTTTTTGCTTCTATCAAACTACCAACTCTACTTCTAGTCCCTTCTGGAAAAATCAATAAGCTTTCTCCCTGCTTAACAAGCTTAATAATTTTTCTAAGACCCTCTTTATCAGCAGTATTAGGTTTTATATTTGTAGTCTTTATTACATTAACACCTATACTTGTGATAACATTATTTGATAGCTTCACACCTGCTACAAAAGTTGGATCAATCTCTTTTAAAGCCTTGTCTAATACTAATCCATCAGAATTGCTTAAATGATTACATATAAAAATAGTTGGTGTTTTAATTCCCTTTAAGTTTTCACTTCCCTCTATGTTTATATTCGCATATTTTTTTAGGTATTTATCAACAATTTTTTTAGATACATATGTGACAAATTTATCCGGTAAAATATTTATAATTTTTGCCGTTGCAGTGCCTATCATCTACTTCCCCCTCCCAAAGGTTTCTATACATGAGATTGAACATTGAGACACGTAAAATGTCTAGAAACGATTATTGTTATGTTGTGTAGTTATGCACCAATCTTAGAAGACTATCTTCCATGGAGCGAATAAGTTCAACTACTTTCGAGTAAATGTGTCCTTATTTCTAAGAGCCTGAATTTACTATTTTATAAATTTTTCTATATTTCACTCATATTTCCTTCTTTTTTTACAGATTATCCCTTAGATTATTTACTCTTTTGGTTTGTGCCACAATTATAAGAAGTTTATAATACAAAACAGGGTATGCCACCAAGCCTTCACTTGAATTACAGCACACCCTGTTATACCGACGCTATAGAGCAATCGTTTTGGGTTATACATCTAGGTTTATGTGTATGCGTCTCTAATTAGATCGGAGGACGTTGTCAATTACTGAGGATGACGTAGTGATGCATGGGCAGCTGCTATCAAAATAGACCAATCTACTTTTTTTACATTATGGAACACTTTTTGTAACCATAAATCTATAGCTGTTTTGACTTACTGCTTCAAATAACAATATTACAGTCTGATTTATCTATACTGATTACTGTAAATACATTTAAAATAGATCAGTACTTAAGTATTTTAATCCGCTATCATTAAGTGTTAGTACAATATTTTTTCCCTTCTCTTTATCTTTCAACAGTTGAATTGCTGCACAGACATTAGCTCCTGATGAAAAACCAACAAATGTCCCCTCTAGTCTGGCTAGATCCCTTGTCATTTGGATAACTTCTTCGTCTGTGACTTGTATGCATCCATCAATTAATTCTTTATTTACCTTTGATAAATCCATAGCATATCCGCATCCTTGAACCTGATGACGTCCTTCATTGATGAGATCTTTTCCTGCATACACTGCAGCATTAGCAGGTTCAACAATATAGCAACGTATATTTTTATTATACTCTTTAAATTTTTCTGCACATCCTTCAAAGGTACCGCCACTTCCTACAATATCAACGAAACAATCTATTTTCCCATCGCTTTGTTCTAATATTTCTACAGCAGTATGAAGTAGATGAGCTCTATAGGAACTATCCAAATTGAACTGGTCTGCACGAAATGCATTTCTTTCCTTTGTTAATTTTACAGCCATTTCTTCTACTAGTTTTAAATCTTCTCCTGATACTTGCCCTTTTACTGAATTTTTAGCTTGTGGTACTATAATAACTTCTGCTCCAAGTGCACACATCATTCTGGCTCGTTCCATAGAATTTCCTTCTGACATACAAGCGATAAAAGGATGCCCTTTTGCCTGACAGACAATTGAAAGACCTGTGCCTGTATTTCCACTTGTTAGCTCAATAACGGTCTGACCGGGCTTCAATTCACCACTTGCTTCAGCTTCCTCAATCATCTGCAAAGCAGGACGATCTTTTTTGCTGAATCCAGGATTTAAGTACTCTAATTTTGCAAAAATATTTCCCTCTACTCCGTAGTGCTTTGTAATTCTACTAAGTCGTAACATTGGAGTTTCTCCAATAGCCTCATAAATATTTTCCATCATTTTTTTCATCTTTCTTGCCTCCTTATAATAATTACGGTATAATTAATTTTAGTTTACAATTGAAAAATATAATTAACGTTAAATATATTTTAAAATTGTTAATAATATTTGTCAACAGTAATAAAGGAGGCTGAGTACTTATGAATATAAATTTAATTATTGCTGAAAATCTAAAAAGACTTCGTAACGAGCGAAATTTGAGCTTAAGTCAACTTGCAGAATTATCTGCTCTTAGTAAAGTTATACTTTCTCAAATAGAAAAAGGTGAAACTAATCCAACAATAAATACTATTTGGAAAATAGCTGCTGGATTAAATGTTCCCTATACATCATTATTAGAACGGCAACAACAGGATACTTATGTTATAAAAAAGTCGGATATAGCTTCACAAGCAGCTAATGATGGACAATATCGTCTTTATTGTTACTACTCCAATACACCTCATCGTAATTTTGAACTTTTTCAAATGGAACTTGATGAAGGATGTAGATATAGTTCTGTTGGGCACCCTGAAAAGTCTGAAGAATATCTAATGGTTTTAGAAGGACAATTAACTTTAGAAGTAAACAATGAAACCTTTATTCTGGGTGCTGATGATACCATTACTTTCTCTGCTGCTACTAAACATGTTTACTTCAATAGTGGAAAAGGTATCTTAAAAACTTCTATAGTAAATTTTTATCCTGTCTAGCAATGATTTAACTATAGAACTCCCCCATGTTATAATGATGAATACAATAAAAATTCCTTTTCTATCCTATTTCATGTTTTATAAAATTTGCTGTAACCACTTATTTTTGTCAAACAAATAGGGTACTATTTCTTAAAGTTTATAAGTAATAGTACCCTTACTTTATTCACACTGTCTTCATCTAAAGCATTATTGCTCTTTTTAAAAGTATACATTTCAACTTATAATTAACCTTATGATTTTTTCTCTTTTCTGAAATAATATAACCGTCCCTTAAACTAAGGGACGGTTTGACACAGCATCTTTTTATGCACCTTTAGTTAATCAGCTATAAGAAGAAGTGAATTTTCATTTATTTTCCGGTTGCTGCATTTATTCCAGCAATGCGTCCAAAAACAAATATATCAGTAATAGCATTTCCTCCAAGTCTGTTACCAGCATGGATTCCACCTGTAACTTCTCCTGCTGCCCATAGACCTTGAATAATATTTCCATCTTCATTTATAACACGAGCTTCCGTATCAATAACTACCCCACCCATTGTATGGTGAAGCGAAGCTTTTCTTGGGCTTATAGCAATTCCAACATTATCATTAGACTCTATATACTCAAGGTCAATAGCTCCGGATATAACATCCTTACCAAAATCTTCGTCTTTTTGAGCTGCTACATAGCTGTTATATTTTTCGATTGTAGTACGTAATTGCTCTTCCGTAAATGCAGGAGCAACACCTGCAGCAGAAGTTTTACTAGCTTCTGCTAACTCAGCAAGGGTTTTGCCGTACCATATATGCCCGCCTTCAACCATCTTTGCGATACTTTCATCATATTCAACTCCCTTTAAAAGCTCAGCAGGATTTCCAACATCCCCTCTACCTGCGTAGATAATATGGAAAATACCATCTTTAAGAGTTAATGAAGCTTTAGCAAGAACATCACGTTCTGCATATTCATCTACAAACCGATTTCCGTTACTATCAATCCAAATCTGTTCTGCTGCATCACCCCAAATACCATCTGTCATGGTTCCCTTAACTGGAGATGCAGAAGGCATCATCTGTGCAACTTCCATACCGGTTACATCAGCGCCGATTGCTTGTGCCATTACAATTCCATCACCTTCGAGAGTACCCATATTCGTTGATAAAGTTCTATCTGAAAGGTCATCTCCCCAATATTTATCATAGCTCTTAACCATTGCCGCATTTGCGCTGTATCCACCAGTAGCAAGAACGACACCCTTAGTTGTATTTATAGTAATTTGCGTACCATCTGTTTGCTCAGCTTTTGCACCGACTACCTTACCTGATGCGTCTACTAAGAGTTCAGTACCTCTAGTTTCTGTATATATAGTAACACCTTTTTCCCTTGCTACTTTCTCAAGTTGAGGAATACGTTCAGCACCAGACATAAAGCCGTGAGTCCTTGGCCACATAGCTCCAAGAACTGTACCTGTTCCAGGATGTCCGCCGTATTGAGCACTAGCACCATAGGATGCCTCAAGACCAACTTGTCCCATCCACGCAAAGGCATCAAGCGCATCAGCAGCAAACTTTCTTGCCAGTTCAATTCTTGGAGCAATCCAATCCCCATCTGTTAATTCACGAAGTCCTCCTGTATAAACATGCCACATATGTAATGCTACAGAGTCAAAACCAGGCATGTCAACGCCAGCCTCTTTTCCACGGTTTTCTGCATAAAACTCATTGATATCCGCTTTAAGCTCTGCCAATACTTCCTGCCACTCAGGATAAGTATCAAATCTCAACTTTGGATCTGCTTGGTCTAGTGCAAGGTATCCATCTAATGTATCTTTTTGAGCTTTGGACAATATCATTGTGTTCTTTTGTGCTTCAATATCAACAGCATTGTATGCCGCGCCTGCCATCATTGTATTTCCACCTAATACAGAGCCTTTTTCAATAAGGATAACGTTAGCGCCTTGTTCAACCGCATTAACTGCCGCTGCCAGACCGGCTCCTCCTCCTCCCATTACAAGAACATCTGTCTCCCATGTCTGAGGCTCCTTAGGTGTAGCAACTACTTTATTTGCCTTTAGAGCGTCAATATCTAAGCCAGCTGCTTTAGCAGCATTCGTAACCGCATTAATAATAGCATAGCTAGTTAAAGTTGCTCCGGTTACAATATCTACAGATAGGCTTTGATTTTCGATGATCTGAGTTGGTATACGTTCAAATGCTACCACTGTAACATTCGGTGTTTCAGAATTCTCCTTAAAGTCAATGTCCGCAATTTTACCGTCTTCAACAGTTATACTTACAGTTATTGGACCCTGCATACCAGCCGCAGTACCTTCATAGCTGCCGTTAATAAGTATAGTTGCCACCTCCTTGGTACATCCAACAAATGTAAAAATAATCATGCAAATACAAACTAGTAATGAAATAAGCTTCTTCATTTTTTCTCCTCCGATCTTAAATTAGTAATCTCTCAAAAACTTCGAGGGCCTTATTTATTCTGGTTCAAGGGTTCAGCATTTCTACATCACCGCAGGCCTGAACAATGCAGTCTCTAACAGCTTCCTGATAATGTTAATTGCAATGGTTGCACCGCTAACACTGTCGAAAGCTAATGTATGATCTTTAATTACTTCACCATGTATTAGCTCCAGTGCCGAATCTGTCAAGAGTGGGGTTTCCATATGCTCAGCCACTACAATTTGTGTTATAGCACTTGCTGAGAAAGCATTTCAACTTTAAGCGAACCATCTTATCGCTTTATTAATAAATTAACATCAATTATTTTTATAGCTGCTGTGTTCTTTTCCTTCTACCACTACATAGACACGATTTGGCAAACAAACAGTAATATTCCTTACTCTCCACTTAAGCCCAAACTGTATATATACTTGATCTGGACACTCTGCTTCTATCACTTCAATACCTTAATAATGTATTTTTTTGACACTGCAGCTTTTTTAAATCAGCCCATGATATAAGCTGCATAAGGGTCTTTTAGGTATCAATGTATTCAAGGCGCACACCTGATTCGGCAAATCGTAGTCATCTATACCCCAAGAACCAATGTGGTTAGGTTGTTAAAAATTTTGTTATAAAAACACTTCCTTTCTTGATTTTTTTGACTTCGATTAAATTTTAACACATTTAGAGCAGCATATTGATTAAACAGTTATTAAAATTTTATAGTGTTTTTTGATTTTAAAAGGAAAAATATTACTATTGATAAGCAATTATATTGCCTAATGCATAAAAAATCCCTAAAAATGCGCAATGAGCATTTTTAAGGATTAAGAAATCTTAATATTTATTCTGTTTAAATTAATATGTTTTTAATTTGTAGTTTCCTCTAATAGGGACGTTAAATTATCTCTTCCAACTCCCTGAAGATAAGTATGATATTTCATATTTAAACTTAATTAGCTTTTCCCTTAGGGTCAAAATAGTATCCTTGTCCCCACTCCATTTTCAAAAATCTAGGGCTGTTCGCATCTTCTTCAATTTTTTTTCTAATATTGTGTATATGAACAATTACAGTTCGTGCATCCCCGCAGCTTTTTACCCCCCAAATTTTATAATATAATTCTTTAGGGGTATAATATTTTCCTGGATTTATCATTAAGAATGACAATATCTTAAATTCAGTGGAAGATAATTTTAATTCATCTTCATCCTTAACGACAATATGACGGTTTGCATCTAATTTAAAACCTGTACATTCTAAAATATTCTTAGCTTTATTGGACAATTTGTTCGCCCTTCGCAAATTTGCTTTTATTCGTGCCTCAAGAATTTTATTATCAAAAGGCTTTACTATAAAATCGTCTCCTCCCCGCTCTAAAGCTTGAACAATTGTATCACTACAGTCAAGGCAGGAAATAAAAATAATAGGACAATCATGCCACTCTGTCAATCTGGAACAAAGGTCAACACCATTAACGTCTGGCAGTAAAATATCAAGGAGTATAACATCAAATTTATCCCTTGCATTTGCATAGGCTTCGCTGCCTGTTTCGGCCCAAATTACTTCATATGTCTCAGCTTGTTCAAGGTAGTAGAGGATTATCTTTGCTACTAATGGATCATCTTCAATTAAAAGAACCTTTATCATATAATTTCACCCCCTAAATCAATATTACCTTAATTTTTACTATTTGGACAAGGTTATTTATGTGTTTTGCAACTAAAAAATGCATAGTATAGCTTCCTATTCTGTAAATATTTGATATACTTTTAAATATTTGATATACTTTTGTCAAGGCACTTTCAACATTACTTTCATCCCCCTCGTTATTTCTTCGCAAATTCAACGATAAGGGTAGCGGTAGCAGATCTCCCCATTTTAAAGTATACCGTAAACAGATATTCAGACTATCTTGACAGACGTAATAGCTACATAATTATTATTAAGAGAACAAATAGGGGAATACATATGAAAAGAGATTATTTTAAAGCAATACTTGTATTTATAATAATATTTAGCCTAATTTTCTTTATAGGTATAAAAATAAATAATAGCTTTGGTGATTTAAAAAGCGGTGACACATTTTCTGATAAGGCAAAGAACAATATATATTGTCTTACAAATTATGATTGGGATTCAAAAACTAATACGTATTACTTTGACTTAGTTAGAAAAAATGAAGATCAACAATTGGTACTTATCTATGGAAAATTGCCATCAGAAGTTTTAATAAACGATACTATTCTAAAGGAATCTTCATTCTTTTCAAGACTATTACTTAGCTCCGATTGGTTTATAGATAACAAAATCAGAGTGGTTTTTAATACAAGTATGAATCCCTATAATACTCCTATATATGTAACCACCACATCTAGTGCTGAAACTGCACTTTCAACCTTTAATATGACATTTGCTTTCAGCCTTGGAATAACATTTTTAATGTCTATATATGGACTCTCCCTTTATCGCCGTAAACAAACAGAAAAATACCTATTATGGTTTGCTATATACACCGGTGCATTGACCTTATGGAGTGCTCTTCCACTATTTGTTGGTACAAGTATGAATTTCTTAAGATACTATGTTTTTGCCTGGTGCGTAATTCTAGATATTGTTATATGCTTTAAAATCTTTGATATTAAGCTTCCTGGACGTTTTAACATACTTCTGAGTATAAGGGGAGTTATTTCTGTTTTAGTGTTATGGTCAATTATGGAAAGTATTTTTCCTAAATTGCACAGTGAAATTTATGTTTATAGCTTGCTCTTATTTTCCATTGGAGTTCTCACATACGCCCACGCTAATAGACGAAAGGGAGCATGGCTATTGATTTCAGGCCATGCTTTAAGCCTAGGATTACGTATGGTTATACCCTTATCTTCTCTTTCATCATCAAGTGTAAGCTATCCTTTGCGTGCCTTGCAATTTTCAAAACTTTTTAATATTCCATTTGCCTTTTGCTGTATGTTATTAATAAATCATATTTTCGCTGAAAAATTTGCTGAAGCTGAAATCCTTACTAAAGAATTAGAACAAATAAACCAGAATCTAGATAAAAAAGTTTTGGAAGGTAACCAGGCTTTGCAAGAACAGATGACACGTCGGCATAGTCTTATGATGAATATCTTTCATGATTTACGCACTCCATTATTTGTTATGCAAGGCTGTACTCAAAAAATTACTAAACAGCCAGAACTACTCGATACGGAATTACCAATAATAAGGGAAAGATTAGATTTTACAAAACATCTAGTTGAAGATTTATTTTTAATGGCCAAACTTGAGGATAAGCAAGTAATTCTCGAGACAGATCGGGTTCCTATCACAGACCTAATTAAAAATGTTATAAGTGCGTGTAGTATAGAGGGAGAAAGTAAAAACATTTATATAAAGGCAGAGTTGAAATGTGATTGCATTACTTGGGGAGATGAGTATCGTCTTAAACAGGCATTTCAAAATCTTCTCCTAAATGCAATATACTATACAAAACCAAATGGCAAGGTATATGTATCTTTAAAAAAGGAAAGAAATACAGCCATTATATCCTTTACAGATACAGGTATTGGAATATCTCCACAGGATATAGATAAAATATTTGGCAGATATTATCGTATTAGTAGTAAAGAAAAGCACAAATCAACCGGCTTAGGACTTTCCATTGCACAAGAAATTATACAACAACATCAGGGAAGCATTAGCGTTGATAGTCAATTAGGATTCGGTACAACTTTCACAGTTCACCTACCCATAATCTCTTAACTAAAAGCAAGTTCCAAACCGCCCCAGTTTGCAACTTGCTTTTTTCATACAAAAAAAGGTGACTAAAGCAAGGGTTTTATCACCTTATGCGTAAAATATAACCGTCCTGAATATCCCAATGCTATATCTACACTATTTCTATTACTATTTTGTAGTCATATGCTTAACAGCCACATGAATTACACAGCACACTCTGTTATCTTATACCAACGCTATAGAGAGCAATCATTTTTGGTTATACATCTAGGTTTATGTGTATACGTCTCCAATTAAATCGGAGGACGTTGTAAATTACTAGAGATGACGTAGTGATGCATGAGTGGCAGCTATCATAATAGACCAATGGCTGTTTTTTCACATTATGGGACACTTCGTGTAATTCATAAATTGTATGGCTGCTCTGACTAACCGCACAAAATATAAAAGAAGCGTCTTAAGTTTATAAGTCATTACATTGATTTATTCTTTATTTTTATTGTAATTCATTACTGCACCTATGATTATTCCAAAAAGCATTCCAAATGCAGGCCCAAGAGCCATAACTATCGGAAATATACTATCTCCTATTAATCCAAATACAAGTCCAATAACTATCGAAAATAAACTGCCTCCTAATAATCCAAATCCCACTCCAAAACTCACATAGGAATTATTATCTTTATTAATATTATTTTTGTCAAACATATTTAATCGACTCCTTCTGACCTTAACTTTTGCTACTGCACATAAATATACTGTTTTGTTGTATTATAAGAAAATTATGGACTAATATATCTGATTGTCGATGTCCTTGGACAAGCTACTTATTTTCTAATCTCCTATTACATTGGTGTAAATCTTGAGCATCTGAGTAGTGTCTAAGGAATCTATTTGATAAGTCTTCGTCTTTGCTTAAAAATATAGTATAACTGCTATCAACGCAAATAATTTCAGCAATAGCCAGAGGATGCTGTGTATGAACATCTTCTCCTCCATATTTCCATCCTCCATCAATTGTAGGTATTACAGACAAATTAGTAATGTCTATATCTATAGATTTATCAAAAGCAGATAAAATCCCCCAAATAAACTGAATTTTATTATGTGTAACGATATCAGTGAGTTCATCTCCTGATAACAATATAATTTTTTCTTTAAAAATGTCCGAATAAGCCTCATGCTCAGTAATTAGCCAATTAGATTCTCGCTGCCGACCTTCTAAGGCATCAAATATGAGTTTTATATCTGTATGCAAAGGCATTTGTGAGGAATCTTTTATTATTAAGTTCTTATTTCACCTCCAAAATTTCATTAATTATATTAATTCATAATATCCTACTAATATTCATTATAGCATGTTTTTCTATAGGCCCACCTAATGAATAACAAAACAGGGTACTGCCTCTTAAAAATAAGTGACAATACCCTATTCCAATATTTATTTTGCCTTACTTCCATTGGTCTCTGTTGATAATAGCCGCATGAATTACAACACACCCCGTTATCTTATACCAACGCTATAGGGAGCAATCATTTTTAGTTATACATCTAGGTTTATGTGTATACGTCTTCAATTAAATTGGAGGACGTTGTCAATTAGTGAGGATGACGTAGTGATGCATGTGCTACCGCTATCAAACTAGAGCAATCACATTTTTTACTATTATGGAACACTGCTATACGATAGGATTATATCCGTATAAACTCCTTATACAAATAGATTAAATAGTATTCATCACTTGAGCAAATTTATGTATATTATTCTCCAATATATTAGATTTATTTGACGTCACCTTTGATACCTTCTTTACTATTATCTTTTCCATAAAGTTCATTTTATCAAAGATAAATTCTCCCCCAAAATGTTCCTTTACATCTGTAATTCTAATGAGCTCAGGATTAAAGTTTTGACTAAATTCAGTATTGATTATTTCTCCTTCTTGCATTCCACAAATAAATAACCCTATTCGTTTTTCTGTTAATTTATCTAAGTTCTTTGAACAGAACTCTCTTACTTCCTTTTGTATTTTACCAATATATATTGACCCGCCAATAATAATCTTTTCATATTTTGAAATATCAATATCGCTTACCCTTTTTAAATTAATTATGTCTACTTTACCAATAAGCTCTTTAGACAATAATTCTGCACATTTTTCTGCACATCCATATTTGCTTGCATACACTATCAAAGTATTCATTTAGTCACCTCACATTTCATTTTAATTATTTAACGCATTTTCTATTGATTTAAGATATGCTTTAGATGTCACTGTAGCCTGAGATACCGCATCTACTTTAGTATTCTGTGTTTCTATAACCTTACGGAATAACTCATCACTTACACCAGACTTTACAAAAGTAACATCATCTACTATATTAATTTCTGTAATTTTATGGTCCTTTACTGTAACACTAAGTTTGTTTGACCATCTTCCAGCATCATATTTCCCATTATATATCCCATCATTTAAACCTGATATTCTTATTCCGTTTAGTTTAACTTCACCTCCTCCTTTAAGTCCACGAGACAGATAAAATATTCCACTTGCACAAACCAATATAAATATAAATATTATTGAGATTAGTATTTTTAATATGGACTTCAATTTCTCTCCTCCTTCTAATTGAATGTATTACCATTAGCTATTCTTAATACTATTTCCTCTGAATAAAAATTAATCAATCTTTCTCTTTGTTCATTACCAATGTCTTTTTCTATTATGAGTTTAAAAATAAGCCCTAAAGTTGATACTACAATCATTTGAGTAGTTAATTCTATTGTATTTTCATCTATATCTTTATCCTTATATATTTCTTTTAGGCATTCGTATAGCACAAACAAAGCTTTTTTTTCTTGTGAAGCACCTTTAAATAATGAGGAAGTATGTTTTAATGCTGATTTTGATTGATTTAATTGGGCTGCTATAAATTCATCCGGCATATTTAGTGCTGCTTCTATATAATTTTTAGTCATCTGTATCAATCTTTGTTCAGGAGAGCTATCTTCCATCTTTAAAGAAGATACTGCTGATACTATTTTTTTATAGCCTCTTTGCATTACATTGTTTAATATCTCTTCCTTATCTTTAAAATAATGATAAATAATAGAAGGAGAGTATTCAATTTTTTTAGCAATTTTTCTAATTGACAGCTTATCAAATCCCTCTGAAGCAATTATATCGCTTGCTGCTAAAAGGATAAGTTCCTTCATTTCTTCTATTTCCCGTTCTCTTCTCTTTTCTGTAGTCATTATGTCGCTCCTTATTTTATTAAACAATGTTTAATAATAGAACACCGTTCAATGAAAATATAGCATTTAGCATAAATATTGTCAAGATATAAAGGAAATTTAATAAAATAAGGGTGCTATTTCTTAAACTTCATAAGAAATAACACCCTTACTTTATTTTACACTAAATCTTTGAAAGCTTTGATATGCAATGATTTTATAGTTTTATTAATACTATTTTTAAACTTTATTTAACTTACTCTTTATGTCTTATAGCCGCATGAATCACAGCACATTCCGTTATCTTATACCGATACTATAGAGAGTAATCATCTTCTGTTATACATCTAGGTTTATGTGTATACGTCTCCAATTAAATCGGAGGACGTTGTCAATTACTGAGGATGACGTAGTGATGCATGAGCTGCTGCAAGTCTTGCAATTGGCACACGGAATGGTGAGCAAGAAACATAAGCTAATCCCAGCATATGACAGAATTCAATTGAGTTTGGCTCTCCACCGTGCTCCCCACATATTCCCAGCTTAATATCTGGCCTTGTTGTCTTACCTAAATCTACTGCCATCTTCATCAGTTTTCCTACACCTTTACGGTCTATTCTTTGGAAAGGATCCTTTTCAAAGATATTTTTATCTACATATTCTCCAATAAACTTACCAGCATCGTCCCTTGAGAATCCAAAGGTCATTTGGCTTAAATCGTTTGTTCCAAAGGAGAAGAATTCTGCTTCTTTGGCAATTTCATCAGCCGTAATACAAGCTCTTGGAATTTCAATCATTGTTCCAATTAGATATGGTATCTTTATATCATTTTCTTCAAATACTTCTTCAATAACGTTAAGAATTATTCTTTTTACCTGCTCAAATTCTTTGATTTCTCCAACTAGAGGTACCATTATTTCTGGAACTATTATATATCCTGTGGTTTTATGAACATGAATAGCTGCTTCCATTATAGCCCTTGTTTGCATTGCATATATTTCTGGGTAAGTGATAGCTAAACGGCAGCCTCTATGTCCTAACATAGGGTTAAATTCTTTTAAATCATTAACTACATCTAATAAATCTTCTTTTGATACTCCCATTTCATTAGCTAATTTTATTACATCTTCTTCTTCATGAGGTAAGAATTCATGTAGTGGAGGATCTAATAATCTAATAGTAACTGGTAATCCTTTTATTGCCTCAAATAATGCAATAAAGTCTTCTCTTTGCATTGGTAATAATTTAGCTAAAGCCTTTTCCCTACCTTCTAATGTAGTAGATAATATCATTTGTCTAACAGCAAAAATTCTACTCTCTTCAAAGAACATATGCTCTGTTCTACAAAGTCCTATACCTTCTGCACCAAACTCTAATGCTTGTTTTGCATCTCTAGCAGTATCTGCATTTGTTCTAATTTTTAATCTTCTAAACTCATCAGCCCATCCCATTAAAACTGCAAAGTTTCCTAAAAGCTCTGGTGTTTGAGTTTTAATTTCACCTTTATATACAATTCCTTGACTTCCGTCTAAGGAAATATAATCGCCTTCCGCATATACATTATCTCTAACCTTCATAACTTTGTTTACTTCATCTATACGGATTTCTCCTGCACCAGCTACACAGCATTTACCCATTCCTCTCGCTACTACGGCTGCGTGTGAAGTCATACCGCCTCTTCCTGTTAATATTCCTTCTGAAGACACCATTCCTTCAATATCTTCTGGAGATGTTTCAACACGAACCAAAATTGCTCTTTCGCCTTCATTCTTTGCCTTCACTACATCCTCTGGCGTAAAGTAAATTTTACCTGTAGCAGCTCCAGCAGAAGCAGGAAGTCCTTTTGTAATAACTTCAGCTTCTTTAAGTGCAGTTTCATCAAAAGTAGGATGTAGTAATTGATCTAATTGATGAGGCTCTACTCTTAGTACAGCTTCTTCCTTAGTAATTAATCCTTCATTTACCATATCTACCGCTATATTAATAGCTGCCATAGCAGTTCTTTTACCACTTCTTGTTTGAAGCATGTAAAGTTTTTCATTTTCGATTGTAAATTCAATGTCTTGCATATCTTTATAATGTTTTTCAAGTAATTTAGTCACGTTAACAAACTCTTCGTATACCTTTGGCATTTTTTCATTTAATACTTGAATTTCCTCTGGGGTACGAATTCCTGCCACTACGTCTTCTCCTTGAGCATTTAATAAAAACTCACCAAATAGCTTTTTCTCTCCTGTAGATGGATTTCTTGTAAATGCTACACCAGTTCCACATGTTTCTCCCATATTACCAAAAACCATGGATTGAATATTTACAGCAGTTCCTAAATCATCTGGAATTTCATGTAGTTTTCTATATATTTTAGCTCTTTGGTTGTTCCATGATTTAAATACTGCCTCTACTGCCATAAGTAACTGCTCTTCTGTATCCTGTGGAAAATCCTTACCCCACTCTTTTTTAACAACTTTTTTAAATTCTTCTACTATATCCTTTAAATCCTCTGCTGTTAACTCTGTATCTTGCTCAATACCTCTATCATGCTTTCTTTTTTCTAAAATTGAATCGAACTTATATTTTTCTATATTAAGAACAACATCTCCAAACATCTGTATAAATCTTCTATAGCTATCATAGGCAAAACGCTCATTATTAGTAGCTTTAGCGATTCCTTTTACAGATTCATCATTTAATCCAAGATTTAGTATAGTATCCATCATGCCAGGCATAGAAAAAACTGCTCCGGATCTAACAGAAACCAGTAACGGGTTAGATATACTACCAAATTCTTTATTTGTAGTAGATTCTAGAGCCTTTAGTTCCTTTAGTATTTCTTCCTTTAATTCAGTCCATAATTGACTATTATGTTCATAGTATTGATTACAAGCCTCTGTTGTTACTGTAAATCCTGGAGGAACTGGAAGTCCTATTCTAGTCATTTCCGCTAGATTGGCTCCCTTTCCTCCTAATAATGATTTCATTTCTAAAGTTCCTTCTTGAAAAGCATAAACTAATTTTTTCAACAATGCCACCTCCATATTTTATATACACAAGTACTGAATAAATATTTATATGATGTGAAATATATCTAATATTTTCATTAAATTTAATCTTAAATTATTTACCGTTGGAAAATTTGTGACCCATGTCTTTAAAAATTTCTAAAATAATACCAGCACTTTCTTCAACAGCTTTTGATGAAACATCAATAACAGGACAACCTAGTTTTTTCATAATTCCTTCCGCATAATCCAATTCCTCAAGAATTCTTTGCATACTTGCATAGTTGGCCTCATTTTTTAATCCTAAGGCCTTTAATCTTTCTTGACGTATTTCGATTAGTTTCATTGGATTAGTAGTTAATCCTATAATTTTCTTAGGAGGAATCTCATATAACTCTCTTGGAGGTAAAACCTCTGGTACAAGAGGAACATTTGCTACCTTTAGATTTTTGTGTGCAAGGTACATACTAAGAGGAGTCTTTGATGTTCTCGAAATTCCAGTTAATACTATGTCTGCTTGTTTTATTCCCCTTGCATCTTTACCGTCATCATACTTAACGGCAAATTCAATAGCTTCTACTTTTCTAAAATACCTTTCATCTAGTTTACGAATTAAACCTGGTTCCTCTTTAGCTGGAATTTTCAATACACTTTCCATAGCGTGTAAAATAGGTGTCATTACATCAGCGCAAGGTATATTTAAAATTTTAGCCTCCTCTATTAAAACTTTTCTGAGTTCAGGAACAACAATAGTAAAAACTATTACTGCATGTTCATTTTTCGCCTCATCTAATATTTCGAAAACCTGTTGTTTTTCATTTATATATGGAAATCTTCTTACTTCATAATCTTCAATGTTAAATTGACTAACAGTAGCCTTGGCAACTTGTTCTGCTGTTTCTCCTATCGAGTCAGATATAACATAAATAACAAGATGTGAACTCCCCATTTCTCTCCTCCTATTCTTTGCATAGTTCTACAAATAACTTTGTGATATTACTTTTAGATATTCTTCCAATTACTTTAACTATATCTTGCCCATTTTCTTTTATTTTCTCGACTACTGGTAGACTATCGACTTCATGATCCATAATTTTAATAGCAGCCTCTAGAGCATTATCCTCAGGTGATACAGTAGCAATATTAGGACTCCTAGTCATAATCATACCTACAGGTACTTTATTCATATCTACTCCACCCATAGCACTCTTTAGAAAATCTTTTCGCGATACAATACCAGTAAGAGATCCTTTAGAAACAACAAAAATAGTCCCAACATCTTCTAAGAATAAAGTCACCACACCATCATAAACAGAACTTTCCTCGGTTACTATAATCGGTATCGACATAATATCTCGTACCTTCATATTTTTTACTTCTTGGGCAAAAATATTAACGCTAGATCTCCCTGAATAAAAGTAACCAACTTTAGGTCTTGCATCTAAAATACCCACCATAGTTAAAATTGCTAAATCTGGTCTTAGTGTAGCTCGTGTTACACTAAGGCTTTTAGCAATTTGTTCACTTGTAATTGGCTCATTTTCTTGTACAATTTTTATGATTTTTTTTTGTCTATTTGACAGTTCTATGGAAATCACCCCTTTTATATGTTATGCTATTTCCTAATGTGTTATATTATATATCTAATTTAGCACATTTGATATTATATTTCTATAGTTTTCCTCATTTTTAATAAAAAAAATCATCTGATGTTATCACATGATTCTTGTCACGCTTAAATTTTCAAGCTTTGTCTTTAAATTTCAAGCACTAAAAATATTGATAGCTTTCTACTTCTTTAGTATCTCTAAGTAATCACAAATTTGCTCTTTTCTAGATAGTAAAAAATTACCTAAGGCATCCCTTAGGTAATTTTCAAATTTAATATTTTAATTTTTCCTCTAAATAAGCTTCTAAATTTTCAATAGAAATTCGCTCTTGTTCCATAGTATCTCTGTGTCTAATTGTAACGCAATTGTCCTCTAATGAGTCATAATCGAAGGTAATACAGAAAGGTGTTCCTATTTCATCATGTCTTCTATATCTTTTTCCTATACTTCCTGCCTCATCATAGTCTACCACATAATTTGCAGACAGTTTTTCATAAAGTTCTAATGTCTGATCCTTTAGCTTTTTAGTAAGAGGAAGTACAGCAGCTTTGAAAGGAGCCAATGCTGGATGTAACTTTAATACTACTCTTGTGTCCTTTTCGTCAATAACTTCTTCTTCATAGGCATCAACTAAAAATGCTAACATCACACGGTCTACCCCTACAGAAGGCTCTATACAGTATGGCACATATTTTTCATTGGTAACAGGATCTTGATAAGTAAAGTCTTCACCAGAATGCTGACTATGCTGTTTAAGGTCAAAATCTGTTCTATCTGCGATACCCCAAAGTTCTCCCCATCCAAATGGGAATTTATATTCAAAGTCAGTTGTTGCTTTACTATAATGGGATAGTTCTTCTTGACCATGGTCACGAATACGAAGATTTTCTTCCTTCAAGTTTAGATTTAAAAGCCAGTTTTTACAAAAATTCTTCCAATAATCAAACCACTCTAAATCTTCTCCTGGTTTACAGAAAAATTCTAACTCCATCTGCTCGAACTCTCTTGTTCTAAATGTAAAGTTACCGGGTGTAATTTCATTTCTAAATGATTTTCCAATTTGCCCTATTCCAAATGGTACCTTTTTTCTTGATGTTCTTAAAACGTTTTTGAAGTTTACAAAGATTCCTTGTGCTGTTTCAGGTCGTAAAAATATTTCTGTACTAGAGTCTTCAGTTACCCCTTGGAATGTTTTAAACATTAGGTTAAATTGACGAATATCAGTAAAATCTTTTTCTCCACATTCAGGACAGTTAATACTTTTTTCTTCTATGTAGGATTTCATTTGTTGGTTACTCCAACCATCTACAATAGTTTCTTCATTTTGTTTTTGCATATAATCTTCTATTAACTTATCTGCTCTAAAACGAGATCTACACTTTTTACAATCCATCAATGGATCACTAAATCCTCCAATATGTCCTGAAGCTTCCCATGTTTTTGGATTCATTAAAATAGCAGAATCTAATCCAACGTTGTATGGACTTTGTTGAATAAATTTTTTCCACCATGCTTTTTTAACATTATTCTTTAATTCTACTCCCAATGGACCATAGTCCCATGTATTTGCAAGACCTCCATATATCTCTGAGCCTGGAAAAATAAATCCTCTTGATTTGGCTAGAGAAACGATTTTTTCCATTGTTTTTTGTGTTGTCATTTTTATGCCTCCTATTCAGTTTTTAGTTTAAAAAAATAAAGTCTTCCATCCCTAACTCTAAAAAGTTAGGGACGAAAGACTATTCTTCCGCGGTTCCACCCTAGTTGGCACAAGTGCCCACTTTAAATAGTATTGCTCAAAAGCGCCATTCATTAATAAACTATACTAGGCTTACACCATCCCCAGCTCGCTAATTTAGTTACATCAATTACTCCTCTTTATCACAGCAATATATTATCTAATTTATATTTTAATTTATCAAATTACAGACATTTTGTCAATATATGAAATCGCTATTAAAATTTCTATTGATTTTTTACAGCATTAATAATTTTACTTAATTAGTAATCTGCTCCATCATATAAATCGTCTAAGGTTTCGTCTTGATCTTCCTTATCTAATATAATGTCACTTTCTTTCTTCATCATATCTACATCTACACCTTTTTTTCCTCTAACCATGTTTTTAAGTTCGCTAACAGTTTCTCCAGCCATTTCATTGATATCAACAATTTCACCATTATTCTTAATTATCTCTATAGTTGTTTTAGTGGCTATTGCCGCAGAAACTCCTAACAAAGATACAATAGGTGCTAACATTACTCCAATAGCACCAGCAGTAACTGGAACATTAAGAAGGATTTCTCCATCTCTTTTTAACATAACACGAGATACATTCCCTTTTTTAATTAGATACTTTAGCTTTTCTATTACTTCGTTTCCTGCTAAAGACATAGTATTCATCCATGTTTTACCGTTTTTTTCTTCAATAGCTATTATAGATTCTACAACATCTCCATTATTTTGTTCTAAAGCTTCTTTTGCTTCTTTATAAGACACACCTGTTCTCTCTCTAACTATATCAACTTTCTCTAGATTAATATCCATAATCTCTCTCCTTCCTAATTATAATTTTTCTGCTAATTCTAAGCTCTTAAAATCGTATTTACTAACATGTGTCAATATATATTGCTTTAGTATTTTTTTTAATTCATCATTTAAATAGCTACTAATTTTTAATCTTTGTATTTCAACCATATCTCTTGTTAGTAAATATGTTGCTAGTTTAATAGTTGTACTTCCAATTTTCATTGCATAAGGATCGATACTTAAACATAAAGGACATATTATACCTCCTTCTGTAGAACTAAATTTCCAAGAAGAAGCTTCTTTGCGGTTGCAATGGACACAACCTGATAATTGTGGTTTATATCCGCTATAATTCATAAGCTTTATTTCAAAAGCACGAACTATAGTATTAACTTCCACATCATCTTTTTTTAATAAATATAATGTCTTTCCAAAAAGATTGAAAAGTCTATTATTTGTTTGTCCCTCTGTTATTACAGTCTCTACCAATTCCACTAAATAGGCAGCATAGGATAGTTTTTTTAAGTCTTCCCTTAAGGGATAAAATATCTCTTTTGCATCACATTGACTAACTGTATATAAGTTTCTACCCTTGTATAGCACAAATTCACTATAGCAGAAGGGCTGAATTCCGGCTAGCAAATTACTTTTTGGTCTACGAGCCCCTTTAGCAATAGCATTAATTTTCCCTGCTTTTCTAGTGAAAATTGTTAGTATACTATCAGTCTCTCCATATTTCTTGTTTTTTAATATAAAACCTTCAGTGGTAATTAACATTTTAAATTTTCTATTCTACCTTTCTATAGGAATGGTCTTAAACTTTCTGAAGAGTTGTAATCCATTCACCATATAATGTAAACAATTACTATATTATTGTAATCTCTTTCATCTCTAATGGTGCTTTTTTATTAACTGTATTATTATTGCTTTTATTGCTACAATGTTTATTATAATCCTTTGTATATAAATAAGCATAGATATTACCAGTTTCTTTAAAGATGTTCCACATAGTTTCATTTAGCATAAGTAGCTCCCCTTTCATTTTATAGTTTGTTATACTATTTTTTGTATTTAGGAGCCTACTATACATTGTAAATTTTGCTATTATTTTTTTGTATAATACTTTAATATATGGAATGACCTAAAATCATTTCTTATTATTTAGATATTTCCTCTATTCTTTAATCGTAGCCAAAGGTTCTTAATGTACTTTCACTATTTCTCCAGTCTTCCTTTACCTTTACCCATAACTCTAAATATACCTTTGACCCTAAAAGTTTTTCTATATCTTCCCTAGCACTTTTACCTATCCCTTTTAATTTTCTACCACCTTTACCTATAATAATACCTTTGTGGGATTTTCTTTCACAATATATTGTAGCATGAATATCAACCATATTTTTATCTTCCCTTTGCTTCATTAAGGTGGTTTCCACAGCTACTCCATGTGGAATTTCCTGATCTGTATAATGCAGAATCTTTTCTCTTATCATCTCTGCTACAATTAGACGCTCTGGCTGGTCTGTAACCATATGTTCTGGAAAATACTTTGGTCCTTCAGGTAAATATGATACTATAAGATTAATTAAGTTGTTTAAATTAGCACCCTCTAGTGCTGATATTCCTATTATATGATTAAATAGATTTGTTTCTTCATATTTATCATATAACTTATTTAAATCTTCTTGATTCATTTTATCGATTTTGTTTATTACTAAAATAATAGGAGTCTCTATACCTTCTAACTGCTCCATAATATATTGATCTCCAGGGCCAATGGAAGTACCCTCATCTACAACAAACAAAACAGCATCTACTTCTCTTAATGTATCTTTTGCTATTCTAACCATATATTGACCTAGCTTATGCTTTGGTTTATGAATTCCTGGAGTATCTAAAAATACAATTTGATGGTCTTCTTGCGTATATACACATTGTATTTTATTTCTCGTAGTTTGGGGTTTATCAGACATAATAGCAATCTTTTCACCAATTATTCTATTCATTAATGTTGATTTTCCTACATTTGGTCTTCCGATAATAGTTACAAATCCAGACTTAAATCCCATTATTTATACCTCCATCCATTTTTTCAAGATCTTCAGGCGTGAATGAATGTGGTAGTAGGTCATCTATAGTATGCACTCTAAAATCATCTTCTGATTTTGCAATTATCATTTTTATTCCTTTACCAAACTCTACTATTACCTGTCTGCAAATTCCACAAGGGTATGTGTAATCATCTAAATCACTAACAACAGCAATAGCATCTATATTCCGATCACCCTCGGAAACAGCTTTAAAAATGGCTGTTCTTTCTGCACAGTTTGTTCCTCCATAAGAAGCACATTCAACATTACACCCTGTATATACTTTGCCCTCTTTAGTAAGTAAGGCTGCACCTACAGGAAATTTTGAATAGGGCACATAGGCATTGTTTTTAGCTTCTATTGCTTTTTTTACTAGTTCTTTATCTGTCAAAAATATCTCCTCCATTTGTCTATTCTGCTATAGTTACATTATCAAAGTTACGAACAACCTGAATCCAAGTTTTACCCGGATTTAAACTGAGCTCTTGTCCTGTACCATCATAGTACTTTGTAGCTCCTTCATAACTGCCCTTTTTCCATGTAATATCAATTGTTTTCCCAGTAGTTATGTATTTTCCTCTACCTTCTCCAACAGTATTCATATCTAGACGTAATTTATCATCTATTACTTTAGCAGCAACCTCTTGTATTATAATATTTGTAGCAGTAAGTGTTTCTTTTGTTGTTTCATCCTTATGTTCTATACCATTATAGTATCTGTTATAAACTTTATTTTCATCATCATAAATATATGATGGTTCGTGTCCTTTAGAATATTTAATTTTTATCTCTTGTGCAATTTCTCCCATATCCATTACTTTGAGTTCTGAATTAAATTTAAATCCATCAAATTGAGGTTCAGCTCTATAATTACTTTTTTCAGCTGCTTTTTTTAGAGCATCATAACTAGAATACATGTTATGTGGCATTTTTTTATGATTTTTTCTCCAAAAAACATCATTCCCTCTACTCATAGCATCAATATCAGCTACTTTTTTACTTTTAATATCTGCAAGAGCTTGATCACTTCCACCAACATGTACAAAATAACTGTCGAACTCTAATGCCTTTTCAATAAAATATGGTCTTGCACTTCTTATAGATCCTATTATTTCAGGCTCATTTACTAAAAATATACCTAAATATCTAGTAATATTTCCTTCAGCCAGAAATTCATATGCAACTTCTGCATCTATAAGTCCTGCCTGGGGACGAGCTCCAGATTGATTATCGAAAATAATTGCTAAAGGTCTTCTATTAATTTTCTCCTCTGGTGCATGTAGGCCACTTAAAGGTGAAACTGCACCTTCAATTTCTGGCTGTGATATTTCTTCTGCCTCCTCATTTTGTTCTGTTTCAATGGTAACATTGTTTTGTTCATCATTGCCTTTTTTACTACACCCTACCCCATTAAGTAAAATCGATGAAACTAAAAATATTATAATAGCTCTTTTCCTCCAGTTATCCATAACCCCTCATCCTTTCTGCAATACAATTAGGTTAAAATATTCTAACCAGTATAATAATTATTATAGGTCCTTATTACTTGGTTTTGCAATACCGCCAGACACAACTAGCTTAATTGCATCCTCCACACCCATATCTAGCGCAATTAGATCCTCATTCGGAACCATAACAAACATACCAGATGTAGGATTTGGTGTAGTAGGTATAAAAACACAAACTACAGATTTACCAGTTTTATCTACTACTTCTTCAATACCTTCTGAAGTAATGAAACCGATAGTATATATTCCAAATGAAGGATATTGAACTAAAACCACTCTACGAAAAGCAGTATTAGCACTACCGTAAATCGTCTCTGTAAGCTGTTTAATAGGAAAATAAATAGATCTTACTAGAGGAATTCTTTTTAAAAAATATTTAGTAGTCCCAAACAACTTATGACCTGCATAATTTGTAGCAATTATCCCAGCCAGTAAAACTATACCAATTGTAATAATAATGCCTAAACCATAAACTGTAAATCCTAATAACTCTTCTATAGGTCTTCTGAAAATGCTATCTACTTTATTTAAAAACCAAAGTATAGTATAAACTGTAATTATTAAAGGAATCATTACTAATAATCCAGTTAAAAAGGTTTTTCTAATTTCTTTCCACATTTGTATCACCTGCTCTTTTCTTTTAGCTGAATATCTGAAAAAAAATGATCGTTATTAATATACCCAAAATTCCACCTACGAGTACCTCAAAAAAATTATGAATTTTTGTCTCCACTCTACTTTGAGAAACTAATAAAGCCATAAGTGCAGATAATGTGGCTATAAACATATTTTCAGAAATAAAGGTAATAGCAGTAGCTAATGAAAAGGCAACTGCAGCATGTCCACTAGGCATTCCTCCCTGTAGTGGTGTCCCTCTACCAAAGTATGCCTTTATCGCAATAACTGTAAATATAACAACTATTAATGCGATAAAGGTAATATGTAGTGGTGATTGCCTAACATGATGAAGTACCTGTATTGTATAAGGATTAATTCTGTGAAAAAAAAGTAAGTAAGCAACAATAATAGAATTAATGGCAGCAATTAACACTGCCCCTGCTGCCACATTTTTAGCAATTTTAGCGAAAATATGGTATTTATCTGTAATTAAATCGATAGTAGACTCAATAGAAGTATTTATCATTTCGGCTACTATTACCATAGAAATTGTAAGAAATAGTATAAGAATTTCTATCCTAGTTAAGTCAAAAAATAGACTTGCAACCAATACAAGTATAGCCACAATGAAATGAATTTTCATGTTCCTCTGGGTTTTCAGTGCATAAATAATTCCCTCAAATGCGTAATTTAAGCTATCGATTAGTCTTCTAACTTTCATATCATTATTACCCCATTATTTTCTAATTAAATTTAAAGACGAAAGAACAGCCTCTTCTCTACCTCTCATATCCTTAGTATCCTCACTAGTGTCATGGTCATAGCCCATTAGATGGAACATACTATGAACTACTAAGAACCCCATCTCTCTTTCGAAGGAATGGTTATATTCTTTAGCCTGCTCCTCTGCCTTTTCTACAGATATAACAATATCACCTAGAAGCTTTTCTTTTAAGTAGATGGCTTGATCTTCATCCACTAAGGGAAAGGACAAAACATCAGTAGCATAATCCTTTCCCCTATAGATACTGTTTAGTTCCTTAATTTCATTGTTATCTACCAATGAAAGACTTACTTCGTAGTCAATGTGCCAATTTTCATAAAGTAAGCAGGCCTCAACTGCTTTTTCCAGTAATTCTATTAATTGCTCTTTAACCTCATATTTATTTTGTCTATTATCAATTAGTAGTTCCACGGGGTTTTCCTCCATCCTTCTTCTTAACATTCATATCAGGATACTCAATTCTCTCATGAAAGATGCTTAATATTACTTTTAGGAAAGTCTTTTTTATTTGATCTAAATCCTTTAAAGTAATATTACATTCATCTAGCTGTCCATCATTTAATTTATCTTGAATTATTTTTTCAACTAATGCTTCCACCTTCTCCTGTGTTGGTGAAGAAAGACTTCTAACAGCAGCCTCCACAGAATCTGCAATCATTACAATTGCTGTCTCTTTTGTTTGTGGCTTTGGTCCACCATATCTAAAGTTCTTTTCTTCTACACTATCTCCATTTTCACCAGTTTTAGCCTTATGATAAAAGTATGCTACTAAGGTATCTCCATGATGTTGCTCAATAAAGGCTCTTACTTCAACTGGTAGTTTATGTTTTTTAGCAAGCTCAATACCATCCTTAACATGATCCGTAATTATGGTGGCGCTTAATGAAGGATTTAGCTTATCATGTGGATTATCGGATGTCAATTGATTTTCTTTAAAAAAGTAAGGTCGTCTAGTTTTCCCAATATCGTGATAAAAAGCTCCTACCCTAGCTAATAAAGAGTTACCTCCTATTGCATCAACTGCAGATTCACTTAAATTTCCTACTATAATGCTATGATGATAGGTGCCTGGTGCTTCCAACAATAGTTTCTTTAACAAAGGTTGATTTGGATTTGATAATTCCAATAGCTTTAGTGGTGTTACTACGTTAAATACGGATTCCCATAGCGGTAATGACCCTACTGTGACTATAGAAGAAAATAACCCGTTTAATAGTCCATAGAAACCAAAAGTAAGCGTCTGCATTATTTCGCTACTGTTTATAAATCCAATTCCGACAATTGTAATCATATTAATTATACTTACAGCAATTCCAGATATAAAAATATTTGCTCTCTGTTGTGTATTTACAACACTAAATGCTCCAACTGTTCCGCCAATTAATGCCATGGCCATAAAAATAGTATTATTGCCTGTAATAATACTTATTAATACTGTTAGACATAGATTAATAAGCAAGGCTAATCTAGATTCAATTAAAATAGATAAAAGCATAGAGCAAGCAGCTACTGGAATTAAGTAAATGGAGATTCCTTGTATTACTTTAGATATTATTAGTGTAGAAATAAAAATGATATATATCATCAAAAGTCTTCCTGGTCTTTCTAACAAATCCTTATTAAATACAGCCATATATCCGATAATTAATAGTTCAATTACTAAAGCTATAGCTGCAATTCCTATATATAAAACAAAATCAACTTTACTTTCATCATTTAAAACCCCTAAATCTCGTAATAGTTCTAGTCTATCGAAGGTGATGACTTCCCCTTCTCTCAGAATACTATCTCCTTTTTTAATTATTATCTTATCCACATTCTCCCTTGCCATTTCTATCTTACTATTTGTAGCATCCTCATCTAGAAACTTATTTGGACGAATTGTGGCATAAACTATAGAAATAGCTAAATCCTTTAACTCAGCTTCAAATTCATTCAGATTAGTTATATATTCTTTAATACTGTTCTTTTGTTTCTGAAGATCTTCAACATCAATACCAACATTCATATTTTGTGCTACTATTTCATTAATATAGCTTTCTAAATACTTTAACTGATCTATAGGGGCAGTTATTGCAGTCTTTACATTAACTGTTCCTATATTAAGATCATTTTCAGAATTTAACTGTTCTATTTTTTCTAATTCCGTTAATTCTTCATCATTACGAAGCTTATATACTAATAAAAAGAACTTTTCAATATCCTTATTAACTTCTACACGAACACCTGGATTTAACTTATAAACTGGTTCTATTCCTTCAACTGCTTTTTGTCTTACACGCTCTGTATTAAACTTATCCTCTATATCTTTTGGAGAATATATATCTACAGGTGCTCTTTGGCCAATTACTAAGTCGAATTTTTCTGGTCTTAAGCTTGTCACTAATATAGCAAATAAACTGATAAAAAAAAGTAATGCTAGAAGAAATTTTTTAATTGATTTTTTTCGAAAAAAACCCTCAACAGAACTTCTCATATTCTTTCCCCCCTTAACACTATAATTCCAGTGTTAAAATACTATTTTTCTTTTTGTACCCTCATTTGACTTTTACTATCATATTCATCATAAGCTTTAACTATTTTTTGAACTAATTGATGTCTTACAACATCCTTTCCTGTTAAATATGAGAATCCAATTTCCTCGACATTTTTCAGAACCTGTTCAGCATGCTTCAAACCAGAATGTTTCCCTTTTGGAAGATCTATTTGGGTAATATCTCCTGTTACTATAGCCTTCGATCCAAAACCAAAGCGTGTTAAAAACATTTTCATTTGCTCCTTAGTAGTGTTTTGAGCCTCATCTAAAATAATAAAGGAGTTATCTAATGTTCGTCCTCTCATATATGCTAGTGGTGCTACTTCTATCATACCTCTCTCCATATACTTTTGAAACCTTTCAGAACCAAGAATATCAAAAAGTGCATCATATAAAGGCCTTAAATATGGATCTACCTTGTCCTTTAAATCACCAGGTAGAAAACCTAAACTTTCACCAGCCTCTACAGCAGGTCTTGTTAAAATTATTCTATTTACTTCTTCGTTTTTAAATGCTTTTACCGCCATAGTTACTGCTAAGTATGTTTTGCCAGTACCAGCGGGGCCTATACCAAAGGTTAAATCTTTAGATTGTATTTGTTCGATATATTTTTTCTGTCCTATGGTTTTTGGCTTAATAGGTTTGCCTCTATCAGTAACAAATATTACATCACTCGCTAAAGATTGTATTTTCTCATGTTCTCCATCCAATAGCAAACTTATTGCATATGATATATTTTGTATTGTAAGATGCTCGTTACGGTCTACTACCTCCATTAATTGCTCTATTAATTTCTCGCCTAATAGAACTTCTTTTTCATCTCCAATAATTAAAATATCTCCATCTCTTTGTACAATATCTACCTTTAAATGTTGTTGAACAAGCTTTATATTTTCATCGAAATTACCAAATAATTCTTTAATAAACTTTTGTTCCTTAATTTCTATCTTCTTTTGAAATTTGTTTTCCAATAATTAGTCCTCCCCAATCTGTAATGTCTTTTGCTCTGCAATATTTTCTAAAACCTCTATAATAACCTTACCATATAAAATATCATCTTGGATAGTAAAGTCAATCTGTGTATTTAAAATTTTAGCATCTAAAGGTATATCTTCTAAAAGCTTATTTATAGCCTCCTTATGAATATCATTTTTTGCCTGAATTTCATCAATTCTTTCCTCAAATTGAATTGCCTCATAATAGTCCTCTGTTATTATTTCGACAGGTAACCCTATATTCCTCCATTGAAAGGGCCTTTTAGATTTTTTTTCAACTATATAAACATTATAAGGTATATCTCCCTTATTAAAAGAAAGCTCTATGCTACCAAAATTAAAAGTCCGCTTTTTAAATTTTTGCCCTGTTTTATCTTTTTTAATCTCAATAAGGTTTTTACTTTCGGTTGTTTCGTAGTATGTTTTAGCATATACTTCTCCATAGGAATGAACAAACATAGGTTCATCCATATTTTCTCTCTGAACTACTCCATTAATCAACATATCACCTTTGGTAACAATATCTCCTTCTTCAACCACAGCGTCTCCATTTCTTGCTATTACTTTTTCAATTACTCCATTTTTCTTAGCTATAACATTGCAAGGGGTATTTTTATCTATTTTATCTGGCGCTAGTCTTTTCTCTACTATTTCTACCTTGGCTCTAATACCTCTAACTTCAATTCCAACCCAAGCTATTTGATCTACATCTAAAATCAACTCAGTTTCAATCTCCTTTAAATTAACAAGGTATTTATTTGTACCTGGCTTTAATCCTAGTTCATTTAAACTAGATATTATTTCACTCTTTTCTAATTCTTCGTTACCAATTATTTCTATGGAAAAAATAAATGTCGAAGAAAAAACTAGAATTAGGAAACAAAAAAATGCTCCTACTAAAAGCATTTTTCTTTTTTTGAGTTTGTGTACCCAAAAAGGATACCCATTTTTTTTATGTATGGACACCCTACAACCTGCTCTTTTTACGATGTTTCTCAATTCTTTAAATCCTTGAATACCTATCTTTGCTTCTAGTGTAGTGTAGTTAATCCTCTTAATATCCCATAGATAAATACCTCTGGCTATACACATATTTATAAATCTTTCTAGTGCTAAACCTTCTACTTTTACAATTACGTAGCCTCTCATATAATTCCATAACTTTAATACTAACAATGTATCCACCCCTCAATCAATAAATTCTACCTGATTGATCTCTCCTATAATAACAATCTCTTCTGTAATAATGTTTTTCAACATTAGATCTTTACCTATAATACGTAATACTCCATTTTTAGTATTAATTCTTATCCTATTATTTGTATACTCTAATATACCTTTATGATTTTCTATATATATTTGGAGATTACCAACCATTATAATTTTAGGCAAATCAAGTATAATATCCTTTGGTAACTCTAAAATTTCAGCTAGACTTTTTTTAATTTCTTCATTTTTTTTCATTTGGCATACCTCCCATATATTCAATTTTTATGCTTACAACTATTTCATTAGACCTGTTTTAAAGACAAAATTTGTCTGTTGCTACTATATAATTTATACTTTTTTAGCAATCGAGTAGGAGGAAAATAATTATTTTATTTTCCGTCCTCTCACACCACCGTACGTACGGTTCCGTATACGGCGGTTCATTAAGTTAATTGCATTTTCTGATACCTAGCCGATAGGCTCTGGTAAGAAATTGATTCGAGATATTTGTTGGTAAGACTTCTAGATAGGATTGGGCTATTGGCTATACGCCAGTAGCCTTTTCTTGTATTTCCCCATTCATAGGCCTTGTATTTAAGTACGCCTAATGATATTAGATTCTTAATCTTAGTTCTTGGCTTTTTCCATTGTTTCCATATGCACATTCTCAATCTTCTTCTTATCCATTCATCAAGTTCTTGCATAATTCCCTTTGCTTTCGCAATAGAAAAGTAGTTAACCCATCCTGTAGTAATCTGGTTGAGTCTTCTAATCCTATCTTCTATGCTTATACTATAACTTCTTGACGTGATCTTCCTAACTTTATCTTTAAATCTTTTAATAGATTTATCATGGATTCGGATATTGTATTTTCCCCATAAATTGTAGAATGAAAAACCTAAGAATTTTCTTCTAGTAGGTTTATCTACTGCACTTTTCTCTTTATTTACTTTTAACTTTAGTTTATTTTCAAGGAAATTTGTTACGCTGTCCATAACTCTTTGTCCTGCTCTTTTTGACTTTACGAATATATTACAGTGAGTAGACCTAAGGAACCTCCCCTTAAGTCCCTCTCAGAACCGTACGTGAACCTCTCAGCTCATACGGCTCCCATTATCCAGCCGATGGTAATATTCCAAACCTCCAGTGTGCAAACAGATTCTTATCACGCCTTGCTATTATACCAAGCCAATACTCAGCACGTCGCCTTGACCCTCGCTTCTTATATTTTCTACGAACCCAGTTAACAAGACATCCATTGATATACCTTAATACATCGTATATCTCTGATTTGTAGAAATGCGTGTAATAATTAATCCAACCCTGTATCTTACTATTGAACATATTTGCTATATCCCATAAATCTTTGTCAGGTTTCAGTTGCAATTTCCAACTTCGGACTTCTTTCCGTATAGATTTCTTTGCTTTCTCGCCAATAGCTGGAAGAAAGTTTGTAAAGAATTTTCCATACTTATTCTTTGCATGTCTTGGTCTGAATGTATACCCTAAAAAGTCAAAAGATGTATATTCATGATTCCCCTTTCGGTCTTCATCTTTACAATACACGGTTCTTGTCTTTTCTAAGTTCAATCCAAGTCCAAACATCAGAAATCGCTCTTCTAATCTTCGTTGAAGATACTTCGCCTGCTTTAAAGATACGCAATGTGCTATTCCATCATCTGCGTATCTTGCCCAAGGTATTGTTGGAAACTGTTTTGTCATAAAGTCATCAAATACATAGTGTAGAAACAAGTTTGAGAGTACTGGACTGATTACCCCACCTTGTGGTGTACCAGAAGTTCTTTCGATGACTGTTCCATCCTCCATTTGAAATGGTACAACCAGCCAGCGTTTAATATACATAATTATCCATGCTTCTTCTGTATGCCGACTTACCATTTCTATTAGGTAATCATGCCGTATATTATCGAAAAGACCTTTAATATCAAATTCTAACACCCAATCTTTTCTCCAACATCTTTCTCTTGTGATCTCCAATGCTTGTATCGCTGATTTATTCGGTCTATATCCATAGGAATCCTCATAGAATATTGGTTCTACACAGGGTTCAAAGTACATTTTAGCCACCATTTGTGCAACCCTATCTTCTACTGTTGGTATTCCTAAGATACGAGTCCCTCCATTTTTCTTAGGTATTGCTACTGCCCTTACAGGTTTGGGGAAGTAACTCCCTGATGACATCCTATTCCAGATTTTGTATAGATTATTATTTAGATTCTTCTCAAAATCTTCAATTGATTGTTCATCGACTCCGTATGTTCCCTTGTTTGCTTTCACCTTTTCGTAGGCTTCTTTCACTTTCCATTTTGAAATATTATATGGCTTTGTTTCTTGCATAAGCTCCTCCTCCTTTCAAAGTTGACTTATTCTTGAAACTGAATAACTCGGGTTCTTCACTCCATTCCCATTACAGAAACTTCCTCACTACTACAACCCAATCTGCCCCCATGACTGCATTGGTACTCTTATCTTGCGGTTCTTCCGCTTGATATACTCCCTTGACATCAGTCCGTGGGTTCCCACGTTCCGTACAGACGCCTGTATTAAGTTCATGCCACCTTTATGCCGCCCACCATCTAGGCAGTAAACAGGTTTCCCCTAGACTTATCCCAGATTAACGACAACCCCCTGGTTTTGATGGAATCTCTACGCTTTCGACATTTTCGTAAGTGGTTCACTTGCTCGTTCATCTCCTTAATACGCACTTGACAGTTTAGATACTGCCTTTTCCTTAACGCTCAATACCATGGCTTTTGACCACAGCACCTTAAGGTAGTTTGAAACCTCCACCTGTATGGCGATTTCGGCGGGCCTACCGCCATCATCTGCACAGCATAGCTGTCTTCAAGTAGCTACGCTACTTGGACACGCCTTCGTGGCGCACAATCATCAGCGTATCTACAGAATTTGTGTCCTCTCTTCTCCAGTTCTTTATCTAAGTCATCTAAAAGGATATTTGCTAGAAGTGGACTTAATGGCCCTCCCTGCGGGGTGCCTTCTTCGCTTCTTACAACTATTCCATTTAGCATAATACCTGACTGCAAGTAAAGTCTAATCAGTTTTAGAACTCTCTTGTCTTTGATTTTCTTGGACACTCTGTGCATTAATATGTCATGGTTAACCTTGTCAAAGAATTTCTCAAGGTCCATATCTATCGCATATTTATATCCTTGATTCATATATTCTTTCGCCTGTTTCACAGCATCATGCCCACTTCTTCCTGGTCTAAAACCAAAGCTGTTATTAGAAAAGCAAGGGTCAAATATATTCGTTAAGGTTTGTGCTATGGCTTGCTGGATTAACCTATCTAATACAGTAGGTATTCCTAAAAGTCTCATACCTCCATCTGGTTTAGGTATCTCGACTCTTCTTACAGCACTGGGTTTATATCTACCCTTTGAGATACTATCTTTAATAGATAGTCAGTTTTGTTTTAGGAAAGGTCGAAGTTCATCAACCTTCATTCTATCCACTCCGTAGCTACCTTTATTCTTTTCTACTCTTTTAAGAGCAGATAGCATATTATCTCTAGATAGTATCCTTTCCATGAGATTATCTGAAGCTGCACTGGATGTTTCATTTGTAGATGTCACTGATATACTAGGCACTCCGTGCATACCTTTAGTTTCCAACTTATTCTTTGCACTAGAGTCTTCATACGAAGTTTTCTGCTGTCGTTGTATATCTATTGAATCCTTCAAAATCTTCATCCTCCTTAATGTTCAGTCCTTCCTTATCTATTCATGACTAGATAAGTACTATGACCTCTGCTGACTTCTCAAGATTCAGCTATACATCACTATATAGGTTGTTATTTCAAAATGCATTTCCATAACATATCCTTGAGACCTCCCCAGGTAGGAGCGATAACCTTCATCTCATATATCTGCCACATTTACTCCTTGAGATTCGGGTAGTGTTGGACTTCGTTTTGAATAGCAAACTCGTCCGTCCCAAGTAAGCCTTATATGTGGTTTGTGTTCCTCAGACCAAGACTTTGCCTAGGGCTTCCTTCAGATTCCACCTCGCGATGGACACCCTTGCCTTCGGCTAGTGGTTCCCACTACCAAGCCCACAGCGGACTCTCACCGCCAAGTTATCGCCCATGCTGGGCACACTATAAAAAAAAGATAGGACTTAGTCCTATCTTCTTAAGCTCTTTGGTTTTTGCAAAATCTCTGACATTATAACTCCTTGAATAATAGATTCTCTATTAAATTCAATAGGTATTTCCTCTTTTCCTATTTCTTTACCATATATACCACCTTTATAGTCTTTAGAACCATCTTTGAAGGTAGTATTTAGAGTTTCTATCTCATTCTCTCTTTTAAGATCATCCTCGTTTATAATATTCTGTTGAGAAGTGGAAGAGGATTGCTTTTTTTCCGTATCTCCAAAATTTTTATCAAATTCTACTTTTAGTTCGTTGAATAAATCTTCTAAGCCACCTGAAAAAGTTTTTCTTCTAGTTTCACTAGTATTAGATGCCTTTTTAACAGTTCTTTGGGCAGGGCTAGGCTTATTAGGTTGTACTTGTCTCTTTGCCACCTTTTTATCTTTATTAAATAATGAGGTTATAAATATAATAGCAATAAAGCCTATTATAGATCCAAAGTCCATATAATCACTTCCTTTGTCAAGAAAAAACTAGTTTTTTATTTCATTAAATCTTTTCCTGCCCCTTTATCTTCATTTTTGCTGATTTTTGCAATAGACTCTCTCATACCGGTGTCAGCTACTACATTTTGTAGGTTATAATAGTCCATTACTCCTATTTTACCCTCTCTTAAAGCTGATGCCATTGCCTTTGGCACTTCAGCCTCTGATTCAACAACTTTAGCCTTCATTTCCTCTACAGCAGCCCTCATTTCTTGTTCCTTAGCTACTGCCATTGCCCTTCTTTCTTCTGCTTTAGCTTGAGCGATTCGTTTATCTGCCTCTGCTTGGTCTGTTTGTAATTGTGCACCAATATTTCTTCCTACATCTATGTCCGCAATATCAATAGATAAAATTTCAAATGCAGTACCCGCATCTAATCCTTTCCCTAAAACTGTTCTAGAAATTAAATCAGGGTTCTCTAACACATCTTTGTGAGATGCAGCCGAACCTACAGTTGTAACAATACCCTCACCAACTCTGGCAATAATTGTTTCTTCACCAGCTCCCCCAACAAGTCTTTCAATATTTGCTCGCACTGTTACTCTAGCCTTAACCATTACTTCGATACCATCTTTTGCAACTGCTGCTATTTTAGGAGTTTCAATAACCTTTGGATTAACACTTACTTGAACAGCTTCTAAAACATTTCTACCTGCTAGATCAATTGCAGCAGCCCTTTCAAACTCAAGGCCAAGTTCTGCTCTTTGAGCTGCTATTAATGCATCTACTAGGCTATTTACATCTCCACCAGCTAAATAATGTGCCTCAAGATTATCTATGTCTAGATTTAACCCTGCTTTAGTGGCTTTAATTAAGGGATTAACAATACGGCTTGGTTGAACCCTTCTAAATCTCATTCCAACTAAAGTGAAAATACCTACCTTAACTCCCGAGAAAAAAGCTGTGATCCATAAACCTACTGGTATAAAACTTAAAATAATTGAAAGTACAATAAATACAACTGCAATTGCAACAATTAAAAATACTATTTCTGGCATAAGACCCCTCCTAATTAATTTTTTGAACTACTATTCTGCTACCTTCTATTCTACTAATCTTTACTAAATCCTCTTTTTCTATAAATTGACCTTCAGAAACTACATCTAATAACTCTCCATCTATGGATATTGTGCCCGATGGTCTAAGTGGAGTAGTTACTATACCAGTTTGCCCTATATACTTACTATAATCCACAAATGAAGTATATCCTTTTTCTTTATCTAATTTAGTGTTTAGTACTATACGATTAAAATGCTTATTTTTAGGAGCATATTTAAAAATAAGCACCAACACAACTATAGTTAAAATCAATGAAACAAAAATAGATATTATCGCAGTAGTAACACTGCTGGATGCTAAGAAAATACTTATAGCTACACACACGATTCCACCTACACCTGCTACACCAAAACCTGGTATAAAAGCTTCTATTCCTAATAAAAGAATACCTACTAAAAATATGAAGGCAGTTATTAAACTAGTATTTCCAGCTAATATATTTCCACCAAAATATAAGGCAAAAGAGACCAAACTTACAGTCCCCCCTATACCAAAACCTGGCATAAATATTTCAACTAAAAGTCCTATAAAGCCTGCTGCTAGTAGCAAAGGTGCAATATAAACATTACTAGCAAACTTTGCTAGATGAATACTATTAGTAGTTTCTGCCATAATAATGTTACTATAGGGTAAGGATAAAGAACTTAAAATTTGGTGATAATCGCTGGCGACTATATCGGTAAATCCTAAACTTTTAGCCTCTAATGTAGTTAGATTTAGTAATCTACCTCGTTCAATAATACCAGGTATAGCTATAGATTGATCCGCCATAGCTGCTACTATATCTTCGTCCCTACCTTTTTCTTGAGCAACACTTCTGAGTATGCTAACCCAAGTAGAAAGTATCTTCTCCGTATTAGGGATAGTTTCTGCAGATCCAATAGTACTACTAGGCGCCATAGCTATAGTATCCGAAGAAATCGTTAATAAAACCCCAGCTGATTCTGCTTTCGTATTAACAAATGATATGGTAGGTATATTTGTATTTAAAATCAATTGACTTATCTTTTCAGCAGAGTCAATTCTTCCACCATAAGTATCAATTTCAAATATTACTGTAGCAGCTTTAGGATCTTTTTCTATAATGGACAGGTTATGCTCCACATATTGATATACAGCGGGAGTTATTTCTCCTTTAATTGGTATTACATATACATTCTCTCCATTTACATTTGCATTGGCCACTATAGAAAATAACAGTGTAAATATTAATATCCCTAAACAACATATTTTTTTTCTTATCATATCTCCCCTCCTCTCCTATTATATATATTCCCTTTTAATATATATTAAACTATTTTTTAACACAAAAAACAAGTTTAATAAAATTAAACCCACCTTACCATTAAATTTAGGTGGGTAATTATCTTTTAATTTTAACATCAGCAACTATCGGATAGTGATCAGATGCCCTTTCACGTATAATTCTATAGTCCTTAGCCTCTATATTTGAACTTATAAAAATATAGTCAATTCTTCTGGATACAAATGGAACTTCAAAAGTAGATATATAATTATTATTAGTTACATAACCTACATCTGTAAGCTTTTTACTTATTTCATGAACCTCTCTACTATTATACATAGCATTAAAGTCTCCAACTAAAATAACTTTGTTTGAAAGAGTGCTTAAATATTTGCTAATTGCCTGTACTTGAACTAGTCTTTCCGAAGCAGTTAATCCTAGATGGGTGTTCAAAAAGTTTATTTTTTGCTCATTTATATCTATTACTGCTGATAATAATCCCCTTTGTTCTCTCCCACTTGGTATTTTAAAATTCTCATATGATACTATTGGATATTTACTTAATATACCATTTCCATACTTTGCGCCAATTATATTTACATTATCCCCATATACATAATTCATAGATAATTTATCTGCTAAATATTTTAATTGATTTTGAAATCTCGAACGAGCAAAGTTTGAATCTACTTCTTGTAATCCAATAATATCAGCTTCACTATCTTTAATAATATTGGCTATTTGATCCAGTGTATAAATTCCTAAGAGATTTTTACCATGATGAATGTTATATGACATAATTTTCAACTCTTCTATCCCACTCTCTTTAAAAGATGTGCCTCTATCTAAATTTACTTCTTGTGTTTGTAAATTAATAAATTCAAAAGATCGCGGATGTTCTGTTTCATTATATAACGAGCTTATTAAATCTATTGAAGGCTACAGAATCCTTTGTAATGTAAAAAATATTATTATTATTCTTAGCATTATCCTCTAATCTTAGTACAGGATTTGTTAAAGAAACGGAATGAGTCATTTGTTTATTTTCATCAAATACATCAAATGTAATGCTCTTAATATTGGTTAGTGCAATAACTTCGAGATGAGATATACCTTCATCATAAACAAAGAGTGTACTATATTGGTATTTTATACAAAATAAATAAACCCGGATATAATCCGGGTTAGTCTTTTACTATTGTAAAATCTTTCTTACTATTTGATTAACTACTTTTCCATCAGTTCTGCCTTTTAATTTAGGCATTGCTGTAGCCATTATTTTTCCCATATCTTTCATAGAGGTAGCACCGGTATCGGCAATAACCTCCTTAATTATTGTTTCAATTTCTTCCTCTGACAATTGTTCAGGTAAGTATTCCATAAGCACATCTACTTCTTGTGCCGCTTGTTCAACTAAGTCTGCTCGACCACCCTTTTCAAACTCTTCAATGGAATCTCTTCGTTGTTTTGCTTGCTTAGAGATTATTTCAATAACTTCTTCATCTGTAAGCTCAACCCTTTTATCCACTTCTATTTGTTTTATGTCAGCACGAATCATTGTAATAACATTTTTTCGAAGTTGGTTTTTATTCTTCATGGCATTTTTTAATTCGTCAGCTAATCTCTCTTTGAGGGACATTTTATTTTCACCTCTACCTTAAGAAACCCTAGTCAAATAACTAGAATTTGCTTTTATTTCTTCGTGCGGCTTCAGCCTTTTTCTTACGCTTTACACTAGGCTTTTCATAGTGCTCTCTTTTTCTTACTTCTGATAAAATACCAGACTTAGCGCACTGTCTTTTAAATCTACGAAGAGCATTATCTAGTGATTCATTATCTCTTATTTTTATCTCTGACATCTTACTTTCCCTCCCTCCGCTAGCAAGCGCTGTGCTTTATCTATAGCAACATAATGGCTATATTGCAAGTGGGATTTAACAATACTTAGTTATTATACATTAAAATTTCAACTTATGCAATAGCTATTTTTTAACCTGGAGGCCACTGAAGTTGCCTTCCACCTAAAAGGTGAAAATGCAAATGGTTCACTGTTTGACCGCCGTTGCTACCGCAGTTGTTTACAATTCTAAATCCCTCTTGCTCTAAATCAAATTGCCTAGCTAAATGTCCTATAGCGGCGAAGATTTCGGGAATAATAATTTTACCATCCTCTTCCGTTACATCCATAGTAGTTGGAATATGCTTTTTAGGTACAATAAGCAGGTGTATAGGTGCTTCAGGATTAATATCCTCAAAAGCTATTACATGTTCATTTTCATAGACTAAGGTAGATGGAATTTCCCCCTCTATTATCTTACAAAAAATACAATTTGACATCAATTACACCTCCTTACTGTTCGTCTATATCTATTTTTATTCAACATAAAATTAGAAATTCCTCTTTTAAAAACTATTTCTTTTCTCCTAAAATATAATCTTGTCTTAGTTCTTTAAGGGTAACTATATCTAATTCGCCTTCTTTTACATCATTAGCAGGAGCTAGAATCTTTAAATAGTTATCAGTATATCCCTCGACATAGCCAGTAACATCTTTCGAAAGTGCTTCAAATAAAACCTTCTTATTTCTACCTATAAACATAGTACGATAATTGTCTTTTAATTGTTCCCCTAATTCAATTAATTTTTCACTACGATAGTGTTTTATTAGACCATCCACTTGATTTGTATATTTTGCCGCCGGTGTTCCAGTTCTAGGTGAATATTTGAAAACATGAATTTCACTAAATTCAATTTCTTTTACGAAATTATAAGTTATATTGAATTCTTCGTCGGTTTCTCCCGGGAAACCTACAATGATATCTGTAGTTAAGGCTACTTCAGGATATACGGTTCTAATTCTGTTAACGATTTCCTTATATTCCTCTGCTGTATACTTTCGATTCATTCTTTTCAATGTTGCATTACAGCCACTTTGAAGAGAAAGATGGAAATGTTCACATATTTTTTCAAGTTTGGAAAGCTCATTTAAAAACTCATATGTAAATAAGGTAGGTTCTAAAGAGCTTAACCTTATTCTTTTTAAACCTTTAACTTTATTTACTTCCTTTAATATATCTATAAGAGTTGATCCTGTATCTAAGTCTTTTCCATAAGATGCAACGTGGATACCAGTTAATACTACTTCTTTAAAGCCCTTCTCAACCAGAGCCTTTACTTCTTCTACTATTTCTAGTTTTCCACGACTTCTAATAGGTCCTCTAGCATATGGAATGATACAATAGGTACAGTATTGGTTGCATCCTTCTTGTATTTTTAAAAAAGCTCTAGTTTTATCTTTTACATCTGCAATAGACATTTCCTCGAAGTGTTTAACTTTCATAATATCATCTACTAAGCTAATTTTTTCATCAACTTTGCACTTTTTAACTGCTTCAACTATTTTATTTCGCTCATTTGTTCCAATAACAATATTTACTCCTTCAATAGACAAAACTTCTTTTGGAGCTGTTTGAGCATAACAACCTACAACTGCTATGATCGCCTCTGGATTATTTCTTTTTGCCCTGCGTATAAACTGCCTAGACTTTTTATCTCCAACATTAGTTACAGTGCATGTATTAATAACATAAACATCTGCAATTTCACTATCGGGTACTATATTATATCCCTCTTTTTCAAAAATCTCACCCATTGCTTGAGTTTCATATTGATTAACTTTACAACCTAATGTTAACATAGCTACGGTTTTTCGGTAGCTTTTCTTACTTTCTACATTATTACTATTATCTATATCTATTTTTATATTTTTATTTTCTGCCATAGTGACAACTTCCTCCTAAAAACAATTATTTATCTTTACTACTTATTATATACATAAATAATAATTTGTAAAAAGAAAAAAAGACTAACTAAGCTAATCTTTATATTTTTTTCATCACTCAATTATCATGAGCTTAAATTTCCATTTGTCACAAGCCGTCGCCTACTCATTTACTGACTCGCTATCGCTCCTCAGTTTCATTCGTATAAGACTTAATTATTTATGCCTTATATATTGATATTACTATATATTATTGTCGTTACGTGCGTACTAAGTAGTGTATATGCTAATACACCATATAACGTACTAATATTTACATAGTATACCTATATTTGAAAAATCTCTTTTAATATGAAATATCGATAATTCTGTTTTAGGTATGTTGTTATCTGTTACCCAAATTATTGCAGGGAATATAGGTAATACTTTTTTCCATTCTTCTGATTTATATAATTCCTCGTATTTAGTAATGTTGGGTTTGTTAGATAATTCGGTTTCAATAAACGCTATATAGTTTTTCTCTCCAATGCTATAGGCTATAAATCCATCTGGCCTTATCCCTTCAAAGAATGTAAACTCATTTTCAAACTTAACAACTTCTATTCCTAATCGTTTTATTTGTCTATAAAACTCGGTCAGTATTAGTCTGTGTTGCATTTGCTTAGTTTTTTCGATGTAATATACATACTGAAATGTAAAGTGTTCTCTTTCACGTTTTAGAACTCCGTAATCAACCAGCCTAGATAATCGTCTTTGGGCCATTCTTAAACTAGGAAAAAATAACTCTGCTATAGTATCCGTACTGGCTACTTTAAATTGTTCTATAAACTTAATTATCTCTCTATCTCTTTGCTGCTGTATCTCTCTATTAGTCATTTTTTCCACCTACCAATACTTCAAGAAAATTAAAGTCTTTTACCTCGGCTACTTTAGAAATTTCTCTTTTCTTTTCTTTAGGTTTGAATATAGCTATATTACTTGTATTTTCCTTAGTATATGTTTCTCTTACTATGTCCCTAGCTTTATTCGCTGATATATAAATACATTGCCCTTCTATTAGTTTATCTGTTTTAATTATCGTGTGACCATTCCCTTTAAGTCCCTCTAATCCTTCCTGATCTATGATTATTCTGCTGTTTATTCCATTCATGGTCTTTAAGCCAATTACGTAAGGCACGTTAGCTTTAATTCTACCATTGAGTATTTTACTATCTGGCCTTTGTGTACTGTTTATAAAATGTATTCCACATGCTCTTGCTTTTGCTAGTAATTCTTCTAATAGTGCTATGCTATCTTTTTCATTTTGGAGATCGGCAAATTCATCTATAATGCACACTTCATAATTTAACTTCTTTTTCTTAAACTTTTTATTGTATTCTACTATATCTACACAATCATTATTAAAAAATAATTCATATCTTCTTTTTACCTCTTTAAGTAAACTACTCAATGTCTTTTCGGCTTCTTCCTTACTTTTGGAGAATGTAGCAACTGTACTAGATTTTCTAAATATGCTAAACTCCACACCCTCTTTTAGATCAATTAGATGTAGTTTAATGCCATGCTTAGATTTTTTCTGTATTAAGTACGTTATTATATTTCTTAACACTGTAGATTTACCAGAACCAGTTTCTCCAGCTATAAGAATATGTGGCCCCTTTGCTATATCTATTGTTTGTAATCCACCTATACCGTAAGCTACAGGCACTTCTAATATTCCTTTAGTTTCTATATCTGAATAATCATATACATCCTTTAATCTTTCTTTATGTAACTCCAATAAAATCCATCCATTATTAAATTTAATTTTTATATCTGTAGCTCTAAAGTATTCCTTTAAAGCTACTTGGTGTTTTTCAAAATCCTTTGTACATAATCCTGTAGGAACTGAAAATCTAAGACACTCGCCATACTTAGTCTGTTTACGTTCTTTTAGTATGGGATACTCTCTGTTGTCTTTTCCTATGTATAATCCGAGTGCAGTAAATAACTTTTTATATGGATTATTTCCTTTATATACACCTTGTAGAATCGAACCTACTCCTACACCATGAAATAGGTATCCCAATAAAGGAAGTCCTGCCCAAGACATCATAATGCCACCCATGGCAATTCCACATATTCCTAACTCTGTATAACTCATTTTTTTATTCATAATGGTACGCCCCCTTATACTTTATATGGTACGTTAGATAGTACAGTATATGAAATCAAGGGGAAATAATGCCTGTCCTATTAAAAATAAATAAAAAAATAAGAGGTTTGACCTCTTAAAAGTTGTTAACCAAAATACCCATTTGATAAATGATGTATAATGCAAACGCACCACTGGCCAATATCATAAAATATGATTGCGTTTTCTTTTTCAGTTTCTCCCTTTTTTCTTTTTCATCAAAATAAATTTTAACTATATCTTCTATATCTTTCTTGTCCATAACAACCACCTCGATTAAATATATGTGCTAAAGAATAATTTTAGACATAAAAAAAGAGGGTAAAGCCTAAGCCCTACCCTCAATTTAATTACATCTTCTGTTTTTCTGCTTTTGGATCCATTATAACTTCATATCCACCCATGGAAGCTATACTTACAATTATTGCATTAATTATTGTAAGTAATATACCCTCAATGCCAAGTCCCGATCTAGCAAATACAAATGTCAATATCAGTGCAACTATGAAGGTATATAATCTTACTGCTGCATCACCGAACCTATTTTTAATTATTGTCTTTGAAAACTGTACTATTAAAGTAACTGCTGTTACAAGTCCTGCGAAAGTAGCTAACATTTCTAAAGTTATAAAATCATTATACATTTATTTATCCTCTCCTTTATATTCAATTATTATAGTGTTATCTTGCCAATCTAAACAGTATCCTAATTTTTCTAGAAATCTTACTGGAATATAGTTTGTCTTATCCTTAAAGATGCCTTCTACTTCCAATTCCTTGCCATGAAGATTTATTTTTATTGAGTCTAGTTCTTTTTCTTCCTTTGTTACTTCTTCTTTTTGCTCACCTGTGAAATAAGATAACGATTTGATTCCCATTAATCTATTTAAATCTAAGTTTCCACTATAACCGTTTAACTTGCCTTTGTCTGTGTATTGATGTATATCACAATAGTAATTAGGTTTACTGTTAGCTGTACCATCATTTCTTCCATAGTGAGGAATCCAAATGGTATCTACTTCATCTAAATTTAAATTGAATTGCTTATATAAATGATGCCCTACATAAATACCGATCTTCTTTGCTCCAAGTTCTTTAAGCCTTTTCACATATGCAGATATTCCACTTCTCATGTCGGACATGGACTGCTCTTCTACATCAAGAAACCAAATTGTAGGATTAAATTCTTTAGTTCTATTGTAGAAGTCAGTTGCTTCTACCTTCATGTCTTCTATAGAGATCCCTCTTACCCAAGCATATGCAGCTGTAGGTATTCCTCTTTTCTTAAATTCTGTATGATGTGTTTTGTAATGTTTATCTAAATGTCTAGACCCATACTGAGTCCTTATGATTACCAATTTTACTTGCTTTGCTAATTCATCATAATTAATTTTACTCGCTTCTTGCCAACTTGATATATCTATAATCATAATTACTTCTCCTTTCCGTCAATTCTACGATGTGCCGATTTTGTACTTTCCTCTACTCTGGTAACACGTTCTGTTATATCTCTTATTTGCTTTTCTTGCACTTTTAGATCTAGCTTTATATCTTCTACACCTCTTTTTATGTAGCTGATATCTGCCCTTAACTCTCCGTTTCCAACTGCATCTGTTTGTATATCTCTATTGTTAATTCTTCTCCAGTTTAAATATCCTAAAGTCATTCCTAACATAGTACTAGCAAGACCAATTAATACGCCTATTTCAATTGTCATTTAGACACCTACTTTCTCCAGTATAAAAATAAAGAAGGGCAATAAAAAAAGACTATTGTCTAGTCTATTGCCCTTTTTGGATTATTCTTCTGTAGCTAAAAATCCTAATCCACTATCCTCTAAAATCTCTTTTACTAAAGCTCTTAATGTACCTGGTACATCTTTGTATGCTGTTTTACTTAAGATTACTCTTTGTGCAAAAAACATAGCCATCATATTTTCACCTCCTTGAAATAAGATTATTACTTTATATAGAAAGTTAATCATAGACCATCATCGCCATTTCTGCGATTATATCTTCTAAAAATTCCTGTCTATCCACTAAAGCTTTATTTTGTGCCTTTAAAATATCTACTTCACTTGGTACTGTTGGGATTTCTTCCTCTATAGGTATGTTCTCAACTTTATACTTTTTAATTACCTTATCTTGTAATATCTCATATCCATCATCAATTAGGTATTGAGTTTGCTCGTCATATTCTGGAAGTATATCTTCTAATGGTAACCAACCCTCTTGTTTAAGAATTTCTTCGTCTAAAAGATGGTATCCACTTACAGTAGAACTATCTTTTAAAGTTCCTACTTTGGGTAAGTTATATTGTATTATTTCACCATTTATTACTTGTACCATGTTTGCACCTCCTATTCATACCATTTTCCTTCAAACTGTACTGATAGTTGAGTTATAGGGGATTTATTGTAAAGCATATATGCAGTCGGTGGAAACCCTTCCACATCAATACTTAAATCTTGCAAAGAAGAAGGGTCCCCATAAAGAAAATTGGTACTAAGTTGTGTAGGGGTTTTAATTGTATCCCTAAATTGCATATAATACATGTTATTACCTTGAGTAATATATACTATTGATATGTTACCACTAGTATCAACGGATATTGATGGATATACAGCTAAGAGTGTATTGACTATTTGATGAGTATTCCATGTCATACCCCCATCTGTCGACTTAGAATACCTAACTCGATTGTAGGTAGGGTATTGAGCATCTGTTCCATGCCAAGCCACATGAATAACTCCATCTGTATCTACGCAAGCAGTTGGATTAGACTGTTCTAGGCCTCTTTCTCCAGTGTAATAGATGTTTGTATGGTCCCAAGTACTCCCAGCCTTAGAATAACACAGTATTCCCCTAATATAATCGCCTGCAATACCTTTTGCAATTCCTATGCTTTTTACTATAATTACAGGACTATTGTCTTTTACTATAATTGTTGGTTGCATTATATCGAGCCAAGTATAACTGTACTCGGTAACTTGCTCTACACTACCCCAAGTTACACTACCATCTGGATTAATGATGCCCTTACAATATCTGATATTGAATGAGTTAGGATAAGTTTCAATTTTACTGCTCCAACATGCATGTAGTTCTGCTTTTTGAGTATTAATTGCTAAGGAGCAGGTATCATGAGCAGTCCCTGCCATATCTGTGTCACTAACCTGTATGCCTATTAGCGAACTCCCACGAACAACATCAATATACCCACTTATTATGAACTTATTTGACTGTCTCCATATTACATACACAGTAGTACCAGCAGATACCATAGAGTACGCCTTTCCACTAGTACCGACACTTCGTGAAGTAAGTAATGACCAAGTAGCTCCACTATCTTTACTAACATACAGATATATGCTAGTATCAGTTGAGTTAAACATGCATGCAACCAGCCATCCATTACTCAGTCTAACTAATTTTCTACCTCCATTTCCCCCTGTAGAATAAGGTTGATTAACTACCGTTACTGGAGTTGTTCTATCTATTAAATGTTTTGTTCTCCTGTAACTACTCATCCTAACTCTATCAGCTAACATTAAATTCACCACCAAACATACCAAACCATTTACCTGGTATATCATCGGTTCTAATAAAAGTAAGTAAATAAACAACATTTGCACTTGTTAACTCAGGAATTTCTCCGTTATTCCACAAAATAATTGACGGAAATATTATACTTACTGAATTTACCGCTTGTATCATTAGTGTAAACGAATGACAATTTTCATTAGTCACCTTATAATTAATTATGTCATCGATAACTAAATCATCAATTACTCCTAAGTAAAATATATTTCCTAACGATAAATCTATAGTATAATTTGATGGAGTTAAAACACTTTCGTAATGTTCGGTATAATCTTTTAACTTAGGTTGAATAACTAAATTTCTATTATGCTGCACTTCTCCTGTAAACGTTCCACCTGTTTTATCCATTTTGGTACTTATATCTGGAATATCTTCTATATTAGCTTTTGTATTTATTTTATTGTCTAGAATTTTACCTTGCGTAGCATCTAAAGCTTTACCTGCAACTTCTTCTTCTAAATTGTTTACTATTTCTATATCTGAACCAGTCTCTATAGTTACATTGCCACTTTCATCTGCTAATACGTCATTCACTGACTTTATAGGGGTGTAACCTAGTGCATTTACTATATGTGTTCTATCTAGATTTTCTATTGTTCCAGGGTCGCCTTTGTCTCCCTTATCTCCTTTTTCACCTCTTAAATCTACATAGATATATTCTGTATCTCCTTCAACTCGAACTCCTAATTGTGTTCCTTGCCAATCATATTCTAAGCCTTTTCCAGTTTCTCCTGTATCTCCTTTTAACTCTCCATCATCTAACATCTGTTGTATTTGTTCATATAGAGCAATTCTCTGCAATTCATTGCTTTTTCGTGTTTCCTCATCAATAACTGTACCTGTTAATTGGCTTAATTTATCTAGTATAGGTAGTAAGGATATGCCTGTATTTTCAGTTCCATCTGATTTAAAAACTACTACTTTATTTGCTCCTGCAATACCTTCTACTGCCTCGTACTGATCTGCATCGGGATTATAATATTGACTTATAGGATTACCGTCTTTATCTGTTATTATAGGTTTAGTGTTATAGGCCAATTCATTTCACCACCTCTATTAATTCATCTAGTTTATTTGTAATTTTATCTACTAAGTTTTGGGATACTATTTCATTTCCTTGACTGTCGTATAATATGACTCCTAACATACCATTTTTACTTTCTATAACCTCGTACTTATCTGTAGTAGAATTGAAATACTGTGGTACTGGTTTTTTATTTACATCTGTTACTATAGCTTTAGTGTGAAATGGCATTATAAACTACCTCCTAGCACTTCTATAGTTCTTTCTGCTACTTTTATATCTACTGCATTTCTAATTTTTTCGGGAACTTCTTCTATTGTTTTTTTCTCAGCTAAAACTAATATGGTATAGGCATCTATTAACTTTTGCTCTATTATAGAAAAAGACATTATAACACCTCCTCGAAAATAGTTAATATCTCTATAGTCATTTCTGCTTTTTTAATTTCTTCTCCTGAAGGTTTTAAAGTTTCAATTAAACGTTCTTCTTCGGTAAGAATTTTACGATATACAAGCATTTCTTCCTTTTCATTTTCGGGTCTTTCTACGACGATATTATCTACAACTTTAAAGTCGATTAATTTTTTTCCTCTCTCCAAAAAACTATCTTCAACCAATAAGGCCCCTAATTCTTGTATAAATGCTTTTTTATAATGTACATAGAACGTAGAAGGATCTTGCGATTCTGGAAGTAAGCCTATCAATCTTCCTGTTGTTTTATTATACACTAGCTGTTTCATGAAAAAACCTCCTCTATTCTCCTACAGCCATCATAACAAAAGTTACTGGATAATAATTGGTTTTATATGACCCTGTAGAAGCTACACGCTCACTTTCACGTATGTAACAGTCAATGTCTACATAAGGTTGAGAAACGTTAAAATTTCTATCCACTTCCTCTAAAACTAATTCAACTGTTGTTGTAAGACTAGCGACTGTTCCGCTCGACACCATGCTTCCTGGGTATATATTCCATTTTACTGAAGAAAGAATTATTTTAGTTGAACTTCCTCTTCCTCTGAATGATTGAGGCAAAGTTATCCTTACTGGTGGCGCAGGACTTGATCCATAGTAATCATCAGCTATATACATGTCTACAAAGATGTCGTTTAAATATTTTGCTTCTCCATATTGCCACTGTCTTACGAAGCCATTAGCTCTTATTTCGCTATACTGGTTAGTACCTGCGTGGTTTACTCGTATCTTGTCTTTATCTATTGTAACTACCCCTTGGCTAATCAGTAGCTGATTATTTATCCATTGAAGGGCATTTTTAAAGCTAAATGAACCATTGTCTAAATTTATATGAGTTGAGCCATCTTCCGATTGCAGCATTCCCGTCTTAATCATATTAGCTGTAACTATTCCAGCGCTTACTAATTCAGCTACAATACTTCCATCCGCTGTTATAGCTGTAGTATATGGTCCATTTACTCCGTTTTCACTGTAGCCAAATCCACCAATGCCCCACTTCCATACTTTCTGTGCTAGTTCTAAGTTTTTGTTATCTGCTATATATAAAGCTTCATCTGTTTTAATCGCATATCCGCCTAGCATATTGGCAATAAGGTCTGTAGATATTAGCATCTGTTCCTCTAGGGTAGTAAGTTTATTTCTTACCTCTTTTTCTACAACTCTTTTTATTTGTGCTATTTTTCTATTAGTAGAGCCTTTATAGCCTTTACTTATCTCCGGAAGTCCTTTAGCTTCTAATGTACTTTTGCCTCTGTATTTGAAAGTAGATTTAGTTATTAGAGTGTTATAAACTTTTCCGTCTCTGTCTATCTGTGTAATTAAATCCCCTGCCATCAAAGCAGGATTACCTTGCCATCCACTTGTATAAGGGATAAATATTGTATCCTTTACATTATTGAATATATTAGGTAGCACAGTTTCATATCCACTTTGCAAGAGTGGATTCTCCGACAAGTCTATTGCATAATCTTCTGTTCCGGCTAAATAAGTTGTATCGTCAATTGTAGCCATGATACCTTTAATTTGTACTAGATCATCGCTGGCCTTAAAGTCAAAGCGATTAGAAGGACCTAAGGTTACTCCACTAGGTTTATACCAATCTAACACGATCGCACCGTTACGATTACACTTAACAAAGCACCCTGCCAATTCACCTACATATCCTATGACATCTCTAAAGGTTAAATCTCCATCGGGCCTACTTTGTACCATATGATTCATATTAGGAAAACTAATAGTACCAGGAAGTACATCGCATACATTGCAAGTATTTACATAGATTTTATATAGATTTGCAGGATAAGATAAATTAGATAAAGAATAAGGTTTATCTAGATTAATCATATTATCTATGGCCTTAATCTCTATAGTATTTCTTAATTTATTTACACTATCTATATTAAATCTACCTAAAGGCACGTACTCCCATTCTTCTTCAAAATCCAGCATTTTACTAGGCTGTGAAGGTTGCAAGAAATGAGCGTCTGCACCTTCTTTTACTAACAAGCCTATATTACATGTAACTGTAGCTCCCATAAATTGAATGTCGTTATATTCTTCTTTATTAAGTATTGAAAAAGATATATCGCTGGCCACTGTACTTCCGATTGTAAATTCTTCGCCTGCTTGAGAGCTTTCAGTATAAATTAAATTGTCATGGACTAGGTCTTTATGATATAAAGAAAGCACCCCTTTGGAGTGCTGCACTTGAATAATTAAGTCAAATACCCTATTATTATTTTCTTGTATTTTTTCTAAAAAACTTTGTGAAACTGGATACATATATCCACCACCTATACTGTTATTACTGTTTTACCACTAATCCTGTTTTGTTTATTTATATTACTAATAACCTTTTCAACTATAACATCCTCACCTATAGTCACTTTTAGCTCGATAGGATTCCCCTCATTACTGCTAAGCTCTTTTCTCATTTCTTTTAACTCATATAATATCTCTCTTAATATTTCTTCCACCTATATTACCTCCCTAATACTCTATTAAGTTAAAACTTATATTCCATCTTATTTTGTTATAATCTTCATCATATTTAGCTATTTCTGGACCATTCCTATCTCCTGCATACATTGTTTTAGTTGTCTTTCCTGTAGGAGAAGGAAAATTCACTTGTATTTTAGCAGGTTCTATTGCAGACTCAATAACATGAATTTCTGAACTTGTTTTACCATTGAATTCTAATTCTATCTTGTAAATTCCTTGTCTAACTCTATCTCTTTGGAGTATGCCTATTTCATTTCTATTTGTATCAGAGCTATCTAAATCCGATTTTTGTATTTTAAATTTAGTAGGTGCAGGCAAGTCTACACCATTTATATTAATCAATGACATGCTGCACCTCCTACACTGTTATTACTGTTTTACCACTTATGCGATTTTGTCTATTTATATTAGATACTACTTTTTCTGTTAGTGTATCTTCTCCAACTTTAACTATTACCTGGATATCTCCACTACCTTGATTGTTTCCTGCTGCACCACTTACTGCTGATGTAATCATGCCCATTAAATCATCAAGCGGTGCAACTACCTCTCTTTGAGTTCTGTTATCTCCTACTATAGCCATGAATGGATTATTTACATCTGTTATACCGCCTGTTGCAAGTTTGGGTATTTCTGGTATTGTAGGCACTCCGATTCTAAAGCCTCCAGCTTTTCCAAAGAGTGGTATGTCAACCTCTGGAACTTCTAGTTCTATTCTGTTCCAAAAGCGTATAAAACTATTTGCAATGCCTGTTATGCCATTTATAACACCCTTAAAAATTTCTTCTAAGGAACCAATGACTCCACTGAATATTCCTTTTACACCTTCCCAAGCTCTTTGCCAATCTCCAGTAAACACTCCTACTACAAAGTCTATTATTCCGTTTAGTATTTTTAATAGATTCTTAATTATGCCAATAATTCCATTCACTACAGTACCTACTATATCCAGTATAAGATTGAAGGCATTTTTAAAAGCTGGAACTAAAACATTTAATATATCATCAACTAAAGGCTTAAATACTCCTTCCCATAGTTTCAGTATTAGATCTCCTACTCTACCAACAAATCCAAGTAATTCATCAACTAATCCTTTTAAGTTTTCATCCCATATTTTCTTTAGCCAACTCATCATAGTATCCCAAGTTGGCTTTACTAAATCGTTCCATAAATATAAGAACCATCCACCAATATCGTTTACTATGTTCATTGCACCAGCAACAATGTCCTTACCCCATGTATCCCAAAATACTTTAAGGCTGTTTAATGTATCTTCCCATACATCATTTATTAAATCCCAGGCGTCAGTGAATATTCCAAAGATGCTATCAGTAAAGTTTTGAATTTCTCCTTTATTTTCTTCTGCGAATTCTTTTACCTTGTCTGTGACTATTTCAAATGTATCTGCTACCACTGTACCAATTAACATAAAAGTATTTGAAGAATTAGTTAATGTGTCTTCTACTGCTTTCGCTATAGGCTCCTTGTACTTATTTACACTATTTAACCAAGATTGTCCTAAGTTTTCATATATCCCGGTTAAATTATTAAATCCATTGGTTATTGTATTAGAAGTTTCGTTTATCCAATCTTGTATAGGACCCTTCATATTGGTTATAAAGTTCGCCCAACCTAAAGTTATTGGCTCAAACAGATTACCAGCTATTGCAATCCCATATTTAATGCTTGTTCCAAATGCCTGCCCTGCTGCTTGAAATATAGGCTGCATAGCCATTATTGCAGTATTAGCAATCTCACCAAGTCCGCTAAATACTGTTTTGAAATTGGTCTTTATACTGTCAAAATTAATTAGATCTAGTCCATCTCTAAAACCTTTAAAGAAATCTTTTGCTCCCCAATCGTTATAAAAATCTTCAAACAATCTTTTTACTTTCCCTAGCTGGCTCTCTATTTTAGATGTATCTAAATCTAACTCTCCACTACTAGCAGTCCCTAGATCAATAGAACCGATACCACCTAGGTCGTCGGCTAGATCTCCTGCTGAACTTCCTGCTTTATCAGTTAGTTTATTAATTTCATCAAATCCAGTTGTAGCACCTTTGAGATCTTTCCCTGCTTTCTTCCCAGCCTTACCTACATCACCAAAACCATCTTCTGCATCTTCTAGACTGTCTACAGTGTAGCCTAGATTTTTAGCAGTACCCTTACTAGCCTGTGTGTCTCCAAAAATTAAAGCTGTAAATGCTCTAAAGTACTCGGCAGCTACTTGTATTTTTTTAATTAGTATATTTAATCCAGTGACTATAGGAGCAAGTATGTTAATAAAACCTTGCCCTATAGTCGCTTTTAAGGTGTTCCACTGTTCACTTAATATCTTTAACTGATGTCCCCAGTTATGTGCGTTTCTTGAAAAGTCTCCTTGCATATCACCAGTTACACTTAACAAGTAATTGTATCTAACCATAGCTTGTTCAGCTTGTGACATCTTTCTATATGCTTTATCCATTCCTTGACTCATCGCAAAGGCTTCAAGGTTTGCCACATTCATATTTATACCTAGTTCTTTAAGTGGCATGGACATTCCACTCATACCAGACATTATTTTTGTAAATACTTCATCATTACTCATATTGTGAAAACTGGCCATATCGGCGGTCAATTTAGTTAAGTCTATAGACATATCTCTTACTGCTTCACCAGCTATACCAGAACTCTTTAACATTGCTCCCATAGTAGAAGAATACTTTTTAGCAGCTAATTCCGATAGTCCGAAGTTATCCATTGCAGACTTAGAAAACTCTTCTATATCTTTAGTCATAGAACCAAAGGTAACATTTACAACGTTCTGTATTTCTGCCACATCAGAGCCCAATTTAGTAGTTTCCTTTACAAAACCAGCTATAGCTCTAACAGAAACATAACCTAACGCTATTTTAAAAGCTTTACTTATTCCAGACATGCTTTGGTTTATACTAGTTTGAAATCCATTCATCATATTTTGTGTTCTTTGCATTTCATTCCTAATGCTTGAAAAGTCAGCACCACCACGAACTATAAAATTTGAATTAGACAATAGATTTCACCTCCCCACCAAATAGCATATTTAACACCTTTACCTGCTCTAACATTTGCTCATCAGTCATTTCTTTCTTCTTCTTTTTACTTTTTAATATTTTTTCTATATCAATTTTCTTTGTCCATACCCACCTTGAGATTAGGTATGCTTGATAAATTAGTACTTCTTGCTCTAATTCAAATTTTGCCTTATATTCTTCCATTTCTAATTCTTTTCTTTTTGAATAGCCATCTGCATATATGTGAAACTCTCTTGGCGTCATTTTCATAAATTCACTTAGTTGTATTCCTATAAGGGCTGCATGTCTCAAGCATTCCGTTTCATAATCAATGTTGTTTACTTCTTCTTCGCAGCCCTCTGAGCGTTTTTTATGTCACCACCTGACTCGTCAGGACGCAACTCTTTTAGTATCAAAGGTAGTTTTTCCATAGCACCACTTATCCCGATATGCTTGTCAATTAGTTTGATAGTTTGCTCTATCGTTAACTCATCATCTTCATGTTTTAATCCAACGTAAAATATTAAAGGTATTAAATCCTCTATATCTTCCTCTTCAAAATTAACTTTCATTATACTTGTTCCATGTATTTGCTTGAATAATTGTAATGCTTCAAATCCCATTAATATTTTTCTTTCTTTATCTAATTTAACTGGTATATACATTTGATTACCTCCTAAAATATAAAAATAATAAGGCTAAGATATTATCCTAGCCTTCAACTCCTGTTGATACAGTTAAAACAGGTTTACCACTTACTTTTATAGTTGCCCCAAAGTTTATTGTTCCATCAATGTCTACATCTCCTACTTTAAAGCCTGTTACTACTCCTTTGAATGCCCATTCTGCCTTTGGAGTAGTAGGGAATGTAATTTTATAGTCCTCTGCTAATCCACTATCTAGAGAAGTCTGTAGTTCTACTTGTCCAGAAGCTTCGTCTGGATCAAAGAATCCTTCTATTGGCACCTCTCCACCATCTTTAAAGCTACCTATAAATTCTCTGTACCCTCCGTCACTTTCAAGTGTAGTTACGTCGATAGTGTCTGCGGTAATTTCTATGCCACCAATAGAAGTTAATCCTCCTATATCAGTTGAGCCTTTGGATAATTTGGTACCCAATGATCTAGTTGCTTTACCCATCTAAATTCCTCCTTTAATAATAAATTGTAAAATCTATAATCCCTCGGTTTACTCCTAAATTAAATTCGTAGCTTTCATCAATATTGTTTATGTCTATATCCTCAATAAAGATGTTTTTAATTCCTATGGTCCTCTGTGCCATATCTTTAAGCAAATCTGTAACTTGTTTTCTAACCCTAACCATATCACTATATTTAGTTGCCATAATTGAAAACATGTAACTTATATTCTCTTTATCCGTTACTCCTTCAAGGGTTTTTAATGTTTTAGTATTAATCCTTGCATAAACTAAATAAGGCCTTTGCGAGCCTTCTGGTGCATTTGTAGGGTATATAGAATTATTTAACTCTGGAATAGCTTTGGTTAACTCATGCCTTAATGCCTGTTCCATTCTTCACCCTCATTTCTTAACTTTATAGATAGGCCAACAATAACCTTCTTCATCTTTTTCGTAACCTTTCAAAATTACCTCAGCTTTTAGTTCTACAAATGGGCCTGCAAAATCCTTCTTCGCTTTACTTATAGCTTTCAATAATTCACCTTCGTTTAAAATATATTCTTTTTGGCTATCTCCGTCAAAGCGTAGCGACTCTTTTGTAAGACTGCCTTTTGTAAAACTTGGGAGTACAAGATTTTCACTCATCACTTCAACCCCACTTTCGCTATCTCTTGATCTATTTTCTTTCTCATTTCAGCTACTATAGTTCTTTCTATACTCCTAACATTGTCTTTTAAACTATCGCTTATAAATCTATATCCTGGTATATATCTGCCATTTTTAGCAAAGAAACCATATTCCTGCGATACTGGATAATATCCTATTAATTCACCAGTTTGGACGCCATCTTTTTGTCTAAACTTTTGAAACACATTATTCATTTCTCTATCAAATACTACTCTATAAACCTTCTTGCCTTTATGTTTTGATCTTTCGCCAGCTAATTTTATTCCCTTTTTAAGATTTCCAGTTTCATAAGGTGCATTAGCTTTAGAGTCCTTTAAAGCTATATTCATACCTTTTCTACTTGATGAAGTGACGTGTTTCTGCGGTACGTCTCCTAGTTTTTTAAAGCCCTTTTCTAATTGTTTCATACCTTCAATTTTAAATTTAACCTTAGCCATTAACTCACCTTTTCGGCAGTAATTTCTATACATTCATTACTAAAGTTATAATTATCTACATAGATAATGTTATAAGTTTCATTCTTAAACTCAATCTTCATAGTAGTGTCGATTACCTTTCTTGTATATCTAATTAGAAAGCTAGTAATTACCTTAGAGAAAGGAGTATCTGCCTTGAATTGCTCTGTTCCACTTTTATTTTTTATACTGGCCCAACACTTATGTAATACTATCTTTTTATCAAGTGGCTCTCCGTAATCGTCTTGTTTATCAGTATCTTTATATATAGTAATTCGCTTGTTTAATTTGCCTGGATTCATATTATCACCTACAGTAAATTCATTGAGTGCATTCCCAATATCGTATCAACTACTTTGTTTAAGTTGTTTTTATCTATATACATAGATCTGTTATCGTACATATCTTGACATAATACCATTACAACTATATAAAAATCCTCATGAGTGTCTATTTGTTCCTCAGTTAATCCGGTATAAGATTTTATGAATTTTTTAGCAGCTATTAATATATTATTTATCTCTGTTATTTCCTCTTCGGTTAAATCTTCATGTTCAAGTCTTAAATACTCTATTACTTCTTTATTTGTTACTTCGCTTACTTTCACTTGTTTTCACTTCCTTTTTAGCTTTTTCTTCTTTTACCTCTTCTATGTATCCAGCTTGGAGAAGGTCCTGGAGTATAACCTTATCACTACACTCCTTAACCTCACCTTTATACATAGAAAAAGCACCAGAGAAACTTACTAATGCCTTAACTTTCATACGATCACCTCTAATTAGGATTCTTTCATTACTAATTTAGATATTTTTTGAGCGTTTTCAACTTTTGAATCAAGTTCAATCCATCCTACTACTCCAATGGCATGTTGCGTCGCGTATTTTTCTCTAAGTACCTCTATGTTCATATCTTCAGATAGCTTAACAGCCAATCCGCTCATATCCCCGTAGTAAATAGCAGTGTTTCCTGTCACCATGGCTGGCATGTTATCAGATGTGTAAACATCTCTTCCTAGTAAGGTGTATCCCCATTTTGCGGATATATCTTTGTTTAATAGATAATTGCCTTCGTTATCTTTTAGTTTTCTTATTGCTGTTCTAGTTGACTTTTTCATAATCCAAATTGCTGATCCTTGATAAATATCTGGCACCGTTTCTTGAAGATCGATTAATTCATCTGCGATAATAGCCGTTGCACTTGCTGTTGTAACTGCCTGAGTAACCGTAGAAAGTCCTTCTATTTTATTAACTGTACCATTCAATAGTTCTTTTTCTATCCATCTATGAATGGATTCTGCCATGGCATTTATCACAAAAGGTACTATTGCAAATTGGGAATTATTGACTAGCGATTTAGAAATTTTGCTTAAAACTCCAGCTAAAAATCCTTTCAGCTCGATATTAGAAAACTTTCCGGATGTAGATTCTAATTCAACGAATTCAGTTGCATAAGCCATTTGTATGCTCTGTGTGTTTTCATCGTAGTAAGGAATATTAATAGTTCCTCCTATGTCATATCTAGTGGCTAATTGATAAATAGGCGACATGTCGTACACCTTTTTAATGATCTTGTTTGCTATAGTAGAAGGAATGACTGCTCCATTGTCTCCAGTTGTTAAATTTACATCTGCTCTTTGTTCTACTATACCTCTAACATAGTTTTCAAAAGCTCTTTCCTCTACCATTGCTCTCTCTTCTATAGTTTTATCTTTCTTCGTATCCTCTAATATTTCTAAACCTTTAGCTCTGGTTTCAGCTGCTATTGTTTCATCTAAATTTTTAATCTCTTTTTCTAAGGAAGTAAACTTCGTCATTTCCTCTTCCGTCATTGCTCTAGTTTCAGCCTTCGCAGCATCTAAAATGGACTGTAATTCTGTTACTTTATCATTTCTTTGCTCTGTTAGATTTTTTAATGTTGCTCTAAATTCTGCTACTCTTTTAATATTTTTCATCATAGTCATTGTTATTCGTCTCCTCTCAATTCTTTTATTTTATTTTCAAACTCTGAATAATCAATTGGTTTCTTAGATGATTCATCAATGATTACTGCTCTGAACTCATCACCTCTTTGTTCGGTGATAACCTCTTCGCCTGCTCTTTGCTCTATTGATGTTGCAATATAGCAAGGTGACATTCTATCATCTATAATAGATACTTCGAACAGATTTAAATCCTCTATATGCCTTCTTGGTATGTCGTTAGACCTTTCCTCTATTCGGTCCTTATTAGCAAACATTCCAAATGACCATCCTCTTAATTTCTTTTCTTTGGCCTTTTGAATAGTCTCTGGATCGGTTACAGTGGCTATTGCTCTTAGACCAATATTATCCTCAAATAATTCTAGATTACCCTCTTTAATAGAACCTAGTTTTCTATCTTTCCTATGATTTAAAAGTAAATCAACATTTTCTGCTCTTCCTAAGGCTTTATCAAAGGCTCTAGGCTCAATTCTTTCAACACACTTACCCTTTGCAGTTATAATAGGCTTTGAATCTCTATCAACTGCATTTACATAGCCATCTAGAATTACTTTATCGTTTCTAACTTCAATCCTCAATTTCCTCACCACCTTTCATTATTTTTGTTAGTTTACTTGTTTTATTGGTATTAGGAGTATATATAGTTCCTGTCTTAACATCGTAAAGAACTGCATCTAAGCCTAATTTAATCCAATTAAGTCCTAATGGCTCCCAATCTTCCATATAACGCACTTCGTCAATTTGTAAAAAGTTAGCTTCTATTCCCGCCTTATACGCTTCAAATCTTTCCTTAATATCGCCCTTTAGCATTTCTTTAGTGTCAAAGGCATAATAAAAAGAGCTCTTTTCTTTTTCAAGTAAAAACTCTCTATTTAAAGCACATTCTATTACTCTTAAAACAGGCATGACTCCCATTTTAAATCCATTTGTATATTCCTTTGATGTAGCAGTTCCTTTTATTATATTTTCAGGAATATTAATTATCTTACATATTTCGGCTGAGTTTGTTTGTTTATTTTCATTAAGCTGCATTTCTACAGAAGTATTTGAAGCCTCTTGAAAATCTAATCCTTCGTTAAGTATTACTACATTTTCGCTGTTATTACTATACAGCTTCCTCCAAGCTTCTTTTAATGCATCCATAGCCTCTGTTGTCAACTTTTTAGGAGCTTTTATGAATCCTTTTTTGTTTCCACCTTTTTTTACTAAAGTTTCCTCGTAAATTAAAGAATTGTATGCGACACTAAGTAATAAACTGTTTTCTTCAATTATACTTACTCCCTCTGCACCATCTTTTGTATTCCTAAGCAGCTTTATAAATTCATGTGGCCAATAATTTTGACCATTAACTAAGATTTGATAGGATTTAAATATTGGATCAGCATTTCTTACAGTAGATATATGAGCTTCATCTACATAATGTAGGCTACTAAAGCTATTTAAATTCTTATTAATATAGGCATAACCGCCTTTGCCAAGAAAATAGTCTGTAATTAATGCTCTCCAAAACTGAACTGCATCTAATGTGTCTTTAGTATCGTCATTTAATAATCCTATTCTTATGTCCTCTTTTATTTCCTCTGTCTTTCCGTCACTCTCTTTATAAAGTTTTATAGGTAGCATTGACACTGTATCGGCTATAAAATTAATACAGCTTTTTACACTTGGAATGTTTAGGGCCTGTTCTTTGGTTATTATTGTGCCACCAAGGAGAGCTTTTAGGAGTACATCATCGACTTTAGAACTTGTTTCTTCTGCTCTTTCTTCTTTTTGCCATGGCCATCTCAATTTCTCACCGCCTTTCATTTATGATTACGCCTAGTAATTCCAATCTATTTCACCTATAACTACAGCAAAATTAGCAATTCTAAAATAACCATCATAGAATGCACGCGACTCTGGATTTTCCCACCATTTACTACATACTATTATTAATGAATTTTTAAAATTAATCCCATCATTGCACTTGCTTCTACTCGATACTATAAATGGTTTTTCGCCTTTGTAATTTATTGCCTTGCGTATAGCATTCCAATACATTTCGCCAAGTTTTTTAGACCCTGCCAATACACATATATTCATATCTGGAAAATTAGTAATATAACTTTGTATTCTGTGCAACTCTTTTTTTAAAATCATATCGCCACCCCTCCTTATCCGACTTGTACTGCAAAATCATCTACTCCATATAACAATTCTTGTTCTAATAAATACATAGCGTTTATTAACCCAACTACCATATCCACTTTCCCAGCCGATTTCTTTTTATTAACATACTTGTTCAAATTAGTATCTTCTGTACATCTAGCATTTTGGAAGTTTATTTCTAACATTAGATTTTCTTCATATTTGAATTTTTTTCTTAATATCAACTCTTTTAATAACTTAGTTGGCATGTGTAGTACACTTGAATGTTGCTTTATTTCCACACACTCATATCCAGCTGATTCAAGTTTTTGTATTGTGCTTATAGCATTCATTCTGTCATATCCTATTTGCTGGATCTCAACTTCATATTCTTCTTCTAATCCTAGAATATGATTTTCTACATCTTCATAACTTATTACTTCGCCACTACTTTCAAAACATACGCCTTGCTTTATTAGCCTGTCATAATCAACGCCTTCCCTTTTGCTCTTTTGTTTCTTTTTATCACCAGGTATAAAGCCCCAAACTTTACCATAGATTTTTCCTTCGTCCTCTGTTACCATTGCGACCGCTGTGTTATCTTCCGTCAATGATAAGTCCATTCCTAGCCATACTTTTTTACCTTTCCAAAACTCTTTATCTTTTTTAATCTTACATTCCCTAACTTTGGTGATTTCAATATATCCTTCTACTCCAAGACCTTTGTATTTAATGTTATTATGCTTACAGAGATAATTTTCTCTCTTGTTTTCGTAGTCAACTGCATCTTCTCTTTTCTCCTTGATTGCTTCAAATATATGTTCATTGTCTACTGTAACAGGATTACTTTGATAGATAACTAAGTCCTCCGTCATCCATTTGTCGTCTAAAAGAAATTCATCATCTGGCTCATAAAGTAATGAAAAACGTCTTTTATTATCTCTTAGGCCATCTAAAACTTTTTTAGATATATCAATCTCGTCAATCATCCCATTGTTATCGTTAGGATATTGAGTACTTAAAATAATACCTAACTTATTAAATAAAGTAATCTGTGATGATCTCATGGCCTCTATTGGATAACTGTCCATTGCTCCTGCCTCATCAGCCAGGAAGGCATTTGCTAGTTTTCCATCCATTTTATCCTCACTGTATGCTAGTGGAGTATATTCGCTTTCTGTTAATAAACACCTTATTTCACTTCTAAGTACCTGGAAGGCATTGTGCTCTACCAATATTGGACTTGATTTTATAATTTTTCTTATTGCTATCTGTAACTCTTTAGATAACTTTAAGTCTGGAGCAACAGAAAAAAAACGACTGAATTGTAGGTCTGTTAGCATTAAGAGTATAAAAATAACCGCTGCATAAAAAGTCTTGAAATTCTTACGACTAATTAATAGCAATACGGTTGTGTAATATCTTATATCTCTATTTTTATCATTTTTTAATTT